>NZ_JBFBEM010000021.1:0-137751 GCF_040683675.1 Streptomyces sp. NPDC093252 | reverse complement strand
CGCTCCCACTCGGCATCACTCAGTTCACCCCGCCCCATGCCCACACCAACGACCCACGCACGGGACAGTCACATGATCGACCGGACAACCCCTAGGCACCCGTACCAGGGCATCCGGGCGGGATTCCCGGAGGCAGGTGCCACGTCCATCAGCGGGTGGTTGGTCTCCGGCGTCGAGGAAGCCAACGGCGGACGGCAGACCGCCATGGAACGCGGCACGATCGGCGACTGCCTCGGAGGAGTGAGTGCCGTCTTCTCCGGGCTGGCCCTCATCCTTCTCGCGGTCACTCTGCTGTTCCAGCAGCGGGAACTGCGGATGCAGGCACGCTGGCGGGGCGATGGCGCCGGGAACTCTCTCTCGAACGGCCAGAACTGATCGCCTCGCGAGACGAGTTGTGCCGCAGTGCCGAGGCCGGTGTCCGCTCACTGCATGTGCGGCTGACTCAGATGGTGATGGACGATCCCCGGCTGACACGGGTGTGGAACGGCTCTCCGGACGAGGACCCGGAGGTGGTTCGCCAGTTCAACCTCGCCAACCTGGTCCTCGGCCACTGCCTTCCGGTCTACACGTGGGGCGAGGTGACCGATGCGGACCTCCTGGCCCATATGCACTCCTTGGTCAGGGGCCCCGCGTTCGTGCGGTACTGGGCGGCTTCTCGCGAGGCGAAGGCAGCCCCGTCGCCCGACAGTGACGAGGGAAGGCTCTCCAGCATCATCAACCAGGCGATAGGGCAAGCCGAGAGCGACGGCGCTCAGGAACGCCCTTGACGTCACCCCGTGACCGGCACCGCCACTGGCGCCCCCGGCCCCACATACCGCGCCGCCGGACGGATGATCTTCGAGTCCCTCGCCTGTTCCAGCACATTGGCGCTCCACCCGATCACCCGCGCGGCGGCGAACGTCGGGGTGAACATCTCCCTGGGCAGCCCGCACCGTTCCATCACCACCCCGGCGTAGAACTCGACGTTGGTGTGCAGCTCACGGCCCGGTTTCAGGTCCGCCAGGATGGCCTCGACCTGCCGTTCCACCTCGACGGCGAACGCGACCCGGGGTCCGCCGAACCCCTGGGCGATCTCCCGCAGCATCCGCGAGCGCGGGTCCTCCGTGCGGTAGACGGCGTGTCCGAAGCCCATGATGCGGTCGCCGGCGAGAACCCGTTCGCGGATCCAGGGGTCGATGCGGTCGGGGGTGCCGATGGCGTCGAGGGTGTCCAGGGCGCGGCTCGGGGCGCCGCCGTGGAGGGGACCGGAGAGGGCACCGACGGCGCCGACGAGGCAGGCGGCCACGTCCGCGCCGGTGGAGGCGATGACCCGGGCGGTGAAGGTTGACGCGTTGAATCCATGGTCGATGGTGGCGATCAGGTAGTGCTCGATGGCCCGTGTCCGCCGCTCGTCCGGCACGCTCCCCGTCAGCATGTACAGGTAGTTGGCCGCGAAGGGCAGATCCATCCGGGGCTCGATCGGATCAAGTCCCCGCCCCAGTCGGTGCAGTGCCGTCAATATCGTCGGGACGGCCGCCGACATCGCGACGGTGTCCATCCGTCGCCGCTCGTCGTCGATGTCGTACACGGGCCGCAACCCCTGTGCCGCCCCCAGCAGCGACAGAGCGCTACGCATCCCGGCCAGCGGCCCGGCCTCGGTCCCGGACGCCCGCCCGGCCACAGCGATCGCCGGCAGCACGGCCGCCACCTCGTCCGGCAGCCGCCGCAGCGCCGCGGTCTCGGCCGCGAAGGCCGCGCTGCGCGCGGGGTCGGGCAGTTCGCCGTGGACGAGGAGGTGCCAGACGTCCTCGAAGCTGCGGTGACGCGCGAGGTCGACGGCGGAGTACTGGCGGTAGTGGTAGAAGCCTTCACGCCCTCGTACGTCCCCGATCTCGGTATCGGCGACGACGACACCGGCGAGTCCCCGGGGTGCTTCGACAAGGGCGGCTGCGGACCTATTGACGGACATGACTTCCTCCCTGGGCTTGATTTATTGATTAGTTGATTCAACTGTCTATGCTTGATTCAATCCTTGTCAATATTGATTGAATCAATATACGCCCCGCTGCCGATACGGTGACGCCCATGCCCGATCAAGAACCCCGCTCCAGCCACCCCACGCGACGCCTGACCACCAAAGAGGCCGCCGAACTGCTCGGCGTGAAGCCCGAGACGGTCTACGCGTACGTCAGCCGGGGCCAGCTCAGCAGCCGACGCGTCCCGGGCGGACGGGGCAGTACCTTCGACCCGGGCGAGGTGGAGGCACTGTCCCGGCGCAACAAGCGGGAGAACGCGGCGAGTTCGGCGATGGGCGACGCGGAGCTGTCGGTGCGGACCGGGATCACCCTGATCGAGCCCGGCAGCTACTACTTCCGGGGGGTCGACGCCACCGAACTGGCCACGCACCACTCCTACGAAGAGATCGCCGATTGGCTGTGGACCGAACGCCTCCACCCCGGGATCACCTTCGACGCACCGGAAACGACGGTCGAACTCGCCCGCCGCGCGATCAGCGCTTTGCCCGAGCACACGGACCCCACCGACCGGCTGCGTGTGGCCGCGATTGCCGCCGCGACCGCGGATCCCCTGCGCTTCGACCTCTCCGAGCAGGCCGTCCTGGGCGCCGCCCGCACCCTGATCCCGACCCTGGTCGGCGCCCTGCCGCCGGTGCTGTACGCCCCCAAGGACGACGGTCCGCTCGCCCACCGCCTCTGGGGCCGCCTGACCGCGCGCGAGGCCGACGAGGCGGCGCTGGGCGTCCTGGACACCGCGCTCGGCCTGCTGGTCGACCACGACCTCGCGGCCTCCACCCTCGCCGTCCGGGTCGCCGCGTCCGCCCGCGCGCACATCTACGCGGCCGTCTCGACGGGCCTGGGCGTGCTGGAGGGCCCGCTGCACGGGGCCGCGAGCGGGCTCGCCCACCGGCTGATCGAGCAGGTCCTCGAACAGGGCGACGCCGCCCCCGTGATCGCGGACGAGTTGCGGGCCGGCCGCCGCATCCCGGGCCTCGGGCACCGGCTCTATCCCGGCGAGGACCCCCGCGCGCGGGCCCTCTTCGCCCGCCTCGCGGAACTCCCCCGGGCCGAGCCGGCGCTCGCCGCCGCCCGCGACATCGTGGACACCACCGCCCGCCACACCCCCCTGCACGCCAATGTCGATCTGGCCCTCGCCGTGCTCACGGTGTCCTGCGGCATGCCCGCCACCGCGGGCGAGACGGTCTTCGCCGTCGCCCGCACGGCGGGGTGGATCGCCCACGCCCTGGAGGAGTACACCGAACGTCCTTTGCGTATGCGACCGGAAGGGCATTACGTGGGCCCACGACCGCCCCGGCCACTGCCGGAGTAACCGCGCGCACGGCCGGAAGTCGCCCCTGACAAAGTCAGGTTAGGCTCACCTCTGTGAGAGCGTGCGCGACCGTCTCCCGGGACCTCGACGAGCCCGTTTCGGGCACCGCGGCCACCGCCGCGACCTGGCTGCTGCTGGAACAACCCGGCCCCTGGGGCGCCCGCGCGCTCACCGCGAGCCACCTCGACCCGGCCGTCGGACGCGCCCTGGAGGCCGCCGCCGAGGGCACCGGCGTACGCGTCGCCCTCATCCGCCGCCCCGGCCGCCACGCCGACTGCGGGACGGCCACGGAGCGCCAGGTGTACGCGGCCCACACGGTTCCCGGCAGCGGATGGCTGCACAGCGCCACCACCACCGACCCGCGTCGGCTCCTCGACCTCGACTTCGCCGCCCTGGGCCGTGGCGACCACCGCGCCTTCGACAGCGCGCTCCGGGGACGGCCGCACCCGGGCGACCCGCTCGCCCTCGTGTGCACCAACGGCAAGCGCGACCGCTGCTGCGCCCTGCTCGGCCGCCCCCTTGCCACGGAACTGACCGCGTCCGGCGTACCGGGCATCTGGGAGGTCACCCATCTGGGCGGTCACCGTTTCTCCCCGACCGTGCTGATCCTGCCGTACGGCTACGCCTACGGCCGGGCCGCGGCCCACACGATCAAGGAGGTCCTCCAGGGGGTCCAGGAGGGCCGTGTCGTCGTGGAGGGCTGCCGGGGCTGCTCGGCCTGGGAGCGGCCCGGCCAGGCCGCCGAGCTGGCCGTACGGACCGCCGCGCGGGAGTACGCCGCAGGGGTGCTGAGCGTGATCGCCACGGCGGGTGCCGCGCCGCGCTGGGACGTCACCGTCGCCCACGAGGACGGGCGCCGCTGGCGGGTCGTCGTCGCCCGGGGCGCGTCCCTGCCGCCCCGGGAGGAGACCTGCGGCGCCTCCGTCCTGGGCGCGCCCGCCCGTATGGACGTGGTGTCCGTCCGTGAGATGGCACCCGCGGCGGCCCTGGCCGTGTGATCCGTGCGCCGGTCCGGCGCCTGGGGGGGGCACCCGCGCGTGCCCCGCGGAGAGGGCCCTGCCGCCTACGAGGCCCCCTATGGGACCCGTTACGAAGCCCTCTGTGGGGCTCCGCGCGGAGCCCCACAGGACACCCGCCCCACCTCCGTCCCACCCCCAACGTGTCCCACGCCCTACACCCCACCCAAATCGCAACGTAACGTCATGGCCATGAGCCCCACTCCCCCCGCCCGTCGCCTGCGCCTGGGACTGCCCCGCCGGGTGTTCTCCCAGGTGCTGCTGATGCAGGTGGCGATTGCCGCGGGGGTCGCGGTGCTCGCGACCGGGCTGTTCCTCGCCCCGCTGAGCGACCAGCTCGACGACCAGGCGATGCGCCGCGCCCTGGCCATCGCGGAGACCACCGCCACCCAGCCGCAACTGGCCGCCGAGATCACGAGCACGCCCCCGACCGCCGACGGCCCGGTCCAGCGGGAGGCGGAACGGATCCGGGAGGCGACCCAGGCCGAGTACGTCGTGATCATGGACAGGCGCGGGGTCCGCTGGTCGCACACGGACCCCGCGGAGATCGGCCGCGTCGTCTCCACGGACCCCAGTCAGGCGCTGGCGGGCCAGGACGTCATGGAGATCGACGAGGGCACCCTGGGCCGCTCCGCGCGCGGCAAGGTGCCCCTGAGGGACGAGAACGGCACGATCGTGGGCGCGGTGTCGGTCGGAATCGCGTACGACAGTGTGCGGGCACGGCTGATCCATGCGATCCCGGGGCTGCTGGCGTATGCGGGCGGTGCGCTGGCGGTCGGTGCGCTGGCCGCCTGGCTGATCGCCCGCCGGGTCCAGCGGCAGACGCGCGACCTGGCCTTCTCGGACATCTCGGGGCTGCTGGCGGAGCGCGAGGCGATGCTGCACGGCATTCGGGAGGGCGTGGTCGCCCTGGACCGCTCGGGCCGTGTCCGCCTCCTCAACGACGAGGCGCAGCGGCTCCTGGGCATCGGCGACGAGGCCGTGGGCCGGACCCCCGACGAGGCGCTCGGCGCGGGCCGTACAGCCGATGTCCTGGCCGGCCGTGTCACCGGCACGGACCTGCTCACGGTGCGCGGGCGGCGGGTCCTGGTCGCCAACCGGATGCCCACGGACGACGGCGGCGCCGTCGCCACCCTGCGCGACCGCACCGAGCTGGAGCAGTTGGGCCGGGAGCTCGACTCCACGCGCGGCCTGATCGACGCCCTGCGCGCGCAGGACCATGAGCACGCCAACCGGATGCACACCCTGTTGGGGCTGCTCGAACTGGAGATGTACGACGACGCCGTGGAGTTCGTCGGCGAGGTGGTCGGCGGCCACAGGGCCACGTCGGAGCAGGTGGCCGAGAAGGTGCGGGATCCGCTGCTGTCGGCGCTGCTGGTCGGCAAGGCGACGGTGGCGGCGGAACGGGGCGTCGACCTCGGGCTCTCGGACCGCACCGCGCTGCCGGACCGGCTGGTCGATCCGCGCGGCCTGGTGACGATCGTCGGCAATCTGGTGGACAACGCCCTGGACGCCACCGCGGGGACGCCCCACGCGCGCGTGGAGGTGGAGTTGGTCACCGAGGCCCGTACGGTCGTCCTCAGAGTGCGGGACACGGGACCGGGAATTCCTGCGGAGCGCCGGGAGTTGATCTTCCGGGAGGGCTGGTCGACCAAGCAGCCGCCCGCCCATCGTGAGCGCGGTATCGGTCTGTCCGTGGTCCGCCGACTGGCCGAGCGACAGGGCGGGACGGTCGGGGTCGCCGAGGCGGACGGTGGCGGCGCGGAGTTCACCGTCGTCCTGCCCGAAGCCCTGCCGGAGCCCGCCCGGCCCTCGACCGGGCACCCGACCCCCACCAGGACCGCCCCCATGACCCCGCCCACCGTGGAACTGTCCACCGCCCATCTGCCCACCACACCGCCCACCGTGCCGCCCACAGCACCGCCCGCCCCCCGAGCCGCCGCCGTGCCGTTCGCCGCCGAGGAGGAGTCCCGATGATCGAGGTCCTGGTCGTGGACGACGACACCAGGGTCGCCCGGGTCAACAGCGCGTACGTCGAGAAGGTGCCGGGCTTCCATGTGGCCGGTGAGGCCCACAACGCCGCCGAGGCCCTGCACCGGCTGGAGACCCTCCCGCGGCTCGATCTGGTCCTCATGGACCACTACCTCCCCGACGACACCGGTCTCGCCGTGGTGCGCGAGATGCGCCGCCGCGGCCACCGCACCGATGTGATCATGGTCACGGCGGCCCGGGACGTGTCGACGGTTCAGGAGGCAATGCGGCACGGCGCGCTCCAGTACCTGGTCAAGCCCTTCGCCTTCGCCGGTCTGCGCGCCAAGCTGGAGGCGTACGCCGAGTTGCGCCGCACCCTGGACAGCGGCGGCGAGGCCGAGCAGGCGCAGGTCGACCGGATCTTCGGCGCCCTGTCCGCGACCTCTGAGCCCGACCTCCCCAAGGGCCACTCCCCCACCACCGCCGAGTCGGTCCGCCAGTCCCTCCTGAACGCCGAGGGCCCCCTCTCCGCCCAGGAGATCGCCGACCGCACCGGCGTCAGCCGCCAGACCGCCCAGCGCTATCTCAAGCTCCTGGAACGCACCGGCCGCGCCACCCTCACCCTCAAGTACGGCGACGCGGGCCGCCCCGAACACCGCTACGCCTGGGCGACCCGCCCCTGACCCGCCCCCAGCACCCGCCTTCTGTGCCCCGTACGGCGACCCGCCCGCCCCTGCGTCTCCTACGGCGCCCGCCTCTGCTCTACACCGCCCCCGCCCCGGTCAGTGAGCGCACTTCCGTCTCCGCGTGCTTGGCCGCGTCGGGTTCCTCGGGTGAGGTGGCCGTGCCGAGCCAGCCCGCGAGGAAGCCCAGCGGGATGGAGACCAGACCGGGGTTCTCCAGCGGGAAGACCTGGAAGTCGACGCCGGGGAACAGCGAGGCGGGGCCGCCGGACACCACCGGGGACAGCAGCACCAGCACCACGGCCGGGATCAGCCCTCCGTACACGGACCAGACCGCTCCCCGGGTGGTGAAACCCGGCCAGAAGAGCGAGTACATCAGCACGGGCAGGTTCGAGGACGCCGCCACGGCGAAGGCGAGGCCGACGAGGAACGCCACGTTGAGGTCGCGGGCGAGCAGCCCGAGCCCGATCGCGACGATTCCGATGCCACCCGCCGCGACGCGGGCCACGGCGACCTCGCCGCGCGGCCTGGACCCCGGGCGCCGCAGCGAGGCGTACAGATCGTGCGCCACGGACGCCGAGGAGGCCAGGGTGATCCCGGCGACGACCGCGAGGATGGTGGCGAAGGCGATGGCGGCGACAACCGCGAACAGAACCGTTCCACCGGTGGAGCCCGCACCGCCGCCCAGGTCGAGCGCGAGCAGCGGAACCGCCGTGTTCCCGGCCGGGTTGGAGGCGCGCACCCTGTCGGAGCCCAGGATGGCCGCCGCCCCGAACCCCAGGACGAGCGTCATCAGATAGAACCCGCCGATGAGCCCGATCGACCACACCACCGACCGGCGGGCCGCCCTCGCGGTGGGGACGGTGTAGAAGCGCGACAGGATGTGCGGCAGCCCGGCCGTGCCGAGCACCAGCGCCAGTCCGAGGCTGATGAAGTCGAACCGCGAGGTCCAGTCGTCCCCGTACCGCAGTCCCGGTGCCAGAAAGGCGTCCCCGTGCCCGCTGCGCTCGGCCGCCGTGCGCAGCAACTGGTCGAAGTCCCCGTGGAAGCGCACCAGAACGAGCACCGTGAGCGCGATGGCGCCGCCCATGAGCAGCACCGCCTTCACGATCTGAATCCAGGTGGTGGCCCGCATCCCTCCCCACGACACATAGATCACCATCAGCGCGCCCACGGCCACGACCGTCCAGGACCGCGCCGCCTCGCCCGTCCCGCCCAGCAGCAGCGCGACCAGGCTCCCCGCGCCCACCATCTGCGCCACCAGATAGAGAACGGACACGGCGACCGAGGACGTTCCCGCCGCGATCCGCACCGGTCGCTCCCGCATCCGCGCGGCCACCACGTCGGCCAGGGTGAATCTCCCGCAGTTCCGGACCAGTTCGGCGACCAGGAACAGCACCAGCAGCCATGCCACCAGGAAGCCCACCGAGTACAGCAGCCCGTCGTAGCCGAACAGGGCGATCAGCCCGGAGATCCCGAGGAAGGACGCCGCCGACATGTAGTCCCCGGCGATGGCAAAACCATTCTCCATGGGCGAGAACAGCCGCCCTCCGGCATAGAACTCCTCCGCCGAACCACGCCGGTTCCGGCTCACCCAGGTGGTGATCCCGAGCGTCACCGCCACAAAGGCACTGAACAGCACGAGGGCCAGCGTCTGATGGTCCTCCGTCACAGCGCACCGCCTCTGACGCCGCGTGTCATCTCCTGGGTGTCCCAGCGCAGTTCGAGCGCGGCACGGTCCCGGCGCAGCCGCGCGTGCCGGGCATACGCCCAGGTGAGCAGGAAGGTCGTCAGGAACTGCCCCAGCCCCGCCACCATCGCCACATTCACCGCCCCCACCACCGGCCGGGCCATCAGCCCCGGCGCGGCGGTCGCCAGCACCACATACGCCACGTACCAGGCGAGGAAGCCGATCACCGCCGGCACCACGAACCTCCGATAGCTGCCGCGCACCTCACGGAACGCCTCACTGCGCTGGACCGCGAGATAGATCCCAGCCGTGTCCGGCGCCCCGCCCTCCCGCTCCCGCCGCGCCGCCGGAACGGGCGCCCCGGGCAGTCCGCTCCCGCCCGCTGCCGCCTCACCCCAGCCGGAGGCGAGCGCGTCATACCAGGGATCGGTGTAAGCGGCCGTCCCGGACAACCCCTCGGTGAGCGGCGGTTCGGCGCCCTCGCGGTGTGCGGGCGAGCTCCCCTGACCATTCCCGCCCATATCAGGACGACCCTCGCTTGCGCGCATGCCCAAGGATGGACAGAACGGGAAGATCGCCCGCCCTTCTTCTCCGCGCTCTTCACCCCATCAGGTGATTCACCCCTCAGGTGGCCGCACCATCCCCTTCCGATAGGCGTAACGCACCGCCTGCGCCCTGCCCTTCACGCCGGTCTTGGCGAAGAGATTGTTGATGTGGGACTTCACCGTGGCCAGGGAGATCTGTAGCTTCCGGGCGATCTCCTGATTGCTGAGGCCGTCGGCGATCAGCACCAGCACCTCCGCCTCCCGCGCGGTGAGCCCGTCGGGCGCCTCGCTCGGCCCCGGCTCGACGGCTTCGGCCCTCGGTTCGGACAGCCGCTCCAGCAGCCGCCGCTGGACGGCCGGTGACAAACCTGCCTCTCCCGACATCACGTTCCGCACGGCCCGTACGATCTCGTCGCCGCCTGCGTCCTTGGTGAGGTAGCCCCGCGCGCCCGCCGAGAGCGCCGGGAAGAGCGACTCGTCGTCACCGAAGGTCGTCAGCACCACGACCTGGGTCCGCGGATGTTCCGCCCGGATCCGGCGGGTCGCCTCCACCCCGTCGCAGCGGGGCATCCGCAGGTCCATCAGCACCACGTCCGGATCCAGTTCGGCGACCAGCCGCACCGCCTCGTCACCGTCCCCCGCCGCGCCCACCACCTCGATGCCGGGGAGCAGACCCAGCAGCATCACGATGCCCTCGCGCACCACCGTCTGATCGTCGGCCACGACCACCCGTGCGTTCCGCTGTCCCTCTCCCTCCGTCATCCGGGAACCCTCAGTGTCACCTCGAACCCCTCCCCTTCCGGTCCTGCCCGCAGCGACCCCCCGAGCAGTTCGGCCCGCTCCCGCATACCGAGCAGACCGTACCCGGCGCCGGAACCCGACAGTTCGCCCGGCGAACCTCCGAAATCCCGCACCTTCAGCGTCACCTCCCGCTCGCCGTACTCCAGGGACATCCGCACCTTCGCCCCCGGAGCGTGCTTGCGCGCATTCGTCAGCGCCTCCTGCGCGACCCTGCGCACCGCCTGCGAGGTCTCGGCCGGCAGCGGTCTGCGCTCACCCGTAATGGCGACCTCGGCGCTGTCTCCGGTCTCGACCAGCACACTCAGGAAATCCTCCAGCGGCGTCAGCTCGCCGCGCAGCGCGGACAGCGCCTGTCTGGTCTCGGCCAGGCCCTCGCGGGCCATGCCGCGCGCCGCCACGACCCGCTCCAGGATCTTGTCCCGGTCCGCACCGCCCTCGATCAGCAGCCGGGCCGCCTCCAGATGCACCATCTGCGCGGAGAGGCTGTGGGCGAGCACATCGTGGATCTCCCGGGCGATGCGGCTCCGCTCCGCGAGCGCCACCGATTCGGCCTCGGCCGCCCGCGCCGCCCGCTCCTGTGCGAGCAGCCGCTGTGCGCCGGCTCTGGCCTCGGCGTCCAGCCTCAGCACATATCCGGCCAGTGACATTCCCGCGATGGTGACGCCCGTCGTCAGCCAGGCGTCGTCGTTGAGCACGGCGAACACCGACAGGGAGACCAGGGCGACGGGAACGGCCGCCGCGAGCGGCAGGCGTTCCAGTGCGGAGATGGCGATCCCGCAGCACACCACCAGGGCAGCGAGCGTGAAGCCCTCGGCCTGTGCCAGGAAGGCCAGCCCCAGCAGCCCGGCGACGGTCGCCAGCGCCGGCCACAGCCGGTGCCGGAAGGTCGTCCGCAGGAGGGCCCAGGCCAGCGCGCCCGTCAGCAGGAATCCGCCCACCGCCCCGGCGATGGCCCAGCCCTGCACCCGCCGGTCGTCGAAGACGCTCCACATCAGCACCCCGGCGACCAGGATGCGTACGGCCCAGGCCAGCATGCGGCGCGGGCGGGAGACGGCCTGCCGCGAGAGCGCCTCCCGCGAGGGCCAGCGGGTCCAGACGTCGACCGTCACACGCGTTCCTTCCGTGCGGCACGGTGCACCTCGCCACCGTACGCCGGGCCGCCGCCGCGCGGCCCGGTCAGGGACCGCACCCGGATGGTGAGGATGCCTGCGCGGACCAGGAGGGTCGCCGCGAGAGCCAGGAGCAGCGTCGGCGTCCCCTGATGGACACCGAGCACGGCGCCCAGCCCGAAGAGACCGACGCGCACCGCAATGCCCACGGCCCAGACGCCCAGGCTCCCCTTCGTGCTCTTGCCCCACACGGACCCGTCCGGCTCCACCCAGGTCCGCGTGGTCCGGGCCCAGCCCGCTCCTATCGCCCCACCGACGAGCAGCTCCGCGATGAGCAGCAGCACCGCCTCGGTGTGGTGCCGGGCGTCTATCACCCCCGGGTCGCGCAGCGACAGGAACACCAGGACTGCGGGTATCAGCCACCAGCGCCGCGCGCTGTCGATCCGCTGGGGTCGCGTCTGCCGCGTGATCACCAGAGCGACGACGGCCACGATCACCAGTGCGTCCACGAGCCCAGTCATTGCGTGCCTCCGTGAGCGGGAAGTGTGTGCCGACGCCAAGCACCGCCGACGCCTTCGACGCTACGGAAATCCGGGCCTCCGGAGATCGGCGCACGGGTGGATCATGGGTGGAACCCGATGACCCCGCCCCCTCCACCCAGGGGTGGAGAGGGCGAAGGGCGGGAGCGGGGCGGACATGCCCGTGGGCACGGGCACGCGGCTGGTCCGGGGTATGTCCTGAGCAGCCGCAGCGAGGTCTCACCTACTTCGGAGGCCGCGCCCTCCAGAGATCCGAGTGGGTTGAGCGACCGCGGCGGCGACCATGGCGAGAGCACGCGGTGGGCCAGCCTTCGGACGCCCGATCCCAGATTCCCGGCGCCGCCATCGAGCTGTCTCGCGAGCGAGCCCTGTCCACGCAGGTAGAGAGGTTACGGCGAGGCGCCCCTACCGCCGCCGACCTCAGCCCAGCCCAGCCCAGCTCAGCTCAGCTCAGCCGCAAGAGTCGACCCAGCAGGGCGATCCAGCGGCAGCCCCGGCCCCCCAACCCAGCAACACCGACCCGAAGCAGGCACACGAACCCCACCCACGCCGACCCGGGGCACGCACGCACACCTCCGAGCCGCCGTTCCGACCGGAAGCCGACACACCAGCGCCCAGCCAGCCCGGCCCCGTGGCCGAGCACTGCCGCCCCAGCCCCAGCCCCAGCCCCAGCCCCAGCCCCAGCCCCAGCCCCAGCCCCGAACGACATGCCCAGGGCCGAGGGGCACGGCCCAACCACTCAGTCCACCCCTAGGCGTCGATCCGCGACCGATCCAGCCGCGCCGCCGCCCCCGAGATGAACTCCTTGCGCGGAGCCACGTCATTGCCCATCAGCAGATCGAAGACCTGCTCGGCCCCCTCCAGGTCGGAGAGGTTGATGCGCCGCAGGGTGCGGTGGCGGGGGTCCATGGTCGTCTCGGCGAGCTGATCGGCGTCCATCTCGCCCAGACCCTTGTAGCGCTGGATGGCGTCCTTGTACCGGACGCCCTTGCTCTGGAACTCCATGAGCTTGTCACGCAGCTCACGGTCGGAGTACGTGTAGACGTACTTGTCCTGGCCCTTCTTGGGCTGGACCAGCTCCACCCGGTGCAGCGGCGGCACCGCGGCGAAGACCCGGCCGGCCTCGACCATGGGCCGCATGTAGCGGTGGAACAGCGTCAGCAGCAGGGTCCGGATGTGGGAACCGTCCACATCGGCGTCGGTCATCATGATGATCTTGCCATAGCGCGCCGCGTCGATGTCGAACGTTCGCCCGGATCCGGCTCCTATGACCTGGATGATCGCTCCGCACTCGGCGTTCTTGAGCATGTCGGTCACGGACGACTTCTGGACGTTGAGGATCTTGCCGCGGATCGGCAGCAGTGCCTGGAACTCGGAGTTCCGGGCGAGCTTGGCGGTGCCGAGCGCCGAGTCCCCCTCGACGATGAACAGCTCACTGCGGTCCACGTCGTCGCTGCGGCAGTCGGCGAGCTTGGCGGGCAGGGAGGACGACTCCAGGGCCGTCTTGCGGCGCTGGGCGTCCTTGTGCTGGCGGGCCGCGATACGCGTGCGCGCGGCGGCGACCGCCTTCTCCATGACCACCCGGGCCTGGGCGGCGGCGTCCCGCTTGGTGGACGTCAGGAACGCCTTCAGCTCCTTGGCGATCACGGTGTTCACGATGCGCCGGGCCGCCGACGTGCCGAGGACCTCCTTGGTCTGCCCTTCGAACTGGGGCTCGGCCAGCCGGACGGTGACGACGGCCGTGAGGCCCTCCAGGGCGTCGTCCTTGGTGATGTCGTCCTCGGCGACACGCAGCAGCTTCTTGGCCCGCAGCACCTCGTTGAGGGTGCCGGCGACGGCCGCCTCGAAGCCCGCGACATGGGTGCCGCCCTTGGGGGTGGCGATGATGTTCACAAAGGACTTCAGGGTGGTGTCGTAGCCCGTGCCCCAGCGCATGGCGACGTCCACCTCCAGCTCACGGGTGACCTGGGTGGGCGTCATCTGGCCGTGCTCGTCAAGGACCGGAACGGTCTCCCTGAACGTGCCCTGTCCCGTGAAGCGGAGTACGTCACAGACGGCCTTGTCGGTGGCCAGGTACTCGCAGAACTCACTGATGCCGCCGTCGAAGCGGAACGACTCCTCGCCCTTGCTGCCGCCCTCGCCCAGGCCGAATTCGTCGCGGACGACGATGGTCAGGCCCGGCACCAGGAAGGCGGTCTGGCGCGCGCGCTGGTGCAGGGTGTCCAGGGAGAGCTTGGCGTCCTTGAGGAAGATCTGGCGGTCGGCCCAGTAGCGCACGCGGGTGCCGACGCGCGACTTGGGGATCTTCTTCGCCTTGGTGGGTCCGCTCCGGGCCTCGAACTTCGCGTCGGGCCCGGCACCCGTGAAGACGCCCGGGACACCGCGCCGGAAGCTGATGGCGTGGGTGTGGCCGTTGCGGTCGACCTCCACGTCCAGGCGGGCGGAGAGCGCGTTCACCACCGACGCGCCCACGCCGTGCAGACCGCCGGAGGCCGCGTAGGAGCCGCCGCCGAACTTGCCGCCCGCGTGCAGCTTGGTCATGACGACCTCGATGCCGGACAGGCCCGTCTTGGGCTCGACGTCGACCGGGATGCCCCGGCCGTTGTCGCGGACCTCCACGGAGCCGTCGTCGTGGAGGATCACATCGATGTGGTCGCAGTAGCCGCCCAGGGCCTCGTCCACCGAGTTGTCGATGATCTCCCAGAGGCAGTGCATCAGGCCACGGCTGTCGGTGGAGCCGATGTACATGCCGGGGCGCTTGCGTACGGCCTCAAGTCCTTCGAGGACGAGCAGGTGCCGCGCGGTGTAGTTGGAACCGTCCCGGTCTGCTCCTGCCAGCAGCGCAGTGGACGGCACGGACGTATCGGCGGTCACGCGGTTCGCTCCTCGCTGAATTTCAGATGATGCCCAAGTGGGTAAGGGCGCGGCTTCTGTTGCCGCTCAGAGCGTACAGAGGCCAGATAGAGCCGTTGTAACGCCACCCTCGTCGCTTGCCAGCCTAGTCCAGGGTCGCATGCGTGTTCGATCCCTCGATGGAGTGAAGTACATATCACGTTCCCTTCGAGGCATGAACCATTTAGGCTCCGGGCACGTCCTCATGAACACACCGGCAACCGCCGGGAGGGCTGACCACCGAACACTGACCGACAGCGCGAAACCGTACGACACGAGCACCACGCAATACGGCACATTCGCCGCCAAACCGGCAGCAAACAGCCGCCTCGGAAGATTTTTTCGAGGGAAAGCCCCGAGCGGGAACGTTTTCGGGCTGGTTGGATGTTGACCCTGGTACGACAGCTCGTCGAGCTAGAGAAGAGGCGACGTGACTACTGTTCTGACCCCCGCGAGCCCGCTGACGGCCGCCGATCGCTGCGACCGCTGCGGCGCCCAGGCATACCTGCGCGTCGTGCTGCTCAGCGGCGGAGAACTGCTCTTCTGCGCCCATCACGGTCGCAAGTTCGAGCCGGAACTCAAGAAGATCGCCGCTGAGATACAGGACGAGACGGAGCGGCTCACGTCCGCTCCCGCGACGACGTCCGAAGATGAGCGCTGAGATCTAGCGTCCACGACGAGCCCGCGGGCGACCGACCTCGCAGGAGGTCGGTCGCCCGTCGTCGTGGGCACCACGCGGCCGGAGCACGGCTGCCGCCGTCCGGCCACGGATCCTGGCTCCCCGAGGGCCCGGACGGGAGCGAACCCCCACGCGCACAGCCCGTCCACCCCCATCCAGCCCCACCCATCGCCATCACGCCCGGCCTCCGACCGGGCACCGAGCCCACCAGCCGGTCGCACCCGACCACCGGCCGCAGGCCGGACAGGCAGGCGGGACGGTCGGACGGAGTGAACCGGGACGGCACTCGGCAGTGCGACGGCACTGGGCAGTGCGGCAAGAAGGCCCCAGGCACCCCTCAGGCGCCCCCTGAGCCGCCTGCCGCGCCCCGTGCGGTCCAGCCCAGCCGCTGGAGGAGATCGGAGACACGAGTGTAGACACCCGGGCTTCCGGCCCTGCCGCAGCCACTGCCCCAGGACACCAGGCCGATCAGCCGCCCTTGCGCCACCAGTGGGCCACCGCTGTCCCCCTGGCAGGCGTCCCGGCCCCCCTGCACCTCCCCCGCACACAGCATGCTGTCGGCGCGGTACGCCCCGTCCAGGCCCCCCGGATACGCCCTCCGGCAGTCGGCGTCGGCCAGCACATGCACCCGCGCCGCCCGCAGCGACGTGGCGTAGTCACCGGCGCCGCTGACATCCCCCCAGCCGTACACCGTCGCGGCCGTACCGGCCGTGTACGCGGCGTCCCCGGGCCCCGCCATACCCACCGGCGCGCCCTGCGCCAGCGGCTCGGCCAGGGTCAGTACGGCGAAGTCACCGGCATTGCTGCCGGCGTCGTACTCCGGGTTGACCCAGGTCTCCCGGACGGCGATCTCCTGCCCCTCGGCCGAGCGCAGGTCGGTACGGCCCGCGATGACCTTGAGGTCGGCGACCCGACCGGGCGGGGCCCCCAGGACGTCCGTACCCATGCAGTGGGCGGCCGTGAGCACGGTGCTGGGGCCGACGGCGACCCCGCCGCAGAACTGGCCCGAGCGCGTACCCCCGAACCGGTCACGGCTGGACACCGCCACCGCCCACGGACTGTCCGCCACATCGACGGGAAATCCGCCGATGACCACACTGTCGGCGGACACGGGCGCGGCGGACAGCAGCGGTATCGCGGTCAGGGCCGACACCAGCACCAGGGGCCGGGCCAGC
The DNA here is from genome assembly GCF_040683675.1 of Streptomyces sp. NPDC093252. Lineage (NCBI taxonomy): Bacteria > Bacillati > Actinomycetota > Actinomycetes > Kitasatosporales > Streptomycetaceae > Streptomyces > Streptomyces sp. NPDC093252. Next base: position 121,327 of record NZ_JBFBEM010000021.1, on the reverse strand, counting down.
GCCCGGACAACGGGACGACGCATGAGATTCCTCACTCTCGGGAGGTGATGGAACACCCAGAGTGATTCACCATGCCGTGCGGCGCATGCGCGCGGGCAGCACGAAGGCCCGGCTCCCCCTGCGGGGAACCGGGCCTTCCACGTCGTACGGCACGATGCGCGACGAGGACCCGACAGGTGGCGACCGGGTCGCTCCGGTGGGGCGCCGGAGCGGTCGGTCACCGGGCGGCCGACGCGTGCCGTTGCCAGGACCTGGCCCGGCTTGCCCGCGGGGCCCGTGATGGGACCCGCGGGGGGCCTAGTCCAGGTAGTCGCGCAGGACCTGCGAGCGCGACGGGTGGCGGAGCTTGGACATGGTCTTGGACTCGATCTGGCGGATGCGCTCACGCGTGACGCCGTAGACCTTGCCGATCTCGTCGAGGGTCTTCGGCTGACCGTCGGTGAGGCCGAAGCGCATGGAGACCACGCCCGCCTCGCGCTCGGAGAGGGTGTCGAGGACCGAGTGGAGCTGCTCCTGGAGGAGCGTGAAGCTGACCGCGTCGGCCGGGACGACCGCCTCGGAGTCCTCGATCAGGTCACCGAACTCGCTGTCGCCGTCCTCGCCGAGCGGCGTGTGCAGCGAGATGGGCTCACGGCCGTACTTCTGGACCTCAATGACCTTCTCCGGGGTCATGTCGAGTTCCTTGGCCAGCTCCTCCGGGGTGGGCTCGCGGCCCAGGTCCTGGAGCATCTGGCGCTGCACGCGCGCGAGCTTGTTGATGACCTCGACCATGTGCACCGGGATACGGATGGTGCGCGCCTGGTCGGCCATCGCGCGGGTGATCGCCTGACGGATCCACCAGGTGGCGTACGTGGAGAACTTGTAGCCCTTGGTGTAGTCGAACTTCTCGACCGCGCGGATCAGACCGAGGTTGCCCTCCTGGATCAGGTCCAGGAAGAGCATGCCGCGGCCGGTGTAGCGCTTGGCCAGGGAGACCACCAGACGGAGGTTGGCCTCCAGGAGGTGGTTCTTGGCGCGGCGGCCGTCCTCGGCGATGATCTCCAGCTCGCGCTTGAGCTTGGGGGCCAGCTTGTCGGCGTTGGCCAGCTTGTCCTCGGCGAACAGACCCGCCTCGATGCGCTTGGCCAGCTCCACCTCCTGCTCGGCGTTGAGCAGGGGGACCTTGCCGATCTGCTTGAGGTAGTCCTTGACCGGGTCGGCGGTGGCACCGGCGGCGGCGACCTGCTGGGCCGGCGCGTCGTCCTCGTCCTCGTCGGACAGGACGAAACCGGCGCTCTCGGTGCCCTCGGGCTCCTCCGCCCCGCCGCCCTTGGCCTCCTCGAGGACCTCGTCCTCGATCAGCTCGGCGTCGTCCTTCTTGGCGGCGGTCTTCTTGGCCGCCGTCTTCTTGGCGGGTGCGGCCTTCTTCGCGGCGGCCTTCTTGGCGGTCGGCGCCTTCTTCGCAGCGGCCTTCTTCGCCGTCGGCGCCGCTTCCTCCGCGGACTCGACGCCGGCGTCGGCGGGTGCTGCCGGGGCGGCGGCCGTGGTCGCGGTCGCCTTCCGGGTGGTCACCGTCTTGGCCGCGACCGTCTTGGTGGCGGTGCGCTTGGCCGGACTCTTCGCTGCGACGCTCTTGCGGGTGCGCTTGGGCTCTGCGGCACTGACCATCAGCGTCACACCCTCTTCCTCGAGGATCTGGTTGAGGCTGCGCAGTACGTTCTTCCACTGAGTGGCCGGAATCTGGTCAGCTTCGAAGGCCCGACGCACGTCATCGCCGGCGATCTGCCCCTCAGCCTTTCCCCGCTCAATGAGCGCCATGACAGAGACGGACTCGGCGATCTCCGGCGGGAGCGTACGGGATGTGCTGGCCGACACGAACAACCTCTCGGAACGTTGGAAAACGGCTTCCGGCCCCGTCCGATGAGGACTGGAGCCGACCACCGGCTTGGGGATGGGCCGACGGCGCGGGCGAGGACCGGGGAGAGGCACAGCGCCATGAACGGCGTCCGTATTCCTCCGCGGCTGTCACCTCTTAGGTCATCGCGCTGTTACGGCGAGCGTTACGCCCAATCTACGTGGCCCGAGTCACACCCCGTAAGCGCTCAAAAACGGTCAGATGCGGATAGAGATGGTCGTGAAACGTCAGGGAGGATCAGGGAAGGTCTCAGAAGGCCACCCGGCCTCCGTATCGCCCTCTCCGTATCACCCTCTGGGGCGCCCCGGGGCTCGCCCACGCTCTCCAGTCTGCCTCGTGGCTCAGGTTTCGAGCCTGCCCGCCTCTTGGCTCGGGCTTCGCGTCGAGGTGGAGGTGTGGGTCGAGGTGGAGGTGAGCGCGGGCAGGTGACCCTTCGGGAGAGCCGGGCGCGGCGGGGTGGTGGACGTGCGGCGCCACGAGTCCACCCAGGTGGGGGCACGCGAGTGGTCACAGGCGCTCACAGGGCCGACGGGCGCGGGACGGGCTCAGGAAGGGGACGGGCTCAGGAGGGGATCGGGCTCAGGGAGGGGACGGACGGCCGCGCAGGCCGAGTCCCTTGGCGGGCGCCAACCCCCGAGTAGCCGTGCCGATGCCCGTACGGGTGTTGATGCCCGTACCGCCGGTGCCGACGCCTGTGCGGGTCCCGGGTGGGGCCATCGCGGGGTTCAGGGTCGAAGCCGAGGCCGGGGGGCGAGTGGCAGCCGAGTCGGGGCAGGTACGGCGCCGGCCGGGACGTGGCCGGATGCGCCGCCGGCGTCGCCGTGACAGGGCCGCACCGTCCACTGCCGCGCCACCCACCGTCGTACCGGTCACCGTGCTCTTCCGTCCACCGCCCCGCCGTCGGACCCCGCGGTCCCGGTGGGGTTCCGCGAGGCCCTGCGGGAAGCCGCCTCCCGGTCCGACGATGCCGCGGCACGGGGTGCGCGACGCACGGTGCCGACGCCACAGGGGCCGGGAGACGCCACCGGGAGGGGCGGGGCGCCGTCGGCCGCGGCGTACGCGCGGAGCCGCGTCAGTGCTCGCGCGGGGCGGGCACCACGCGCTCCACCTCGGGGTGGACGGTGAGCAGTTGGCGCACGGCGGCCTCGGCGGCCATGCCGTCACCCGTGGCGAGCGCCTCGACGATCCTGGCGTGGTGCGCGAGGGACGCCTCGGTGGGGCGTTCGCAGCCGGTGACCGGGCCGCCGGACACCTGGAGAGCGGCGGACACGATCCCGGAGAGGTGCTCCAGCATGCGGTTTCCGGCGACCTGGATGAGCAGGGAGTGGAACTCGGCATCCGCGCGGGAGAACGTCAGCGCGTCCCCCTGCGCCAGCGCGTGGCCCATGATCTCGACCATGTCGCCGAGGCGCTGCTGCACATCCTCGCGGCCGTGCCCGGCGGCCAGCCGCGCGGCGAGCGGTTCGATCGTCCAGCGCAGCTCGGTCAGCTCGCGGCGCTGGTCGTCGCGCTGCGGTCCGAAGGCGCGCCATTCGATGATGTCGGGGTCCAGGAGGTTCCAGTCGCTGACCGGGCGGACGCGCGTACCGACATTGGGGCGCGCGCTGACCAGGCCCTTGGCCTCAAGGACACGGAGGGACTCCCGGACGACGGTACGGGAGACCTCGAAGCGCTGGCCGATCTCCTCGGGTACCAGCGGACGGTCCGCACCGAGGTCGCCGGAGACGATCATCTGGCCAAGCTGCTGGACGAGTTGTCCGTGGAGCCCGCGTCCGCGGCTGCCCGCGGCACGCCGGCCCATGCGGCCCAGCTCGGGGTCCGCGCCCTCCCAGGCGGGGGCCACGACACGGTCGGCCACGGTGGGGGCCTCCGCGTAGGGATAGCGGTCGAGTTCGCCCGGACCGGAGAGGCCGGAGTCCGTGGAACGGGCGGGGGTCATCATGGTGTGCGCAAGGGTACTCACGCATCCTTTGTCGGCGCTGACTCCAACTCCCTTGAGGGCTTTGGTGAAAAGCACACGAAAGGGTGATCGCTCACCCCGTCGCAATTGACGCCTTATCGGAAAGAAATGGGCGTTCCCCGGGGAGTTGTGCACAACCCCGGTTCCGGACGGGCCCCAGGGGTCGTCACCGGACCCGGCTGCGTACGGTCGTGAGCAGGTACGCGCAGAGCAACGTGGTGAGCGACAACGCGAGTGCGCTGCCCACGGGTTGGGCGACGACCTTCGCGGCGGCGGCCAGATACCGCTCCCCGCCGAACGGCCACTGCGCGAGGAGCACCTCCCGCACCCGCAGCGGGAACCCGGCCGCGGTTCGCACGGACGGCCCTTCCCAGACCTTCTGTACGAGGGGCACGACGACGACCGGCACGGCGACCACCGCGGCCAGCCCCGCGGTCGTGGACCGGAAGATCCCGGCGGCGAGCACCCCGGCCCAGGCGCACCCCACGCACAGCGCCAGCCAACTCGCGCCAAGCCCCCACCAGTCCGCGGGAACCTGTGCGACCTCCCGTCCGTATACGAGATAGAGCACCTCCGCGTCGCACCCCACCGTGAGGACGGCCAGCGCCAGCGCGGTGGCGGCGGAGACGAGGAGCTTGGCCGTGAGCAGCCCCAGCCGGCGGGGCACGGTGCCGCGGTCCGCCGCCAGGGCGGGGTGGCGGAACTCGTCACCGAAGGCCAGCGCCCCCAGCAGCCCCGCACCGAGCGCCGCGGGCGGCAAGGGCAGTTCCCGCGGCCAGGCGGCCAGCAGACGCGCCTGTGGGGTGTGGCCGATCCGGGCCAGCACCACGGCGGTGAGCGCGGAGACGACGAGCACGGCGGCGGCCGTCAGAAACCCCGTGCTGATTCCGGCGGCGCGGCGGAGTTCGTAGCGCAGGGGGCGCAGCGGGCTGGGTGCGGGGCGGACGGAGATGGGGGGCGGGAGGTCGGGGAGGGCGTCGATCGTGCGGGGGTGGGGGGTGGGAGCGGGGGTGCGGGCGGGCGCGGGGGTGGAGGGGAGGGGGCGGGGGGAGGGGCCCTCCCCCTCGGCTGCGCCGCTCGCCGTATCCCCCCGGCCGGTCGCGGTCACGTCCCGCGCCTCGTCCGCGCACGTGTTTGTGCCTGTGCCTGTGTCTGTGACTACGTCCGTCGACGCGAGCTCGGCCACCAGCGGCCCCACGGCTCTGGCGCCTCTGTCGCCTCTGTCGTCCTTGGACGCGCCCGCCGCTCCGGTCTCGGCGGTGCCACGGCCCGCGCCGGGCCCCATATCGCCTACCTCGTCGGCGAGTTGGTGGACGAGGACGCCGTGCCGGAACGCGGTCTCGCCGACATCGGCGCAAGTGCTGCCGTACACCGAGAGCCGGTTGCCGTCTTCTCGCACGACCTCGACGGAGCGGTGGGCGGTGCGGGCCTCTTTGGTGAGGAGGGCGGCGAGACGGGCGGCGTGCGGGGTGCGGACGGCGACGCGGGGGCGCAGCCGGGTGCGGGCGAAGTCGGCCGCGTTCTGGTCCGCGGCGATCCGGCCCCTTTCGAGGGTGACGACCTGGTCCGCCACGGTGGCGGCGTCTTTGGGGTCGGCGATGGTGAGCAGGACGGTGCCGCCCTGGCCGGTATGGGCCCGGAGGGTGTCGTGCAGCCAGCGGCTCTCACGGCCGGAGAGCGCGTCGAAGGGGTCGTCCAGTACGAGGGTGTGCGGGTCGGGGAGGAGGGCGCAGGCCAGGCCGAGGCGGCGGTCCATGCCGCGGGCGAGGGTGCCGAGCCGTTCGTCGCGCAGGCTGACGAGGCCGACCGTTTCGAGGACCTCGTCGGCTCGTCGGACGGGGACGCCCGCGGCGGCGCACAGCATGCGGAGGTGGCCGCGCACCGTCCGTGAGGGGTGGCCGGGTACATCGCCGAGGAGGACGCCCACTTCGCGGGAGGGGTGGTCGATGCGGTGGAGGGGGCGGCCTCTGAAGTAGGTGGCGCCCCGGCCGTATTGGAGTTCGAGCATCAGCCGGAGCACTGTCGTCTTGCCCGCGCCCTCCTCTCCGAGCAGCGCGGTCACATGGCCGGCCCGCGCCTCGAAGGAGACGTCGTCGACGGCGGGGGCCCGGTTCTTGCGGGGGGTGCTGGTCAGTCCGAACGCCTGGATCACTCACAGCAAGATAGCGCGCTATGTCCGTTTTTGCGGGCAGTTCCGGGGCCGCCGGGCAGCCGACCGGCGGCATCGGACACCTGACCGAGCGGCCTCGTCGGACACCTGACCGATCGGCTGTCTCGGACAACTGAGCGACCGCATCGGGCATGTGATGAGCCGCCGCCGGCGTCGGGCAGCCGATCGGGCCGGGCCCGCCCCGGTGTCACACCTCCGGGCGCAGCATGGGCGGGTTGAGCAGGGTGGCACCGCCCGCGCGGAACAGTTGGGCCGGCCGGCCTCCCTGGCGCGTGGTCGTGCCGCCGGTCGGTACCAGGAACCCGGGCGTGCCGGTGACCTTGCGGTGGAAGTTTCGCGGGTCCAGCGCCACGCCCCAGACCGCCTCGTAGACCCGGCGCAGCTCGCCCACGGTGAATTCGTAGGGGCAGAACGCGGTGGCCAGCGACGAGTACTCGATCTTCGACCGGGCGCGTTCGACGCCGTCCGAGAGGATCTGGGCGTGGTCGAAGGCGAGCGGTGCCGCGGGCTCGTCGTCGCGGCCGTAGCCGCCCTGTTGCAGCAGATCGTCGACGGGCGCCCAGCGCGCGTTGCTGGCGTCGCCGCCCGCGCGCGGGGCGGGGAGGTCCGGGGCGAGGGCCAGGTGCGCGACGCTGACCACGCGCATCCGCGGGTCGCGCTTGGGGTCTCCGTAGGTCGCGAGCTGTTCCAGATGGGCCCCGTTGTCCGTGGCGGGCACCGCCGGGTCGTGCACGCACAGCCCGGTTTCCTCCGACAACTCGCGCGCCGCGGCCTGCGCCAGGTCCTCGTCGGCCCGTACGAATCCGCCGGGCAGCGCCCAGCGGCCCTGGAACGGCGTCTCGCCCCTGCGCACCGCCAGCGCGCACAGCGCATGACGACGGACGGTCAGCACGACCAGGTCCACGGTGACGGCGAAGGGCGGGAACGCTGACGGGTCGTAGGGCATGTCGTGATCATAGTCGTCTGCCTGACGATAAACACGCCCTTCGCCGGTCCCGTCGCACCTGGCCCCCTTCCACCCGGTATCGCCCTCACCGGCGGCTCCTCGTCGTCTTGGCGCGTCGGGCGATGTGCCCGTCAGGCCCCCAGTCGGAGGCCGTCGGCCGCTTCCTCGACCATGGCGAGACCGAGTCTGCTGACCCTTACGGAGAAGGGCGCGCCGGCGACTCTGAGGTCCGTGAGACCGATCTCGCCGAGCGGGGCGCTGCGCATCGGTCTGAGCCGTACCGTCCCGGCCGGGGCGTCGGGGCGGATTCCGGCGAGCGTGGTCATCAGCAGGACCCCGGCGGCGGCCGAGGTGGCGGCGGGCCGGCAGGCCGCCGGGTGGGGCAGGGGGGCGCCGCCCTCGGTGCGCCGCTCCCCCGCGTACATCTCGGGCAGCCGGTGGCCGAAGGACTCGGCTGCCGCGAGGACGCCCTTCAGCAGGGAGGTCGCCTCCTTCTCGTACCCGGCGTGCGTCAGCCCCGCCACGGCGACGGCTGTTTCGTGGACGCGTATCGCTCCGCCGCGGTGTCCGAAGGGGTTGTGGCCCGGCTCCTTCGCGCCGAGCCCGCGCAGTCCCCACCCGGAGTCCATGGCGGGGCTGCCCAGGAGCCGGGCGAGCTGTTCCGTCCGCACCTTGTCCAGCAGCCCGGGTGCCTGTGCGCCCCCGCCCAGCAGGCCGGTGTCGAGCAGATGCGCGACCGCCGAGCCCAGATGGGGCACAAGAGCGCCGTCCGCCGTGCGTGCCGCTGCGGGTCGGCCTCCGCCGAGGTCTTCGATCCAGAACCGCTCCCGGAACGCCGTCCGCAGCCGCTCGGCCCACTGCCTCAGTTCGGCGCCCCCAGGTCTGCCGTAGGCGTCGAGCAGATCGGCTCCGAGCAGGGCGGCGCGGTGGGCGTGGGCCTGTGTCTCGCTGCGGACCGGGCCGCCCGGCTGGGGGTCGGGCAGGTAGACGCCGTTGCCGACCGCCGTGCGCAGCCAGGTCAGGCAGCGCTCCGCCGCCGGCAGCAGTTCCTCGGCGGTGTGCTCGGGCATACCCCAGCGGCGGGCCTCGGCGAGCAGTACCGGAAAGAGGAGCGTGGCTTCCGTACCCGTGCAGACGGGCGGCAGGTGGGGGCCCGCGTCGCGCAGCGGGCCGGGGATCATGCCGAAAAGCGGTGCGGGTCCGGTGCGTTGGGTGCGGGCGAGTCCGCGGAGGGTGCCCGCCGCCAGCCGGGTGCCGAGGGGGAGGGCCATTCTGGCGGCGGCCAGCGCCTCGGCAGGGGCCCGTCCACAGCGCCAAGGCGCTCCTGCGGCGAGATGGGTGTCGGAGGGGTGGTCGGGGTCGCGCAGCAGGAGGGCCCGGAGGTCGTCGACGCCGGTCTTCAGGAGCGGGCCGATCCTCGGGTCGTCGCCGGTGGCCCGTGCGGGGGCCAGCGGGCTCGTCGCCGCCCGTCCCACCGGCCGCAGCGGTCCGGCGCCGTCGAGCCGGACGGTCAGCTCGACCGTGGCCGTGCCGCCGGGCGCCAGCTCGAACTCCCAGCGCAGCAGACCGGCCGAGGCCAGGGCGTCGGCGGGCGGGGGATCCGCGGTGACCGACGAGGAACCGGCCGCCGCGGACGACCAGCGCAGTCCGGAGTCGTGGACGGTGGCCGTCAGTTCGGGACCGGCCGCGCCGGATGCGATGGCGCCCATGGTGGCCAGGTCTGTCCCCAGTGTCACTTCGACAGGGAGCCTCAGGGAGCGTGGCGCCGCGCTGCACACCGTGATGCGCTCCCTCCCGTCCGCGTGCCGGACGCGTTCGACGATCACGTCCGGGTCAGCGCCGGGCTCGGGCGAGGCACGGAGGGTTCCGACGAAGCGGGCGCTGTCTGCGGTGGCCATCCCGGCCTGCACGGCGAGGGGCTCCCGCCCTGCCACCCGGAGCCGGCAGCGGGCCAGCAGGCGCCGACCCGCCCGGTAGAAGCCGTCCAGGCCGTGTCCGGTCAGTTGTCCGTGCTCGGTGGAGATGGTGAGGCCGGGGAGGCTCACGCAGATGAGGGTGTGGTGGGCTGGAGGGAGGGCGGTGGGGTGGCGGGGTTGAGGTTGTGGAGGGAAGTGGGAGTGGGGGTTGGGGTGGGGTGGCGCGGGGGTCGGTACAGCCGTTGATGTCGCTGCCGGTGCTGGCGGGCGCGCCTTTGTCTCTGTCAGTGCCTTTGCCGGGACGGAGGCGGCGGCCTGGTGGTGGGGGTGGCTGGGCGGAGGGGGTGTCTGAGGGCGGTCCCGCGTGGGGGACGGTGCTGGGACGCAGCTGTGCGGTGGCGTTCCGGCGGGGTGCTCCCGGTGTTCGTACCTGCCTGTGCCGGAAGTCTCGGGCGGTCGGGAAACGGGGTCCGGTGACTGCGGTTCCGGGATGGGGCAGCCGTCGGCCGAGGGCGGGGTGGGCTGGTGCATGGGCGGCTTCCTCCGCGCCCGGTGCGCCTCCGGCCGGGCTGTCGGACTGACCGGGGTGAGCGTCGCGGGCAGGTCGGACGGGTGGGGCGAGTGCGGTGGGCGGCGGCGGATTGCCCAAGGGCGCGGCCGGTGGGGTTGTGCGCCCCCTCCGGGTGTTCCGCCACTCAGGTGAACGGGACCACTCACGTGAACGGGGCCGGAGTCCCCCAGGTCACGCCCACAGCGGCCCGACGTGCCCGAACGGCGTCGGGCGAGCCGCCGCCCGGCGGCCCGGGCCCACGCCCAGGCTGTCGCCCGCCGTCCCGGCGCCCGTTCACTCCTCGGCATCGGTGCTCCCGCCACCGGGCCGGGTTCCGTCGGCGGGGAATCGGGCGCCTTGGTGCGGGTCGCAGGCCGCGTCGCGCGGGTTCGCCCGCAGTGTGCGGGTGGCGGCCGTACGGATCCGGTCCGGGGCCGACGAGGTGCGCCGGGCTCCGGGGCGGGTGTCGCGGGCGCCGGAGGGACCGGTACCGGCACCCGCGCCGGTGGGGCGGAGGGGGCGACGGCGCCTGGGTGGAGTGAGTGCCCCGGATTCCACGGATGGCGGGGAGAGGGGTACCTCCGATGCGTCGTCCGATGCGGGAGCGAACGGCATCGACGACTCACTGACGCCGGATGCCTCCGGGCTGGACCCGCTATGCCCTTCGAGGCCGGGCTCGCCATCTTCTTCGAGGCCGGGCCCGCTGTCCTCCACGCCCTCCGGCCCCTCGGACCCCACCGGTGTCTCCAGCCCCACCGAGGACTTCCGCTCCTCACGCCCAGTCCGTTCCGAGCGCAGACAGCGCCGGATCGACTCCGGATCGAGCCCCTCGTTCACCGCCTGGTGCAGGAGACGGGCGAAGAGGTACTCGGTGTCGGCGCCCAGTGCCATGGCGAGCGCCTCACGGGCCTCCAGGTCGTCGCCGGTCGACCAGGCGACCCAGCCGGCGAGGGTGAGCGGTGCCGCCGCGTGTTCCGTGTAGGAGCCGACGCAGCGGCGCGCGAGGGCTCGCCAGAGCCTCAGTGCGGGTGCGGCGGCCTCGCCCTCCATCCACTCCGCCGCGCGGTCGCGGGTCGTACGGTCCTGGAGGCCGAGGATGAGCGCGGCGGCCTCGTTGTCGGTGAGGAGTGTGTCGTCGCGCAGATCCGAGGGGAGCGTGCCCGGCACCTTGGGGGCGTCGGCGAAGCGGTGCATCACGTGCGCTGCCAGTTCGACGGTTTCCGCCGCGACGGCGGCCCTGCTGGCGCCGTCGAGAATCCTGGGGACCAGCGACACACCGGCCTTGTCGAGCGCCGTCTCCTGTTCCAGGGCGGCGGCGGTTTCCATGGGCAGCAGCCTCGCTCGCAGTTCACGGAGTGTGCCCCGGACCTGGAGTCCCGCGTAGGTGGCCGCCGCCGCGAGCACCGAGGTGCCGGGAAGGCCCATCGCGGCGCCGTCGGGCGGGCAGCAGTCCGGCTGGGAGCAGCAGTAGGACCAGTACCGGCCGCCGGAGATGCAGAGCGCCTCGATCACCGGTACGTCGAGGAGGCCGCACTCCAGGCGCAGGTGCTGGGCCAGTGGGCGCAGTCGGTCCATCACGCTCTGGCCGGTCTCGCCGGGCGCCGGTTCCTGGCAGACGTACACCACCATCTGCTCCGGCGGGGTGCCCCGGCGGAGGCCGGCCGTGACCAGGCCGTGGGCGAGCTGCTTGGCGACGGAGGGCCAGTCGTCGGGGTTGGCGGGGATGCCGAGCCGTGCCCGGCCGCCCAGTCGTCCGCGTCCGTTCTTGTCGTACAGGGAGACCAGCACGATGCTGTCCTCGGGACGGTAGCCCAGGAGGTACGGCAAGGCATCCGCCAGTTCGCCGGGGCTACGGAGGGTGACCTGCTGGGCGCCGCCGTGTCCGACGTACGCGGAGATGTCGTCGCCGATTCCCTGTGGTCCGTCGCCGCCCTTGGCGGGCTTCGTGGGGTTGTTGACGTCGTGGTTGTCGGAAGGTCCCGTGGATTCGCCGTGGTTCGTCATGTCTCGACGATCTCGCGGATTGCAATCTTCCGCTTGGGCCTGTGGATAACTCTGATCAGGAACACGTCACAGAGCGTCAACTCGCCGCCTCTGGAGCGGTGTTCGGGCTACGCCCCCATCAGCCATCGGCGACAGATCAATGACTCCCTTTGTCGACATGAACAGCGCCTCGGTCAGTCGATAAAGGGAGGCGACCCCGAGAAAGAGTGCAGATTACCGATACCTTGACGGGCCGTTAACGGGAGTCCTACGCTCCGCGGCATCCGGCGACCCCTTGTCTCAAAATCAACCCCGCCGACGTGCGTCTCCTCACCGTCGACCAGGCAGTCCCATATCTGCGGAGCCACCGCCTTCGCCTGCCGCCGTCCCGAGGAGCCGTAGGAGCTGACATCCGCCATCCCCCGCCGCAGGAGATGAATACCGATGAACGCCCAGAACGCACCGGAGCCGCAAGAAGGCCCTCACCTGAGCCTGGTGCGCCCCCCTGTTCCGGCCGGCGCCCCTGCTGTGAGCACGGCCACCGTCGCCGCCGAGCCGGTCACCGTGGCCGAACCATCGGCGGGCCCCGGCCGCACCGACCTTTTCCACTACTGGGAGTCCCAGCAGAGATCGCTCGGCTTCTCCCAGGGCATCCGGGTGGACAACACCGTCTGGCTGTCCGGCACCGCCGCCCTGGACAAGGACTTCCAACCCGTATCGCCCGATGACCTGCCCTCCCAGATGAAGTTCATCTACCAGCGCATCGAGGAGAGCCTGGGCAGCTATGGGCTCGATTTCCGCCATGTCGTGCGCGAGAACATGTATGTCACCGACATGGCCGCCCTGGTCGGCGCCCTGCCGTACCGCAAAAGCGTCTACGGCGACGGCCCCTTTCCGACCTCGACAACGCTCCAGGTCAACCAACTGCTGCTGCCGGGCCTCATGATCGAGATAGAGGTGACCGCCTGCCGGGCACTGCCCTAAAGGCCTATCAGGGGCCCATCAGGGAGCCATCAGGGGGCCCTGTAGGGGCCGGTAGAGGCCAGCAGGGGTCTACTCGGCGAGGCCCCCCTTGGCCCTTGCTGCAAGGCCCTACCGCCTTCACCCCGCCGCCGCCAGGACCAGCGGCAGCACCTCGCCGCTCCCCGACCGGCGCAGCAGCCGTGCGGCGACCGCGAGGGTCCAGCCGGAGTCCGTGCGGTCGTCGACGAGCAGGACCGGGCCCGGCGCGGCGGCGAGGGCCTCGGCCAGGTCCCCGGGGACGGCGAACGCCCCCGAGAGCGCCCTGAGCCGCTGGGCGGAGTTGCTGCGCCGTACGGCGTGCCCGTCGCCGGTGTGGGCCAGGGTGCCGAGGAAGGGCAGCCGACCGGCGTTCGCGATGCCCTGGGCCAGGGTGGCGACGAGGTGCGGGCGGGTCGTGGAGGGCAGGGCGACGACCCCTACGGGGCGTGGGGCGGCGTCCGGCCCCTCCGTGGCCCATCCGCCCGAGGAGCGCGCCCAGTCGGCCAGGACGGTCACGCAGGCCCGCAGGACGTCGTCGGGGACGGGTCCGTCGGGTGCGTTCTCGGCGAGCAGGGGGCGCAGCCGGTTGCCCCAGCCGATGTCCGAGAGCCGACCCAGGGCACGGCCCGTGGAGCACTGCTCCTTGACCGGGATACGGCCCTTCAGATCGACGCCCAGGGCGGGCATTCCGGTGGGCCACATCCGGCGCGGCTCGACCTCCACGCCCGGCCGGTCCAGCTCCTTCTCGGCGCCTGTCAGGGCCTCGGTGGAGACGGTGGGCTCGATCCAGGGGCCCGCGCAGTTGTCGCAGCGTCCGCAGGGGGCGGCCTCCGGATCGTCGAGCTGGCGCCGCAGGAACTCCATCCGGCAGGTGTCGCCGTGTGCGTACGCGCGCATGGCCTCCTGTTCGTCGGCGCGCTGGCGGGCCACCCTGGCATACCGCTCGGTGTCGTAGTGCCAGGGGCGGCCCGTGGCGGTCCAGCCGCCCTTGACCCGCTGGACCGCGCCGTCCACGTCGAGCACCTTGAGCATGCTCTCCAGCCGGGTCCGGCGCAGGTCGACCGCGGCCTCCAGGGCGGGGACGGACAGCGGGCGCCCGGCGTCGGCGAGGGTGGCCAGGGTCTGGCGGACCTGCGGCTCGCGCGGGAAGGCGGTGTCGGCGAAGTAGCGCCAGATCGCCTCGTCCTCCGTGCCCGGCAGCATCAGGACATCGGCGTGCCGCACGCCGCGTCCCGCGCGCCCGACCTGCTGGTAGTAGGCGATGGGTGAGGACGGTGAGCCGAGGTGGACGACGAAGCCGAGGTCCGGTTTGTCGAAGCCCATGCCGAGGGCCGATGTGGCGACCAGTGCCTTGACCCGGTTGGCCAGCAGATCGGACTCGGCCTGGAGCCGGTCCGCGTTCTCGGTGCGGCCCGTGTAGGACGCCACCGGGAAGCCGCGCTGGCGCAGGAAGGCGGTGGCCTCCTCGGCCGCCGCGACCGTGAGCGCGTAGATGATGCCGGAGCCCGGCAGCTCGTCCAGGTGTTCGGCGAGCCAGGCCAGCCGGTGGGCGGCGTCGGGCAGCCGGAGCACGCCGAGGCGCAGGCTCTCCCGCTCCAGGGAGCCGCGCAGCACCAGGGCCTCCCCGGCGCCCGTCCCCAGTTGCTCGGCCACATCCACGGTCACGCGCGCGTTGGCGGTCGCGGTGGTGGCCAGGACCGGGATGCCCGGGGACAGGTCGGCGAGCATGGACCGGAGCCTGCGGTAGTCGGGACGGAAGTCATGGCCCCAGTCGGAGATGCAGTGTGCCTCGTCGACCACGAGCAGACCGGTCGTGGCCGCGAGCTTGGGCAGGGTCTGGTCGCGGAAGTCGACGGAGTTGAGTCGCTCGGGGCTGACCAGGAGCACATCGGTCTCGCCGCGCTCGACCTCGTCGTGGATCGTGTCCCACTCCTCGGGGTTGGCGGAGTTGATGGTGCGCGCGCGGATCCCGGCCCGCGCGGCGGACTCGACCTGGTTGCGCATCAGCGCCAGCAGCGGCGAGACGATCACCGTGGGGCCCGCGCCGCGCCGGCGCAGCAGGGCGGTGGCCACGAAGTACACCGCCGACTTGCCCCAGCCGGTGCGCTGCACCACGAGCGCGCGCCGACGGTCGCGGACCAGCGCGGCCACCGCCTGCCACTGGTCCTCCCGCAGCCGCGCCGTGCCCCCCGGGGCGCCGACCAGCTCGGCGAGGATGGCATCGGCTTCGGCGCGCAGCTCCTGATCGTCCATGCCTCCATGCAACCCGATGGGTCTGACAATGGGCCACTCGCGCCCTGCGGGGCCGTCCGGACCATGGGCGGACCACAGGGGGACCAAGGGTGGGGGTGTGTCGCGACTGGTCCTTGCGGTGAAGGGCCGAACGGGCGAAACGGGGCCGCCGCGGCGCCTCGCGCGGTGGCACACGGGCACGCGCGTGACCCGTGGGAGGCCCCGTCAGTGCGCCTGCACCCCATGGGGCACCTGGTGCCCCTTTGGGTAGGGATATAAGCCACGCAGCAGCAGATACGGGTCGGTGACCCCATTTGCTCGTTGCCGCATCCCAGTTCGACAGGAAGAATTGAAGTCCGCTCCCCGCACGGCTCGGCCGTGGTCCGGAAGGGCTTCGCTGCGGTGTGCGCTCCCCCGACCAGACCCCGCCCGCAGTGCGGGCGCCTAGCCGAAGGGAGGATCGTGACCTTCGGATTCGCTCCGTCCTCCGCAGCATCTACGTCGTCCTCGGCCGCCCTGTCCGCCGCTTCCACCACCCCCTTGGCCCGTACGCTGGAACCGGCGGAGTGGGCCGCCGCGGGCATCCCCCTCCTGCGCAATCCGAGGGAAGTGGTCAGCGGACTGTACGCCCGGCACCGGCCCCTGCCGCTGACCGCCGTTGTGGCGGTGCTCGATCCCGACGAGCGGCTGCTGGCCAGCGCCTCCTTCAAGCGGCGGACGGCCCAGGCGGACGGCTGGATGCTGCGCAACGCCCTGCTCTCCCAGTTGCGCCGGGTCATCCCGCACGACCTGCGCCGCCGCACCCCGGTGCGTACGGCGGTGCTGCTCTACTGCCGGGAGGGCGACGCGCGTTGGACGGAGGAGGACGGAGCGTGGATGTGGGGCCTGCGGGACGCGTGCACGCTGCACGGGCTGCGCTGCGGGGCATACATCACGCTGACCCGGGACGGCTGGCAGGTGCTCGGGGAGGGGCGCGGCGGACGCAGCCCCAGCATCGGTTCGGTGCCCGAGCCGTTCGCGACCGCTGAGGCGCCGCCTCCGCTGCCGCGGACCGGCGGTGCCGCCTCGGACATACTCAGCCGCGTAGCGGCCCGCTGAGGCCCCTCTCCGGCTCCATCACGGAGCGCGACTCGGATGACAGTGCACGACGGCCTGCCGGAGGCCCTGGGGCGCGGCGCGGGGCGGCTCCCCGCGTTCCCGGGCCGCAGCGCCCGCTCGTACGACCGCTGCTCACCGGCAGGACGAACCGACACCCCCGTCGGTAGAACGGACCGACCCCCGTCGCTCTCATGTCCAGGCCCCGGGCAGCCCGAAGCACCGGCCTGACCTGCCCCGTCAGGGCAAGAGCCGGTGCGCCCTCCGTGCACGTACCGACGTGGCGACGGCATCGCTGCCCTCGCCCCGTCGCCGGGACCGGGCCGGGCTCAGACGCCCGCGCCCAGCACCGTGTTGATCTTCTTCGGGTCGCCGCAGACGATCAGCAGGGCCCCCGCCCGGCTGAGGGCCAGCGGCAGCGCGGACGCGGCCGTGTCGTCGGAACCGCCGTTGACGGCGACCACGACGACCGGGCGGGAAGCGGCACGGCTCGTGGTGGCGGCGTCGGTGTAGAAGACGTCGTCACCCGCGTCGTGCTGCTGCCAGTAGGAGGCTTCCCCGAAGGACAGCTCGTGCGCTGCCCAGGGGTGTTGTTCGCCGATGGTGACGACCAGGATGTCACCGGGGGCGCGGCC
Organism: Streptomyces sp. NPDC093252; assembly: GCF_040683675.1. Lineage (NCBI taxonomy): Bacteria > Bacillati > Actinomycetota > Actinomycetes > Kitasatosporales > Streptomycetaceae > Streptomyces > Streptomyces sp. NPDC093252. The sequence goes on along the minus strand of NZ_JBFBEM010000021.1, from coordinate 104,944 downwards.
CGATTCGAGCAGCAGGTCCACGGCCTCCTCGGCGGCGTCGAGGGCACCTTCGGCGGAGGCCGGGATGAGCTGGATCTGCGGGGCCGCCGAGGTCGGGGCGGTGGCAGCGGGGCCCGACGGTGCGGGCTGGGCCGGGACCACGTCACGCGGCGTGCGTTGCACGGGCGGCGTCGGCCGCAGCGGGCCGGGACGACCGGGACGCGAGGGCGCCACGGGACGGGGGCCGGGTACAGGACGGGGGGTCGGCGCGGTACGGCCACTGGCCGGGGTGGCGCGGGGACCCTGGGCACTCTCGTGAATCTGAGGCTCCTCGGGGATGAGAGGCATGAGCTGATGTTAATCAAACACTGGTGCGGCACACATGGGCGGGTGGCACATACGTGCGAGCGGAATCGTCAGAAATCGAAGCCGAGCTGACCCTCGATCTCCGGAACGCTTCCCTCCGCCCAGCTACGGGCCTTCTTGAGGTGCCGCCACTGGGGCAGCGCATCAAGATACGCCCACGACAACCGGTGGTACGGGGTGGGTCCCCGCTCCTCCAGTGCGGCCTTGTGCACAGGTGAGGGATACCCGGCATTATCCGCAAAACCGAAGTCTGCATGGTCGATACCCAGTTCGGCCATCATTTTGTCGCGCTGAACCTTGGCGATCACCGAAGCCGCCGCGACGGCCACGCACGACCGGTCCCCCTTGATGACCGTGCGCACCTGCCAGGGCGCCCCGAGGTAGTTGTGCTTGCCGTCGAGTATCACGGCCTCGGGCCTGACCGGCAGGGTCTCCAGGGCGCGCACGGCGGCCAGGCGCAGCGCGGCCGTCATGCCCATCCCGTCGATCTCCTCGGGAGAGGCATGCCCGAGGGAGTACGACGTCACCCATGTGCGCAGCGCTTCGGCGAGTTCCGTGCGCCGTTTGACGGTGAGGAGTTTGGAGTCGGTGAGCCCTTCGGGGGGCCGGCGCAGTCCGGTGATCGCCGCGCAGACGGTGACGGGACCGGCCCAGGCGCCCCGCCCCACCTCGTCGACACCGGCAATGATCTTCGCTCCGGTCGTGGCGCGGAGGGAGCGCTCGACGGTATGAGTAGGCGGTTCGTACGGCATGGCGCCCTTAGCGTACGCCGCCCGGATCACCTGGTGACACCCCGCCTCCCCGAGTCGCTCACCCGACGGCGGGCAAGCCGTCTCAGGCACCGCCCGGCCGCAGCAGCGGCATCATCAACTCGTCCACCATCTGCTCGATGTCGGCGTCAGGCCATTCGCTGGTACAAATCTTTGAGCGGTACATCATTATCGCCGGGATGGCGTCGATGACATAGCCGTTCGCCGCGTCGGGCCGCACCTCGCCGCGCTCGATTCCCCGGTTGACGACCTCCCCCAGCAGTCTGACGGTGGGCTCGACGACCCCGCCGAAGATCACCCCGTGGAACCGCTCGGCCTGCGCCGGATCGCATTCGTAAATCACTGAGCGGAGCGCGAATCCGGGCCGCGAGAACATCGCGTCGCGCGCCTGGCGGCACAGATGGAGCCGATCCTCGCGCACACCACCGAGGTCGGCGGCCTCGTCGAACCGCGGGAGCCCGGCCTGGAGGGCGTCGGCGACGAGATCATCCTTGGAGGGCCACCGCCGGTAGACCGCGGCCTTGCCGGTCTGGGCACCGGCCGCGACGCGACGATTTGAACCTCGCGCTTCCTCACATCCAGGATGCGCTCTCCTTCAGCACCACCGAGCTGACCTGGGTGGTCAGCGCGTACACGCTGACATTCGGCGGCCTGCTGCTGCTCGGCGCCCGCGCCGGTGACATCCTCGGCCGTCGCCGGGTCTTCATGGCCGGGATCCTGTTTTTCACCTTCGCGTCGCTGCTCGGCGGCTTCGCCCAGGAACCCTGGCAACTGCTCGCCGCACGGGCCCTGCAAGGCGTAGGGGGTGCCATCGCGTCGCCCACATCGCTGGCCCTGATCACCACCACGTTCCCCGAAGGGCCGGAGCGAATTCGCGCCTTCGGCGTCTTCGCGGCCGTCTCCGCAGGTGGCGGAGCCATCGGTCTGCTCGCGGGCGGCATGCTGGGCGGACAAGGCTTCGCTGCTGCTGCGCCGGGTCATCGGTCTGCTCGCGGGCGGCATGCTGACCGAGTGGCTGGACTGGCGCTGGGTGCTCTTCGTCAATGTGCCCATCGGTGTCCTCATCGCCGTGCTCGCACCACTCTGCATCAGCGAGTCCGAACGGCACCCCGGAAGCTTCGACATCGCCGGCGCGCTGGCCTCCACCATGAGCATGGTCTCCCTCGTGTACGGCTTCATCCGCGCGGCCGAGGAGGGCTGGCAGGACACCCTCACCCTGGGGTCCTTCACCACCTCCGTGGCACTGCTGTCGGCCTTCGTCTTCATCGAGATGCGGGCATGGGAACCGATCACCCCGTTGAAGATGTTCGCCGACCGCAATCGCTCCGGCACCTACCTGATCATGCTGAGCCTCGCCGCGGCGATGTTCGGGATGTTCTTCTACATCGTGCTCTTCGTCCAGACCGTGCTGGGCTGCAGCCCAATCAGCACCGGTCTGGCCTTCCTGCCGGTCACGGTCGCGATTGCGTCGGGCGCGGGTCTGTCGCAGCGGCTGATGCCGAGACTCGGCACCAAACCGTTCGGGGGCGGGGGTGGGTTGAGACGGAGGGAACGGTGACGATCGGCCACGGCCGGTGGACGGGGGTGGCGGCGGGCCCGGTATGAGTGGCAGTGGGGCGGGCCCGGGATGAGTGGCCATGGTGGCGGGACGGGGGTGGATGGCTGTGGCCGCGGACCGGAGGCGGGCGGTAGTCACCGCAGGCCGGAGGCGGGCGGCTGTGGCGACGGGTCGAAAAGGTTCGGCTGTGGCCGCGGGCCGGGAAAGGTCGGGTACGGCCACGGGCCGGAGGTGGTCGGCAGGCATCACGGGAGTGTGCCAGCCGCCCACCGACCAGCCCTGCTCCCTCCACCACCACCGGGCACCGACCCACAAGGCCATCACCACGGCAACAGTCACGAGCAGCCCTGGCCGCCCCATGACACCAGCCCACTCACCACGCTCACCCCCTGCATGCCCTCGCAACCGCCGCGTGCCCACTCGTCACACGGCGGTTGCAATGGGAACGCACTGCCGATCACGCAGAGTTCCCGTCGAGCGCAGAGAGTTTCCATGGCTGCGTCGAAGCGCGGCCGACGCCGACCGGACGGCCCGGCAAGAACCTCCGACATGACCCCGGCATGGGCCGGTCCGGACCCGCGGCCAACGGATCAGCCGAAATCCAGGCCCACCCAAGAAGCCCTCCCAGAACCCGCAGACCCACAGAACCCTCTAAGAACCCCTCGGCACCCACCCCGGCAGCGCCTCCACCCGCTCGCCCCAGCCGACCGGCGGTCGCCCCGTCCCGCTCGCGGCCAGCACGCCGCCCACGATGGCGCAGGTCGTATCGACATCGCCGCCGACCTGCGCGGTCGTCCAGAAGGCACGCTCGTAATCGCCGAGGGCGCGCGCGGCGGACCAGAGGGCGAAGGGAACGGTGTCATGGGCGCTCGTACGCCGTCCGCAGCCCAGAACGGCGGCGACGGTCGCGGCGTCGTCGTAGTCGAGCATGTCGCGGGCGCGGCGCAGTCCGGCGCCGACCGCGCTTCTGGGGATCAGGGCGACGACTCCGTCGAGCAGCGCACCGGCGTCGGGCGGCCCGCCGGGGGAACCGGCCAGGGCGGCTGCGGCGGCGACCGCCATGGCGCCGACCACGGCCTCCCGGTGCTGGTGGGTCGGGTAGGCGGAGATCTCGGCCTGGTGGGTGGCCTGCTCGGGGTCGTCGGCGTACCAGGCGCCCAGCGGAGCGATCCGCATCGCTGCGCCGTTGCCCCAGGACCCCTGTCCGTTGAACAGCGCGGCCGACAGCTCGCGCCAGTCGCCGCCCTCCCGGACCAAGCGCAGCAGCCGGTTGACGGCGGGGCCGTACCCGCGGTCGAAGTCATGGCGCGCGGCGAAGGAGGCGGCGAGCGCGTCCTGCTCGATCCGTCCGTGCGCGGCGAGGACGGTGACGACGGAGCAGGCCATCTCCGTGTCATCGGTCCACTGCCAGATGCCCTCGGGCAGTTCGCGTCGCTTGAGCAGCGGGTAGTTCACCGGGACGAAGAACTGCGAGCCGAGCGCGTCGCCCACTGCCAGTCCGCGCAGGCTGGCCAGCGCGCGATTGAGGCGGCCGTCAGGAGAGAAGTCGTCGGGAGAGAGGTCAAGGGAGTCGAAGGTCATCGCCCAGCCACTCTAATTCGTCGCCGGCGGATCCAGCACGGTCCGGACGGGGAACGGTGGCCATCCTCACGACCGGCATCACCGGGTCGGCTGATCAGCGACCGCCGGGTTTGATCATCACGCGATAGTCCGCGCCGCAACGAGAGCCGACAGCCGCCGGCAGCCCCGTCCGGCGTCCCCGCCCAGCCGTCCGACCCAGACGACAGCGCATCCCCCACCGGCACCCCTACTCGCCGAGCCCGTACGGCTCCGGATCCCGCCAGCGCTCGAACGGCCGGTCCAGGGTGTACCGGCCGTCATGTCCGAGAACGAGCATCCGCACCTCACCGTTCCCGGGATTGGACAGGGACTCGAATTCGGCGACCGTCCAGTGGAACCAGCGCATGCAGAACAGGCGCATGGCCAGACCGTGGGTCACCAGGAGCACGTTCGGGGGATGGTCGGGCGCCTCGAAGCTGCGGTAGAGGCTCTCCAGGAACCCACCGACCCGGTCGTACACATCGGCGCCGCTCTCACCCTGGGCAAAACGGTAGAAGAAGTGGCCGTAGGCGTCCCGGTACGTCTTCTGGAGGCGTACGTCGTCGCGGTCCTGCCAGTTGCCCCAGTCCTGCTCGCGCAGCCGGGGCTCCTCCCGGACGCGTATCAGCTCGGGGTCGAGATGGAAGGCGCGCAGTGTCTCGTGGGTACGGCGGTACGGGGACACGTACACGCTCACCCGCTCGCGGCCGAACTGCTCGCGCAGCCCCTTTCCCGTCTCCTCCGCCTGCCGCCAGCCCCGCTCGGTCAGGGCGAGGGCGTGGTCGGGTTCCCGCTCGTACACGGTGTCATCAACATTGCCCGTTGACTCCCCGTGGCGGACAAGGACGATGCGCCGTGGTCGTTCCATGCCGAAACCCTAGATCGGAGGACGCGATACCGGGTGGTCGTGGGGGCTCCATACGGCGTAGGTCACACAATCTCCCCTCCGCGGGGCCGCCGCACGCCGCAATCACCCGAGGCCGTCAGGCTCAGCCCCACGGCGCCCCCGCGCGCGGGGGCGGTTTTCCGGGCGCCTCTCCCAGGGTGCCGCGCACGGCCCCGGTCACACCGTCCAGGACGGCTCCATTTCGACGATGTCCCCGGTGAGCGCGGCGATGTCCGCCTCGGTCTGGGCACGCAGGGCGAGACGTTCGATGCGTTCGGTGCGGTATTTGCCGTGCTCGGCGGCGGACTGCCACATGGACAGCACCAGGAACTCGTTCCCGGGGGCCTCGGCGAACAGCCCGCGGATCATGCCGGGGGAACCGGCCATGGCGGGGTTCCAGACCTTCTCCTGCATGAGGGTGAAGTTCTCGACACGCTCCTCGCGGACGCGGCACAGGGCGACGCGGATGAGGTCGGCGTCGACGAAGCGGGGCTCGAAGCCGGTCTTCACATCGAAGCGGTAGTCGAACAGCCTGACCTCGGCGTCCTTGAAGGTGCCCGACTGGGCCGCCGCGAGCCGGTCGTGCGAGCGGGCCATGAAGGAGTCGTAGAAGGCACGGGACTCCCAGAAGGTGAAGATGTGCGCCACCGAGGGCCGCACGCGGCTCCAGCCGCCGCCCTGCCCCCGGAATCCGGGCTCGCCCGGAAGCCCCACCCACTTTCGCTGCCCCCGCTCGAACCCCCGACGGTCCACCACGGTGCAGCGAGTCCACTTGACCAGCACCGCGCCATCGTACGACCCGGGAGGTGCCGTAGGTCACGGTCGGTGGGAGCGCATACGCGCGTGCGCCCGCCTCCGCGTGGCAGGATGGACAACCGGCCCTGTCCACGGGGCAGTTCGGGGTGGATACGTACGGGGAAGGGGCACAACCGGTGAACGACCTCACCAAGGGCATCCGCAAGGCCGAGATCGCGGTCAAGTGGGACCCGAGTCCGTCGGGGCACCCGCCGACCGATCTCGACCTGGTGGCGGCGACCTATCTGACCAGTGATCCGCAGGGCGGGCCCGCCTATCTCGTGCACTTCGACAGGCGCTCCCCCGACGGCACGATCACGCTCAACCGGGACAGCAAGGACGGCAAGGGCTTCGGCTGGGACGAGGTCCTGACGGTGGAGTTCGAGCGGCTGGACCCGCGCTACGCGCGCGTGGTGGTGGGTGTCGTCATCCAGCAGCGCCCGGACCGCCGGACCTTCGTCAGCGTCGGCAATCCCAGGCTGCGCATCCGTGAGGGATACACCGATCTGGCGGCCGACGACTTCGGCGGCGTGCTCGGCGCGACGGCGGCGACGGTCGGGGAATTTCTGCGCACCGACTCGGGAACCTGGGACTTCCACCCGGGCGTTCACGGTTACGAGGACGATCCCACGACCTTCACCAGCGTCATGGGCGCCACCGCTCGTTCCTGACCCGCACCTCGTTCCTGACCGGCACCGCGCCGGTGCTCCTCACCCGCAGGGGGGCATCGGACGGGCCTGCCGTGCGCCGGGGCGCCCCCTGCGCACCCACCACTGCACCGGACGGCAGGTTCAGCATGCACCGCGCCGGACGCACACCCGGCGCGTGACAGGCGGGAGGGGCGCCGACCTGACGCCGACGCCCCTCCTCATGCTTCACCTCTGCGGTGTGCGCCCCGGGCAGGGTGCCCGGGGCGCACACCGAGAGGCATTAGCTGCAACCGCTGGTGGACCCGCATCCCTCGCAGATGTAGCAGGACCCGGCCCGCTGCATCTTGGTGCCGCAGGAGAAGCACAGCGGGGCGTCGGCCTGGATGCCGAGCTGCATCTCCACCAGTTCCGCGCTGGTGTGGGCCTGCCGGGGGGCGGGCGCGGCCTCCTCCTCGGCACCGGCCGGCTTCGGCGCGGTGACGGCCTTGAGTTCCTGGGCCCGCGGTGCCGACTGGGCGAGGCCCTCGACATCGACGTCGTCGTCCAGGGGCTCGTACGAGCCCGTCTCCAGGTGGCGCTGGCGCTCGTCGGCGGAGTGGATGCCGAGCGCGGAGCGCGTCTCGAACGGGAGGAAGTCGAGCGCCAGGCGGCGGAAGATGTAGTCGACGATCGACTGGGCCATCCGGACATCGGGGTCGTCCGTCATCCCGGCCGGCTCGAAGCGCATGTTGGTGAACTTCGAGACGTACGTCTCCAGGGGCACGCCGTACTGGAGACCAACCGAGACGGCGATGGAGAAGGCGTCCATCATGCCCGCGAGGGTCGAGCCCTGCTTGGACATCTTCAGGAAGACCTCGCCGAGACCGTCGTCCGGGTAGGAATTGGCGGTCATGTAGCCCTCGGCACCACCGACCGTGAAGGACGTGGTGATCCCGGGGCGGCCCTTGGGGAGGCGCTTGCGGACCGGCCGGTACTCGACGACCTTCTCGACCTTGGACTCCGCGGCGGAGACGGCAGCCGAGGCAGGGACGGGGGCGGCCTTGGTCTCCGGCTCCTTCTTCTTGGCGGAGAGCGGCTGGCCGACCTTGCAGTTGTCGCGGTAGATGGCGAGGGCCTTGATGCCCATCTTCCAGGCCTCGAAGTAGATCTCCTCGACCTCCTCGACGGTCGCCGTCTCCGGCATGTTGACCGTCTTGGACAGGGCGCCGGAGATCCACGGCTGGATGGCGGCCATCATGCGGACGTGGCCCATCGGGGAGATGGTGCGCTCGCCCATGGCGCAGTCGAACACCTCGTAGTGTTCGAGCTTGAGGCCCGGGGCGTCGATCACATTGCCGTGGTCGGCGATGTGATCGACGATCGCCTCGATCTGCTCCTCCTGGTAGCCCAGGCGGCGCAGGGCCTGCGGGACGGTGCCGTTGACGATCTGCATCGAGCCGCCGCCGACCAGCTTCTTGAACTTGACCAGCGCGAGGTCGGGCTCCAGGCCGGTGGTGTCGCAGGACATCGCCAGACCGATGGTGCCGGTCGGGGCGATGACGGACGCCTGGGCATTACGGAAACCGTTCTTCTCACCCAGGCGCAGCACGTCCTGCCACGCCTCGGTGGCGGCGGCCCAGATCGGCGTGTCGAGGTCGTCCACGCGGACGGCCAGGCCGTTGGCGTCGGCGTGCTGCTTCATGACGCGGTTGTGGGCGTCGGCGTTGCGCGCGTAGCCGTCGTAGGCGCCGACGACCGTGGCCAGCTCGGCGGAGCGGCGGTAGGCCGTGCCGGTCATCAGCGAGGTGACGGCACCGGCCAGGGCACGGCCGCCGTCGGAGTCGTAGGCGTGGCCGGTCGCCATCAGCAGGGCGCCGAGGTTGGCGTAGCCGATGCCGAGCTGGCGGAACGCGCGGGTGTTCTCGCCGATCTTCTGGGTGGGGAAGTCGGCGAAGGAGATGGAGATGTCCATCGCGGTGATGACCAGCTCGACGACCTTGGCGAAGCGCTCGGCCTCGAAGGACTGGTTGCCCTTGCCGTCGTCCTTGAGGAACTTCATCAGGTTCAGCGAGGCCAGGTTGCAGGACGTGTTGTCCAGGTGCATGTACTCGCTGCACGGGTTCGAGCCGTTGATCCGGCCCGATTCCGGGCACGTGTGCCAGTGGTTGATGGTGTCGTCGTACTGGATGCCCGGGTCGGCGCAGGCCCAGGCGGCCTCGGCCATCTTGCGGAAGAGGGCCTTGGCGTCGACCTTCTCGATGACCTCGCCGGTCATCCGGGCGCGCAGACCGAAGGTCTCGCCGTTCTCGACGGCCGTCATGAACTCGTCGTTCACCCGGACCGAGTTGTTGGCGTTCTGGTACTGGACGGACGTGATGTCGTCGCCGCCCAGGTCCATGTCGAAGCCCGCGTCGCGCAGGGCGCGGATCTTCTCCTCCTCCTTGACCTTGGTCTCGATGAAGTCCTCGATGTCGGGGTGGTCGACGTCGAGGATGACCATCTTGGCGGCGCGCCGAGTGGCGCCACCGGACTTGATCGTTCCTGCGGAGGCGTCGGCACCGCGCATGAAGGAGACCGGACCGGAGGCGTTGCCTCCGGAGGAGAGCAGTTCCTTGGAGGAACGGATCCGGGAGAGGTTCAGGCCGGCGCCGGAGCCGCCCTTGAAGATCATGCCCTCTTCCTTGTACCAGTCGAGGATCGACTCCATGGAGTCGTCGACGGACAGGATGAAGCAGGCGGACACCTGCTGCGGCTGGGGCGTGCCCACGTTGAACCAGACGGGGCTGTTGAAGCTGAAGATCTGGTGCAGGAGGGCGTACGCCAGCTCGTGCTCGAAGATCTCGGCGTCGGCGGGCGAGGCGAAGTACTTGTAGTCCTCGCCGGCCTTCCGATACGTCTTCACGATGCGGTCGATCAGTTGCTTGAGGCTGGTCTCACGCTGCGGGGTGCCGACGGCACCGCGGAAGTACTTGCTGGTGACGATGTTGACCGCGTTCACCGACCAGGAGCCGGGGAACTCCACGCCGCGCTGCTCGAAATTGACCGAGCCGTCGCGCCAGTTGGTCATGACGACGTCACGACGCTCCCATTCCACCTCGTCGTACGGGTGCACTCCAGGGGTGGTGTGGATGCGCTCGATACGCAGTCCCTTGCTGGCCTTGGCTCCCTTTGCGCGGGAACCTCGTGCCGGACCGCTCGTCGTCTCTGTCATGCCGCCTCCCTGTACGGGCGAAAACGCCCTGAAGTGCCCCGTTGTTCCCGTGGCACGGTGTTCTGTCTGGTACTGCGGGCAGGCCCAGGCTCCGCCCACAACAGGTGATTCGATTCGCCGCCGTACGGCCGGTCCCGCCATCCGCCGCGGTCCGGTACCGGCCCTTCTCCGGTCAGTCGGCGGCGTGGACGGGCTGGGGGACCTGCCTGGTCCCGCCGGGCCCGCGATGGTCTTCCCGGCTCCCCGTGACAGCGCCTTGTCCGTCGTCGCGGGCCTCGTCGTCCGCGGCGGGGGGCCTCGTCTCCCTGAGTTCCGCGATGGCCGTCTCGAAGTCGTCGAGCGAGTCGAAGGCCCGGTAGACGGAGGCGAAACGCAGATAGGCGACGAGATCCAGTTCCTGGAGGGGGCCGAGTATGGCCAGACCCACGTCGTGGGTGGTCAGCTCGGCACTCCCGGTGGCCCGCACCGCCTCCTCGACCCGCTGGCCGAGCTGGGCGAGTGCGTCCTCGGTGACAGGCCGCCCCTGGCATGCCTTGCGCACACCGTTGATGACCTTGGTACGACTGAAGGGCTCGGTGACTCCGGACCGCTTGACCACCATGAGCGAGCACGTCTCCACGGTCGTGAAACGACGGGAGCAGTCAGGGCACTGGCGGCGCCTGCGGATCGACGTACCGTCGTCGGTCGTACGGCTGTCGACGACACGGCTGTCGGGATGCCGGCAGAAGGGGCAGTGCATGATCTCCCAACCCTCCTCGCAGCAGAACTCAATAGCCCCAGGAGGCCACTCGGGCCCCTCGAAGCAGGCACCAGCATAGGCGATGGTCCTGGGCCTGAAGACCCGGGGGACCACAACTTCTGGGCTGTTGATGCAATCCAACCACTAGATGTGGGGATTGGCGCATACATACACGCCGCGCCGCGTGTCGCGGGTCCGACCGGATCTGCCGCGTGACGGTACCGCTCCGTACCGTCGTCGGAAGCACCTCGACACGGGGTGTCCGGTACGCCCCGGAGGACACACCTGTGCCACTCCGTACCCCGGAGGGGGCCCGGGGAGATACCGTGGGCGCCGCAGGGAAGCGGCGTGGGGCTCCCGTACGGATGGAGACCCGCGCCCTGCCGGGCGGGACACCGGCTGGCAGACTGGGGCGACCCCACAAGGGCCCCACCCGGCGCAGAACAGTACAACAGTGCGGCCCCCCGCCCACCGGAAGCACGTCAGCCATACACCCCGAGGGAAGATCGCAACAGAGGGATCGCGCTTTTTCACTCGAACGTGTGTTTGGCGCAACCTTTCGAAAGCAACTACCGTTGTCCAGCAGGGAGACCATCGAGAGGGGCCGACGTGACCACGACCGCAGACAGTGCCACCATCACTGCCCAGGACCGCTCCCAGGGCCGACTTGAGCCGGTGCATGCGATGAACGAAGCCACGCATCCCGAGGGGCACAAGCGCTCCCTACCGGGCCGACCTCCAGGCATCCGGGCGGACAGCTCGGGCCTGACCGACCGGCAGCGCCGGGTGATCGAGGTCATCCGGGACTCGGTGCAGCGCCGCGGCTACCCACCGTCCATGCGGGAGATCGGCCAGGCGGTCGGCCTGTCCAGCACCTCGTCCGTGGCCCACCAACTGATGGCTCTGGAGCGCAAGGGCTTCCTGCGCCGCGATCCGCACCGCCCGCGCGCGTACGAGGTACGCGGCTCGGACCAGGCCACGTCCGCGCAGCCCACGGACACCGCCGGCAAGCCCGCCGCGTCCTACGTCCCGCTGGTCGGCCGGATCGCCGCCGGTGGCCCGATCCTCGCGGAGGAGTCGGTCGAGGACGTCTTCCCCCTCCCCCGGCAGCTCGTCGGCGACGGTGAGCTGTTCGTGCTGAAGGTCGTCGGCGACTCCATGATCGAGGCCGCGATCTGCGACGGGGACTGGGTGACCGTCCGCCGCCAGCCGGTCGCGGAGAACGGCGACATCGTCGCCGCGATGCTCGACGGCGAGGCCACCGTCAAGCGCTTCAAGCGCGAGGACGGTCATGTCTGGCTGCTCCCGCACAATGCCGCGTACGAGCCGATCCCCGGTGACGACGCGACCATTCTCGGCAAGGTCGTCGCCGTACTGCGCCGCGTGTGAGCGCCGCGGCGAGCGGGCACGTCACCCCGCTTCCCTGACCGGGCCCCGGAACCTCTGCGCCGGTTCCGGGGTCCTGTGCTGTCCGCTGCGCGGGGGCCTCGGCCGAGCGGCTACGGGGCTTGGGCCACGGGCTTGAGTCGAGCGGTGCCGCCGTCGCGGCGGGGCTCGGCCGTACCCGGTGTGTCCGTTACGTGGGGTTACTGAACCCGGCACCCATACCCCGGCCAAGCGCCGGTTATGCTGCCCCGCGACGTGCGGTCGCGGGGCAGCATAACCAGCTCCCCAGCAGCGCCTTTACCCGGCCTCCTCCGCCTCGCGGGCCGCCGCGTCGATCACAGCCAGTGATCGCCTCACTTGATTACGGTCCGTGGTGTACCAGAAGTCGGGCAGTGACGCCTTCAGATAGGTGCCATAGCGGGCCGTCGCCAGCCGCTGATCGAGTACGGCGACCACACCACGGTCCCCGGTCGCCCGGACGAGTCGGCCGGCACCCTGCGCCATGAGCAGCGCGGCATGGGTCGCGGCCACCGCCATGAAGCCGTTGCCGCCCGCCTCCTCCACCGCCTTCTGGCGGGCGCTCATGAGCGGATCGTCGGGACGGGGGAAGGGGATCTTGTCCATGACCACGAGCTGGCAACTGGCCCCGGGGACATCCACGCCCTGCCAGAGCGACAGCGTGCCGAAGAGGCAGGTCCTGGGGTCGGCCGCAAAGTTCTTGATCAACTCGCCGAGGGTTTCCTCGCCCTGGAGCAGGATCGGGTACTCCGGGATACGGGTGCGCAGGTCCTCCGCGGCGAGCTGCGCGGCCCGCATCGAGGAGAACAGGCCGAGCGTGCGCCCCCCGGCGGCCTGGATCAGCTCCGTCAGCTCATCCAGCATGTCGCCCCGGTCGCCGTCCCGCGCGGGGCGGGACAGATGCTTGGCGACATACAGAATGCCCTGCTTGGGATAGTCGAAGGGCGAGCCGACATCGATGCCCTTCCACTGCGGGAGGTCGTCGCCGCCGGTGCCCTCCGGATCCAGCCCCAGTGAGGCGCCGACGCCGTTGAAGTCGCCGCCCAGCTTCAGGGTCGCGGAGGTGAGGATCACCGAGCGGTCCGCGAAGAGCTTCTCCCGCAACAGACCGGAGACCGACATCGGCGCGACCCGCAGGGACGCCCCGAAGCGGTCGTGCCGCTCGTACCAGACGACGTCCCACTCCGAACCGTTGACCACCCGCTCCGCCACATCGTGGACGCTCTCCAGCGACGCCAGCGCCTGCTTGCGGACGGCGTCCTCGTCCTGGACGGACTTGTCCCGCGTCGCGCCGATCGCGGAGATCACCGTACGGCAGGCGTCGCGCAGCGCCATGAGGGCGTAGGCGAGATCCTCGGGGATCTCCTCCAGGCGGCCCGGCAGCGCCAGCTCCATCAGCCGCTCGAAGCCCTCGGCGGCGGTCTGCAACTGGTCGGCGGCCTTTTCATTGGCGAGCTTCGCGGCGCGGCGCACCGCGCGATTGACCTGCCCCGGCGTGAGTTCGCCGGTGGCGGCACCGGTGACCCGCGAGACCAGTTCGTGCGCCTCGTCGACGATCAGCACCTCGTGCTGCGGCAGGACCGGGGCACCCTCGATCGCGTCGATCGCCAGCAGCGCGTGATTGGTGACGACGACCTCCGCCAGTTTGGCGCGCTCCCGGGCCATCTCGGCGAAGCACTCGGCACCGTACGCGCACTTCGTCGCGCCCAGGCACTCGCGCGAGGAGACCGACACCTGCGACCAGGCACGATCGGACACGCCTGGGCTCAGATCGTCGCGGTCGCCGTCCTCCGTCCCGCCCGCCCAGTCACGCAGGCGCAGCAGGTCCTGGCCCAGTTTGCTGGTCGGGGCCGCGGCCTCGAACTGATCGAACAGGCCCTCTTCCTCGTCCTGCGGCACGCCCTCGTGGAGCCGGTGCAGACAGAGGTAGTTCGACCGGCCCTTGAGCATGGCGAACTCCGGGCGGCGCCGGAGGAGCGGATGCAGCGCCTTCACCGTGCGTGGCAGGTCGCGCTCGACGAGCTGGCGTTGCAGGGCGAGCGTCGCGGTCGCGACGACGACTCTCTCCCCGTGGGCGAGCGCGGGCACCAGGTATCCGAGGGATTTTCCGGTGCCGGTGCCGGCCTGTACCAGCAGGTGCGAGCCGCCGTCGATGACATCCGCGACGGCTTCGGCCATGGTCGCCTGGCCGGGACGCTCCGTGCCGCCGACGGCTGTGACGGCGGCGTGCAGGAGATCGGGGAGAGAGGGCTTTGTCATAGGGCGACCACCCTACGGCTCGGGACTGACAAAGGGGTGATGTCGGGGAGGGGGTGACATGGCGAGGAGTGAGGGTGAAGTTGCGGGAGGAGCGGCGGAGGGTGAGGGGGGTGGGAACCGAATCGCAGCGAGCGGTGTACCAAAAGTGATGACGCTGTGGCACAGGGCTACAGCAGATCACGCAGGGATCGGTCTCGGATCATGAGCGCCGCTCGCTTGCCGGGCAGTGCGACCTCGGCGGCGAACCGAAATCCGGCGGTCAGGAAGGCGGAGACGGAGGGAGTGTTGCGGATGTCGGGTTCGGCTACGACGCGTGCGCAGTTCGGCCGGTGGTCGAGGACGAGGTCGGCCACGGCCCGGAGGAGACAACTGCCCAGTCCGCGTCCTCGGTCGGCGGTGCCGCCGATGAGGACATGGATACCGGTGTCGTGCGAGCGAGCCGGGTAGTGGTGGGCCAATGGGTCCAGGTCGGCACGGTAGATCTCCCAGTAGCTCATCGGTGTGCCGCCGTCGTCCAGCAGCCCGAGGCAGGGGACGCTGCGGCCATCACCGCTCTGCTGAGCGCTCAGATGCTCCTCGGCCACGGATTGGGGACCGGCCAGTTCCCAGAAGGCGGCGATTGCGGGGTCGTTCATCCAACCGCTGATGAGCGAGAGGTGGCGGGGCAGGTGGACGGGGAGTAGTCGGAAGGTGCCGAAGGGGGTGGGGGTGGGGTTCCAGGAGGGGACGTTGTCGAGGAGGGAAGGGGGATCGGGGGCGCGGGCCTCGGGCTTGGGCGCGGGCTCGGGCTCGGGCTCGGTGGGGAGCGTGGGGTGCGTGGGGTTCCTTGGGTGCATGAAGTCACGCCTTTTCCGGACGACGGGCGGCGGTGGAGGGTGAGGTGTGATCTGTGGCTTCAGGTGTGGAGGGGGTTGGTGATGGTGACGTAGACGGACTGGGTGTCGACCGGACCGATGAGTTCGTCCAGGCCGTGCGCGCGGGTGAGGAGGTTGGCCTTGCAGCGCAGGGTGGGGGCGTCGAGCAGGAGGGTGGGCAGGGATGTGCGGAGGCGGGCCGGGCCTGAGGAGACGCTCTCAAGGAAGTGGCGGAAGGCTGCGAGCAGGAGACGTTCGTCGGCCAGACGCTGGGCTCCGAAGGCGCCGATGAGTCCGCAGACGTTGTTGATCGCGAGGTAGTAGGCGAAGCGCTCGTCGGTGACCTCGTCGGAGACGAACGTGTCGCTGTGCTCGCCGATGCCGGGGAGTCGGGCGTCGAGGTCCGGGCGGCGCGATGCGCGGAAGTAGTAGCCCTGGTTGTCGCGGTAGCGACCGCCTGCGGGCCAGCCGTCCCGGTCGAGGGCGACCAGGGTGTTCTGCTGGTGGGCTTCGAGCGCGATTCCGGCTTCGGCGTCCAGCCAGAGAAGGGGGCGGACGACGTGTTCCAGGTAGCGCAGGAACCACTCGGCCGCTACGGCGGTGCGGGGGCGGTGGGTGCGGGTCGCGAGGGTTGTGATCACCTCGGCAAGCCGTGAGGGAGGGGTGGCCTCGGGGGTCCCTTCGAGTGGGCGGAGTGCTACGAGCCCGGCGATGCAGGAGATGTCGCCGGTGGGGCGGAAGGGGTTGTGGCGGATCACGGTGTCCAGCCCCTGTACGGGGTGGCCGTCCGGGGCGTCGACCGCCAGCCAGGCGGGGTCGCGGACGATGTCGAAGCCCGGGTGGACCGCCTGCCATTGCTGAGCGAGGCCGGTGCGGAGGAGGCGGTGCACTTCGACGCCTCGGTGGAGTTCCTTGCGGAGGTTCTCGCGACGGGAGTTGGTGATGCGCAGGGCGAGGGACAGCTTGAGCATGGCCGGGGCACCAGGACGGTAGACGGTGCGGACGGAGGAGGTGGGATGCCAGGTCGGACCGTGCGGGCCGAGGTCGCGCAGGAGTCCGGCGTCGAGAAGGGCGGCGACGTCCGGTCGGTGGAGTAACTGGCGCAGTTGCCAGGGGTGCACGGGCAGGGCTGTGTGGGCATCGGGCAGCGGCAGATCCGGTCCGGCGAGACCTGCGGTGAGACGGGAGGCGCGAATGGGGCGGCCTCGTTCGGTCCATGCCGAGTCGGTGGCGAGCACTGAGGGGGCGACGGAGAGCCAGTGGAGGCGGAAGCGGCCTCGGAGTTCCGGGGAGTAGAGGTGGGCTTCGGTTTCGGTGAGGCCCTCGCGGCTCTTCGGGGTGGGGTGCAGGGGGTGGCCGAGGAGGAGTGCCTGCTCTGCGGAGAGGAACAGGTCGGAGGTGTCGGCTGGGTGGCGCCGGCGTTCTGCGAGGAAGGTGGCGGTGCGGTGCAGGGAGTCGGCGACGCGGGACACGAGGTCGGTGGAGGCGGCTACGGCAGTGGTGGCAGGCGGTGGGGTGGTGGGGGTGGGGTGGGCGGCTGCCGAGGGCGGTGAGGCGTGGTGGGCCTCGCGGGTCAGGAGCGCGGCGAGGGTGACCGCGTCGAGGGGTGGGAGTGGTGTGGGTGGGGTTGGCGCGTCGGGTGGGGAGGTGGAGGCGCTCAGGTGGGGTGGGCCGAAGCGGTGGTGGCCTGTTGGTGACCAGTAGTGGACCGGGGCCAGGAGGGTGGTGCCGGTGGTGGGGAGGGGGATACGGAGGGTGCCGTTGGTGGGGGCGGGGAGGTTGGTCTCGCGGGTCCAGCAGCGGAGGAGGTTCTCGATGGTTGCGGCTTGGGCTGCGATGTAGGGGTCGGGGTGGTCCAGGAGGTCGGTGGTGATGCCGTCGAGTTGTTTGTGCGGGGGAGCGGCTTGGGGCTGGTGGGGGACGGAGGGATGGAGGGGTGAGGGCGCGGGGGGTGGTGGGGGTGGGGTACTGGTCACGACGGTCCTTGCGGGGGAGTTCGACTCACTGGGGATGAGTGGAGGGGCTTGTGCGACGAGATGGCTGAGGAACCCACACCTCCAACACCCCACCCCGCAACGGGTTACGCCGTGCCGCTGGATCCTCGTGCTGAGGGGACCGCTACGGCTGAGGCCGTCTGCCTCGCTGGTCAGGGAGCCTGTGGCCGAACCGTTGCCGATCCGTCGGAAGTCCCCCACAGCGACCGCATAGTGTGGGGGGCCGTTCCCAAGGGCCGGGCGGTCGGGGTGCGGAGTTCCCTGGGGGCTTTGCCGAGGTCACCGCTGTTGGGCCGAAATCCGTTCATATCAGGGGGAGTAACACCATGCGATCCATTCGGCCGTCGTTCATCGCTCGTCGGGGGAGTCGAACGCGGCGCAGAACGTCGCCGGTGCTGGCCGCGGTGGCGCTGGTGTCGGTGCTGGGGCTGACGGCGACGGCGTGCGGCGGGTCGGGCGGGACGTCGGCGGACGATGCCGCCGCGTCGGCCACGGCGGCGGCCGGTGACGACAAGATCCAGATTCCGGACGACATCAAGGACCGGCTCAAGGACTACGGGATAGACCTCGATTCCTGGCGGGACGGTGAGTGGAAGAACTGGAACCGGGACGACTGGCTGCGCGAGGCCGACGAGTTCATCAACCCGATCATCGAGGGCCTGTGGGATTCGGACCGGATGCGGGACGCGGAGGAGCCTGACCAGGGGGTCGAGGAGAACGACATCTCCGGTGACCAGGGGGTGACCGATCCCACGCCGGAGCCCGTGGAGGCGCAGGCGGTGCCGGCGCAGTACCACGACAGCGTGCCGGAGGCCGGGAAGCTGCTCTTCGACTCCCCCGAGGGCACGATGGTCTGCTCGGCGACGGTCGTGCAGGACCCGGCGAATCCCGGCAAGTCCAACATGGTCTGGACGGCGGGGCACTGTGTGCACGCAGGTAAGAGCGGGGGCTGGTACCGGAACATCGCGTTCGTGCCGTCGTACAACGACTCGGCGATGACGGCCCAGGAGTTGGAGACCGCCTCCGAGGAGGAGGTCGCTCCGTACGGTGTCTGGTGGGCGGACTGGGTGCAGACCTCTGACCAGTGGATCGAGCAGGGTGGGCCGACCGGGGGTGACGGTGCGGCGTACGACTTCGCGGTGATCCATGTGACTCCGGAGGAGGGTGCCGGGGGCACTTCGCTGGAGGAGACCGTGGGGGCGGCGCTGCCGGTGGACTTCGATGCTCCGTCGGTGCCGGAGATGGACAGCATGACGGCGACGGGGTATCCGGCGGCGGCGCCGTTCGACGGGCAGGCGCTGTATCAGTGCGAGGACAAGCCGGGGCGGCTGTCGATCACGGAGACGGACCCGACGATGTATCGGATCGGGTGCACCATGACGGGTGGTTCGTCGGGCGGTGGCTGGGTGGCGACCGGGTCCGGCGGTGAGCCCGCGCTGGTCTCCAACACGTCGATCGGTCCGGTGACCGCGGGATGGCTGGCCGGGCCACGGCTGGGCGAGGAGGCCAAGGGTGTGTTCGACGCGGTGAGTGAGAAGTTCGCCGGGCAGTAGCGAGGACCGAAGGTGGCGGTGGCGGGGCCATGGCTGCTGCGGGGACGCAGTCGTCCAGGGCTGCGCCTCCCCGCCGCTCGTGTGGCTCTGCGCAGTTCCGTGCCGGGTGCGGGGAGGTCTAGCGGGGAAGTCCGCGACCCAACCATGGCGACCGGCGGTCGGCGGTTGGCGGTATGAGTGAGGCCCGCCCCCAACACATCGGGGGCGGGCCTTCTCGGTGGCTGTTGGCGGGTCAGGCTGCCGGGGTCGGGATGTATGGGGTCAGTTCGGCGGCGAGTTCCTCGTGGACCCGTACCTTCAGGAGGGTGCCGTCCGCGGTGTGCTCCTCGGAGAGAATCTCGCCCTCGTCATGGGCGCGGGCGACCAGCTTGCCGTGGGTGTAGGGCACCAGGGCCTCGATCTCGACGGACGGCCGGGGCAGTTCGTTGTCGATCAGCGCGATCAGCTCGGCGATGCCCTCGCCCGTGCGGGCGGAGACCGGGAGTGCGCGCTTCTCGATGCGGAGCAGCCGCTGGAGGACCAGCGGATCGGCGGCGTCCGCCTTGTTGATCACGACGATCTCGGGTACGCCGGTGGCGCCGACGTCCCTGATCACCTCGCGTACGGCGGCGAGCTGCTCCTCCGGGACCGGGTGCGAGCCGTCCACCACATGGAGGATCAGATCGGCGTCGCCGACCTCCTCCATGGTGGAGCGGAACGCCTCGACCAGGTGGTGCGGCAGATGCCGGACGAAGCCGACGGTGTCCGCCAGGGTGTACTGCCGGCCGCTCGGGGTCTCGGCCCGGCGGACGGTCGGGTCGAGGGTCGCGAACAGGGCGTTCTCGACCAGGACGCCCGCGCCGGTGAGGCGGTTGAGCAGCGAGGACTTGCCCGCGTTGGTGTAGCCGGCGATGGCGACCGAGGGCACCTTGTTGCGGCGGCGCTCCTGGCGCTTGATATCGCGCCCGGTCTTCATCTCCGCGATCTCCCGGCGCATCTTCGCCATCTTCTCGCGGATCCGCCGCCGGTCCGTTTCGATCTTGGTCTCACCGGGACCGCGGGTGGCGAGGCCGCCGCCCTTGCCGCCGCCCATCTGCCGGGACAGCGACTGACCCCAGCCGCGCAGCCGCGGCAGCATGTACTGCATCTGCGCGAGCGAGACCTGTGCCTTGCCCTCTCGGGACTTGGCATGCTGGGCGAAGATGTCCAGGATCAGGGCCGTACGGTCGATGACCTTGACCTTGACGACGTCTTCGAGGTGGATGAGCTGGCCGGGGCTCAGCTCACCGTCGCAGACGACCGTGTCGGCGCCGGATTCGAGGACGACATCACGCAGTTCCTCGGCCTTGCCGGAACCGATGTAGGTGGCGGCGTCGGGCTTGTCGCGGCGCTGGAACACACCGTCGAGCACGACCGCGCCGGCGGTCTCCGCGAGGGCGGCCAGCTCGGCGAGGGAGTTCTCGGCGTCGGAGAGGGTCCCCGAGGTCCAGACGCCAACGAGGACGACCCGCTCCAGCCGGAGCTGGCGGTACTCGACCTCGGTGACGTCCTCCAGCTCGGTGGAGAGGCCCACCACCCGGCGCAGGGCCGCGCGGTCGGAGCGTTCGAGCTGGTCGCCGTCGCGCTCGCTGTCGATCTCGTGGCTCCAGGCGACGTCCTCTTCCATCAGGGCATCGGCCCGAAGACCGTCGGAGTAGCTGTGCGCGGGGCGCTGGGTGTCCTGGGAAGGGGATGAAGAGGAGGTCATTTGATCCTTACGTCGATGGGGTTGCCGTGGGGCGGCGACGGGGTGGAGGCGGGGCTGCGGAGCCCGGCCCGTCACTGTGCTCAACGCACGGGACCTTCGGGAGATTCCCGTGGCCAGGGCGTTTTACTCCGGTGGATCCGGTAGAACCCGTAGACCCGGTGGAACCTGTAGATCTCGTGGATCAGGTGGATCTCGTGATTTTGGTGGATTCGGAGCGGACCGTGTCGCCGACCTGACGATGGTCTCACGGGCCGCCTCGTCTCGTCACTGTGTTATCCGGCGGAGGCGGGCTTCTTCGCCGGGGGCTCCGACGTCCAGTCGGGGTGGCCCGGCATCGGTGGGGTCTTCTCGGCGTACAGCCACCCCTGGAAGAAGCCGTCGAGGTCGCGGTCGGCGAGGTCGGAGGCCAGGTCGATGAAGTCGCGGGTGCCGGCCACGCCGTCCTTGTGCCGGGTGACCCAGGCGCGTTGCAGGCGGTCGAAGACGGGGGTGCCGATCTCCTGGCGGAGGGCGTAGAGGATCAGCGCGGCGCCGTCGTAGACGTTGGGGCGGAAGATGCCGATCTTGTCGCCGGGGGCGGGCACCTTGGGGGCGCCCGGAGGGCCGCCGGTGGCGCGCCAGCGGTCGGAGGCGCCGTACGCGGCCTTCATGCGCGCCTGGAGGGTACGGCCCGCGCGCTCCTCGGCGTAGAGGGACTCGTACCAGGTGGCGTGTCCCTCGTTGAGCCAGAGGTCGGACCACGCGCGCGGGGAGACGCTGTCGCCGAACCACTGGTGGGCCAGCTCATGCACCATGATCGAGTCGACGTACCACTCGGGGTAGGCGGGCTCCATGAAGAGGCCGCGTTCGAAGAGGGAGAGGGTCTGTGTCTCCAGTTCGAAGCCGGTGGCGGCGTCCGCCATGAGGAGCCCGTAGGTCTCGAAGGGGTAGGGGCCGACGCGGTCCTCCATCCAGGAGATCTGCGCGGGGGTCTTCTTCAGCCAGGGTTCGAGCTGCTCGCGGTACTGGGTGGGGACGACGTCGCGGACCGGCAGGTCGTGCGGGCCGGTGCGGTGCAGGACGGTGGAGCGGCCGATGGAGACCTGGGCGAGTTCGGTGGCCATGGGATGGCGGGTGCGGTAGGTGCGGGTGATGGTGTCGCCGGCGCGGTCCACACCCGTGGGGAGGCCGTTGGCCACGGCGGTGTAGCCGTCCGGGGCGGTGACGCGGATGGTGAACAGGGCCTTGTCGGAGGGGTGGTCGTTGCACGGGAAGACCGTGTGGGCGACATCCGCCTGATTGGCCATGGCGAGTCCGTCGGCGGTGCGCACCCAGCCGCCGTCGCGGTCGGGGTCGGGCCGGGGGTCGCTGGTGTGCCGCACGGTGATCCGCATCCACTCCCCCGCGCCGAGCCGGTCCTCCGGGGTGATCACCAGGTCCTCGCCGACGCTGGTGAAGGCCGCGGGGACACCGTCGACCGTGACGGACCGGACGTCACCGTGGGTGAAGTCCAGATTGACGGTGTCCAGCCGGGTCGTCGTCCAGGCGTCGATGGTGGTGACGGCGTTGAGCGGTTCGTTGTTGCTGCCGCCGTAGACGAAGGACAGGTCGTACGACGCCACGTCGTATCCCGGGTTGCCCAGGTACGGGAAGAGCCGGTCGCCGACGCCCAGGGGGGTCGCCGGGGCGCTCGCCGCGACCAGGCAGACGGAGACGGCCGACGCCAGCAGGGCGGACACGGCCGGACCCGGGCGACGGCGGGCACGGGGCGGGCGGGGGGTGGGGGAACTGTGCGGCATGGACCACCGCTACCAGCCGGGCGGGCACCCGCAGGGGAGGACGCGCGCCGGTCCCCCCGAACGGGGGGATGCGGGCCGAACGGGGGGATGCGGGCGGGGATGCCCTCCGGGAAACCGCCCACTGGGGTCGGTTGCGGGAGATCGCCCCCTGGAGGGCTGTTGCGGAAACCCGGCCCCGGGGAGCCCCGTTCAGGAGGCCGCCGCGGCGTGTCGCGCGCGGTTCACGTCGAAGACGCCGGGCACATTGCGCATCGCGCGCATGAGGGAGGGCAGCCGGGAGGCGTCGGGGAGCTGGACGGTGTAGGTGTGGCGGACGCGCTGCTGGCTCGGTGGCTCGACCGTCGCGGAGACGATCTCGGCGCCCTCCACGGCCATCGCCTCGGTGAGGTCGGCCAGCAGATGCGGACGGACGAACGATTCGGCGACGAGCGTCACCCGGCACTCGCTGGACTCGCCCCAGCGCACGGCGATCTCCGCGCGCCCCGCGTTCTTCATCCGGGCCACCGCGGCGCACTCCGCGCGGTGCACGGTCACCACTCCCCCCCGGACGGCGAAGCCCGTGACCGCGTCGGGCGGTACGGGCGTACAACAGCCCGCGAGCCGGACGCTCGCGCCGGGCGGGTCGAGGACGATGTTGGCGGCGGGGCGGACACTGACCGGCTGGGGAGGGGTGGCGGGGGAGGCTGTCGCGGACCCCGGCGCGGCGGCGGCCTCCGGCGGTCCCTCTGTGCCCCCTTCCCGGCCCGTTCCCGGCGTGTCGGCGGCCGGGGTCGGGTGGGTCGCCAGCCAGCGCTGGATGGCGATCCGGGCGGCGGGGGTGTGGGCGTGGTCCAGCCACTCGCGGGACGGTTCGGAGGCGGGGTCCTGGCCCATGAGGAGCTGGACGGTGTCGCCGTCCCTGAGGACCGTGCTGAGCGTGGCGAGGCGCCCGTTGACGCTGGCGCCGATGCACGCGTGCGCGTCCTCCCCGTACTGGGCGTAGGCGGCGTCCACGCAGGTGGCGCCCTCGGGAAGACCGAGGGTGCCGCCGTCGGGGCGGAAGACGGTGATCTCGCGGTCCTGGGCGAGGTCCTCGCGCAGGGTGGACCAGAAGGTGTCGGGGTCGGGCGCGGCGCGCTGCCAGTCCAGGAGCCGGGAGAGCCAGCCGGGGCGGGTGGGGTCGATGCGCTCGCCCTCGGCCGGGGACTCCTCGGTGCCGGGCGCGTAGGGGTTACCCAGGGCGACGACTCCGGCCTCGGCGACCTGGTGCATCTGCTGGGTGCGGATGAGGACTTCGACGACCTGCCCGTCGGGCCGGGCCACGGCGGTGTGCAGCGACTGGTAGAGGTTGAACTTGGGTACGGCGATGAAGTCCTTGAACTCCGAGACGACCGGCGTCAGACAGGTGTGCAGCTCGCCCAGGACGGCGTAGCAGTCGGCGTCCTCGGCGACCAGGACCAGGACCCGCCCGAAGTCGGCGCCCCGCAGGTGGCCGCGCTTGCGGGAGACCCGGTGCACGGAGACGAAGTGGCGGGGCCGGACGAGGACTTCGGCGGTGATGTCGGCGTCCTGGAGGACCGTGCGGACCTCGTCCACGACCTCGGTGAGCGGGTCGGCGGCACGGGCGGTGTTCTCCCCGATCAGCGCGCGGGTGTGGTCGTACTCCTCGGGGTGGAGGATCGCGAAGACCAGGTCCTCCAGCTCGGTCTTGAGGGCCTGGACGCCGAGACGTTCGGCGAGGGGGATGAGGACGTCCCGGGTGACCTTGGCGATACGGGCCTGCTTCTCGGGGCGCATCACGCCGAGGGTGCGCATGTTGTGCAGCCGGTCGGCGAGTTTGATCGACATCACGCGGACGTCGTTGCCGGTGGCGACCAGCATCTTGCGGAAGGTCTCGGACTCGGCGGCGGCTCCGTAGTCGACCTTCTCCAGCTTGGTGACGCCGTCGACCAGGTAGCGGACCTCCTCGCCGAACTGCTCGCCGACCTGAGTGAGGGTCACCTCCGTGTCCTCGACGGTGTCGTGGAGGAGGGAGGCGGTCAAGGTCGTGGTCTCCGCGCCGAGTTCGGCGAGGATCAGGGTCACCGCGAGGGGGTGGGTGATGTAGGGCTCGCCGCTCTTGCGCATCTGGCCGCGGTGCGAGGACTCGGCCAGGACGTAGGCGCGGCGCAGGGGTTCGAGATCGGCGTCGGGGTGGTGGGCGCGATGGGCGTCCACGACATGGCCGATCGCGTCCGGCAGGCGATCGCGTCCGGGTGCGGCCAGCAGCGCGGCCCGGCCGAGACGGCGCAGGTCGAGCCGGGGGCGGGCCTTGCGGCGGGCGGCCTGGCCGGCCACGGGGCCGAGCACGGCGTCCGTGACCGGGCCTGGGGTCGCGGGGTTCGTGGCCTCCGCACTCATGGGCACCTCCGGCTGCGTTGACCGGCGGACGGGATGCCCCAGGGCTGACACGGGCTCAGGGGGCGACTACCGCCCCCCGTCCGGGCCGGTGCTTGATGCTATCGAGCGGAACACGCCCGGTTGACCGCCTCCCGCCGAGCGTGAAACGGATCACCCCTTCGAGCGACCGCGGGGAGGTTTGGACTGAGCGTGGGCTGTGTGGCGTCGATACGGGGCAGAACGCCCATTCGGGGCGCCGCCGCTCTTCTCCCGGCTTCGGTGGCCTCGCGGGCGGTCCCGCTCTTCCGCCGACCTGGGTGGCCTCAGGGGCGGTCCCGCTCATCTCCCGATCTGGGTGGCCGCGGGGGCGGTGCCGCTCTTCTCCCGGCCCGGGTCGTCTCGCGGGCGGTGCCGGGCGGAGGGCCGTTGTCAGTGGGGCGTGCGACTCTTGGGATCAGGTCGCCCTCCGCAGTGCGAACGGGGGCGAATTCCTCACCCCCGCACGGCCGCCAGCCACTCCCCGTCGATCAGCCCCTCCGCCACGATGACGGCGGGACCGGTCATCTCGATCTCGCCGTCCGGGCGTTCGGTGATCACCAGCCGACCGCCGGGGACGTCCACGGTGTAGGTCGCGGGTGTCCCGGTGGCCGCAGGGTCGGTGCCGTCCCGGCGGGCGGCGGCGACGGCGACCGCGCAGGCGCCGGTGCCGCAGGAGCGGGTCTCGCCCGAGCCCCGCTCGTGGACGCGCATCGCCACATGGCGGGGGCCGCGGTCCACGACGAATTCCACATTGACGCCGTCCGGGTAGGCGGCGGCCGGACTGAAGGGAGGCGCGGTGAGCAGGTCCCCGGCATGGCCGAGGTCGGCGACGAAGGCGACCGCGTGCGGGTTGCCCATGTTCACGTTCCGCGCGGGCCAGCTCCGCTCGCCGACGCGTACGGTGACCTCGCCCTCGGGGAGCCGGGCGGCGCCCATGCCGACGGTGATGTCGCCGTCCTTGGCGAGGTGCACCCGCTTGACCCCGCCGCGGGTGGCGACCGCGAGATCGCCCTCCGTGATCTCTCCGGCACGCTGGAGATAGCGGGCGAAGACCCGGACGCCGTTGCCGCACATCTCGGCGATCGAGCCGTCGGCGTTGCGGTAGTCCATGAACCACTCCGCCTCGGCCGCCATCGCCCTGGCCTCGGGATGAGCGGCGGAGCGCACCACGTGCAGCAGTCCGTCACCGCCGATGCCGGCGCGGCGGTCGCACAGGGCGGCGACGGCGGCCGGGGGCAGGTCGACTGCGTTCTCGGGGTCCGGGACGATCACGAAGTCGTTCTCGGTGCCGTGACCCTTGAGGAAGGCGATCCGCGTGCTCATTCCTCGATCGTAAGGGGTGGGTCCGGGAACCTCGACCGACGGATCACCACCGTGCCCCCGCCGTCCGGCACCCCGCTCCAGCCCGCCGCCGCCCGGCTCAGCGCAGTCGTGGACCGGCTCAGCGCAGTCGCTCAGCGCAGTCGGGCCACGCGCCACACCGCCAGGACCACCACCGCGGCGACGACCACCGCGTACAGCGCCGCGATCCGCCAGTCGGTGCGGCGGTCGGGGTCGCGGGGGGAGAGGCCGGGCCAGGAGTAGCCGACGCGGCGGGCGGCCATCATGCCCCAGCCGGCCGCGCAGGAGCAGATCAGCAGGCCCAGCATCGCGATCACGGCCCCGCTGTCGCCGAAGTCGAAGGCGAGCGGGAAGGCGAACATCAGGGAGCCGAGCGCGGCCAGACCGACGATGGGGGCGAGCTGCCAGAGCCGCAGCCGGCGCTGGGGGCGCAGTTCGACCTCGACCTCGGGGCCGCCCGCGAACATCTCCTCGGGCTCCGGCCCGTCCTGGCTCACCCCGCCGTCGGCCGTGTCATCGGGTCCGTCGGGGGTCAGGCCGAGACCTGGACGGTGATCGTCCGTTTCCGGACGGCCGCGGTCGGCGGTGACGGGTTCGGTGTCTTGTGCGGTGTCGCGAGGGCCGGCCTCCATCGCCACGCGCCCTCCCAACTCGGACTCACTGGTCGATCGAAGCTTGATGATGGCACGGCCCCGAACGCCCGGATGACGGCCTGGGCGTCCCGATGCCATGACGTGATCAGGCTGTGACCGGTCGTTCGACCAACGCCAGTGCGAGTCGCGGAAGTTCCCCGAGGTCCGCCGCGGCCCCACTGAGCCAATGCACCCGGGGGTCGCGTCTGAACCATGAATCCTGGCGGCGCGCGAAGCGCTTGGTGGCCCGGACGGTCTCCGCGCGAGCCTCTTCCATGGAGCACTCCCCGGCGAGCGCGGCGAGGACCTGCTGGTAGCCGAGGGCCCGGGACGCCGTACGCCCGTCGCGCAACCCCTGCGCCTCCAGTGCGCGCACTTCCTGGACGAGACCGGCCTCCCACATCCGGTCGACCCGGCGGGCGATCCGCTCGTCCAGCTCGGGGCGGGCCACGTCGACACCGATCTGGAGGGTGTCGTAGACCGAGTCGTGGCCGGGGAGGTTCGCGGTGAAGGGGCGGCCGGTGATCTCGATCACCTCCAGGGCGCGGACGATCCGGCGGCCGTTGCTGGGCAGGATGGCCCGCGCCGCCTCCGGGTCGGCGACGGCGAGGCGGGCGTGCAGCGCGCCCGAGCCGCGCAGCAGGAGTTCCTCCTCCAGCCGGGCCCGGACGTCCGGGTCGGTGCCGGGGAACTCCAGGTTGTCGACGGCCCCGCGGACGTAGAGGCCGGAGCCGCCGACCAGGATCGGCCAGCGGCCGGCCGCGAGCAGGGCGTCGATCCGGGCGCGGGCCAGGCGCTGGTACTCGGCGACGGAGGCGGTGACACCGATGTCCCAGATGTCGAGCAGATGGTGCGGTACGCCGTCCCGCTCGCGCGGCGTCAGTTTGGCGGTCCCGATGTCCATCCCCCGGTATAGCTGCATGGAGTCGGCGTTCACGACCTCTCCCCCGAGCCGCTGGGCGAGGTGAACGCCGAGATCGGATTTTCCGGCCGCGGTGGGGCCGACGACAGCAATGACTCGGGGGGCGGGGGGTGCGCTGCTCACGGGACCAGTCTCGCAAACCTGCGGGCGGGCCCTCGAACGAGTTACGTGACGGGTGGGGTCCGGAGTCGTTGCCCGATGCGAGGTTCGCCGTCCGCTCATGGAGACGGCGCCCCGGGCGGCGCAATCGGACGCACCGGACGACGCGGGATTTCGCCCGCACGAGTACCGTATGGAGTGGATATGGGAGTTTTTGCGCGATTTCTTCGGAGGTCGAAGAGCACGGAGGAGGCCGCCACGGAGGAGGTGTCGTCGGGTGCCGGGAATCCGGCCGGGGACGCCACGCCGGGCACGGAGACGGACACGGTGACGGCGGCCGAGGCGGGCACTGAGGCCGTTTCGGACACGGTGACCGGGGCCGGGGCCGGGTCGGGTGCGGAGTCCGGGACCGGAGCGGCGGTGCAGACGGACGGTTCCGACGCGGCGGCGACGGCCGGGGAGCGGACGGCCCGGGACACCGAGGTCCCGGCCACCGCGAGCGTCGAGATCCCCCACCAGCAGTCCGCCGCCGAGGCCGCCGACAATGAGGCCGGCGAGGGCGCCCGGACATAGATCGCTGTCCCAGGCGGTTGTCACAGACAGGCGCCGTAGAAAGGTGTCGTACGGATTCGTACGCACCTACGGTCCCGTGAGGGAAGGTGGACCATGAGTCTCCTGAACAATTTGAAGGCCAAGCTCGCCCCGGCCAAGGACAAGGTGTCGGACCTCGCGCAGCAGCACGGGGACAAGATCACGCACGGCATCGACAAGGCCGCGAAGGCGGTCGACGACCGGACCAAGGGCAAGTACAGCGAGAAGATCCAGAGCGGTACGGGCAAGGCCAAGGACGCCATGGACCGCCTCGCGCACAAGGACGCACCGGACGGGACCCCCACCGGCGGCGGCGCCGACAGCGGCACCACCGGCCCCAGCGGCGGCGACGCCTCACCCGGCACCCCACCGCCCGCCCCGCCGGCCTCCTGAGCACGGCGGTATCACCGGCGGACGGCCGTGGAGCGTACGGGCTCCCGGCCGTCGGCCGTTTGCGGAGGTGACGGATGCGCGAGCGGGCGGGGGCGGGGCAGGGCCGGGCGACAGGTCCGGCAGGTTCGGCAGATCCGGCAGGTTCGGGAGGTTCAGAAGTTTGGCGGTCGGCGTGCGGCTGCCCGCCGGGGCCCCACGGCCAGGGGGCCCTACGACCAGGTCGCCACCAGGTACCCCACCCCGTAGGGCGCCTCCTCGTACAGCAGCGTGCCCGACAGACCGGCGTCCTCGGCCGCTCCCGCCAGTACCTGCCAGGGGGCGCGCCCGGACACCTTCAGCTCCCGGGACAGCCCGGGGTCCAGCGCCTTCAGCGCCGCCACGTCGGCTGCGCCGAGGGCCTCCGCGACGGCCGTGTCGTACGGCTCCGCACGGGGATCGAGATAGCCAGGCGCCTTGAGCGTGCGGCAGGCGCTGGCGTCGCCCATCACCAGCAGCGCGACCCGCTCGTCCGGCCCCGCCGCGATCTCCCTCCCGATCTTGATACACCGCTCGGCGTCGAACGGTTCCCCCACCGCGCGTCCCTCGATCGGGGCGTCCGCCCATCCGGTCCGCTCCAGCAGCCAGGCGCCGACGGCGAGGGAGACGGGCAGCGGGGCGGCTGCCGCCGAGGGGGCCGACTCGGTTGCCGGGCCGACGTCCCCCAGATGTACCTCGCGGTCCACGCCGAAGCCGTGGAAGGAGCCCCGGGTGCCCTGGGGGTACGTCCCCGGTTCTGGTTCCTCCGGCACCGGGCCGATCACCACCAGGCGGTCGGGGCGGGCGGCGGCGAGGACGCCGAGCGCGTCCACGCAGGCGGCGCGCGCGGAGTCGAGTTCGGGCGCGGCACCCGAGGCAACCTCGGGCACCAGCAGCGGCGGACAGGGGCAGACGGCTGCGGCGACAAGCATGATCCGCAGGGTAGCCGCCCGGGTCAGGGCGAGACTCCGTCACGGCGGTCCTGTCATGCGGTCCGCTCATGGCGGTCGGGCTCATGGCGGTCCGGCCACGGCGATCCCGTCACGCGTTCTCATCACAGCCGATCGGGGCACGGCGATCGGGGCACGGCGTTCCCGTCACGACGCTCCGGCCATGCGCTCGGCAGCGGCCGATGCGGAACAGCCGGTCCGGAGCGACTCGGTCCGGGCGGCACCGTCAGGTCGGCGGTACGCACCCGCGGGCCCGGCCCGGCCCGGCCGCCCTGCGCGCCCAGCCCTGCGCGCCCAGCCCAGGACGGTCAGTCCAGAACCCCGCACGCGCCCGTCGCCACCGGCAGTGGTGCCGGGACGCCGATCGTCGGGAGGCCCAGGAGGACCCCCGTCGGCTTGGCGGGTTCCGCGGTGCGCCGCTCCCAGGCGTCGCCCGCGCGCGTGCGGCGGATCTTGAGGACCTCGCCCTCGGCGAGCAGATGGTGCGGGGCGGCGTAGGTGATCTCGACGGTGACGACGTCCCCGGGGCGGACCTCGTCGGCCGGCTTGGTGAAGTGGACCAGGCGGTTGTCGGGGGCGCGGCCGGAGAGGCGGTGGGTGGTGCCGTCCTTGCGGCCCTCGCCCTCGGCGACCATCAGGTCCACCACCCGGCCGACCTGCTTCTTGTTCTCGTCCCAGGAGATCTCCTCCTGGAGGGCGACCAGCCGCTCGTAGCGGGCCTGGACGACCGCCTTGGGGATCTGGCCGTCCATGGTGGCGGCCGGGGTGCCGGGGCGCTTGGAGTACTGGAAGGTGAACGCCTGGGCGAAGCGGGCCTCGCGCACCACATGGAGGGTCTGCTCGAAGTCCTCCTCGGTCTCGCCGGGGAAGCCGACGATGATGTCGGTGGTGAGCGCGGCGTGCGGGATGGCCGCGCGGACCTTCTCGATGATCCCCAGGTAGCGGTCCTGGCGGTAGGAGCGGCGCATCGCCCTGAGGACCGGGTCCGAGCCGGACTGGAGCGGCATGTGGAGCTGCGGCATGACGTTGGGGGTCTCGGCCATCGCCGCGATCACGTCGTCCGTGAAGTCGCGGGGGTGGGGGGAGGTGAAGCGGACGCGCTCCAGGCCCTCGATCGCGCCGCACGCGCGCAGCAGTTTGCTGAACGCCTCGCGGTCGCCGATGTCGGAGCCGTAGGCGTTGACGTTCTGGCCGAGCAGGGTGATCTCGGAGACGCCCTCGGCGACCAGGGCCTCGATCTCGGCGAGGATGTCGCCGGGGCGGCGGTCCTTCTCCTTGCCGCGCAGCGCGGGGACGATGCAGAAGGTGCAGGTGTTGTTGCAGCCGACGGAGATGGAGACCCAGGCGGCGTAGGCGCTCTCGCGGCGGGTCGGCAGGGTGGACGGGAACGCCTCCAGGGACTCGGCGATCTCGACCTGCGCCTCCTCCTGGACGCGGGCGCGCTCCAGCAGGACCGGGAGCTTGCCGATGTTGTGCGTGCCGAAGACGACATCGACCCAGGGGGCCCGCTTGACGATGGTGTCGCGGTCCTTCTGGGCCAGACAGCCGCCGACCGCGATCTGCATGCCGGGGCGCTTGGTCTTCATGGGGGCGAGGTGGCCGAGGTTGCCGTACAGCTTGTTGTCGGCGTTCTCGCGGACCGCGCAGGTGTTGAAGACGACGACATCGGCGTCGCCGTTCGCGTCGGCGGCGGCGCGGACGTATCCGGCGCCCTCCAGCAGGCCGGCCAATCGCTCGGAATCGTGGACGTTCATCTGACATCCGTAGGTGCGGATCTCGTACGTCGGATTCTCTTGAGCTTCCACTGCCGTCACTGCCGTGCTCCGGTCGCCGCTGCTGGTCATGCCCTCCAGGGTAGGCGGTCCGGGGAGCGGCTACGGCGTGGGTTTCCCGGAGCGCCGCCCGCCCCGGCCGCGGACCAGGCGGCGGCCGGGAAGGGCGAGGAGCCACCAGTACTTGGCGGCCGTCGCGGACGCGAAGGCGACGGCGATCGACGTGCCGAAGACCAGGGCCAGCAGCACGCTGTCGCGCAGCGCCGCCCTGAGGTGGGCGGGGGTGCTGTGCGGGGTGGTCAGCGCGGGGGCGGCGAGCAGCCGGGCGTACATCGCGCAGCGCAGGGCGAGGCCCAGGGTGATCGTCCCGGCATAGACCGCGGTGGCGGTGACGGTGGTGCCGTACTCGCTGATCAGCCGGGTCGGGAAGGGCAGCGCGGCGACGACGGCGAGCAGGGCGAAGTGGCCGTAGAGAAGCCAGTGGTCGACCTGGGCGACCTGGCGGAGCAGCCGGTGCTGGGCCAGCCAGAGGGTGCCGATGACGGCGAAGGAGAGCAGGTAGGCGCCGATCGAGGGCAGGGTGTCCCGGACGGCGTCGGCGACCTCGGCGTCGGGCAGGCCGTCGGGGACGGTGATGTCCAGGGCGAGGAGAGTGATCGCGATGGCGAACACTCCGTCGCCGAAGGCGGTGAGGCGCTCGGGGGAGAGCGGGGCGGCACGCGGGTCGGGGCGCGGAGCGGGTTGCGGGGCGGGTTGCGGAGCGGCGCGGTGGGGCATGGCGGCGACACCAGGGGTGGGGGGCGGGGAGGCAGCACCAGGGGTGGGGGTGGGGAGTGGTGAAGGTCAGCAGTACCACGCCGGGGTGCGGGGCCCGGGGAAGGACGCGCGCCGGTTCGCGGGGCCCGGTGGCTCCCGGGGACCGGCCGGACGGCCGCTACCCCGGGGACCGGCCGGACGGCCGCTCCCCGGGGTCCCGTCCCGAAACCCCTTCCCTCACTTCTTACTTCACATCTTGACGGAAGTGGTCCGGACCTTTAGCTTCACCGAGCGACCCCCAGCCCGTGAGCACCCCCAGCCATCCGGAACGTTCAGAAGGTGACGACGGCCGCCGGTGCCCACCCTCGCGAAAGGCCACCCCCCACCATGGCCAGAGCCAGGTCCTTCCCCCGTTCCGTCTCCCTGACCGCCGCCGTCGCGGCCACCACCCTCGCCCTCGCCGCCGGGCTGCTCGGCGCCGCCCCCGCCCAGGCCGCCACCGGCACCATCACCGGGCTCGCGGGCAAGTGCCTCGACGTCGCCGGGGCGAACTCCGCCGACGGCACCCCCGTACAGCTCTACGACTGCAATGGGACCGGTGCCCAGCAGTGGACCGTCGGGACCGACGGGACGATCCGGGCGCTCGGCAAGTGCCTGGACGTGACCGGGAACTCCACCGCCAACGGCGCCACCGCCCAGCTCTGGACCTGCTCCGGCGGTGCCAACCAGCAGTGGACCGTCACCGCCGCGCGGGACATCGTCAATCCGCAGGCCGGCAAGTGTCTGGACGTCACCGGGAGCAGCTCCGCCAATGGCACCCGGGCGCAGATCTGGAGCTGCACGGGCGCGGCCAACCAGAAGTGGACCGCCCCGGCGGCCGGGGGCCCGAGCCCGTCCGTGCCGATGGCGGTGGCGCCGTACCTCTACAACGGATGGGGGTCGCCGCCGAGTCCGACGACGATCACCAACGCGACCGGCGTGAAGTGGTTCACGCTGGCCTTCGTGCTGAGCAATGGGTACTGCAATCCGCAGTGGGACGGCTCGCGGGCGCTGACCGGCGGGGTGGACCAGCAGACCATCACCACCGTGCGGGCCAACGGCGGCGATGTCATCCCGTCCTTCGGCGGCTGGAGCGGCAACAAGCTGGAGAGTTCCTGCGGGAGCGCGGGTGAGCTGGCCGCCGCCTATCAGCGGGTGATCAGCGCCTTCGGGCTCAAGGCGATCGACATCGACATCGAGGCCGCCGCCTACGACAGCCCCACCGTGCAGCAGCGCACGGTGGACGCCCTGAAGACGGTCAAGGCCGGCAACCCGGGCCTGAAGGTGTACGTCACCATCGGCACCGGGCAGAACGGGCCCGACACGAGTCTGATCAACCGGGCGGCCTCCTCGGGGCTGACCGTGGACGGCTGGACGATCATGCCGTTCAACTTCGGCGGCGCCGGACAGAACATGGGCACGCTGACCGTGCGGGCCGCCGAGGGGCTCAAGAACGCGCTGCGGACGGCGTACGGGTACAGCGACGACCAGGCGTACCGGTCGATGGGGATCTCGTCGATGAACGGGATCACCGATCAGAACGAGACGGTCACCGTCGCCGACTTCCGCACCGTGCTGGCCTACGCCCAGCAGCATCATCTGGCGCGGCTGACCTTCTGGTCCGCCAACCGGGACCGGCCCTGCACCGGTGGTCCGGCCGACAGTTGCTCCGGGGTCGCCCAGTCGGCCTGGGACTACACCCGGGTGTTCGCCGGATACACCGGCTGACCCCAACTCCGTTTCGCCCCCTCCGGTTCACCCCCTCCGTTTCGCTCCACCGGTTTCACCCCCTCCGTTTCGCTCCCTCCGCTCCCCCACCCGCTGAGCCGAACCATCGGCGAGGAGAACACGTGTTCCCTTTCTCGCGTCCCGCTTCCCGGGGACCCCGCAGAACGCCCCGTAAATCCCTGTCGGCGGGGCTGGTCGCCGCCGCTGCCGCCTCCTTTCTGACGGCCGCCCCGGCGCCCACCGCCTCCGCCGCCGAGGCGGCGCTCCCGGCCGGCTGGGCGACCGTCATGAACGCCGCGAGCGGCCGGTGCCTGGACGCCCGCGCCGCCGGGACCGCGAACGGCACGGCCGTCCAGCAGTACGGCTGCAACGGCAGCACCGCCCAGCAGTGGTCGTTCACCGCCACCAGCGACGGCCATGTCCGGATCAACAGCCGGGGGGACGCCACCAAGGTGGTGGATGTCTCCAATGTGTCGACCGCCGACAACGCGGCCGTCCATCTGTGGGCCTACGGCGGCGGCACCAACCAGCAGTGGCTGCCGGTCCACGAGGGCGGCGGGGTCTACCGGTTCGTCAACCGCAACAGCGGCAAGTGCCTGGACGACCCGGCCGCGTCCACCGCCGACGGGGTGCAGTACGTGCAGTACACCTGCAACGGCAGCGCGGCGCAGCGGTTCCAGGTGGTGCCGGTGGAGCAGTCGGCGGTCAATCCCGATCTCGGCCCCAATGTCGTGGTCTTCGATCCGTCGATGTCCGCGTCGACCATCCAGAGCCGCGTGAACTCCATCTTCCAGCAGCAAGAGACCAATCAGTTCGGCGCGCAGCGCTATGCCGTGCTGTTCAAGCCGGGGTCGTACAACGCGGATGTCAATGTCGGTTTCTACACCCAGGTCGCGGGGCTCGGGCTGTCGCCGGACTCGGTGAACATCAACGGGGCCGTGCATGTGGAGGCGGACTGGTTCCCGCCGCAGAACGCCACTCAGAACTTCTGGCGCGGCGCCGAGAACCTGTCGGTGAATCCGGCCGGGGGTACCGACCGGTGGTCGGTGTCGCAGGCGTCGGCGTACCGGCGGATGCATGTGCGGGGCAATCTGGAGCTGAGCGACGGCGGCTGGTCCAGCGGTGGGTTCATGGCCGACACCAGGATCGACGGCCAGGTCAACTCGGGTACGCAGCAGCAGTGGCTGACCCGTAACTCACAGTTGGGGAGCTGGACCGGGTCCAACTGGAACATGGTCTTCGTCGGCAGCCAGGGCGTCCCCGCGACCAGCTTCCCGAGCCCGCCGTACACCACGGTCGCGCAGACCCCGGTGGTCCGCGAGAAGCCGTTCCTGTACGTGGACGAGAACGGCGCCTACCGGGTGTTCGTGCCGTCGCTCAAGTCCAACTCGGCGGCGACGGGGTGGGTGAACGGTACGGCGGCGGGGTCGTCGCTGCCGATCGACCAGTTCCACATCGTCAAGCCGGGCGCGACGGCCGCGGAGATCAACACGGCGCTCGCGGCGGGCAAGAACCTGCTGGTGACGCCCGGGGTCTACCGTCTCAACCAGACCCTCCAGATCAACCGTCCCGACACCGTCGTCCTGGGTCTCGGGCTGGCCACCTTCATCCCGGACAACGGCATCACCGCGATGCGCGTCGCCGATGTCGACGGGGTGAAGCTCGCCGGAGTGCTCTTCGACGCGGGGACGGTGAACTCCCCCAGCCTGCTGGAGGTCGGCCCCGCCAACTCCGCCGCCTCCCACGCCGCCAACCCCACCTCGCTGCACGACGTCTACTTCCGCGTCGGCGGCGCGGCCGTCGGCAAGGCCACCACCAGCATCGTCGTCAACAGCGACCATGTCATCGGCGACCATCTGTGGGTCTGGCGCGGCGACCACGGCTCGGGCATCGGCTGGAACAGCAACACCGGCGACACCGGACTCATCGTCAACGGGGACAACGTCACCATGTACGGCCTCTTCGTCGAGCACTACCAGAAGTACCAGACCATCTGGAACGGCAACGGCGGGCGCACGTACTTCTACCAGAACGAAATGCCCTACGACCCGCCCAACCAGGCGTCCTGGATGAACGGCGGCACCCAGGGCTACGCCGCCTACAAGGTCGCGAACACGGTGACCAGTCATCAGGTGTACGGGTTCGGGAGCTACTGCTACTTCAATGTCAATCCGGGGGTGGCCGCCGAGCGGGCCATCGAGGCGCCGAACACGCCGAATGTGCGGTTCACCAGCATGGTGACGGTGTCGCTGGGCGGCACGGGGACGATCCGGCATGTGATCAACGACCGGGGTGGGCCGTCCAACTCGACGACGAATGTCGCCAACCTCGTGAGCTATCCGTAGGGGTCGCCCACCTCGTGAGCTACCCGTAGGGGGTGTCGTAGGGCCGTACCCCGGCCCCCGTCCGGAGTGCGCCGGGCGGGGGCCGAGGGGGCCGAGGGGGCCGTCATGTGGGGGGTGGCGGTCCCGGTGACATCAGTTCTGCCACTTCAGGGCGCGCTTCTCGAAGACGCCGATCAGCGCGCTGCCCAGCACCACCATCGCCACGATGATCACCAGCGCGGCGAACAGACCCGCCGGGTCGAACTGCTGGGTCGAGGTCATGGAGTAGTAGCCGAGCCCCTCGTCGGCCGAGATGAACTCCCCCGCGATGACCCCGATCATCGCGAACGACACCCCGGCCTTGAGACCGGCGAACAGCGGCACGGCGACTGACGGGACGACCACCTTGCGCACCACGTAGAGCCGGCTGCCGCCCATCGCGCGGGCCACCTCCACCAGCGGCTGCGGCACATTGCGCATGCCCGAGTAGACATTGAAGAAGACCAGGAAGAACACGATCATGCTGGCGATCGCGATCTTCGAGCCGATGCCCAGACCGAACCAGAGCAGCATCATCGGGGCCAGCGCGACCTTGGGGATGCCGTTGATCGCGTTCAGGATCGGCTCCAGGATCTCGCCGACGATCTTCACCGCGCCGAGCGCCCAGCCCAGGACGGCGCCGCAGGCCGCGCCCAGCGACCAGCCCAGGACGAGTTCCTGACCGGTGATCAGGATGTGGTGGTGCATCTCGCTGTCGCCGCTCACCTCGACCAGCTTGGCGATCACATCGATCGGGTTACTGATCAGGAAGTAGTCGATCCACCGGCCGCTGATCAGTTGCCAGCACAGCAGGATCAGCAGGACGACGCCGAGTTGTCCGGCGAGCACCAGCATGCCGTGGCGTCCGCGCGGACGTCCGGTCTTCTGCCGGACGACCCGGCCGCGCCGCATCTGAAGCGGTTCTTCGACTGCCATCGCGCTCTCCTCCTAGGAGTCCAGGTCGTTTTCCAGCAGGCCCCACAGCTCGCGCCGCAGTTCCTGGAAGTTCGTCGAGTCGGTGATGTTGTAGACGTCCCGGGGGCGGTCCAGCGGGATGTCGACCGTGCGGCGGATCCGGCCGGGGCGGCCGGTCATCACGGCGACCCGGTCGGAGAGGGCGATGGCCTCGGTGAGGTCGTGGGTGATGAAGACGACCGAGGTCTGCCGCCGCTGCCACAGGTCCAGGACGGTCTTCTGCATGGTCGTCTTGGTGATCGCGTCGAGCGCGCCGAACGGCTCGTCCATGAGAAGGACCTCGGGCTCGTACACCATGGTGCGGGCGATGGAGCAGCGCTTCTGCATCCCGCCGGAGAGCTGGCGGGGGTAGTGGTTCTCGAACCCGTCCAGGCCGACGATCTTGATCCACTCGCGGGCCCGCTCCTGGCGCTCCCGCTTGGGCACCCTGCGGATCTCCAGCGGCATCATCACGTTCTCCAGGACCGTGAACCAGGGGAAGAGATTGGAGTCCTGGGTGATGTAGCCGACCTCCAGGCGGTCCAGCTCGCGGTCGCCGCTGAGCAGCCGGACCTCGCCGGCCGTGGGTTTGATCATCCCGGTGACGATGTTGAGCAGGGTGCTCTTGCCGCAGCCGCTCGGGCCGACCACGGTGAAGAACTCCTTCTCCCGGATGGTGAGGTTCACGTCCGTGAGGACATCCATCATCCTGCCGTCGGGCGACGCGAACCGGTGCGAGAGATCGCCGAGGATCATCGTCGGCCGCGCCGTCTCAAGGTCCTGCTTCATTTTCCTCCGCCTTGTCCCTGGGGTGGTGTCGTTGTCGTCCGGGGGGTTTTCCTCCGGGGGGTGGTCGTCCGGGGGGTCCGGGTGGGGGTCCGGGTGGGTGACGGGGTCACTTCTGGTACTCGTCCGTGTACGCCTTGGCGAGCTTGTCCGCGGAGGGCATCTCGAACATGCCCATGTCGGCGAGGGTCTGGATGCTCTGGTTGAACTGCTCCTCGCTCATATCGGCGTCCTTGGCCCACTTGTAGCTGGGCATGGCGTCGACGAGGATCTCCTCGCTGAAGGAGTTCATGCTGGCCTGGAGGGCCTTGGCGGCGGCCTCGGGCTCCTCGTCGAGGTAGTTGTTGGCCTTGCCGATGGCGTTGCAGACCTTCTCGGCGACGTCCGGATGCTCCTCGGCGTAGGCGCGGGAGGTGCCGATGCCGGACCAGGCGACGCTGTCCAGCTCCGAGAAGAGGTCGGAGGCGCCGGTGTCGTAGATGATTTTCCCGGGGGCGACGGAGAGCACCTGGTCGGGGATGGGCTGCGGCTGGAAGACCAGGCCGACCTGGCCCTTCTGGAAGGCGGCGGTGGAGGCGGCGGTGTTCGCCTGGGACAGCACGCCGATCGAGTCCCTGGGCAGGCCCTCCTTCTCCAGCAGGGCCTCCAGGAGTTTGGCGCCGGGGTTGACGGTCCGGCCGCCGATGGCGGTGATGTTCTCGCCTTCGAGCGCGGCCAGTTGCTCCTTGAGCGTCATGTCGTCCGACATGTTGTTGCGCTCCCAGGCCGCGTCGCTGACGGCGAGCATGTAGGACGGGTCCACCTGGGTCACACAGATCTGCTGGAGGTCGATCTCCTCCTGGGTGGTGGACTGGATGACCGTGGAGGTGTTGACGGCACCGAACTGGACCTTGCCGGTGGCGATCTGGAGGCTGGCGTTGGCGATGGTCTCGACCTTGACGTCGAGGCCCTCGTCCTTGAAGTAGCCCATCTCGTCGGCGAGGAAGATCGGGGCGTTGGCGGGGGCGGCGATCGAGACCGAGACGATGATGGGGTCCTCGGCGCCGGGGGACGCGCTTGCCGCACAGCCTGCGGTGGCGGTGAGGGCGAGGGCGGCGGTGAGGGCCAGCGCGGGGCGGCGGGAGCGGGAGGGGGTGGGGCGGCGGGTGGGTGTGGAAGCGTCGTTGCTTCTGGGCATGGTGTGTCCCTGGGAGGTGGGTGGGTGCGGGTGAGTGGGTGTGGGGTGGCGTCGTGGGGGTGGGGCGGGAGGGGGTGAGTGCGGGTGGGGTGGGGCTGGGCGCGCAGTTCCTCCCGCAGAGCGCCCCTGAGGGGGTGGGTGCTCAGGGGGTTTTCTTGGGGATCGTGGGGGACGCGTCCTCGTCGTTGACCCGGGAGGCGGCGTACAGGCCCAGGAGGTTGAGGGCCGCCGCGGTGAGGAAGGCGGCGCGGTAGCCGCCGGTGTCCGCGCCGGTGGTGCCGGAGGCGGAGACCAGGACCGTGGTGACGATCGCGACCCCGAAGGCCCCGCCGATCCGCCGGCCGACGTTGAAGAGGGTGGCGGCGCGCCCCGAGGAGTCGTCGGAGACCGTGGCGAAGGACGCCGACTGGGTGCCCAGGAAGACCTGTCCGACGGCCAGGCCCATCAGCACCAGCAGGGTGACGACCAGCCAGAGCGGGGTGGTCGCGTCGAGCAGCAGGGCCATCAGGGTCACGGCCGCGCTGGTGCCGGCCGCGCCCAGCATCAACTGGCGGCGCGGTCGCAGGGTGCGGTACAGGACCCGGCTGGCGAGCTGGGAGCCCACGGCCACCCCCAGGGACTGGGGGAAGGTCGCCAGTCCCGCGGCCAGCGGGGTCATGCCCCTCACGTCCTGGAGATAGAGGGTGATCAGGAACAGGGTGCCGAGGAAGGTCGCGGACTGCACGGTCATCGCGGTGGTGCCGGCCGCGAACAGCCGGACGCGCAGCAGCCGGAAGTCCATCATCGGGGTCCGCTTGCGGACCGACACCAGCACCAGGCCGGTCAGCAGTGCCGCCCCGCAGAGCAGTCCGGTCAGCACCGGCGCCGAGCCCCAGCCGCGTTCGGGCCCCTCGGAGACCCCGAACATCAGCAGCCCGAAGCCGGACGCGGCCAGCAGGAACCCGGTGAGGTCGAGCCGTTCGGCGGGCCGGGCGGGCTCGTTGCGCAGGCACAGGACGCCGAAGAGCACGGCGAGCACCCCGAAGGGGACATTGACGTAGAAGATCGCGCGCCAGGAGACCTGGCTGACCAGGAGGCCGCCGAGGACCGGGCCCAGGGTGGGGGCCAGGCCGTTGGCCATGGTGAGGATCGCGGAGGCGCGGACCCGCTCCTCGGGGCGGAAGGCGCGCAGCAGCATCGCCATCCCGACCGAGGCGAGCATGCCGCCGCCGGCGCCCTGGAGGATCCGGAAGGCGATGAGCTGGCTCAGGCTGGTGGCCGTGCCGCACAGCGCGGACGCCAGGGTGAAGACGCCGATGGCGGTGAGCAGGGTGCGCTTGCCGCCGAAGCGGTCGCCGAGCCAGCCGGAGCAGGGCACGAAGACGGCGAGGCTGACGAGGTAGGAGACGGAGACGATGTCGACGGAGGTGGAGGGGACGTCGAAGGCACGGCCGATGGAGGGGAGCGCGATGTTGACGATGGTCATGTCGAGCGTGCTCAGAAAGATGCCGGCCACGTAGACGATGCCGACGGCCAGCTTCTGGCTGACGTCCCATCGCGGTCCGCGCCGGACGACGGCGTCGGGAACGCCCCCGGTGCGCGGGCGGGTTGGTGCCATGGACGGCCTCCGAACGGAAGTGACAGGGGCGTGGGGGTACGGCTCCCTCCGGTTCCGGTGTCTGGTAACCGATGGCGTCGATGACCCAAAGAAACCTTCTTGGTAGGTTGCTGTCAAGGTAAAGCGCACGCATTTCTTGGGCGGTGCTTGGGCCCGCTCGGGGCGCATGGCGACGCTTGTGAGTCACCTATCAGGTAGGTTACGATCACGGGACGGCGATACACGGTGACTCCTGGGGGTGGCATGTCCGGGCCCAACAACCCCGCGAGGATCTTTCGCGGACGGGTGGCCGACCAGATCGTCGAGGACCTCTGTACGCAGATCCTCGGCGGCGCCCTGCCCGACGGCTCCCGGCTGCCGTCGGAGCGGGATCTGGCGACGGCGTACGACGTCAGCGCGCCGACCATCCGCGAGGCGGTCCGGGTGCTGACGGCCATGGGCCTGATCACCACCCGCAACGGCAGCCGGGCCACGGTCAACGCCCAGGGCGACACCATGCTCGCCATGTCCATCGCCTCGGTCGTCCAGGTCGAGAAGGTCGGCGCCCGTGAGGTGCTCGGACTGCTCGGCGCCCTCCAGGCGTACGCCGCCGAACTCGCCGCCGAGCACGCCACCGACGAGGAGATCGCCCGGCTCCGCGAGACGGCCCTGGCCATTCCCGGCGCGGAGGGCGTCGAGGCCGGTTCGGCGGCCCTGCACCACTTCTTCGCCACGCTGGCCGAGATCTCCCACAACCCGCTGCTGGCCGCGCTGTGCCGGTTCATCACCGCGATGCAGATCGGCCTCTCCCTGAAGCTGTCCGGCGCCGGGGAGGGCGACTGGGGCCGGGTCGCCGGGGATCTCCAGCCGGGCCGGATGCGGATCGTCACCGCGATCGGCACCCGTGACCCCGCCCATGCCGCCGAAGTCGTCCGCGCCTACCACGACCGGGCCGTCCACCGGCTCGGCGAGGCCCGCCGCGGGACCGACGCCGACGACAGTCGCCTGACGGAGGCGCTGGGGGCGTGGCTCCGGTCCAATGTGGGGCTGGGTGGCCAGGTGATGGGCCGCCGCGATCCGGGGCCGGTGGCTTAGGGGGTGTTGGCTCAGGGCGTGTCGTCGGCCGGCGGGCGGGGCGGTGACGACACGGCCTGGCCGAACGTCCGGTCCAGGAGGGCCAGGAGGGCGTCCCAGTGGCGGTCGTCGGCCTTCTTGTCGTAGGCCGTGGTGTCGGTCTGGGTGTAGCCGTGGTGGGCGCCGGTGTAGACCTCGCAGAGGTGGCGTACCCCCGCGTCCGTGAGGGCGGAGTCCAGGCGCCGGATCTGTTCCGGGGGCAGGGACGGGTCGTCGTCGGCATGGCCGAAGTACAGCTCCGCCGTGATGCGCGGGGCGATCAGATGGGGGCTGTCCGGATCCTCGGTTGCCAGGCGCCCGCCGTGGAAGCCCGCCGCCGCGGCGATGCGGTCCGGGTGGGTGCCCGCGGTGAGCAGCGCCAGCCGGGCGCCGACGCAGTACCCGGTCAGCGCCACCTGGCCGGGCGCCACCCGGGGGCTGGCGGCCAGCCAGTCCAGATGGCCGGCCGCGTCGCGCATCGCCAGCTCCGGGGTCAGGGAGCGCAGGATCGGGCGCAGCCGCTGCCACAGCTCGCCGCGCGTGCCCTCGCCGATCGTCGCGGGGAGGGGGACGACCGGGGCCCGGCCGTGGCGGTGGAAGAGGTTCGGCACCAGCACGGTGTGTCCGGCGGCGGCCAGCCGGTCGGCCATCGCCCGCACCGGGGGCCGTACGCCGAACGCGTCGGTGTAGAGGAGCACTCCGGGGCGGGGTGCGCCGTCGGCGGGGTGGGCCAGATAGGCGTCGGCGGTGCCGTCGGGGACGGGGATGTCGACGGCGGTGCCCAGGACAGGGGTCATGGTGGGGCGTGCCTCTCGGGTAGGGGTTCGGTTCAGCGGGCGGCCGGTGCGGGCTTCACCGCGCCCGGCCGGGAGGAGGCCGTGGGCAGACCGAGGCCGGGCAGCGCCACCACGAAGGCGACGGCGGCCAGCCCGGCGGCACCCAGCAGCCCGGCCCGCGCGGCGGCGGCGAAGTCCCCTCGGGTGGCGAGGAGTTGGCCGAAGTAGAGCGACCCGGCCAGGGCGGTGCCCAGGGACGTACCGATCTTCATGCCGGTCTGGTAGACACCGGCGGCCGTGCTGCCCTCGCGGCGCGGGATCGACCGGAGGGCGAGGGTCTGGTTGGCGGCGATGACCAGACCGGTGCCGCAGCCCGCCAGTAGCAGCGGCAGCGCCAGCCGCAGGACCATGCTGTCGCCGGGCCCGGAGGCGCCCGCGACCAGCGCGGTGACGGCCAGCCCGGCGGCGGTCAGGGCCGTACCGGCGATGACCAGCGGCCCGCCCATCCGGTGCGCCAGCCGGCCGCTGACGATCCCGCAGGCCGCCGATCCGGCCGTGAACAGCACCGTGCACAGCGACGCCCCGAACGGCGAGTAGCCGAGCCCCTGCTGGAGGAACTGGAACAGCACCAGGAAGATCCCGGTGAACCCGCCGTACAGCGCCCCGGCCACCAGGGTCCCGACCCAGTACGTACGCTGCCGGAAGAGCCGGACGTCGACCAGCGGGCGGCGTCCCCGGGCGGCCACCGCGCGCTCCCACAGCACGAAGCAGAGCAGCAGGGCGAGCCCGGTCCAGGCGAGCCACCAGCGGCGTTCGCCCCAGGTGCCGCTCTGGAGCAGCGGCAGCATCACGGTGGTCACCCCGAGGCCGAGGACCAGCGCGCCGACCGGGTCCGGGCCCCGCCCCCGCCCCCGCGCACCGCTCCGGCCCCCGGGCAGCAGTTGCGCGGCCAGCGCCAGCGCGAGCACGTCCAGCGGGATGAACAGCAGGAAGATCCAGCGCCAGCCGCCGTCACCGAGGGCCTGGAGGACCGCCCCGCCCAGCAGCGGGCCGATCGCGGTGGAGAGGCTGACGCAGGCGCCGTAGTAGCCGAAGGCCCGGCCGCGTTCGCGCGGCGGGTACATCTGGTGGAGCAGGCCGACGACCTGCGGGGCGACCAGTCCGGCGGCGGCGCCCCGGGCGAGCCGGGCCACCACCAGCCAGGTGGCGTCGGGGGCGAGCCCGCAGAGCACCCCGGTCAGGGTGAACAGCGTCATGCCGACGAGGAGGACCTCGCGGCGGCCGAACTCGTCGCCGAGCCGCCCGCCGGGGATGAGGGCCAGTCCGAAGGTCAGGGTGTATCCGGCGACCGCCCAGGTGGCCTGCGCGGACGACAGCCCCGACCCGTGCTCCATGGAGGGCAGCGCGGCCGTCACGATGCTCACATCGAGCAGGGTCAGAAAGGCCGCCCCGATACAGACGGCCAGCGCCTGGGCGCGGCGCCGGGGGGTGAGCGGGGCGGGGCCGTCCCGGGTGGTGCCGAGGTCATCCGGCGTCTTCGCCATGGCGTACCTCTGTTCCGAGGGCTGCGGTACGGGGGGTGGGGACGAGGGCCGGGACTGGGGGTCTCCGGTCCCGGCCTGCCCTGTCCGGTGAGCGGGGCGGGGTCAGCCCGCGTCGGCGACCAG
This sequence comes from Streptomyces sp. NPDC093252, assembly GCF_040683675.1. NCBI lineage: Bacteria > Bacillati > Actinomycetota > Actinomycetes > Kitasatosporales > Streptomycetaceae > Streptomyces > Streptomyces sp. NPDC093252. The sequence continues at coordinate 60,797 of NZ_JBFBEM010000021.1, read as the reverse complement.
GCCCGCCTTCTCGATGCCGAACAGCGCGACGGCCTCGTCGTTGTCCGGGCGGTCGCCGCTGACGCCGATGGAGCCGAGCAGGTCACCGGCCTCGTCCCGGATCAGCACCCCGCCCTTGGAGGAGGCGATCCGGCCCTCGGAGATCGAGGCGAGCGCGGCGAAGAACGCGGGGTCACGGGTGGCGTGCCGGGCTCCGGCGGCGCCGCCCTGGCCGGTGCCCAGGGAGCCCCATGCCTTGGCGTGGGCGATCTGCGGGCGCAGGATCCCGGCCTTCTCCTCGCGCTTGACGACCAGCGGGTGCCCGCCGGGGTCCAGGACGGTCACGGTCAGCGGGCGCAGGCCCAGTTCACGGGCGTGGCCGAGGGCGGCGTCGACGATCTCGGACGCCTGGTTCAGGGTCAGTACGGTCATGGCCGTTGCTCCTTGTGTGGGTGAGTGGGTGGAGGTCGGTCAGCCGACCGGGGCGGCCGGGCGGGCGGCGGAGAGCAGGTGGGTGAGCCGCTGGAGTTCGTCGAGGACGGCGGTGGCGCTGTCGTCGAGGCCGGGGGCGGCCTGGAAGGCGCCGTCGCGGGTGATGGCGGTCCGGACGGAGGGGATCTGGACGTGCGAGGCCAGCGGGACCATGCCGAGCGAGGTCACCACGGGCAGCAGGGCCTGGACGGCCCGGGAACCGGCGGCGACCCCGCCGTACCCGACGAAGGCGACCGGCTTGCCGGCCCACTCGCGGGCGAGGTAGTCGAGAGCATTCTTGGTGGCCGCGTTGAAGCTGTGGTTGTACTCCGGGACGACGAAGACGAAGGCGTCGGCGGCGCCGACCGTGGCGCTCCAGCGGCGGGTGTGCTCGTTCTCGTAGCGGCCCCGCTGGGGCGGGGCGGGTTCGTCCAGCAGGGGCAGGGCCACCTCGGCGAGGTCGACGAGTTCGGGGTCGAAGCCGGGGTGGGTGAGGGCCAGGGTGTGGAACCAGTCGGCGATGGCGGCGCCGCGGCGACCCGGCCGGGTGGAGCCGATGATGATCTGGAGGCGTGGTCGGGGCATGTCTGGCCTTTCGTGGTGGCGCGACGGGCGGGCGGGGCGGCGGCGGCTCGGGCGGCGTCGGGGGAAGGTGGATTTCACTTCGGAAACGCTGTTGCCGAAGTGAAATCCACCGGTCGGCCGGGGCGACCGGATCGCCCGATCGCCGGGGCGGCGGGGCGGCGGATCACCGATCGCCGGGGCGGCGGATCAGTCGTCCAGGACGACCTTGTTCTCGATGGCCCCGAGCCCCTCGACCTCGCCGCGGACGACATCGCCGGGCCGGACCGCGCCGTGGCCGGCCGGGGTGCCGGTGGAGAGCACATCGCCGGGGGCGAGGGTGAGGGCGGCGGTGAGCCAGGCCAGTTGCTCGGGTATGGAGTGGTACATCTCGGCGGTGGAGCCGTCCTGGCGGACCTCGCCGTTGACCCACTGGCGGATGCGCAGCGCGTGCGGGTCGGGGATCTCGTCGGCGGTGACGAACCAGGGGCCGCAGATGCCATAGGTGTCGAAGCCCTTGGCGCGGTCCATCCGGTTGTTGTCCCGCTCCGAGACATCCCGGGAACCGGTGTCGCACAGACCGACGTAACCGGCGACCGCCCGCATCGCCTCGCCGCCGGTGAGATGGCGGGAGCGGGGGCCGATGACGACGGCCAGCTCCATCTCCGGGTCGACCTGCTCGCTGATCGCGGGGTGGCGCAGGTCGTCGTGGGGACCGGCCACCGCGCCGGGCGCCTTCAGACAGCCCTGGAGGCCGCGCCGGGGCGGGCCCGCCTCGGTGACCGGGGCGGCGGCGGGGCGTCGGCGCGGGTAGTTGGCCAGCATGCACCAGATGGTGCGGGGCCTGCCGATGGGCGGTCCGAGCCGGGCCGGATCGTCGGACCAGAGGCAGTCCGCGTCCAGCACCCCGCTGCCGGTCTGTCCGACGACCCAGTCGAACAGCCGTCGTACGGTGCCGAGCTGCGGGTCCGCCTGGAGCAGCGTGGGCAGGTCGCCGGGGACGGCGAGCCGGGCCCGGACGAGAGCGTCGTCGCGGTGGACGCCGTCCGACTGCGCCCGCCGGACGAACGCGGCCTGAAGGTCGATGAGCTGATGCGGCACCACATCGGCGAAGCAGAGCCGATCGCCGAAGGGGGTCCGCCGGGAGGCGATTTTCACGGGATCACTTTCTGGACGGGGGGGGCACAGCACGCTTTGGGCCCGGTTGCTCAGGACTACTTCGGGTCCGCTTCCTTGGGGTTCTCGAAGCGGATACCGCCGTCGGTGACGACGGTGACGAACTTGTCCTCGTCCGGCTCGACCGGCTGCACGATCGGGGGCAGGCCCACGGTGTAGAGGACCAGTTCCTCCGTGGCGACGTACCGGACCTTCTCGCCCGGGTCGGCCTCGACCGCGCCCATCCAGCCGACCTCGGTGCCCTCGGCGGTGCCGGTGCCGGCCAGGACCACGGTGAGCAGCCGGGCGTCCGCGCTCTCGGCGACCCATTCGGCGCCCGCGTCCAGCTTGACGAACTCGATCCAGAACTGGCGCTCGGTGTAGGTGCCGATGTGCTTGCGCTTCACGCCGGGCCAGCCCGGCATCGGGAGGTAGTTGAAGTGGTCGGGGTTGCTGATGACGACGCCGTTGTAGCGGGGCTTGGGGAAGCGCTGCTCGCGGATCGGCCGGTGCTCGGCCTGGGCCTCCTTGTTGTCCGGGCCGCGTCCGCGTCCGGCGCTCATCCCGAGGGCGGAGGCGCCGCCGAACTGGAGCACGAGCTGGAGCTGCTTGGGGTCTTCGAGCCGGTCGTCCTGCGGTCCGTAGGTCTGGCCCTCGGGGAAGTAGCCGACCTCGCCCTCGCGCAGGAAGCCCTGCTCACCGAGGTTCATGTCACCGAGCACGGGCAGCCGGATCTGCTCGAAGGTGTGGCAGTGCCGGGGCATCCGGAAGTCGGCCTCGTTGCGGCCGAGGATGTAGCGGTAGTTCTCGAACGGCTTGCTGCGGTCGCCCATCAGCAGGTAGTTGAACGAGACCGTCCCCCGGGGGTGGTCCATCCGGAACGCGTTCTCGTCGTACGGCGCGATCTTCATCGCTGTCCTCCGTAGGTGCGGGGCGGGAAGACGGCTTCCGCGTGGGAAGCCGCCGAGTGGGCAGGCAGCTTCCAAGAAACCTTCCTAGTAGGTTTGTGTCAAGGTAGGTAGTGAGCTTTTATCGAATCCAGGAAACCCACGGCCGACTCGCCGCAGCAAATCCATTGCCTCTACCTACCAGGTAGGTTAGATTCGAGTCACACCGCAGCCAGCCGATCCGGGCGCCGTACGTCCGGGAGACGTTCGGGAGTGACATGTCCGTGCCCCAGACCCCCGCGAAGATCTTCCGCGGCAGGGTGGCCGACCAGATCGTCGAGGATCTGCGCGCGCAGATCCTCAGCGGCACCCTGCCCGACGGCTCCCGCCTGCCGTCCGAACGCGAACTGGCCGGGTACTACGACGTCAGCGGCCCCACCGTGCGCGAGGCGGTCCGGGTGCTGACCGCCATGGGCCTGGTCCACACCCGCAACGGCAGCCGGGCCACGGTCACCGCCCAGGGCGACACCCTGCTCGCGGTCTCCATCGCCTCGGTCGTCCAGGTCGAGAAGGTCGGCGCCCGCGAGACCCTCGGCCTGCTGGGCGCGCTCAACGCCTACGCGGCCGAACTCGCCGCCGTGCACGCCGGGGACGAGGAGATCGACCGGCTGCGCGCGGCGGCCCGGGCGATCCCGGAGGCCGAGGGCGTCGAGGCGTCGGCGGCGGCGCTCCAGGAGTTCTTCACGGTGCTCGGCGAGATCTCGCACAATCCGCTGCTCGCGGCGCTGTGCCGGTTCCTCACCGAGGTGCAGATCGGGCTGGCGATGAAGCTGTCGGGCGGCCCGCAGGGCGACTTCGGCCAGGTCTCCGGCCCGTTGCACACCGGCCGGATGCGGATCGTCGCGGCCGTCGCCTCGCGCGACGCGCGGCATGCGGCGACCGTGGTCCGCGAGTACCACCGCGAGGTGATCCAGCGGATCGCCGCCGTGCGCGAGGCGGCCGGCGAGCCCATGGTGTCCGAGTCCGGGCTGACCGAGGCGCTCACCTCCTGGCTGCGCTCGAACGTCACCCTGGGCGGACAACCGGCGTCCACGGCTTCCTCGGCCTCCTCAGCTTCCTCGACCTCCTCGGCCGCCTCCCGGGGCACGGCCCCGTGACCGCGCCCACGGCGCCCACCGCGCTCACCGCCGCGCCCACCGCCCCCAGCGCCCCCGCCGCGCCCGCCTTGGCCCCGGCGCCCGGTGCCGCCCCCGCCCGGACCGTCCGCGACGCCGCCTTCGACGTCCTGCGGCTGCACGGGCTGACCACCCTCTTCGCCAACCCCGGCTCCACCGAGGTGTCCGTCCTCACCGATCTCCCGGCCGACCTGGAGTTCGTGCTCGGTCTGCACGAGGGCTCGGTGGTCGGCACGGCGACCGGCTGGGCGCTGGCCCGGGACGAACCCGCCCTCGTCCTGCTCCACACCACCGCCGGGCTCGGCAACGCGGTCGGCGCGCTGGCCACCGCCCGGGTCAACCGGGCGCCCCTGGTGGTGCTGGTCGGCCAGCAGGACCGCCGCCATCTCGCCCAGCAGCCGTTCCTGGCCGGCCGGCTGGAGGGCCTGGCCGGGGACTATCCGGTGCGGGTGGAGACCCCGCCGCGCGCCCAGGACGTCCCCGGCGCCATCGGCCGGGCCGTGCACGCCGCCCGCGAGGGACGCGGCCCGGCGCTGGTGCTGGTCCCGATGGACGACTGGGCCCAGCCCGCCGACGACCTGCCAGTGGCCGCCCCCGAGGTGCTGCGCCGCTCGGCGGGCGCCGATCCGGGAACCGTCGCCGAGGTCGCCGGCCGGCTGGCCGGGGCCGCCTCGCCGGTGCTGGTGGTCGGCGCGGGCGCCGACCGGGCGGCCACCTGGAAGGCCCTGACCGCCCTCGCCGAACGGCTGGACTGCCCCGTCTGGCAGGAGCCGTTCGGGGCGCGGGCCGGGTTCCCGCAGGACCACCGGCTGTTCGCCGGGCATCTGCCGGCCGACCGGCCCCGGCTGCGGGCCGCGCTCGCCGGGCACGACCTGGTGCTCTGCGTGGGCGCGCCCTTCCTGCGCCAGTACCCGTACGCCCCGGGCGCGCTCACCGGGGGCGGCGCCGAGGTGGTGGTGGTCACCGACGACCCGGCCGAGGCCCATCACTCCCCCGTGGGGCTCGCCGTCGTCACCCCGCTGCCCGACTTCTGCGCCCGACTGGCCCGCCGCACCCCGCCGCGCGAACCGAAACCGGCCACCATCCCGGACCCTGCCACCATCCGGAACCCTGCCACCATCCAGGACCCTGCCACCATCCCGAACCCTGCCGACATCTCGAACCCGGTCACCACCCCGGACCCAACCACGGCCCCGAACCACCGGCGACCGCCCCGGCCCCTCACCTCCGAGGCCCCGCCGCCCCCACTGCCGCCTCCTCCGACCCCGCTGACCCCGGCCCAGGTGCTCGGCGCGCTGGCCGAACGCCTGCCCGCGGACACGGTGATCGTGGAGGAGACTCCGTCCTCCCGCCCCGAACTGCACGCCCTGCTCCCGGCCCGCGCCCCGCTCGGCTTCCTGAGCGCGGCCATGGGCGGCCTCGGCTTCGCCCTCCCCGCCGCGGTCGGCGTACGGATGGCCCGGCCGCGGCGCCCGGTCGTCGCCGTGGTCGGCGACGGCTCCTCGCTCTACCAGATCCAGGCCCTGTGGACGGCGGTCCAGTACGGCGTCGGCGCGGTCTTCGTGGTCCTCGCCAACGGCCGGTACGCGGTCATGGACAAACTCGCCGCGCAGCACGGCGGCAAGCCGCCGTGGCCGGCGTTCGAGCAGGTCAGCGTGGCGGGCCTGGCACAGTCCCTGGGCTGCGCGACCCGCCGGATCAGCACGTACGACGAACTGGGCGCGACCCTGGACGCCCTGTGCCCGGAGCTGACCGTGCGCACCGAGCCGCTGGTCCTGGAGGTCACCGTCTCCGCGGCGGGCGACTTCCGCCCCTGACGCCCCCCACATCACCCCCGCCCCACACTTACGCCTTGATGCCCCGACACCCGCACCCGCACCGTGCCCTCTGGAGGCCGTCATGTCCCTGCTCGATCCCACTCTCTGGTCCGGCAAGGCCGGCATAAGCGGCTGGACGGTCCCGGCCGGCGGCACCGCCCCGGTCCTGGAGCCCGCGACCGGTGAGGTCCTGGACGTCATCGGGCTGGCCACCGCCGAGGACGTCGCCACCGCCGCCGAGCGCGCGGCCCGCGCCCAGTCGTCCTGGGCCCGCGCCCCGTACATCGAGCGGGCGGCGGTGCTGCGCCGGGCGGGCGATCTGTTCACCGAGCACGCCGCGGAGATCCAGCGCTGGCTGATCCGGGAGGCGGGCTGCATCCCCGGCAAGGCCGCATTCGAGACCTCGGTCGCCGCGCAGGAGTGCTACGAGGCCGCCGCGCTGGTCTCCCATCCGCTCGGGGAGATCCTGCCCAGCGCCGAGCCCCGGCTGAGCCTCGCCCGCCGGGTGCCCGCGGGCGTGGTCGGGGTCATCGCGCCCTTCAACGCCCCGCTGATCCTGGGCATCCGGTCGGTGGCGCCCGCCCTGGCGCTGGGCAACACCGTGCTGCTGAAGCCGGATGTGCGGACCGCGGTCTCGGGCGGTGTGGTGATCAAGCGGGTGTTCCAGGAGGCCGGGCTGCCCGAGGACGCGCTGCATCTGCTGCCGGGCGGCGCGGACACCGGGGCGGCGCTGGTGGTGGCCCCGCAGGTGCGGGTGATCTCGTTCACCGGGTCCACGGCCGCGGGCCGCAGGGTGGGGGCCGCCGCCGCCGAGAACCTGAAGCGGGCGCATCTGGAACTGGGCGGGAACTCGGCGCTGATCGTGCTGCCGGACGCCGATCTGGAGAAGGCCGCCTCCACGGCCGCCTGGGGTTCCTTCTTCCACCAGGGCCAGATCTGCATGACGACCGGCCGCCATCTGGTGCACGCCTCGGTCGCCGACGAGTACGTGGCCCGGCTCGCCGAGAAGGCGGAGCATCTGCCGGTCGGCAACCCGGACAAGGAGGAGGTGGCGCTCGGCCCGATCATCGACGCCGCCCAGCGCGACAAGATCCACGCCCTGGTCACCGCGAGCGTCGACTCGGGGGCGCGGCTCGCGGCGGGCGGCACCTACGAGGAGCTGTTCTACCGGCCGACCGTGCTCGCCGATGTCACCGACGCCGCTCCGGCCTACACGGAGGAGGTGTTCGGCCCGGTGGCGCCGGTGCGGTCCTTCACGGACGTCGAGGAGGCGATCGCGCTGGCCACGGCCGGCCCGTACGGTCTTTCGCTGGGCATACTGACCGGTGACGGACTGCGCGGTCTGGAGCTGGCCGAGCGGATCCCGACCGGGATCGTGCACATCAACGATCAGACGGTGAACGACGAGGCGGTGGCCCCGTTCGGCGGCGTGGCCGCCTCCGGCACCGGGGCCCGGTTCGGCGGTACGTCGAACATCGAGGCGTTCACCGAGACCCGCTGGATCACCGCCCGCTCGACCCAGGCGGCGTACCCGTTCTGACCGGCCCGGTGAACCACAGTGCCCCGCCCGGCCCGGTGAACCACCGTGCCCCGCCCGGCCCGGTGATGAGCGCGTAGGGACAGCGGCCGGACGGGGCCCCGGCCGCCCACCGGACGGAGGACGGCACCCCCTCAGGGATCCACCAGCCCCGCCCGGATCGCGTACCGCGTCAGCTCCAACCGGTCCCGCATGCCCAGCTTCTGGAGCAGATTGGCCCGGTGCCGCTCGACCGTCTTCGCGCTGATGAAGAGCAACTCGCCGATCTCCTTGGAGGTGTGCCCCTCGGCGACCAGCTTGAGGATCTCCTCCTCGCGCTCGGTGATGGCCCGCTCCGGCAGCCCGTCCCCGCGCTGGAGCCGCTCCAGATACGACCGCACCAGCGCCCGCTCGGCCCCCGGGTACACGAACGGCTCCCCGCGCACCGCCGCCCGGCACGCCTCCACCAGATCCCGGTCCGCGACGGACTTCAGCACATAGCCGCAGGCCCCGGCCTTGAGCGCCTCGAAGAAGTACTGCTCGTTGTCGTACATGGTCAGGATCAGGATGGGCAGGCCGGGCAGCCGCCGGGACAGTTCGCGGGCCGCCTGGAGCCCGGTCATCCGGGGCATCGCGATGTCCAGCACCGCGAGATCCGGCTCCCGCGCGCGGGCCAGCTCCACCGCCTCCGCCCCGTCCCCCGCCTCGGCGACCACGGTGAGATCGGGCTCGGCATCCAGAATGAGCCGCACACCCCGCCGGACGAGGGTGTGATCGTCGGCGAGCAGCACGCGCGCCGGGACCTGGACCGACGCCGCCCCCGGCACCGGGGCCCGGGCCGACATCGGCACCGGGGCCTGGGCCGGGGCCTGGGCCTGCGCCGACGCCGGCACCGGGGCCTGGGCCTGGCCCGACCCGGCGGTCATCGCCCGCCCCCGGACGCGCCCGGCCCCCGCGACGGCGCCCCGCCGACGGAGACACCCCGGGGACCACCGGCCGTCCCGTCCACCATCCGGTCAACCGTCCTGCCCGCCGCCCCATCCACGATCCCGTCCACCGCCCCGTCCCCCACCGGAACCCGCAGCCCCACCTCCGTCCCGCGCCCGTCCGCCCCCGAGGTGAGCGTGAGCGCGGCGCCGACCAGGAGCGCCCGCTCGCGCATCCCGGCGATCCCCGCGCCCTCGGGGGCCCCGCCGAGACCGCGGCCGTTGTCGCGGACGGTCAGTTCGACGGCGTCGGACCGTACACGCAGCCGGAGCGCGGCGCGGTCGGCGCCGGAGTGCCGGGCGGTGTTGGTCAGGGCCTCCTGGGCGACCCGGTAGAGCACGAGTTCGGTCTCGCGGGTCAGCGGGGGCAGTTCGCCGGTGAGGTCGGGACGGACGGTCAGCCCCTGTCCGGTGAACTCCCCGGCGAGCGACCGCAACGCGCTGACCAGCCCCAGTTCGTCGAGGACCCCGGGGCGCAGCCTGCGGGCGATCCGCCGGATCTCGTCCAGCCCGGCGCGGGTGGCCTCCTGGGCCTGCTCGACCTCCTCGCGCAGCTCACCGGGGACCCGGTCGGCGACCCGCTTGAGCTGGAGCAGCACCGCGGTCAGGGTCTGCCCCACCTCGTCGTGCAGTTCCCGGGCGATCCGGTGCCGCTCGCGCTCCTGCGCGGACAGCGCCCGCACCGCACTCCCGGCCCGCTCACTCTCCAGCCGGTCCAGCATCGTGTTGTACGTGGTGATCAGCCCGGCCGTCTCCGCCGGGCCGGCGACATCCGCGCGGGCGCCGGGGCGCAGCAGATCGGCGGTGGCCATGGAGCGGCCCAGCCGCTTCAGGGGGGCGAGGCCGACCCGCAGGACCAGGGCGTTGGCGACCAGCAGCACCACCAGCCCGGCGCCCACCACCAGGGCCTCGCCGAGCAGGACCGGGGTGGAGACGGTGACCGGGCCGAGCAGCAGCGCCGCCGCCACGATCAGGGCGGCGGAGTTGAGCGAGAAGATCCGCCAGAACAGCGACACGTTCCCGGCCCCGCTCCCGCTCCCGCTCCCTGTGACCCGACTGATCCGACCGGCCCGGCTGATCCTGCTGATCCGGCCGGCCCGACTGATCCGGCCGACCCGACGGCACGTCCGCGCCGCCCACAGCCTCGCCGTGGGCCGCGGGTCCCGTATATCCGTCACAACACCCATGTCGCCACGGTATGCGAGGGTGGCAGCATGGCGGCGCCGCCGAAGTCGATCCGCACACCCGCACCACCGCCCAACACACGCTCCATGTATGAGGGAGAAGAAGAGATCGTGTCCGCTCCACGCCTGAGGGCGACGCCGTTGCCGGGCATCGGGGTCCAGTACGACCTGATCACCAAGGAACACCGGCACCTGTCCGTCGTCGCCCACCGCGACGGCGCCCGGACGGTGAACGTCTACCGCACCGACGACCCCGACTCCTGCGCCCAGTCGCTGCGGCTGTCCAGCGCCGAGGCGGGCTCGCTGATCGACGCGCTGAAGCCGTCGCACACCAGCGCCAGCCTCCTCTACACCACCGATCTCGGACTCGTCGCCGAGCGGATCGAGGTGACCTCCGCCTCGCACTGGAACGGCCGGGTGCTCGGCGAGACCCGGATCCGCACCGAGACCGGGGCGTCCGTGGTGGCCGTGCTGCGCCGGGCGGAGGCCATCCCGTCCCCGACCCCCGACTTCCGGCTCGCGGGCGGTGACACCTTGATCGTCATCGGCACCCGCGAGGGCGTCGACGCTGCCGCGGCGATACTCGGGCGGGAGTGAACGGGTGCATTCCTCCGCGGTCCTGCTCATCGAGTTCGGCTCCATCATTCTCGGCCTCGGCCTGCTCGGCCGGATGGCCGCGCGGCTGAGCTTCTCCCCGATACCCCTCTATCTGCTGGCGGGACTGGCCTTCGGCGAGGGCGGGCTGCTGCCGCTCGGCGCCAGCGAGGAGTTCATCGCCATCGGCGCCGAGATCGGCGTCATACTGCTGCTGCTGATGCTCGGGCTGGAGTACTCGGCCAGCGATCTGGTCTCCAACCTCAAGGCCCACTATCCCTCCGGTCTGGTCGACTTCACCCTCAACGCCCTGCCCGGCGCCGTCGCCGCGCTGCTGCTCGGCTGGGGTCCGGTCGCCGCCGTCGTCCTCGCGGGCGTGACCTGGATCTCGTCCTCGGGTGTGATCGCCAAGGTGCTAGGCGATCTGGGCCGGATCGGCAACCGGGAGACCCCGGTGATCCTCAGCATCCTGGTCCTTGAGGATCTGGCGATGGCGGTCTATCTGCCGATCGTGACGGCCGTGGTGGCGGGCGTCAGCCTCGCGGCGGGCAGCGTCACGCTGGCCATCGCGCTGGGCGTGGCCGGTCTGGTCCTCTTCGTCGCCCTGCGCTACGGCCGGGTGATCTCCCGGTTCGTCTCCAGCGACGACCCGGAGAAACTCCTCCTCGTGGTCCTCGGGCTCACCATCCTGGTGGCCGGTGTGGCGCAGGAACTCCAGGTGTCGGCCGCCGTCGGCGCGTTCCTGGTCGGCATCGCGCTGTCCGGCGAGGTCGCCGAGGGCGCCCACACCGTGCTGAGCCCGCTGCGCGATCTCTTCGCGGCCGTCTTCTTCGTGTTCTTCGGTCTGCACACCAACCCCGCCAGCATCCCGCCGGTCCTGCTGCCCGCCCTGGCCCTCGCCGTCATCACCGCCCTCACCAAGATCGCCACCGGCTACTACGCCGCCAGACGGGCCGGTATCCCGGCCAAGGGCCGCTGGCGCACGGGCGGCGCCCTGGTCGCCCGAGGCGAGTTCTCCATCGTCATCGCCGGTCTCGCGGTGACGGCCGGCATCGAACCGTCCCTGGGCCCCTTGGCCACGGCCTACGTCCTGATCCTGGTCGTCGTCGGCCCCCTGACGGCCCGCTACACCGAGCCCCTGGCCACCTACTGGACCGGCCGTCGCGCGGCCCGCCGGGAGCCGGCGAAGCAGCCGACCGCACCGGAACGGGAGCCTGTCGGCGACTGACCGGGAGAACGGAAGAGGCCCCCCGGGGCCCTCGCAGCCCCCACGGAGGGCCGGACGCGCCGAGCGTGTCCGGCCCTCCGCGCTTCCCATCCCCAACCCCCCGGTGATCCAGGTCACTTCTACAACATCGCGGGACGAGGACCCCGACCCCCTCCCTCCATGGCATGCTCATGCCTCATTACCGACGAGTAGGGTCGACTGGCCGCTACGCGGGGCGGCGTCCCCGCCGTGCCCCGCCGCGGCCCTCTCCTCCCGCACCCCCACCTCCCCAGGACTCACCTTGCGCAGACGCCCCGGGCACTCGCGTGCCCTGATACCCGCCCTGACCTTGACCGCCCTCCTCCTCGCCACCGGCTGCTCCGCTCCCCCACCGTCGCCCGACACCCCCGCCCCCGCCCTCACCACCGGGACCCCCACGGCGGCGACGGCCACCGCCGCCGAACACTCCCTGGCCGTCGCCGCCGCCCCGCCCGGCACCCCGGCCGCCACCGCCACCCCCTCCGGCCCGGACGACAGCGGCGTGACCCGCCGAAGCACCCTCAAGGTGGCCTCCTACGACAGCCGGACCGGCAGCGCGGTGATCGCCCCGCCGAAGAGAGGCGACGAGGACGCGAACGGGAACGAGGGCGGGAACGGCAGCAGAGTCGGCGGCCCCGGGAACAAGGACGGGAACGACAACAGAGCCGACGGCCCCGGGAACAAGGACAGGGACAGCAACGGAGTCGACGGCACCGGAACTGCCGGCGGCAGCCGCACCCCCGCCCGGCCGATGCCGAACCCCCCGGCCGTGGGCGACGTGATCGCCAGCGCCCCGGCCCCCGGTGCCCCCGACGGCCTGCTCGCCCGGATCACCGAGGTCGGCGAGACCACCGCGCGCGGCACCGAGGTCGAGACCGAACCCGCCACCCTCGACGCCGTGCTCGGCGACGACACCGCCGACGGCACTGTCCCCGTCGACCCCTCCTCCTTCGAGATCGACCCGCTCCTCCCCGATGTCGAGGTCTCCTGGGCGACGACGGGCGAGGTCCGCGTCGGCCCCGAGGGCGCCACCGTCCCACTGGGCAGTCTGCGGCTCGACGTCCGCGCCGACCTCCCGGCCACCACCCCCGGTGCAGCACCCACCCCCGCCTCCACCCCGGCGCCCGACCCCGCCTCCGTCTCCGTCTCCGGCCCGGCATCCGCGAAAGCATCGATCTCCGGCTTCGTCCAGATCGCCCCGCAGATCGACTTCCGCTACGACGGCACGGGCACCGGCTCCGCCCCCGCCTCCGCCCGTCTCGGCGTCTCCGGCGACTGGATGTCCGGCTGGGCCCTGAAGGGCCGGGCGGCCGTCACCCGGTCACCGCTGCGGATCCCGTTCGCCGAACTGCGCTCCGCCCCCGTCCTCCAGGTGGGCCCCGTCCCGGTCGTGGTCACTCTCGACCTCACCTGCTATCTGGAGATCAGCGGCGACGGCGGTGTCACCGTCGATCTGGAGCAGCGCCTCGACGGCGACTTCGAGGCGGGCGGCACCTTCGGTCCCGGCCGGGGCTGGATCCCGGTCGCCGCCGCGGAGCTGACCGGCACCCCGGTCAGGACGTCCGTCACCGCCGCCGGAAAGGTCCGGGCCGCCGTCGGCGCCGAGGCCGGGGTCGGCCTCTACGGCTCCGTCGGTGTCCTGGCCGACCTCGCCCCGTACCTCCGCGCCGAGGCCACGGCAGGCACCTCGGGCACCCCGCCCACTCCACCCGCCTGGGCCGTCCTGGGCGGCGTGGACCTCAAGGGCACCCTGCGTCTCCAGCTCTCCGTCTTCGGCACGCCCGTGCTCCGCCACGATCTCCCGCTGGGCACCCTGCACCGGGAATGGAGACTGGCCTCCGGCGGCACCGCATAACGCCCTCCCCTGTCACGTCCCCGTCCCCCCTCATGCGCCGCCCGGGTTCCAGCCCTGGCGGCGCAGCACCGCGGAGATGTCCGGGGCCTCGTAGTGCTCCCCCTTCAGCACCTTGCCGTCCGCACGGCGGGCGACCTCACCGTCCGGACCGAGCTTGGTCATGTTCGAGCGGTGGATCTCGGCGATGACCGCGTCCAGATCGATGCCGTGCACCAGAGCGGTGCCATAGGCGACGTACACCACATCCGCCAGTTCGTGCGCGAGCCGGTCGAGCGGGCCCCCGACCGCCACCTCGGCGACCTCCGCCGCCTCCTCGGCCAACAGCTCACCCCGGTGGGCCGCCAACTCCGGGGAGACCTCGGCGGGAGCACTGCGGGCATCCAGCCCGAAGGCGTGGTGGAACTCATGGACCAGCGCGGCAGGCGAATCACTCATACACAGAATGTAACCGCCCCCACTGACAACGCCCCCGCCCCCGATCTCCCGCCCCCGGCAACGCCCTCACTCCCCGACCCCTTGCCCCCGACACCACCCCCAGCCCCCGACCCCACACCCCCGAAATCAACCCCACCCCCAGCCCTTCACCCCCGAAAGGGCACCCCCACCCCCGGGCAACCCCCAGAACCCAGCGGAGCGCCCACGCTCCCGACAGGTCTCGTTGTGATTCCGATCCTGGTCACCCCACCCCACCGGCTGGCAGGATCGCTCGTATGTCCAAGCTGTTCGCGCGGATCGGCCGGGGCCGGGCGCTTCAGGGCACGGCCGCCGGGGTCGTCGTCCTGGGGCTGCTGCTGTGGTGGTTGATGCCGCTGGGCGAGGAGCCGCCGGGCGGGACGATCACCCTGAGCACCGGCACCCCGTTGGGCGTCTACCAGAAGTACGGCGAGCTGCTGCGGGCCGAGCTGGACCGGGACATGCCGGATCTCGACATCGCGCTCCAGAACAGCGACGGCTCCCAGCAGAACGTGCAGCGGGTGGCGACCGGCGAGGCCGACTTCGCCATCGCCGCGGCCGACGCGGTGCAGTCGTACCAGTTGGCGGACGAGCCGGGCGCCGCTGAACTGCGCGGGGTGGCCCGGCTGTACGACGACTATGTGCATATCGTCGTCCGGCCCGACCGGGGCATCGACAGCGTCGCGGATCTGAACGGCAAGCGGGTGGCGGTCGGACCGCTGCGCTCCGGGGTGCGGCTGATAGCGGACCGGGTGCTGGAGGCGGCCGGGGTCGAGGTCGACGCCATGGCCGACGGGATCGACACCGCGCCGGGCCGGCTCCAGAGCGGTGACATCGACGCGTTCTTCTGGTCGGGCGGGCTGCCGACGGAGGGGCTGCTCAGGCTGGCGGAGACCTATCGGTTCGCCGTCGTGCCCCTGGAGCCGGAGTTCGTGGCGAAGCTGCACTCCGCCGACGAGGGCATGAGCTACTACCGGGCCACCACCATGCCGAAGTCCGCGTACAAGGACATCCAGTCCGAGCCGGTGGCCACCATGGCGGTCTCCAATCTGCTGATCACCCGCAAGGACATGGATCCCCGGGTCACCGAATGGCTCACCCGGACCGTCATCGACAGCCGCGATGTCATCGGCAACCATGTGCACTCGGCCCAGTTGGTGGATGTGCGGACCGCGATCTACACCGAGCCCCTCACCCTGCACGCGGGCGCCCGCCGCTACTACCGCTCAGTGAAACCCTGACCCCTGACCCCTGACCCACGCCTCTTGCCCCCACCCCCGGGCGTCGGACCCCTGCCCCCCTGACCCCGGGCCATGCGACGAGTCCAGACCCCCCAAGCCATCCGGCGGGCCCGGCTCACACCCCCGGCCCACCCCGAGGCACCCGTACCGTCACCTTCAGGCCGTGCGGGGCGTGATGGCCGTAGGTGAGGGAGCCGCCGCCTGCGGCGAGCAGGGCGTGGGAGATGGAGAGGCCGAGGCCCGAACCCTTGATGTTCTGATGGCGTCCGCTTCTCCAGAAACGGTCGCCGACCCGCGAGAGTTCCTCATCGGTGAGGCCGGGCCCGCGGTCGGCGACGACGATGGTGACGCTGTCGCCGTTGGAGGCCACGGTGACGGTCACGGCCTCGCCGCCCGGGGTGAACTTCAGCGCGTTGTCGATCACCGCGTCCAGCGCGCTGGACAACGTGACGGGGTCGGCCCAGCCGGTGGTGGCCGGGCAGTCGCCGGTGAGCAGCGCGCCCTTGGCGTCGGCCGTGGGCGCCCAGGCGGCGACCCGCTCGGCGGTGAGCGCGCCGATGTCGGTCAGCCGGAGATCGGCCTCGGCGTGCTCGGCGAGCGCCAGGTCGAGGAGGTCGTCCAGCACCTGGGCCAGGCGCTTGCCCTCGGTCTGCACCGAGGCGATCTCCGCGTTGCCCTCGGGCAGTTCGAAGGCGAGCAACTCGATCCGCAGCAGCAGCGCGGCGAGGGGGTTGCGCAACTGGTGCGAGGCGTCGGCGACGAAGGCCCGCTGCTGCTCCAGCACATCCTCGACGTTGTCCGCCATCTCGTTGAACGACCGGGCCAGCCGCCGGAGTTCCGGCGGTCCGCCCCCGACCGCGACCCGTGACTTCAGCCGCCCGGTGGCGATGTCATGGGTGGTCGCGTCCAGGATCCGTACGGGGCGCAGCACCCAGCCGGTCAGCCGCAGCGCGGCGCCGACGGCCAGCAGCATCGCCGCCATCAGCCCGGCGCCGATCACCAGCCAGGACCTCAGGATGCGGTCCCGGAGCTGGTCCGTCGGCGAGTCGGTGACCACGACGGCGACGACATCGCCGTCCCGGATGACCGGCGAGGCGACCACGAGCCGCCGGCTCTGCCAGGGCCAGACCTGCTCGGGGTCGTCGCTGCGGCGGCTGAGCAGCGCCTCGGCGTAGGCGTCCCGCAGTTCGCCCTCCTCCGGCAGCCGCCACTTCTCGGGTGCGCGGGACATGACGTTCTCGTCAACGTAGAAGACCCCGACACGGATGCCGTACACCTGGTGGTAGGCGTCGAGTTCGGTGTCGAGGATCTCCTGGCGCTGGTCGACCGTATCGGTCGCTGACGGGGCGGTGAACTGGGCGACGGCCGCGAAGAACGCGGTGTCGTCGATCCGGTCCACGACCACCCGCTGCTGCTCGGCGGAGGCCATGCTCACGGCGAGCGGCACTCCGAGGGCGAGCAGGACGGCCGCCATCAGGACGATCAGCAGCGGGAGCAGCCGGGTGCGCACCGGGCCCGCTAGGCGGCCGGGGCGACGAGCCGGTAGCCCACGCCGCGTACGGTCTCGATCAGGGCCGGCATGCGCAGCTTGGCGCGCAGGGAGGCCACATGGACCTCCAGGGTGCGCCCGGTCCCCTCCCAACTGGTGCGCCACACCTCGCTGATGATCTGTTCCCGGCGGAAGACGACCCCGGGGCGCTGGGCGAGCAGGGCGAGCAGATCGAACTCCTTGCGGGTCAGCGGGACCGGCGTTCCGTCGACGGTGACCTGCCGGGTGGGCAGGTCGATCCGGACCGGGCCGAGGTGCAGGGCCCCGTCGCCGCCGGCGGCCGGGTCCTCGTGGACGGTGCGGCGGCTGACGGCGTGGATCCGGGCGAGCAGTTCGCCGGTGTCGTACGGCTTGACCACATAGTCGTCGGCGCCGAGGTTGAGGCCGTGGATGCGGGAGCGGACGTCGGAGCGCGCGGTGACCATGATCACCGGGGTGCTGGTGCGTTTGCGGATCTTGCCGCAGACCTCGTAGCCGTCCTGGTCGGGCAGTCCGAGGTCGAGCAGGACGACGCCGAATCCGGCGCCCTCGGGGACCAGGGCCCTGAGGGCCTCCTCGCCGTTGCGGGCGTGGGTGACGTCGAAGCCGTGCCGGGCGAGGATCGCGGACAGCGCGGCGGCCACATGGTTGTCGTCCTCGACAAGGAGCAGTCGCATCCCGGCCTCCTTCGGTTCATCGCGTGTACGGTCCCGACGGTTAGAAAGATCCGGCGAGCGGATCTTCAGCTATGGCCGAAGCCCTCCGTGCGGCGGCCCCCGTGGGCCGTGTCGCGCGCGTGGTTCCCCCGCGCACGCGCGCGTGCACCCTGGCAGTCACGCCGATCGGCGACAGTGCCGTCAAGGGGGTTCCGGGGGTTCATGGGTACCGTTACGCGGACGAAACAGGGTCGCGGTCGCCTGTTACACGGCGTGTCGGGCCGGAGCCGGGCCGTAGTCGTTTCGTGATACTCAAATTCGCCTCAGATGTGCTGACGCTGATCGCACGGGCTGGTTACTGTCCTCCGCAACCGAGGAGGACGGAGCCAGTAAGCGATGACCGAAGTATCGGTGGCCAAGGACGATAGGGCCGCGACCGGCGAGCTGGTCGTCCTGAAGAGCGTCAACAAGCACTTCGGCGCGTTGCACGTGCTCCAGGACATCGAACTGACGATCGACCGCGGCGAAGTCGTCGTGGTGATCGGCCCCTCCGGGTCGGGTAAGTCCACCCTGTGCCGCACCATCAACCGTCTGGAGACGATCGACTCCGGTTCGATCACGATCGACGGCCGGCCGCTGCCCCACGAGGGCAGGGAGCTGGCCCGGCTGCGCGCCGATGTCGGCATGGTCTTCCAGTCGTTCAATCTCTTCGCGCACAAGACCGTGCTGGAAAATGTGATGCTCGGTCAGATCAAGGTGCGCAAGGCCGACAAGCAGGCGGCCGAGGAGAAGGCGCGCGCACTGCTCGACCGGGTGGGCGTGGCCAGTCAGGCGGACAAGTACCCGGCCCAGCTCTCCGGTGGCCAGCAGCAGCGCGTCGCCATCGCGCGGGCACTGGCCATGGGACCGAAGGTGATGCTCTTCGACGAGCCCACCTCGGCCCTCGACCCGGAGATGATCAACGAAGTCCTGGAAGTCATGCAGCAACTCGCCCGGGACGGCATGACCATGATCGTCGTCACCCATGAGATGGGCTTCGCCCGTTCGGCCGCCAACCGCGTGGTCTTCATGGCGGACGGCCGGATCGTGGAAGAGGCGACACCCGACCAGTTCTTCAACAACCCGCGCAGTGACCGCGCCAAGGACTTCCTGTCGAAGATCCTGCACCACTGAGCGTTGCTGTCGAAGATCCGCACCACTGAGCGACCGCGCCCCCGGCCGCTCACCGACCCGGCTCGGCGGACCCGTTGACGGGCCGTCACCACCGCGACGAAGACGACGCCATCCCCCACCGTACGGACGCCATCTCCTCACCACACGAAGGATGTTCACCATGAAGCTCCGCAAGGCCACCGCGGCGGCAGCCACCGCCCTCGTCCTCTCCCTGACCGCGACGGCGTGCGGCGGCGACGACAGCAGCAGCGACGCAGGCTCCGACTCCAGCAGCAGCGGTGGCGGCGACACGATCAAGATCGGCATCAAGTACGACCAGCCCGGTCTGGGCCTGAAGGAGCCGAGCGGCGACTTCTCCGGCTTCGACGTGGACGTGGCGACCTATGTCGCCGGGGAGCTGGGCTTCGAGCCCGACCAGATCGAGTGGGTCGAGACCAAGAGCGCCGACCGCGAGAACGCGCTGGCCCGCGGGGACGTCAAGTTCATCGCCGCGACGTACTCGATCACCGACGAGCGCAAGGAGAAGGTCGACTTCGCCGGCCCCTATCTGCTCGCCCACCAGGACCTGCTGGTCAAGGCCGACTCGGACATCGCCGAGGGCACCGACCTCAATGGCAAGAAGCTGTGTTCGGTCACCGGTTCGACGTCGGCGCAGAACGTCAAGGACGAGATCGCGCCGGACGCGCAGCTCCAGCAGCGCAGCACGTACTCGGAGTGCATCTCCAGCCTCCAGAGCGGTGCGGTCGACGCGCTGACCACCGACGACTCGATCCTCGCGGGCTTCGCCTCCCAGGAGCAGTACCAGGGGCAGTTCAAGCTGACCAACCTGAAGCTGAGCAACGAGAACTACGGTATCGGCGTCAAGAAGGGTGACACCGCGACCGTGAACAGCATCAACGAGGCGCTGGAGAAGATGGTCAGCGACGGCGCCTGGCAGCAGGCCGTCACCGACAACTTCGGCCCGGCCGAGTACAAGAACGAGCCCGCCCCGGCGATCGGCAACGTCGTCTCGTAGCCGTCCGCCCGGCCGTCCCCGGTGTCCCGGGGCGGCCGGGCCGCGGAGCGCATCCGATGGGTGGCGACCGGCAGGCCGCCGCCCATCAGTGAGCGGGCGTCCACCCCTGCTGCGGACGCCCGCGGCCGACGCGGAACACCCCGGGCCCACACCGCCGCCCCCCACCACGGCGTCGGGCCGGATCCGCCACGTTCGTCACCCACCCGGAAGTGCGGGAGACCGTGTTCGACTTTCTTTCCACCTACGACGACCCCACCCTGCTGGGCGCCTTCTGGATGACGGTCCAGCTCACCTTCTTCTCGGCCATCGGCTCCCTGGTCTGGGGCACGCTGCTGGCCGGCATGCGGGTCAGCCCGGTACCGCTGATGCGCGGCTTCGCCGTCGCCTATGTGAACATCGTCCGGAACATCCCGCTCACGGTGATCATCGTCTTCACCTCGCTCGGGCTCGCCGACATCTTCGGCGTGACCATGGGCGCCCCCGACGACTTCGCGCTCCAGGGCTTCCGGCTCGCGGTGCTCGGCCTGGCCGCCTACACCGCCGCCTTCGTCTGCGAGGCACTGCGCTCGGGCATCAACACCGTGCCGGTGGGGCAGGCCGAAGCGGCGCGCGCGCTGGGGCTGAGCTTCCTCCAGGTCCTGACGCTCATCGTGCTGCCGCAGGCGTTCCGGGCGGTCATCGCCCCGCTCGCCAACGTCCTGATCGCGCTCACCAAGAACACCACTGTGGCCGCCGCCATCGGCGTCGCCGAGGCCGCGCTACTGATGAAGGAAATGATCGAGAACGAGGCCCAGACCCTGCTGATCGGCGCGGTCTTCGCCTTCGGATTCCTGGTACTCACCCTGCCCACGGGTCTGCTCCTGGGCTGGCTGAGCAAGCGACTGGCGGTGAAGCGATGACCTCCGTCCTCTATGACGCCCCCGGCCCCCGGGCCAAGGTGCGCAACCTCATCCTCTCGGTGGTGTCCATCGTCCTGCTCGCCGTCCTGGTGTGGTGGGTGTGGCAGACCCTGGACGACAAGGGCCAGTTGGAGTGGGCGCTCTGGGAGCCGTTCACCCAGGGCGAGGCATGGACCACCTATCTGCTGCCCGGCCTCGTCAACACCCTCAAGGCCGCGGCGCTGAGCGTGGTCATCGCCCTGCCGCTGGGTGCGGTCTTCGGCATAGCGCGAATGTCCGACCACAAGTGGGTGCGGGTCCCCGCGGGCGCGGTGGTCGAGTTCTTCCGGGCCATCCCGGTCCTGCTGCTGATGCTGTTCGCCAACGAGGTCTACGTCGGCTTCTCGGGCATCAGCAGCGACGACCGGCCGCTGTACGCGGTCGTCACCGGCCTGGTGCTCTACAACGCCTCGGTCCTGGCCGAGGTCGTGCGGGCCGGCATCCTCGCCCTGCCCAAGGGGCAGACGGAGGCGGCGCAGGCGATCGGGCTGCGCAAGGGCCAGACGATGACGTTCATCCTGCTGCCGCAGGCCGTCACCGTGATGCTCCCGGCGATCGTCAGCCAGCTCGTCGTGATCGTGAAGGACACCGCGCTGGGCGGCGTCCTGCTGAACTTCACCGAGCTGCTGAACTCCCGCGGCACCCTCGCCGCGAACTACGCCAACGTCATCCCCAGCTTCGTCGTCGTCGCGATCATCTTCATCGTCCTCAACTTCATCCTGACCAGCTTCGCGAGCTGGCTGGAGCAGCGTCTGCGGCGCAGCAAGCGCAGCACGGGCGCGGTGCTCGGCGCGGACCAGGTGGAGGAGCTGAACGCGGCGGAGGTCGGCGGGACGTTCGGGACGGGCGCCAACAGCGGTTCGACCTGAGCCCCTCCCCGGCCGGGCGACCGGCCGGTGACGGACTGATGATCCGTCAATAGCCTGCTGTGACCCAGGGGGCAGTGGCATGATCGCCACTGCCCCCTGTCACTTGACGAGGGCACTGGCAATGGGTTGCATACGTTCTGTGATCGTGCACCCTGCTCCCACCTTCTGTTCACATATGTCCCTCCGGACACCTTCGCGCGCAGGGGGCGCCGCGTCGTGGACCCGGTGATCATCGTCGGCGCGGGGCCCGTCGGGCTCACGCTCGCCCTGGCGCTGGCCCGCCAGGAGGTGCCGTGCGTCGTCCTGGACGAGACCCCGGGCGCCGACGAACCCCGGCTCGCCCGCACGGCCGTGCTCCGCGAGGACACCGCCGCCCTCCTGACCCGCCTCACCGGCCTCCCCCTCGACCGGGCCGGCGCCCACTGGGCCGGATGGCGGTCGATGCGGCGCAGACAGGTGATGCGCGAGATCGCATTCGAGGAGGAGGGATACGGGGACGAGTACAGGGAGGAGTACGGGGACGAGTACGGGGAGCCCGGGGAGTACGGCGGTGAAGGGCTGGACGGGCGGGGCGGATGGGGCGGGCGCGAGCCGGGTGGCGCCCCGGGTGAGGGCGACCGCCGGGACAGCGGCCGGGCCGGTGCCGACGGCCGGGCCGGTGCCGACGGTGCCGAGGGACCCGGCAGCGCGGGACCGTCGCCGCTGCACATCGCCCAGCACCTCCTGACCGGCGCCCTGCGCGCCGCCCTGGCCCGCGAACCCCTGGTGGAGATCGCCACCGAGAGTCGGCTGGACACCATCGAGCAGGAACCCTCCGGTGTCACCGCCCACACCCGCGGCCCGCGCCCCACCTGGTGGCGGGGCAGCTATCTGGTCGGCTGCGACGGCCCCCGCTCCACCGTCCGCAAACTCCAGGACATCCGCTTCCCGGGCCGCACCGCGGTGGAACGGCACGCCGTGGCCGCGCTGCGCACCGAACTCCCCTGGCCGGACCGGGCGTTGCTGCACCGGATGCCGCCCTGGCGGACCTCGTGGCCCTCGGGCGGGGAGGTGACCGCCCGGCCGCTCCCGGACGGCGTCTGGCGCGTGGACTGGCTGCTGCCCCCCGGCAAGGACCTGGTCACCCCCGAACTGCTGGTGACCCTGATCCGGGAGACCCTGGCGGGCTGGACGGAGGACGGCACGACACCGCCGTACGACCTCCTGGACACCGGTGTGCACACCGTCCACCACCGGCTGGCCCGGCGCTGGCGGGTCGGCCGGGTCTTCCTCGCGGGCGACGCGGCGCATCTGCTCGGCGCGTTCAGCACCCAGGGGCTGGACGAGAATCTGCGCGACGCCGACAACCTCGCCTGGAAGCTCGCCCTGGCCTGGCACCACGGGCCGCACGAGGCACTGCTCGACAGCTACCAGGCCGAGCGGCGCACGGCCATCGCCGCCCGGCTGCGCGCCGCCGACCAGGCGCTGCCGCTGCTGCGCGGCGGGGGCGGCCTGCGCGCCTACGTGCCCGGCGCGACCCGGGGCAACGATCTCCTGCTCACCGACGCCCACCTCGGCCGCGGTCCTCTCGGCGCGCCGGGCGCCTACCCGGACTCGCCGCTCGCCCCGCGCCACATCCAGGCGGAGGTCCCGGTGGACACGCCTCCCGGCGCGCCGGTGGTGGACGTCCGGGTGACCGCCGAGGATGGCTCCTCCGTCCAACTGCGCGACCGGCTGGGCCGGGGCCGCCTCCTGGTCGTCCTGATCGCGCCGGGCACGGGGGTCTGGGAGCGCCGCCACTGGGTCACCGCCGGGATCATGCCCCGGCTGGCGGCGGCCGTGACCGCGCTGCCCCACCCCGCCGAACTGCTGGTCGCCGAGAGCTACCCGGGCGCGGGCGCCCACAGCGTCCTGCTGATCCGCCCCGACGGCCACCTGGTCACGGCCCAGGGCGGCGTCCGCCCGGCCGACCTGTACGCGGCGGCGGAGGCGGCCGTGGGGTTGCGCTCCGCTGGGGAGGGCGCCGGTGGAGGGGGCTCCGCTGGAGGGGCTGGTGACTCGGAGGGCTCGGGCTCCGAGGGTTCGGGCCCGGGGGGTCTGGAGGGGGCGGAGGGCTCGGGAGGGCCGGGGGGCCGTGGGGGTTCTGGAGGCTCGGGAGGCTCGGGAGGGCCTGGAGGCTCGGGTGATTCGGAGGGCTCGGATCAGCCAGGTAGGCAGGGGGATGCCGGAGGGGCTGGAGGGGCTGGGAAGTCCAGGAGGCCCAGAAGTTCCAGGAAGGGTGAGACTGCGGGGACGGCCGGTAGGCGTGGGGCGGCGGGGACAGCCGGTAGCCGTGGGGCAGCCGGGGCGGCCGGTGACCGTGGGGCACCCGACAGGGCCGGTCGAGGTGAGGCATCGGAGGTCGCCGGCGGTTCGGCGGCTGCCGGGGAGCCCGCGGCCGGTTCCGGAAGCGGGCGCGGCACAGGGGGCGGCTCCGGGTCCGGGCGCGGCGCAGGGTCCGGCTCCCCCGCAGGGTCCGGGCCTGGCACCGGCTCCGCAGCGAGTGCCGGCACCGGCACTGACACCGGCTCCGCCGCTGATGCGCAGGGCGCCGAGGCGAAGGTGCGCTGAGGCGGAAGGCGAAGGTGGGCTGAGGAGAGGAGCGGGCCGCAGGCGTCGACGCCACGGCCCGCCCCCACCCACCCGGGGAACGACTCCGCCCACCCTGGAAGCGACTCCGCGCACCCAATCCCCCACGCACCGCAACCCACCGCGACCCATCGCCACGAGCCTCCCCACCCCCGCCGCTCCACCCGCTCCGCCGCCCATTCCCCTCCGCCCCTCTGCCCTCCGCACGTCAACACCGGCACCCCCACCCCACCGCACCGTCCGCATGCTGATTGCCAGTTGACCGCCGAGAAAGCGGCATGGTCTACTCCGAATCGTGATCGACACCTGTGTGCACCTGTGGCGGAGGGTCCATATGGACCTGGTCCGCTACGCGGGTTGCGTGTGTCGCACGTCCTGCTGAACTCGCTTCTCCTCCCTCTCGCGCCCGCCGCCCAAGGCCGCGGCGCGACCCGCGAACGCTCATCAGGACGGTGCACCCTTGTCTCTCTCGCCCACCCCCGCTGTCTCCACGCCGACCGACGCCGCGGCCCCGGCTCCGGCGACTCCGACGCAGGCCGACCTCCTCGATTTCGTACGCCGCACCGCCGCCGACGCCGATGTGATCGCCTCCCTGCCCCTGGACCCGGAGGGCCGGACCTGGGTACGCCTGGAAGGTCCCGGCGGCAGCGAGGCATGGCTGATCGGCTGGCCTCCCGGCACCGGCACCGGATGGCACGACCACGCCGACTCGGTCGGTGCCTTCCTCACCGCCCGGGGCGAGCTGAAGGAGCAGTCCCTCGCCGCCCGCCTGCCCACCGACGGCTGGAAGACCCTGGAGCTGTCCGAGGACGTCGACCGGGAGCGCCGACTGCCCGCCGGCAAGGGCCGCTCCTTCGGCCACCACCACGTCCACGAGGTCCTCAACGAGTCCACCGAGGACCACGCGATCTCCGTCCACGCCTACTACCCCCCGCTCCCCCGCATCCGCCGCTACAGCCGCACCGGCCAGGTCCTGCGCCTGGAGCAGGTGGAGCGCCCCGAGGACTGGCAGTGAGCACCCCGACGGCACAGCACCTGGGCCCGATCCCGGCGGAGGCACGACGATGACCACCCCCAACGGCCACGCCGAGCGCCCCGTCGGTATAGACGAACTCCTGGAGCGCGTCCGCACCGGCTACGAGCGCATCTCCCCCCAGGAGGCGTACGAGGCGGCCCGGACCGGTGACACCCTCCTTGTCGACATCCGCTACGCCGCCCTGCGCGACCGTGACGGCCTGGTCCCCGGTGCCGTGATCGTCGAGCGCAACGAACTGGAGTGGCGCCTCGACCCTCACGGCAGCCACCGTCTGCCCGAGGCGACCGGCCATGACCTGCATGTCGTGGTCCTCTGCAACGAGGGCTACGCCTCCAGCCTCGCCGCGGAGTCCCTCCACCGTCTGGGCCTCTACCGGGCCACCGACCTGATCGGCGGCTTCCAGGCGTGGAGAGCGGCGGGCCTGCCGGTCACTGCGTCCGTCTGACCCCGGGAGAACCGGCACGGCACCGGGAGATCCCGGCGGCCCAGTCCTTCGCGGCTCCGGGTCGGACGTCGACCACCGGGCACTGCCTCCCGGGCAGAAGCGGCAACCGGGCCCTCTCCCAACGCCCAGACTCCCGCCGCCCAGCTCCTGCCACCTGGGTTCTGCACCCGGCTCCTCGCCGCCCCGGCCCTGAGCGCGATCGACGCCCCCGCGCGCCCACCGTGCTCAGGGCCCGACCAGCGGCCCCGCCTGCCCCGTCCCCTCGGCGCCCCCGGGAGTGGAGTTCGCCAGGGCCGTGCCTGATGTGCCCGCCCTGATCCCCCGCCCTCAGTACCCCTCCCCTTCTCCTCCTCCCTCCCCCTCCCAGAACTCGCTCTCCTCCCCCTCCTGCTCCAGCGCCTGCCGGACCACTCTCAGGGCCAGCCCCTCCGGGTACCCCTTGCGCGCGAGCATCCCCGCCAGCCGGCGCAGCCGCTTGTCCCGATCGAGTCCCCGGGTCGCCCGGAGCTTGCGGGCGACCAGTTCGCGCGCGGTCGTCTCTTCCTGTTCGGCGTCGAGCTGACCGACCGCCGCGTCGATCAACGCGGACTCGACCCCCTTGGTCCGCAGCTCCCGGGCGAGGGCGCGGCGGGCGAGGCCCCGGCCGTGGTGCCGGGACTCCACCCAGGCGTCCGCGAACGCGCTGTCGTCGATCAGTCCGACCTCCTCGAACCGCGACAGCACCTCGTCGGCCACCTCGTCCGGGATCTCCCGCTTGCGCAGGGCGTCGGCGAGCTGCTTGCGGGTGCGCGGGGTCCCGGTGAGCAGGCGCAGGCAGATCGCCCGCGCCCGCTCAGCCGGGTCCCCTGAAGGCTCCCCCTTCTCGGCCCTCGACGAGGAGGGCGAGCCTTCGTCCGTGCCGGACGGCTCTCCGGAGCCGCGCCGACGGCGCCCACGCCCACCGCGTGTCCCGCCGTCACCGCCTGCTCTTCGGTCGCCGCCGGGGCGACCGCCGTCCGTGCCGCCCCCGAAAGGGGCGCCGACCCGCTCACCACCGTCCGGCGCGGCGGAGCCGCCGGGCGGGTCGAGGTGATCAAGGGGGCCGAGATGACCGAGGTGACCGGAACGGCCGGGTTCGGCGTACTCGGCCCAGTCGGTTCGCCGTGTCACCGGATCAGCTCTTGGCAGCCGGGGCCTTGGTCTTGGCTGCCTTGCTCGCCGGTGCCGGAACCGTCTTGGCGTCCTCGGCGGGGGCGGCGGCGGTGGCCGCGGCATCCACGCTCGGCTCGGACGCGGGCTCCTCGGGCCGTACGCCGACGCCCAGCTTCACCTTGATCTTCTTCTCGATCTCGTTGGCCAGGTCGGGGTTGTCCTTCAGGAAGTTGCGCGCGTTCTCCTTGCCCTGGCCGAGCTGGTCGCCCTCGTACGTGTACCAGGCGCCGGCCTTGCGCACGAAGCCGTGCTCCACGCCCATGTCGATCAGACCGCCCTCGCGGCTGATGCCCTGGCCGTAGAGGATGTCGAACTCGGCCTGCTTGAAGGGCGGCGCCACCTTGTTCTTGACGACCTTGCAGCGGGTGCGGTTGCCGACCGCGTCCGTGCCGTCCTTGAGGGTCTCGATACGACGGATGTCGATACGCACCGAGGCGTAGAACTTCAGCGCCCGGCCACCGGTCGTGGTCTCCGGCGAGCCGAACATCACGCCGATCTTCTCGCGGAGCTGGTTGATGAAGATCGCGGTCGTCTTGGACTGGTTGAGCGCGCTGGTGATCTTCCGCAGGGCCTGGCTCATCAGCCGGGCCTGGAGGCCGACGTGGCTGTCGCCCATCTCGCCCTCGATCTCCGCGCGCGGCACGAGCGCGGCGACGGAGTCGATGACGATCAGGTCGAGCGCGCCGGAGCGGACCAGCATGTCCACGATCTCCAGCGCCTGCTCGCCGTTGTCCGGCTGGGAGAGGATCAGGTTGTCGATGTCGACGCCGAGCTTCTGCGCGTACTCGGGGTCGAGGGCGTGCTCCGCGTCCACGAAGGCGACCTGGCCGCCGGCCTTCTGCGCGTTCGCCACCGCGTGCAGGGTCAGGGTCGTCTTGCCGGAGGACTCGGGTCCGTAGATCTCGACGACCCGGCCGCGCGGCAGTCCGCCGACGCCAAGGGCCACGTCCAGCGCGGTCGAGCCGGTCGGGATGACCTCGATGGGCTCCCTCGACCGCTCGCCCATGCGCATGACCGCGCCTTTGCCGAATTGCCGTTCAATCTGTGCGAGCGCGGCGTCCAGCGCCTTCTCGCGGTCGGTTCCTGCCATGGGTTCCACCCGATTTGCTTGTGTCGATCGCTTCACGTCAAAAACGCTATCGCCTGCCACTGACAATCCGTCGTGACGCGGGTCCGACCTGTGGATAACTCGGGCCCTTCTCCACCCAAACCATGTCGAAACACCCGCCGGAAGCCGTGCCCGGAGCTTCCATGAGAATAGATGTTCGATTTTCATGTCAAGCGCGCCACGCGCCCCGGACGCACCTCCACTCCCCCTCCCCCCTCCCTCCACCTCAATAATCAAACTTGACTAGCGGCAGTCGTGCTCCCTACCGTCACAGCCATGCCCGAGAAGACGATCCCGATCCTCCCCTGCCCGTCCGTCCCCGAGCTGGTCGAGTTCTACGAGCATCTGGGCTTCACCGTGGATCTGCTCCAGACCCGCCCCAACCCCTACGCCGCGCTCAGCTACGGCGACGGCATCGCGCTCCAGTTCTACGGCCACAAGTCGGTCGTACCGGCCGAGTCCTGGTCGTCCTGCTACATCACCACGGACCGCGTCGACGAGCTGTACGACACCTTCCGCGCCGCGCTGAAGCAGGCGTACGGGCGGATCCCGACCCGTGGCATCCCGCGCATCGGCCAGCTCAAGGACACCTCGTACGGGGTCCGCCAGTTCCTGCTGACCGACCCCGGCGGCAACTGTCTGCGCGTCGGCCGGCCCACCGGCGCACCCCCGGAGCACGCCCCGGCCCCGAGGGAGCCCTTCGCCCGCGCGCTGCACCATGCCTGGCTGCTCGGCGTCTCCAAGGGGGACCCGGCCCAGGGCGCCCGGGTCCTCGACCACGCGCTGGCCCAGGAGACACCGAGCGGCGCGGGTGAGCGATACCGCGCGCTGGTGCTCCGCGCCGATCTCGCCCTCCAGCTCGACGACCCCGCCACCGCCCGCGCCCGCCTCACCGAGGCAGCCGCTGTGCAGCTCACGGAACCGGACCGCGAAGCCCTGGCGGACGAACGGTCCCGGGCCGCCGACCTGGCCGCCGAGGCGGGGCTGCCCACCGACGGCGACGCCCGCTGACGGAGGCGACGGCCCGCGCGCCGGGTCAAGCGGCCCACGCCGGACGCCCCGCGCCGAGCTCAGCCGCCCGCGCCGGACTCCCCGCGCCGGTCCTGCCCCACCCCGGAGTCCTGTCCGTCCCGGCCGCCCTGCTCATCCCCGGCGGGCCGCGCCTTGGGCACCCGCCGCTCCCACAGCGCCCGTCCCCGCCGGTAGAGACTCTCCTGGGGCGGGCGGCTGCGGCGGCCCTGCACGCGCGCGTCGTCCGCGACGTCGTACCGCTTCACATACGCCCCGAGGAACGCCTGGAGCGTGGCCACCGCGGGGATGGCGATCAGGGCGCCGACTGCCCCGAGCAGCGCCGTACCGGCGATCACCGAGCCGAAGGCGACGGCGGGGTGGATGTCGACGGTTCTGGCGGTCAGCTTGGGCTGGAGGACATAGTTCTCGAACTGCTGGTAGACCACGACGAAGATCAGCACCCAGAGCGCGTACCAGGGGTCCTCGGTGAAGGCGATCAGCATCGGCAGGGCGCCCGCGAGATAGGTGCCGATGGTGGGGATGAACTGCGAGACCAGGCCCACCCACACCGCGAGCACGGGCGCGTACGGAACGCTCAGGGCCTCCAGCAGGATGTAGTGCGCGATGCCGGAGATCAGCGCCATGAGGCCGCGCGAGTAGAGGTAGCCACCGGTCTTGTCGACGGCGATCTCCCACGCGCGCAGGACCTCGGCCTGGCGGGACGGCGGCAGGACCGAGCAGATGGCGCGCCGCAGCCGGGGGCCGTCGGCGGCGAAGTAGAACGCGAACAGGGTGACCGTCAGAAGCTGGAACAGACCGCCGAGGACCTGGGTGGAGACGTCCAGCACACCCGTGGCGCTGTTCTGCACGTAGTCGCGCAGCCAGTCGGAGCGCAGCAGGCCCTCCTGGACGTCCACCCGCTTCAGCTCGGTGTTGAAGTGGGTGTTGATCCAGTTGATGACGGAGTCGAGGTACTCGGGGAAGCCCTCGACCATCTTGATGATCTGCCCGGCGAGCAGGGAGCCGAGCATGGTGACGAAGCCCGCGATGGCGATGATCACGCCCAGGAAGACGAGCCCCGTGGCCATCCCGCGCCGCAGCCCGCGGGCGGCCATCCAGCTCACCGCGGGCTCGATGGCGAGGGCCAGGAAGAACGAGATCAGGATGTTGATCAGCAGCCCGGTGAGGGCGTGGAAGGCCCAGCTTCCGAGCTGGAACACGGCGATGAGCGCCAGCGCCAGCACCATGGCGCGGGGCAGCCAGCGCGGCATGCGGGCGCCCGGCCCGGCGGGGGGCGGTGCCGGGGGCGGAGGGCCGGGCGTGGATGCGTGCGGGGCTGTCTGCCCGGTCTCGTCAGTGGGTGCCACGGAGCAAGTCTCGCCCACGCCGCTGACAATCGGATACGGTCCCGCGATCTTCGTGACCGGTCAGCGCTTCTCCTGTGGCACGTTCATGACCAAGCAGACCACCCGCCACACGTCCTTCGCCGCCCAGCCGGAGTCCAGCGCCTGGTGCACCGTCCGCCCGCCCAGCTCGGACATCACGTGATCACGCGCGAAGGTTTCGGAGTATCCCGTGCCGAAATGCTCCGCCATCCGCTCCCAGAAGACCGTCAACCGCATGACTTCAGTATCCCGCCCCTGGGAGGGGCCCTGGCCGGAGAGGGTGCTGCGGTCGGAGCGGGCGCCCTACGGCCGGACGCATGCCCGCATCCGGAGCCTTCACGCTCGATCCCGCACCCCCCGGGGCACACCCCGCTCTCCCGCGCGGGGCAGTTCTATGGCACCCGTCGCCCGCGGGTTGTGGATGTGGCTGGACCGGCTCCCGCGCGCGGCAGTTCATCCGGCCAACCGCGCGGGTGCCGGAGCAGCGTTTCTCCACCCACCGCTTCCTGGCGGTGACGCCGATCCCGCCGAGACCGCGTTGGACGCCCACCGCCATGCCGACGGCGGGTACGGCCACACCCTGGAGCCGGATCTACGCGGCCCGGTCGGCGAGCCCCCGCACACCGCGCACGCGCTGCGGGCGCTGGACGCGGTCGGCCGCTCTTCGGCGGCCGGCGGGTGGAGCCGCTGTGCCGCCACCCGACGGACGTCTCCACGCCGGAGGGCGCCCTGCCCGTCGTCCACCCCGGCCGGCGCGACCGCCCCAGTGGCCCCGTTCACCCCGGTCGTGACGGATCCGCCGGGCACACCGCTGACAACCGGCCCGGTGGTCGGCGTACTGCGCCACAACGCTGTGTGGCAGGCGTGGCTGTTCCGGGCCACGGACATCTGCCGGACGGCCGTCGACACCCTGGAGCGGTCGCATCCGTACGAGATCCAGGCCGCCCTCCCGGCCGTCCTGGAGTCCACGCCGGACCGTCCCCGCGCCCAGGCCGCCGGGGACCGGCTGGGCCGCCTGTGCGCGACCAGCGAGATGACCCGTTCCCTGGACTTCCTCGCGGCCACACAACAGGACGACGACGGCCGACCCGCGGAGCGGCCCCAGTGGGCCGCCGTTCCCACCCCCGAATCCCGCCCCATGGTGACGATCAAGGCCCTGCGCACCCTCCCCTCAGGGCGTACGGGCACGGTGCGGTGTCGCCCGGACGCGCATGGGTCATCAGCCGCCCAGGGCGCGTACCCCGGCCGTCACGAGAACGGCCGCCGCGACGACGACCAGGAAGGGCGCCCGCAGCACCAGCGCCACGGCCGCCGCAGCGAGCCCCGCCGCCCGCGCGTCCAGCATCAGCGTCTGTCCGTCGGCGAAGGTCTGCTGGGCCGTGAGGGCGGCGAGCAGGGCCACCGGCAGCAGCGCGGCGAGCCGCTTGACCAGGGGACGTTCCAGCACGCCCGCGGGGACGAGCAGCCCGATGACCTTGACGGCGTAGCAGCCGACGACGGTCGCACCGATCGCGATCCAGATGTTCACCGGTCCTCCTCCCGCCGCCGCGCCGCGTCGGCGGTGGCCGTGGAGCCCCGCCCGCGGGTCCCGCCGGGTCCCTTGCGCCGCCCTTCGGCCCACAGCACCGCCGGTGCCGCGAGCGCCGCCGCCAGGACCGGCACACCCGCGGGCAGCACCGGGAGCAGGCCCAGGCCCAGGAGGACCGCGAGCCCGGCCACGGCCCGCTCGGTGGTGGACCGCAGCATCGGCGCGAGCAGCGCCAGGAAGACGGCGGGTCCGGCCGCGTCCAGACCCCACGCGTCGGTGTCGCCGATGGCCTCGGCGCCGAGCGCGCCGAGCAGGGTGGTGAGGTTCCACAGCACGTACAGGGTCAGCCCGGTGACGGTGAACCCGATCCGCGCGGCGCGCCGGGTGGGCTGGGCGAGGGCGACGGCCGCGGTCTCGTCGATGACCCACTGGGCGGCGAACGGCCGCACCGCGCGCGGGAGGGCCAGTACCTGCGACAGCCGCAGCCCGTAGAACGCGTTGCGCACGCCGAGGAAGAACGCCCCCGCGGCGGCCGTGAAGGGGTTCCCGCCGGCCGCCAGCGCACCCACCAGAGCGAACTGGGAGGCCCCCGTGAACACCAGCAGACTGAGCACACAGGTCTGCGCGAGCGTGAGGCCGCTGCCCGCCGACGTCACTCCGAAGGCGAACCCGGACAGTCCTACGGCGACCCCGACTCCGAGGGCGTCGCGGACGACGGCCCGGTCGGGTTTGTGCGGGACTTCGGCCCGTATGTCGGTGAGAGCGGTGTGTTCTGCCACGCGTCGCACGATAGGAGCAGCCCCGGACCGGCGTCTTGTACGTTCTTGCGCTCGCGCTGGTAGGCGCCCGGGGGCACGCCGACGATCCGAGCGAAATGCCGGTTCAGATGCGGCTGGTCGGTGAAGCCGACCGCGGTCGCGGCCTCGGCGGGTGCCGTCCCCGCGTCCAGGAGCCGCCGGGCGCGCCGCACCCGGGTGTCGGTCAGCCAGGCGTGCGGCGGCATGCCGTAGGTGTCGCGGAAGGCCCGCAGCAGGGCGAAGGGGCTGGTGCCCAGCTCGGCGGCGAGGCGCTCCAGGGTCGGCGGATCGGCCATCCGCTCCTCCAGCACGGCCCGCGCGCGGGCGGCGTTCCGGGCCCCTGCCGTGCGGACCTCGCGCTGGGGCAGCGGTCCGCCGTTCAACCGCAGCAGCCGGGTCACCGCGACCCTCAGCAGCGTGTCGGCGGCCAGCGCGTTGCCCTCGTCGGCGGCCCGCAGCACCCGGTGCACCAGTGCGACGGCATACGGGTCGTCGAGCACCGGCCGGACGAATCCGGGCGTACCGCGCAGGGTGGTCGTCTCCGCCGCTATCTCCGCCACCACCTCGGGCGACGGGTACACGGCCCCGTACCGCCAGCCCTCGGGCACTCCGGCCCGCCCGGTGTGCGGGGTGTCCGGATTGACCAGCGCGAGCGCCCCGGCACCGGCGTACTGATCGGCCCCGCCGTGGTGGAAGACCTCCACCCCGTCGGCGATGGCGGCGATCACGAAGTGCTCGTGGGTGTGCCGGACGAACGTCTTGCGGATGTACCGGGCACGCAGCAGATCGACACCGGGCAGATCCGCGTACCGCCAGTGCCGTGCTCGCTCGTCCCGACCGGCCATCCCCCCATTCTCCGCCACCTGCCCACCCGCCCCCACCGGACAGCAGCCGTCCAGCACCCCGCCCCCACCGGGCAGCAGCCACCTCGCCGTCCGACCTGACCGACGACAGCCACTCGGCCCCCTCCCCCACCAGGCAGTAGCCACTCCACCGCCAGCCCCCATCCGGGGCGCAGCCGCTCCACCGACCCGCCCACCGGACCGCTTCCTCACGCCGGCGGCCCACCCGGTTTCAGCCACTTCACCAACCCGCCCACCCGGACCCGCAGCCACCCCAGCAGCCCACCGCAACCATGACCACCCCACCGCCCGGCCCCACCAGGCCGCCCATCCCACCGACCGGCCCACCACCACCGACCCACCACGCCGGGTCCCCAGCCACCCCGCCCAGCCCAGACCCAGGACTCCGACCCACACACCAGAACCCCAGCCTCTCCCCCGCCATCCCTCAGCCCCTCCCCCACCCCACACCCGGCCCCACTCAAGCCCCCGCCGCATCCCGCCGCCCCACCTCACCCGAAAAACGCCACCCCACCCCCCGTTCCCCCAGCTCAACCCACCCCCAGCCCGATTGTCAGTGGCGGGGTGCAGGATGGACGCATGGTCAGCGCGCACCGAGCCCTCGACGGCTTCTCCCCCGCCACCCGCGGCTGGTTCACGGGCGCCTTCTCCGCGCCCACCGCCGCTCAGGCGGGGGCGTGGCAGGCCATCGGCGAGGGTTCGGACGTGCTGGTGGTCGCCCCGACCGGCTCCGGCAAGACCCTCGCCGCCTTCCTCGCCGCCCTCGACCAGTTGGCGTCGGCCCCGCCCCCTGCCGATGCGCGCAAGCGCTGCCGGGTGCTGTACGTGTCCCCGCTGAAGGCGCTGGCCGTGGATGTGGAGCGCAATCTGCGCAGCCCGCTGACCGGCATCCGCCAGGAGTCCGTGCGGCTGGGCCTGCCCGAGCCGGAGGTGCGGGTCGGCATCCGCTCCGGCGACACCCCGGCCGCCGAGCGCCGCGCGCTGTCCACCCGCCCGCCGGACATCCTGATCACCACCCCGGAGTCCCTGTTCCTGATGCTCACCTCGGCCGCGCGTGACGCGCTGACGGGGGTGGAGACGGTGATCCTGGACGAGGTGCACGCGGTGGCGGGCACCAAGCGGGGCGCGCATCTGGCGCTGTCCCTGGAGCGGCTGGACGAGCTGCTGCCGAGGCCGGCCCGGCGCATCGGCCTGTCGGCGACGGTCCGTCCGGTCGACGAGGTGGCCCGCTTCCTGTCCCCGCGGCGCAAGGTGGAGATCGTCCAGCCGCGGTCCGGCAAGGAGTTCGATCTGTCGGTCGTCGTCCCGGTCGAGGACCTCGGCGAACTGGGCGGCTCACCGGTGGCCGACGGCTCCGCGGGCGCGGAGCGGCCGTCGATCTGGCCGCATGTGGAGGAGCGGATCGCGGACCTGGTCCAGTCGCACCGCTCCACGATCGTCTTCGCCAACTCCCGCCGCCTGGCCGAGCGGCTGTGCAACCGGCTCAACGAGATCGCCTACGAGCGGGCCACCGGCGAGCCCCTGGACGAGCACCATTCCCCGGCCGCGCTGATGGGCGGCTCCGGCGCTGCCCAGGGCGCCCCGCCGGTCCTCGCGCGCGCCCATCACGGCTCGGTCTCCAAGGAGCAGCGGGCGCTGGTGGAGGAGGACCTCAAGGCGGGGCGGCTGCCCGCGGTGGTGGCCACCTCCAGTCTTGAGCTGGGCATCGACATGGGCGCGGTGGATCTCGTCGTCCAGGTCGAGTCGCCGCCCTCGGTGGCCTCCGGCCTCCAGCGGGTGGGCCGCGCGGGCCACCAGGTGGGCGCGGTCTCCACGGGCGTGGTGTTCCCGAAGTACCGGGGCGATCTGGTGCAGGCGGCGGTGGTGACGGAGCGGATGCGCACGGGCTCCATCGAGTCCCTGAGGGTGCCCGCGAACCCGCTGGACGTGCTGGCGCAGCAGCTCGTCGCCATGACGGCCCTGGACACCTGGCAGGTGGACGACCTGCTCGCCCTGGTCCGGCGCGCGGCCCCCTTCGCCGCCCTCCCGGAGTCGGCGTTCACCGGGGTCCTCGACATGCTGGCGGGCCGCTATCCCTCCGACGCGTTCGCCGAGCTGCGCCCGCGCGTGGTGTGGGACCGCGTGATGGGCACGGTCACCGGCCGCCCCGGCGCCCAGCGCCTCGCCGTGACCTCCGGGGGCACCATCCCGGACCGCGGCCTGTTCGGCGTGTTCCTCGCCGGGTCCGACCCCAAGAAGGGCGGTGGCCGGGTCGGGGAGCTGGACGAGGAGATGGTCTACGAGTCCCGCGTGGGGGACGTGTTCACGCTGGGCACCAGTTCCTGGCGCATCGAGGACATCACCCGCGACCGTGTCCTGGTCTCCCCCGCGCCGGGGGTGCCGGGTCGGCTGCCGTTCTGGAAGGGCGACCAGTTGGGCCGCCCGCTGGAGCTGGGGCGCGCGGTGGGCGCCTTCCTGCGCGAGGTGGGCTCCCTGAGCCGCGAGGACGCCCGGCTGCGCCTGGTCGCCGCGGGCCTGGACGCGTGGGCGGCGGACAATGTGCTGTCGTATCTGGACGAGCAGCGCGAAGCCTGCGGCCATGTCCCGGACGACCGCACGATCGTGGTGGAGCGCTTCCGCGACGAGCTGGGCGACTGGCGGGTCGTGGTGCACTCCCCCTTCGGCGCCCAGGTGCACGCCCCCTGGGCCCTCGCCCTCGGTGCCCGGCTCAGCGAGCGCTACGGCATGGACGCCCAGGTCATGCACGCCGACGACGGCATCGTGCTGCGCCTGCCCGACGCCGACCTGCTCGGCCTGGACCTACTGGACCAGGAACCACGGAAGGCGGGCACGGAGTACGACGCCGAACAGGCCCCGGTCGGCGCGGCGGACGTCGTCTTCGACCGGGGCGAGGTCGGCCAGGTCGTCACCGACCAGGTCGGCGGCTCGGCCCTGTTCGCGTCCCGTTTCCGCGAGTGCGCCGCCCGCGCGCTGCTGCTGCCCCGCCGCAACCCCGGCCGCCGCACGCCGCTCTGGCAGCAGCGCCAGCGCGCCTCCCAGCTCCTGGAGGTCGCGGGCGAGTACGGCTCCTTCCCGATCGTCCTGGAGGCGGTCCGCGAATGCCTCCAGGACGTCTTCGACGTCCCCGGCCTCACCGAGCTGATGGGCGACCTGGAGGCGCGCAGGGTCCGCCTCGTCGAGGTCACCACCCCCGAGCCCTCCCCCTTCGCCCGCTCCCTCCTGTTCGGCTACGTCGCCCAGTTCCTCTACGAAGGGGACTCACCGCTCGCCGAGCGCCGCGCGGCGGCCCTGTCGCTGGACTCCCGGCTGCTGGCGGAGCTGCTGGGCCAGGCGGAGCTGCGCGAACTGCTCGACGCCGAGGTGCTCGCCGAGCTGGAGCGCGAGCTGCAATGGCGTACCGAGGACCGCCGGGTCAAGGACACGGAGGGCGTGGCCGATCTGCTGCGGATGCTCGGGCCGCTCACCGATGCCGAGCTGGCCGAGCGGGGCGCCGAGCCGTCGTGGGCGCCCGAGCTGGCCCGCGCCCGCCGCGCCATCCGGGTGCGGGTCGCGGGCGCCGACCACTGGGCGGCGATCGAGGACGCGGGCCGGCTGCGCGACGCCCTGGGCACCGCCCTGCCGGTGGGGGTGCCCGAGGCGTTCACCGAGCCCGTGAAGGACCCCCTCGGCGACCTCCTCGCCCGCTATGCCCGCGCCCACGGCCCGTTCACCTCGGCCACCGTGGCGGCCCGCTTCGGGCTGGGCACGGCCGTCACCGAGGGCGCCCTCCAGCGGCTCGGGGCGGCGGGCAGGGTCGTCCAGGGCGAGTTCCATCCCGCGGGCATCGGCCAGGAGTGGTGCGACGCGACGGTACTGCGCAGGCTGCGCCGCCGCTCCCTGGCCGCGCTGCGCCGGGAGCTGGAGCCGGTGCCCCCTGCCGCCCTCGCCCAGTTCCTGCCGCAGTGGCAGCACATCGGCAAGGGCCACGCCCTGCGCGGCGCCGACGGACTGATCCGCGCGGTCGAGCAGCTCCAGGGTGTCTCCGTACCGGCGTCGGCGCTGGAGAAGCTGATCCTGCCGTCCCGTGTCACGCAGTACACCCCGGCCATGCTCGACGAGCTGACGGCGGCCGGGGAGATCGTCTGGGCGGGCGCCGGTTCCCTGCCCGGCAAGGACGGCTGGGTGTCCCTGTATCTGACGGATGCCGCCCCCTTGCTGCTGCCCGAGCCGCACCCGCTGGAGCTGACGGCACTGCACGAGTCGGTGCTGAGGGCGCTGGCCGGCGGCTTCGGCCTGTTCTTCCGCCAGATCGCCGACGAGGTCCGGTCCACCACCCACCCCGACGCCACCGACCCGCAGCTCGCCGATGCCCTGTGGGACCTGGCCTGGTCCGGCTGGCTCACCAACGACACCCTGACCCCGCTGCGCGCCCTCCTCGGCTCGGGCCGCACCGCGGGCTCCACCGCCCACCGCGCCAGACGCGCCGCCCCGCGCGGCCGGTACGGCTCCCTGACGGCCGCCGCCCGCCCCGCCTCCCGCAGCGGCCCTCCGACCGTCGCCGGCCGCTGGTCCCTCCTCCCGCCCACCGAGCCCGACCCCACGGTCCGGGCCCACGCCCGCGCGCGTACGCTCCTGGACCGGCACGGCGTGGTGACCCGGGGCGCGGTCGCGGCCGAGGGCGTCGAGGGCGGCTTCTCGGCGACGTACCGCATCCTGTCCGCGTTCGAGGACAGCGGCCAGGCCCGCCGCGGCTATGTGGTCGAGGGCCTGGGCGCCGCGCAGTTCGCGATGGACGGCGCCGTGGACCGCCTCCGCGCGATGGCGAACGCCCGCGAACGGGGCGAGCCCCTCGCACCCCCGGACGGCGACCGGACCGCCCCAGCCCCCACCGACACCGGCACCGACACCGGCACCGGCACCGGCACCGACTGGACGACAGCCTTCGACACCCCCTCCGGCCCCGGCCGGACCGCCCCCGAGTCCCCGGACAACCACATTCCCCCACCGCCCCCCGCCGACTTCCAGGACTTGCCCGTCCACCGCCCCACCCCCGGCGAGTACATCTCCCCGCGCGACCACCCCCCGCAGGACCCCGCCCCCTGGCTGAACGGCCCTCGCTCGGCGTACGCGACCGGCGGATCCCGGGGTCCGCGAAGAGCGCCCGCCTCCCGAGCGGTCGTGCTGGCCGCCGCCGACCCGGCGAACGCCTACGGTGCCGCCCTGCCCTGGCCGGAGCCACCGACCGGCGCCGGACACAAACCGGGCCGGAAGGCGGGTTCGCTGGTCGTCCTGGTGGACGGCGAACTGGCGCTGTACATGGAGCGCGGCGGCAAGACCCTGCTGGCCTGGCCCACCGACCCCCGGACCGCGCCCGCCGACGACCCCCGGCTGCTGGAGGCGACCGAAGCCCTGGCCGCGTCCGCCCGAGCGGGCACCCTGGGCACGGTCACGGTCGAACGCGTCAACGGCACCGCGGCCCTCACATCCCCCTACGGCCCCCTCCTGGAGGCCGCAGGCTTCATCGCCACCCCACGCGGCCTACGCCTCCGCGCCTGACCCCACCCCACCCCACCGCACACCCCCAGCCCCGCACCCAGCACCAGTCCCGACACCTCCTCTCCCTCCCCCCATGCCACCCTTGACCCATGCCCGAAGGTGACACCGTCCGGCAGACGGCACAGCGGCTGCACACCGCACTCGCCGGCCGGATCCTGACCCGCTCCGACCTGCGCGTCCCCCAGTACGCGACAGCCGACCTCACCGGCCGCCGCGTCCACGACGTCACCCCGCGCGGCAAACACCTGCTCACCCGCATCGAAGGCGGCATCACCCTCCACTCGCACCTCAGGATGGACGGCGCGTGGAAGGTGTTCGCCAACGACCAGCGCTGGACCGGCGGCCCCGCGCACCAGATCCGGGTGATCCTCGGCACCACCGACCGCACAGCCGTCGGATACCGCCTCCCCGTCCTCGACCTGCTGCGCACCTCCGACGAGGACCGTGTGGTCGGCCACCTCGGCCCCGACCTCCTCGGCCCGGACTGGAACCCGGACCGCGCCCTCGCCAACCTCCTCGCCGACCCCGCCCGCCCCCTCGGCGAAGCCCTGCTGGACCAGCGCAACCTCGCCGGGATCGGCAACGTCTACAAGAGCGAGCTGTGCTTCCTCCTTGGCGCCACCCCCTGGCTCCCCATCGGCGCCCTCCCCACCGACCGCGCGGCCCAGCTCCCACCCCTCGCCAAGAAACTCCTGGAAGCCAACCGCGACCGCCCGGTCCGCACCACGACCGGCCGCCGCGGCCAGGACCTGTTCGTCTACGGCCGGGCGGCCCGCCCCTGCCTCCGCTGCCGGACCCCGATCCAGGCGGCCGACCAGGGCGACGGCTCACGCGCCCGCCCCACGTACTGGTGCCCGACCTGCCAGCGAGGCCCCGCACCCGGCTCCCCCGCACCCCACCGAAACCCGACCCCGCACCCCACCGTCGGCCACCACCCACCCCGCCACACCAATTGACGACCCGCCAGAAATGCTCACACCGTCCCCTCATGGCCACCGCCTACGACCTCACCGGCCGCACCCCCTTCGGCACCGGCGCCGCGAGCGGCATCGGCCGCGCCCCGGCCGTACTGCCGACCCGCGCAGGCGCCACCGTGCACTGCGCGGACCGCGCCCGCCTCCAGGAGGCCGTCACCTCCTGCCGGACGCCGCACATCACGGCCGCCATCGCCGGATCACGCACAGCAGCCCGGTCCTGGAGACCCGGAACGAGGACCTCGACCGGGTCCTGGACGTCAACTTCAAGGGGTGCTCCACGCCTGCCAGGAGGCCGCCCGCCTGATGATCGCCCGCGCGACCCCGGGCTCCATCGTCACCATGGCATCGGACGCGATCGACACCGGCAGCCCCGGCCTGCTCCGCTACGGGGCGACCAAGGCGGCGGTGGTCCAGTTGACCGGGACCCTCACCGCGGAGGTGGGCCGCCACGGCATCCGCGTCAACGCGGTCGCCCCGGGCTGGACCCGCACCCCCACGACCGACCACCACACCCCCACCCCTCACACCCCACCCCTCGAACCGGCACCCCCGGCCCGTCCCCCACCGAGACCCGCATGTCCCGCATGTCCCCACGGGGCCGTGTCGGCCACCCCGAGGACCCGGCCCGCGCCGTCCTCCACCTGGCCTCCGACGCCGCGCCCTTCACCACCGGCCAGATCCTGCGCCCGAACGGCGGCGTAGCCATGCCGTGGTAGACGCGCGCGCTCACCCCCACACACCACTTCAATCGACCGCCCCACCCCCCACACCCCGAGGCCCAATCCCCCGCCAAGCCGCCCGCCACCGCCCGGCCGCCAGCGCCCCCGCAGCCCGTGCCCTCGGCACACAATGCACCGGCAGCAGACTGAGCCCCCACCCCCCAGCCGCGACAGCACCCTCCACCACCCCCGCGCCCGGCGCGATGGCGAGCCGTACGACGGCCCACCACCACACCGCACCGAACACCAGCCCGACCCCCCAGCGCACTATTCGCCCCGCCATGGTCGCCCTCCTCCGGTCCGACACCAGAACGCCGCCCATAGCGGCCGGCAGGGCGCACCAGCGGCACACGGCCGCGAGCCCCCGCCCGCGCTCCGCCGACGGGATCAGCGAGACCAGCGGGATCGGACAGGATCAATCACTCGCGGCCTGGAACATCCAATGATGCTTCTCAAGATCCGCCGTGATCCCGATGAACATGTCCTGGGACACCGGATCCGGCTTCTCCGTCGAGTTCACCCGCTCCCGCATCCGGGTGATCGCCGCGGCGAGCGCATCGGTCAGCACCCTCACAGCGTCGCTGTCCTTGATCCAGCCGTTCGGCACCGCACCGATCCCGCTGTCGGCCGAGACCGTCGCGGCCCGCCCATCGGGCGAGACACCGAGGGCGGAGGCTCGTTCGGCGACGGTGTCGGAGTGTGCCCGCGCCGAGGCGACCACATCGTCCAGTTGAAGGTGCACGGACCGGAAGCGGGGCCCGACGATGTTCCAGTGGACCTGTTTCGCCACGAGCGACAGATCCACGAGGTCCACCAGCGCGGACTGGAGCGCTTCGGCCACGACCTTGAGGTCCGCATCGGGCAGCGGACTCTTGACGACGTACATCACACCTCCGTGAAAGGCCCCGAGAACCGTCCCTCCACGATGACCTCAACCCCCAAAACCGGCAAACGGAGCAACCACCCCAACTCACCGAAGCCGAAGCTGAAGCCGTTACCCGGACCCGAAGCCGGAGCCACAATCCCAAACGCACACCCACACCCCTCCCACCCCAAGCACCAGCACCCCCAACCAACGCTCACACTCACACCCACGCAAAAACCCCGGCCCACCCCTCCAGAAAGCCACGCTCCCCGAAGAAGCCCAGACCGGGGCTTCACTCACACGTCCACACCTACATACGCACACCCACCCCGTCAGCGACAGAGCACGCGCCCGCATCTCACGCGGCGACCACCTCGGTGGTGGGCGCCTTGATCGTCACCCGTTCCGGAGGCACCCCGGCCACCGAGACGGAACCCAGCATCGGCCGGACCGGCGTAGGTACAGGTTCGCTGGGAGTGGCCGCAGCGGACTGGGCCAGCTCGGCGAGGGCGAGCTCATCGCTCACCTCGCGCATGAGCTCGGACATCCGTACGTCCAACGCGTCGCAGATCGCGGCGAGCAGCTCGGAGGAAGCCTCCTTCTGCCCCCGCTCCACCTCGGAGAGATAGCCGAGCGAGACTCGGGCGGAGGAGGAGACTTCGCGCAGAGTACGGCCCTGGCGCTGGCGCTGCCGACGCAGCACGTCACCCAGCAGGCGACGGAGCAGAATCATCGGTGGCTCCCTCCTCGGACCGCGTAACCGCATCCTTCACGCCCCACCGTACCGCCTAGCGCCGCGGCCGTGCGGGGAGCGATGTCGTGTTCACTCAGGGCTGCAAACATCAAAACCCCCCGTTCTGTTCCGTATCCTGTGCCCGCTCATTCCCGGTCTGTTCGCCCGCAAGCTGCTCCAGAAGCAGTGCGAGTACGCTCCGTGCACTCTCCCTACGGATTTCCTCGCGTCCGCCGTTCAACCGCAGGGCCAGCACTTTTCCGCCACCGGCAGAATCGGAATGAGCGCCCTCTACCCCGTCGACGGCCACGAAAACCGTCCCTACGGGCTGTCCGTCCTGCGCGTCCGGCCCCGCCACGCCCGTGGTCGCGACGCCCCAGTCGGCGCCGAGCAAGGCCCGCACTCCGGCCGCCATCTCCGCCGCGACCTGCGCGTCCACCGCTCCGCGCGCCTCCAGAAGGCCGGCGTCGACCCCCAGCACGCGATGCTTCACATCGGTCGCGTAGGCAGTGACCGATCCCCGGAACGCCTTGGACGCCCCCGGTACCGACGTCAGCTCCATCGCCACCAGTCCGCCGGTCAGCGACTCGGCGACGGCGACCGTCTCGCCTCTCACTGTCAGTAGTCGCAGCACGTCGGCGGCCGTGGAATTCACGCGTCCGTCTCCTCCGCCGCCGCCCTGCGCTCGGCGATTCCCTGTCTGCGCAGCACAATGGCTTGTCGTACATAGTCGAGACCGGTGACCACGGTCAGGACGACCGCCGCCGCCATCACCCACCACCGCAGGGTGGCCAGCCAGCCCGTCAACGCCAGTACGTACATCCCGACCGCCACGCCCTGGGTGAGCGTCTTGAGCTTGCCACCACGGCTCGCCGGGATGACGCCGTACCGAATGACAAGAAAACGCAGCAGCGTGATGCCGAGTTCCCGGCCGAGGATGACGGCCGTCACCCACCACGGCAGATCGCCCAGCGCCGACAGACAGATCAGCGCCGCACCCATGATCGCCTTGTCCGCTATCGGATCGGCGATCTTCCCGAAGTCGGTGACGAGGTTGTACGTACGCGCGAGATGCCCGTCGAACAGATCCGTGATCATGGCGATGGCGAAGGCCGCCCAGGCCAGTGACCGCCAGGCCGGGTCGTAGCCGCCGTCGGCGAGCATCAGTGCGACGAACGCGGGCACCAGCACCAGCCGGAGCATGGTCAGCAGGTTGGCGATGTTCCAGACGCTCGCCTGATTGACCGCGGCGGCGGCCAGCTTCCCGCCCCGCAGGGCCCGCCCGTCCGACGACTCCCCACCCTCACCGATGCCCCCCTCGCCCACCGCGCCGCCCTCACCCCGGGCCGCCGCCCCGGAAACCCCACGCCCCGAACCGCCCGAGGCACCCGAACCACCGGAACCAACCCCTCCGGAAACCCCACCCCCGCCGACTCCCCCAACCCCAGAACCCCCGGCACGCCCACCGCCACCGCCACCCTCAGCCGCACCGCCCCCCTCAGCGGCACCCCCCGCCTCACTCACCTCATGCGCACCATGAACCCCATGAGCCCCGTGCACTCCACGCTCCCCATGCACCCCGTTCACCCCGGCGGAGCCCCCCGCAGCCGACGACGCCGGGACTCCCGTCATCTGCCCGCCTCCTCACGGCCCACGTGCGAGCCCCGCGGCCCGGTCGCCGACGCGAGGACCGTCAGGGGCTCGGCCACCAGGTCGACACCCTCCGTACCGACCACCTTCGCCTCGACCATACGACCGACCGCCAGCCCCTCGCCGCTCGTGAGCAGCACCTGGCCGTCCGTCTCGGGCGCCTGGTGCTCCCCGCGCCCGTACACCCCCTCCTCGGGGCCGACGGACTCGACCAGCACCCGCAGGGTCTCCCCGAGGCGCTCCTCGGCCCGCTGCGAGACAAGCTCCTCGGCCAGCCGGGAGACATGGGCGAGCCGCTCGGCGACGACATCCACGTCCAGCTTGTTCTCGTACGTCGCCGCCTCCGTGCCGTCCTCGTCCGAGTAGCCGAAGACGCCGATGGCGTCGAGCCGCGCGTGCGTGAGGAACCGCTCCAGCTCGGCGAGGTCGGCCTCGCTCTCACCGGGGAAGCCGACGATGAAGTTGGAGCGCACCCCGGCCTGGGGCGCCTTGCCGCGGATGGTGTCGAGCAACTCCAGGAACCGGTCGGTGTCCCCGAAGCGCCGCATCGCGCGCAGCACATCGGGCGCGGAGTGCTGGAAGGACAGATCGAAGTACGGGGCGATCTTGGGCGTGGAGGTGAGTACGTCGATCAGGCCGGGCCGCATCTCGGCCGGCTGGAG
Source organism: Streptomyces sp. NPDC093252 (assembly GCF_040683675.1). NCBI lineage: Bacteria > Bacillati > Actinomycetota > Actinomycetes > Kitasatosporales > Streptomycetaceae > Streptomyces > Streptomyces sp. NPDC093252. The sequence continues at coordinate 16,386 of NZ_JBFBEM010000021.1, read as the reverse complement.
GTAGCTGACCCGCACCCGCTCGATGCCGTCGACCCCGGCCAGCTCGGGCAGCAGGGACTCCAGGAGCCGGATGTCGCCGAGGTCCTTGCCGTAGGAGGTGTTGTTCTCGGAGACGAGCATGATCTCCTTGACGCCCTGCTCGGCCAGCCAGCGCGTCTCGTTCAGCACATCGCTGGGGCGGCGGGAGATGAAGGAGCCGCGGAAGGACGGGATGGCGCAGAAGGTACAGCGGCGGTCGCAGCCGGAGGCCAGCTTGACCGAGGCGACCGGTGAGCCGTCGAGTCTGCGGCGCAGGGGCGCGCGGGGGCCGGACGCGGGCGCGAGACCGTCGGGCAGATCGACCGGGGCCTCGCCCTCCGGGGCCAGGGCATCCCCGGCGGACCCATGGCCGGGCAGCGCCACCTCGGCGGCGGACTGCTGCCGCTCGGCGGGGCTGATCGGCAGCAGCTTGCGCCGGTCGCGCGGCGTGTGGGAGGCGTGGACCCCGCCGGAGAGGATGGTCTGCAACCGGTCGGAGATGTCCGCGTAGTCGTCGAACCCGAGCACACCGTCGGCCTCGGGGAGGGCCTCGGCCAGCTCCTTGCCGTACCGCTCGGCCATGCAGCCCACGGCGACCACGGCCTGGGTCCGGCCGTGTCCCTTGAGGTCATTGGCCTCCAGCAGGGCGTCGACCGAGTCCTTCTTGGCGGCGTCGACGAATCCGCAGGTGTTCACCACGGCGACATCGGCGTCCTCGGCGTCCGCGACGAGCTGCCAGCCGTCCGCCTCCAGACGGCCCGCGAGCTCCTCGGAGTCCACCTCGTTTCGGGCGCAGCCAAGCGTGACGAGTGCGACGGTACGGCGTTCAGGCATGGGCTCAAGACTACTTCGTCCCACTGACACCCCACGCCGACGGGGCCAGGGCGATCCTGCCCGGCCCCGGCCCCGCACCACCCTGGCACCGCCCCCGCGGGACACCCGCACAGGAGCCGCACAGCAAACACCGAAAACGGCTCCCTGGACACCCTCATCGCAGGCCCGGAGAAACCGCACCCCTGGAAAACGGCTCCCGCAGTGCGAGGAAGCCCCACAGGAGCCCCGCACCGGAAAACCCCGCCCAGGAACCCCGCAACACCTCACCCCGCCTGCGGATCCCCCTTGGTATACGTCAGCCGCTCCACAGCCCCCGGCTGCCAGTCCTCGTCGATCTTCTTGCCGTTCACATAGAGCTGGATGGCCCCGGCGTCGCCGAGCACCAGGTTGATCTTGGAGCTGTCCTGGAAGGTCTTGGAGTCGCCCTGCTTGAGCAGGCCGTCGAAGAGCAGGCGTCCGCTGTGGTCCTTTGCGGAGATCCAGCTCCGCCCGTCCGTGGCGCTGACCTGGACGGTCACCTTGTCCTGCGGCGCGGCGGCGATGGCGCTCTCGGTCGGATCGGGGGTGGGGGCGGCGGGCTTGCCGGTCCCGGCGGACGGCGAGGTCGACGCCTCGGTCGACGGCGTGGCACCACCGGCGACCTGGTCCTTGGCGCCGCCGTCGGCGTCACCCTTGAACACGGTGAACCCGACGAAGCCGATCACGGCGACGATCGCGGCGACCATGGCCGCCGTCCAGTTCGGCCCCCGGCGCTCGGGGCGGATCCGCTCCGCCTCGAACATCGGGGCCGCCGCGGTCGGGGCGGGCCGCCCGCCGTGATCGGCGTCGTACCGGGCCAGCAGCGGGCTCGGATCGAGGCCCACGGCCTTCGCCAGGGTCCGGATGTGACCGCGGGCGTAGACGTCACCCCCGCAGGGCGCGAAGTTGTCGGCCTCGATCGCGTGCACGATGGCGATCCGGACCCGGGTGGCGGTACTGACCTCGTCGACGGTCAGCCCGGCCGCGATCCGCGCCTGCTGGAGCACACGGCCGATGGAGGGGTGGGCTTCCTCGGATACGTCGGATACGTCGTCGAACGGACGCTCGTCTTCAGGGAAGTTGCCGATGGACACGGGGGCGCCTTTCGAGCGTGTAGCCACCTGTGCTGGAAGTTCAGTCTGAGGGGGTACGAAAGGGTGGGGCAACCGGGCGACACCACTTTGTACGCCATCGGTATGGCCCGTCATACCGATGGTGGGACAGCTCTTTTCCGCTTCCCTCAACTTGACGTACGCCGAAGGGAAACGGTTGCTCAATGATCCCTTACGGGTGAGTCCCGCGGACGCCCAACGGAGCACGACCAGGATCACGATTTGGGCGAGACTCCGCATCGGCTTTCCGCCCGCGCCGCGAACCGGGCCCCAACGACCACCCGTATGCCCCGACCGGGCCACCCGTCCGACGGCACGGAGGCCATCCCGGGGTCCACCCTGACGAGGACAGCGTGCAGCACCCCGGTCCCGGTCCCTCACGCCCCACGGCTACCCCGCCGGCCCCCCGATACCCCACGGACTCCCCCGGACCACCGCGAGGCCCCCAGTACCCCGCCGACTCTCTCCGGATCACCACGCCCCCACCCACTACCCCGCCGCCTCCCCCCGAATCACCGCCAGCACCCCATCCAGCTCATCCGGCTTCACCAGTACATCGCGCGCCTTGGAGCCCTCGCTCGGCCCGACGATGTTCCGGGACTCCATCAGGTCCATCAGCCGCCCGGCCTTCGCGAAGCCCACCCGCAGCTTGCGCTGGAGCATGGAGGTCGACCCGAACTGCGTGGACACCACCAGCTCGGCCGCCTGGCAGAGCAGATCGAGGTCGTCGCCGATGTCCTCGTCGATCTCCTTCTTCTGCTTGCCGCCCACGGTGACGTCGTCCCGGAAGACCGGCGCCATCTGGTCCTTGCAGTGCTGGACGACGGCCGCGACCTCGTCCTCGGTGACAAAGGCGCCCTGCATACGGGTCGGCTTGTTGGCGCCCATGGGCAGGAACAGCCCGTCGCCCTTGCCGATCAGCTTCTCGGCGCCGGGCTGGTCGAGGATGACCCGCGAGTCGGCGAGCGAGGAGGTGGCGAAGGCGAGCCGGGAGGGCACGTTCGCCTTGATCAGCCCGGTGACGACGTCCACGGACGGCCGCTGGGTGGCCAGCACCAGATGGATACCGGCCGCCCGCGCGAGCTGGGTGATCCGCACGATCGCGTCCTCGACGTCCCGCGGCGCCACCATCATCAGATCGGCCAGCTCGTCGACGATCACCAGCAGATACGGATACGGCTGGAGATCGCGCTCACTGCCCTCGGGCAGCTTCACCTTGCCGTTGCGAACGGCTTCGTTGAAGTCGTCGATGTGCCGGTAGCCGTACGCGGCCAGATCGTCGTAGCGCAGATCCATCTCCCGGACGACCCACTGGAGGGCCTCGGCGGCGCGCTTCGGGTTGGTGATGATCGGCGTGATCAGGTGCGGGATGCCCTCGTAGGCGGTCAGCTCGACCCGCTTGGGGTCGACCAGGACCATCCGGACGTCGTCGGGGGTGGCCCGCATCATGATCGAGGTGATCAGACAGTTGATGCAGGACGACTTGCCGGAGCCGGTGGCGCCGGCGACCAGCATGTGGGGCATCTTCGCCAGCGAGTGCATGACATAGCCGCCCTCGACGTCCTTGCCGAAGGCGACCAGCATCGGATCGTCGTCCTCCGCCGACTCCGCGAGCCGCAGCACATCCCCGAGGTTGACCATCTCCCGGTCGGTGTTCGGGATCTCGATGCCGACGGCCGACTTCCCCGGGATCGGGCTGATGATCCGCACATCCGGGCTGGCGACCGCATAGGCGATGTTCTTGGTCAGTGCGGTGATCCGCTCGACCTTGACGGCGGGCCCCAGCTCCACCTCGTAGCGGGTGACCGTCGGCCCCCGGGTGAAGCCGGTGACGGCGGCGTCGACCTTGAACTCGGTGAAGACGGTGGTCAGCGAGGCGACGATCGCGTCATTGGCCGCGCTGCGCGCCTTGCCTGGCCCGCCCCGCTCCAGGAGGTCCAGGGGCGGCAGGGAGTAGGTGATGTCGCCGGAGAGCTGGAGCTGCTCCGCACGGGCCGGCAGATCGCGCAGTTCGTCCGGCGGCGCCTTGGTGAGGTCGGGGACCGCCCCTGTGAGCTTCTCCTGCCGGGGCCGCGCCCCGGGCACCGGCGACGGCGAGGGGAGCGGGGTGGGGGTGGTGTCCTCCCGGTCGCCCACCCGCACGCCCTGGGTGAGGTCGGCGACGAGCGGCGAGGGCGGCATGCCATGCAGTACGGCCCCGTCCAGATCGGCCGCGGCGGCTGCCGCGAAGTCCACGGCGTCCATCTGCCGGTCCGTGCCGGGCTGCGGCACCGCCGACCGCCTCGGACGCCCGCGGCGCCGCGAGAGGGCCTCTTCCTCGGCCTCCTCGGGGTCGTACGGTCCGTCGGCCGCCCCGCCGCGTTTGCGGCTTCGCGCGGGCAGCGACTCCCGCCACTGGTCGTCGTAGCGCTCGTCGTCCTCGCTGCGCCCGCCCGCCTCTGGGTCCTGGGCGAGGCCGAGGCGGACACCGAGCTGCCGCAGCCGCTGCGGGATCGCGTTCACCGGCGTGGCGGTGACCACCAGCAGCCCGAACACGGTGAGCAGCACCAGCAGCGGCACGGCCAGCACATCGGTCATCGTGTACGACAGCGGTGTGGCCGCGCCCCATCCGATGAGCCCGCCGGCGTCCCTTATGGCCTGCATGCCCTCGGTGCGCGCGGGCGAGCCGCAGGCGATGTGCACCTGGCCGAGCACGCCGATCACCAACGCGGACAGCCCGATGACGATCCGTCCGTTGGCGTCGGGCTGCTCCGGATGCCGGATGAACCGGAACGCGACGACGGCCAGCAGGATCGGCACCAGCAGATCGAGCCGCCCGAAGGCACCCGTCACCAGCATCTCGACGAGGTCGCCGACCGGGCCGCGCAGATTGGACCAGGTACCGGCGGCGACGATCAGGGCGAGCGCCAGCAGGAGCAGCGCGACCCCGTCCTTGCGGTGGGCCGGGTCCAGGTTCTTGGCCCCCTGCCCTATCCCGCGGAACACCGCGCCCACGGCGTGCGCCAGCCCCAGCCAGAGGGCGCGCACGAGCCGGTACACGCCGCCGGTCGGACTGGGCGCCGGTTTGGGCGGGGGCGCGGCCTTCTTGACGGCCCGCTTGACGGGGGCCTTCCCGGCGGGCTTCTTGGCGGGCGCCTTCTTCGCCGGAGCCGGAGCCTTCTTGGCAGCGCCCTTCCTCGCCGGAGCCGCCGCCTTCTTGGCGGGCTGCTTCTTGGCTGCGGAGGGACGTGAGGCCATAGGTGCGAGAGTACCGCCGCACCGGGGTGTCGACCCGCGTGCCGGTGCCTTCACCCATTCGTGTCGCCCCGGGGGCTCCGGAACTGACGGGATGTGAGGGGGGTATGAGGAGCTGTGAGGGCACCCACAGGGAGGGGACACAGCGGGCCCTTGGGGGGCGCATACGCCATACGCGCCGCCCCCGGGACCGCCGAGGAGGAACCCGGTCCGCCCCCACGCCCCCGCAGACCCGGCCCGCTACCGGAGCGGAAACCCCGTCACCGGGACGAAGAAGCCGTCACTCGCACTTCACTCGGCCGAAGGGACAGACCATCACTGCGGCAGAGAGACCGCCGCCGCCCCACCCGCCCCCGGCTCCAGCGCGTCCAACGCCCGCCGCAGACCCGTCAGCTTGCGCTCCAGGTGCGCCGCCGTGGCCACGGCCGCCGCGTCCGCGGACTCGTCGTCCAACTGCTTGGACAGCGCCTCGGCCTGCTCCTCGACCGCGGCCAGCCGCGCGGACAGCTCGGCGAGCAGCCCGGCCGGTTCCTTCCCGGCCCCGGTCCCGCTCTTGCCGCCGCCACCCTCCAACTGGAGCCGCAGCAGCGCCGCCTGCTCTCTGAGCTGGCAGTTCTTCATGTACAGCTCGACGAACACCGAGACCTTCGCCCGCAGCACCCACGGGTCGAACGGCTTGGAGATGTAGTCGACCGCGCCCGCCGCGTACCCGCGGAACGTGTGGTGCGGTCCGTGATTGATCGCGGTGAGGAAGATGATCGGGATGTCCCGGGTCCGCTCACGCCGCTTGATGTGCGCGGCGGTCTCGAAACCGTCCATCCCCGGCATCTGGACGTCCAGCAGAATGACCGCGAAATCGTCCGTGAGCAGCGCTTTGAGCGCTTCCTCCCCGGACGATGCCCGGACCAGCGTCTGATCGAGCGCCGAGAGGATCGCCTCCAGCGCCAGCAGATTCTCCGGCCGGTCATCGACCAGGAGGATCTTGGCCTTCTGCACCATGGCCCGCCCTCCTCGCCCCGGCATGGGGCCTCCCCTGTCCGAAGGACTTGGGGAAGCGCCGTCTCGGGCCACCCCCGGGGACGACTCCGTCTCGCCGCCCGTCCTCGTGCCGGTCATCGTAGCCGCACCCCGCCCGTCGCCACACCCTGTCACCGTGATGTCACTGTGCACATAGCAGAAACGCTACGGGAGACCAGAAGGTTCCCCGAATCGCGTACGTCCACACGGCGACGCGCACACTGTGTCAGCAACTCCGCGTGAATACGCGCCGCTCCAGCTCCCGCCACTACCGGCACCTACGCGCGCGAGCACCTGACAGAACCGGGGCTTCACCCACGTCGAGCTGATGCCGCGCACCCACGCACGCGGGCACCCGACGCCTGAGGCCCACCGAGGACCACCGCGCCCCGCCCAGACCCGCGGAGCCCGGCCAAAATCGCTCAGGTCGCTCAGGTCACTCGGGCCGCCCAGGACACGCGAGGCACCCCGTCCACCCCGTCCGCCCCATTCACTCCACCCGCATCCACTGCCGCATCACCGCCAGCAGATGATCCGGATCCACCGGCTTGGTCACATAGTCCGACGCGCCGGACTCGATGGCCTTCTCCCGGTCGCCCTTCATCGCCTTCGCGGTCAGCGCGATGATCGGCAGCCCGGCGAACTGCGGCATCCGCCGGATCGCGGAGGTGGTCGCGTACCCGTCCATCTCCGGCATCATGATGTCCATCAGAACGACCGCGACATCGTCGTGCTGCTCCAGCACCTCGATGCCCTCGCGCCCGTTCTCGGCGTACAGCACCGACAGCCCGTGCTGCTCCAGGACGCTGGTGAGGGCGAAGACATTGCGGATGTCGTCGTCGACGATGAGCACCTTCTCGCCGCCGAACCGCGGCCCCGCGGCCGGTTCGTGGTCCACCTCGGACCGCTCCGGCGCCCAGCTCTCCGGCCGCTGCACCGAGGGCCGCGAGAACGCCTCCGAACCCCGGCGTCGACGCCGGAACAGCGCCGCCGCCCCGCTCTGCGTCTCCTGGTACGACTTCACCTCCGCCGGCGTCTCGATCTGGGGCACCGCCAGGCGCGCCTCGATCGCCAGCGGCTCGGACCCCTGAGGGGCCGTCTGGAAGCCCTGCGCGGGCAGTTCACCGGGGTGCAGCGGCAGATACAGCGTGAAGGTCGAGCCGCGGCCGGGCTCGCTCTGCGCGTGGATCTCCCCGCCGAGAAGCTGGGCGATCTCCCGCGAGATGGACAGCCCGAGCCCCGTACCGCCGTACTTGCGGCTGGTCGTGCCGTCGGCCTGCTTGAACGCCTCGAAGATGACCCGCATCTTGCTGGCGGCGATACCGATCCCGGTGTCCGTCACCGAGAACGCGATCAGCGCGGCCCCCGGGTCGGTCACCGAACCGGCCTCCAGGAGCTGCTCCCGGATGGACTGCGGTACATCCGCCCCGGCCGGCCGGATCACCAGCTCCACCGACCCGGAGTCGGTGAACTTCACCGCGTTGGACAGCAGATTGCGCAGCACCTGGAGGAGCCGCTGCTCGTCGGTGTGCAGGGTGGCCGGCAGCTCCGGCGACACCCGCACCGAGAGGTCCAGGCCCTTCTCCGCGGTGAGCGGCCGGAAGGTGGCCTCGACGTAGTCCACGAGCTGGACGAGCGCGATCCGGGTCGGCGAGACATCCATCTTGCCCGCCTCGACCTTGGACAGGTCCAGGATGTCGTTGATCAGTTGGAGCAGATCGGAACCGGCGCCATGGATCGTCTCGGCGAACTCGACCTGCTTGGGCGTCAGATTCCCGTCGGCGTTGTCGGCGAGCAGCTTGGCCAGGATCAGCAGCGAGTTCAGCGGCGTACGCAGCTCATGGGACATGTTGGCGAGGAACTCGCTCTTGTAGCGCATCGAGACGGCGAGTTGCTCGGCGCGCTCCTCCAGGACCTGGCGGGCCTCCTCGATCTCGGTGTTCTTCACCTCGATGTCCCGGTTCTGGCGGGCGAGCAGCTCGGCCTTCTCCTCCAGTTCGGCGTTGGACACCTGGAGGGCCTTCTGCCGGTTCTCCAACTCCTCCGACCGGTCCCGCAACTGCTCGGTCAGCTCCTGGGACTGCTTCAGCAGCACCTCGGTCTTGGTGTTGACGGAGATGGTGTTGACGCTGGTCGCGATCATCTCTGCGATCTGGTTGAGGAAGTCCTTCTGGATGTGCGTGAACGGGGTGAAGGAGGCCAGCTCGATCACCCCGAGCACCTTGCCCTCGAACAGCACCGGCAACACGATGACCTGCGCGGGCGGCGCCTCACCGAGCCCGGAGGAGATCTTCAGATAGCCGCTGGGCGCGTTCTCCACCAGGATCGTCCGCTTCTCGTTGGCGGCGGTCCCGACCAGCGCCTCCCCGGGCCGGAACGAGGTCGGCATCGACCCCATCGAGTACCCGTACGAGCCCAGCATCCGCAGTTCGTAGTCGTCGTCCGAACCGGCCGCCACGTCCTTGCCGTCCAGCAGCGGCATGGCGAGGAAGAACGCCCCGTGGTGCGCGGCGACCACCGGGGTCAGCTCGCTCATGATCAGCGAGGCCACGTCCTCCAGGTCCCGGCGGCCCTGCATCAGAGCGGAGATCCGGGCGAGGTTGCCCTTGAGCCAGTCCTGCTCCTTGTTGGCGATGGTGGTGTCGCGGAGGTTGGCGATCATCTTGTTGATGTAGTCCTGGAGATCCTGGATCTCACCGGAGGCATCCACGTCGATCTTGAGGTTGAGGTCGCCCCGGGTCACCGCGGTCGCCACCCGCGCGATGGCCCGCACCTGCCGGGTAAGGTTTCCTGCCATTTCGTTCACGGACTCGGTGAGGTCCCGCCAGGTACCGTCAACATCCCTTACCCGGGCCTGACCGCCGAGCTGTCCTTCCGTGCCCACCTCGCGGGCCACGCGCGTGACCTCTTCCGCGAACGACGAGAGCTGGTCGACCATGGTGTTGATGGTCGTCTTGAGTTCGAGGATCTCGCCGCGGGCGTCGATATCGATCTTCTTGGTCAGATCGCCCTTGGCGATGGCGGTCGTCACCATGGCGATGTTGCGGACCTGACCGGTCAGGTTGGACGCCATCTGGTTCACCGACTCGGTGAGGTCCTTCCAGGTGCCCGCCACGCCCGGGACATGCGCCTGACCGCCCAGGATGCCGTCCGTGCCCACTTCACGGGCCACCTTGGTGACCTGTTCGGCGAACGAACTCAGCGTCTTGACCATGGTGTTGAAGGTGTCGGCGAGCTGGGCGACCTCGCCCCGCGCCTCGATGGTCACCGTCCGGGTCAGATCGCCGTTGGCGACCGCCGCCGCGACCTGCGAGATGTTGCGCACCTGCATGGTCAGGTTCTTGGCCATCAGATTGACGTTGTCGCTGAGGTCCTTCCAGATGCCGACGACACCGGGGACATGCGCCTGGCCGCCGAGGATGCCCTCGGTGCCGACCTCGCGGGCCACCTTGGTGACCTGCTCCGCGAAGGACGAGAGTTGATCGACCATCGTGTTGACGGTCGTGACGAGTTCGAGGATCTCGCCCTTGGCGTCGACGGTGATCTTCTTGGACAGGTCGCCCTTGGCGACCGCGGTGGTGACATCGGCAATGGACCGCACCTGCACGGTGAGGTTGTTCGCCATGAAGTTCACCGACTGGGTGAGGTCCTTCCAGGTCCCGGAGACGCCCTGCACCTCCGCCTGACCGCCCAGCTTGCCCTCGGTGCCGACCTCCCGGGCGACCCGGGTGACCTCCTCGGCGAACGACGAGAGCTGGTCCACCATCGTATTGAGGGTGTTCTTCAGCTCCAGGATCTCGCCCCGCGCGTCGACCGTGATCTTCTGCGAGAGGTCACCGCGGGCGACCGCCGTGGCGACCTGGGCGATCTGCCGCACCTGGGCAGTAAGGTTTCCTGCCATTCCATTCACGGAGTCCGTGAGGTCCCGCCACACCCCCGCGACACCGGGGACCTGCGCCTGGCCGCCGAGCCGCCCCTCCGTACCCACGTCGCGCGCCACCCGCGTCACCTGGTCGGCGAAGCCGGAGAGCTGGTCGACCATCGTATTGACGGTGTTCTTCAGCTCCAGGATCTCCCCGCGCGCGTCCACGGTGATCTTCTGCGACAGATCACCCCGCGCCACCGCGGTCGTGACCTGCGCGATCTGCCGCACCTGGGCGGTCAGATTGCCGGTGATGGAGTTGACCGAGTCGGTGAGTTCCTTCCAGGTCCCGGAGACCCCCGGCACCTGCGCCTGACCGCCGAGACGGCCCTCCGTACCCACCTCCCGGGCCATCCGCACGACCTGCTCGGCGAACGACGAGAGCTGATCCACCATGGTGTTCACGGTGTTCTTGAGCTGGAGCATCTCGCCGGAGACGTCGACGGTGACCTTCTGCGACAGATCACCGTTGGCGACCGCCGTCGTGACCTGGGCGATGTTGCGGACCTGCCCGGTCAGATTGCGGAAGGCGGTGTTGACCGAGTCGGTGAGGTCCTTCCAGGTACCGGCCGCCCCCATCACCTGTGCCTGACCGCCCAGTTCGCCCTCGACGCCGATCTCCCGGGCGACCCGGGTGACCTCGGAGGAGAACGCGGAGAGCTGGTCCACCATCGTGTTCACGGTGTTCTTCAGCTCAAGCATCTCGCCGGCCACGTTCACGGTGACCTTCTGCGTCAGATCACCGCTGGCCACGGCGGTCGTGACGGCCGCGATGTCCCGCACCTGGGTGGTCAGGTTCCGGAAGACCGTGTTGACCGAGTCCGTCAGGTCCTTCCAGGTACCGGCCGCGCCGGGCACGTTCGCCTGCCCGCCGAGCCGCCCCTCACCGCCGGTCTCATTGGCCACCCGGGTGACCTCGTCGGCGAAGATCCGCAGGGTCTCGGTCATCTGGTTGATCGTCTCTGCAAGCTGCGCGACCTCGCCGCGCGCCTGCACGGTCACCTTCTGCGACAGATCGCCGTTGGCGACCGCCGTGGTGACCTGTGAGATTCCCCGCACCTGGGCGGTCAGATTGCCCGCCATGGTGTTCACCGAGTCGGTGAGTTCCTTCCACACCCCCGCCACACCGGGCACCCGGGCCTGCCCGCCCAGCTCGCCCTCGGTGCCGACCTCGCGCGCCACCCGGGTCACCTCGGACGAGAACGCCGAGAGCTGGTCGACCATCGTGTTGACGGTGACCTTCAGCTCCAGCATCTCGCCGGCCACGTCGACCGTGACCTTGCGCGACAAGTCACCCTTGGCGACCGCCGTGGTCACCAGCGCGATGTCCCGCACCTGCGCGGTCAGCCGGTTCGCCATGGTGTTGACGGATTCCGTCAGGTCCTTCCACGAACCCGACATCCCGCGCACCCGCGCCTCACCGCCGAGCTTGCCCTGGGTGCCGACCTCGCTGGCGACCCGCGTGACCTCGTCGGTGAACGTCGACAACTGATCGACAAGGTTGTTTACAGTCCGCCCGACCTTCAGGAACTCACCCCGCAGCGGATTCCCCGGCCCCTCCGCCGTCTGCTGCCGCAGCTCCATCCGCGGCGACAGATCCCCCTCGGCCACCGCCGACAGCACCCGGCCGACCTCGGAGACCGGCCGCACCAGATCGTCGACCAGGGCGTTCGAGGCATCGATCGCGGCGCCCCAGGAGCCCTCCAGGGCCCCCGCCTCCAGCCGCTCCGTCAGCTTGCCGTCCCGCCCGACCACCCGGCGTACCCGGGACAGTTCACCGGTGAGATGGAGATTGCGCTCCGCGACCTCGTTGTAGACGGCGGCGATCTCCGCCATCACCCCGTCGCCGGACACCGTGAGCCGCTTGCGGAAGTTCCCGTCCCGCATGGCCACCAGCGCGGTCAGCAGCCGGTCCAGGGCGGCCGTGTCCACCGTGGTGGTGCCGCCGCGTGGTGGACGCCGCTTCTCCGGGGCACGTCCGCCCTTCGCGCGCGTCCCAGTGCCCCGCGTCGCTGCGCCAGACTCCACTGTGTCCCTCCCGCAGGGGTCGACCATTTCTGCCGTGCTCAGGTGGTTCCGTTCCCGCACTCCGGTGTACCGGGCCGCCTTCCCCCGATGCCACCACGCTCCGGGCGGCCCACGGACCGCACTGGGGCTGCTGCCCACCTCGCACGCGTCACACTCGGCCCGCCCGGACCTTCATCGGAAGCCTGCCCAGTGTTTCACCCCGGCAGAACCAGGCCATAACAGTTCGGCAGCTTCGCACACCGTCCGCACCCTCCGGACGGAAACACCGGTGACCGGCATCCGCATGGACGGGGAAGGTAAGTAACCTTGCATGCGGCTGTCCAGCCATGCCGGTCCGACCGGCCTGGGCGGTGGTACGAGAACGAGCGGGCATCGGAGGGGCGGCCGTCACCATGACCACCGGACTGATCCCCGGGGGGCACCCCCCGGACCCCCGGCCGACGGGTGGTCTGCCGTCGCAGTCGCGGCGGGAGCCGGCCGGCCGGCAAGCCCTGCCCATGGACGACCGGTCGAGGAGTTCCGTGATCACCGCGCGTGCGACCGCCAGCTTCGAGCCCCTCGGGCGCTCGGTCGCCTCCGCCCGCTCCTTCGTCCGCGACACCCTCCAGGGCTGGGGCTTCGCCGACATCGTCGACGACGCGGTGGTCCTCACCAGCGAACTGGTCACCAACGCGGTGGTCCACGCGGGCACCGCCGCTGACGTCCTGTGCCTGCGCAGCGAGGACGGCGTGCGCGTCGAGGTCGCCGACCGCTACCCCGAGCGCGAGATCCCGCTCCAGGGCTCCGCGGGTGCCATGGGCAACCTCGACCGCGAGGGCGGGCGCGGCCTCCAGCTCTGCGCCGCCCTGGCCGGCCGCTGGGGCGTCGACTACACCCCCACCCACAAGCAGGTCTGGTTCCAGCTCGACCTCCCCGAGCGGGCCGTCGGCACCCGCGCCGCCGGGCCCTGCCTCCCCACCGACCTGCTCCCGCTCGCCGACGGCCGGGTCCGCGTCGCCGTCATCCAGATCGACCGCAGCGGCTCGGTCTCCGCCTGGAACGAGGACGCCGAGGATCTCTTCGGCTACCCCTCCGAACAGGTGACCGGAAAGCCTCTTACCGATTTCGCCGCCTGGCCCCACACCCCCGGCACCAGCACCGGCATCGCCGAAGCCCTCCAGCTCTCCCGCTGGGAAGGCAGCTACGGCATCCGCGACGCGGCCGGCCGCGTCGTCCCGGTCTACGCCTCCCACCTCCGCGTCCGCGACACCGACGGCGACCCCTCCACCGTCTGCCTGCTGGTCCGCGACGACGAGCGCGCGGTCCTCCAGACCCCGGTCCGCGTCTCCGCCCCCGACACCGCCAAGAGCGCCGAGGGCCAGAGCAGCGACCCCTTCGAGGTCTTCATCGGCTCCCCGGCCCCCGACGATCTCGACGGCCTCCTCCAGCGCACGGTCGAACGCGCCCGCGACATGCTCGACGCCGACTCCGCCTTCCTCCTCCTCGCCACCGACGACGAGACGGAACTCGAAGTCCGCGCCTCCACCGGCCTGCCCTCCGCCCGCCAGCGCTTCGCCCGCGTCCCCGTCGAAGCCGGCCCCGGCCGCTACGGCTCCGCCCGCATGCCCGCCGTCCACGACGATCTCTCCTCCGTCCCCGGCGCCGTCCCGCTCCTCAACGGCACCGGCATGCGCTCGGTCGTCACCGTTCCGCTCAAGGTCGAGGGCCGCCTCACCGGCTCCCTCGGCGTCGCCGCCGAAGCCCCGGGCCGCTACTCCAACGAAGAGGCCCTGCGCCTCCAGTTCGCCGCCGACCGCATCGCCCTGGCCGTCGAATCCGCCCGCCTCGGCGAGCTGGAGCGGCTGCGCAGAGGCTCCCTCAGCTTCCTCGTCGAAGCCTCCGACCTGCTCGCCGGAACCCTGGACCGCGACCAGACCCTCGCCCTCATGGCCCAGATGACCGTCCCCACCCTGGCCACCTGGTGCGCCGTCTACACCCTCGCCGACCAGGCATCCGAGCCCTATCTCTCCTACGTCCTGCACGAGGACGAGGAACTCATCGACGGCATCAAATCGTTGCTCTCCAAGATCCCCCCGCCCGACCCGGTCCCCACCCCCGGCGCCCATGTCTGGACGGCCCCCGCCGAGGCCGCCCACCAGGCCGCCCTGCGCACCTCCATGCGCAGCCTCGGCCTGAGCGAACCCGCCTCCATCAGCGCCGGTATCAACACCACCCTCGCCACCGCCTCCGCCGTCGGCGGCGAAACGGTGGTCCTCCCCCTCGTCGCCCGCAACCGCGTCATCGGCATGCTCACTCTCGGCAAGCCCACCGACGAACACTTCCGCCAGGAGATCCTGGAACTCGGCGAGGACCTCTCCCGCCGCGCCGCCCTCGCCCTGGACAACGCCCGCCTCTACTCCGAGCGCACCGCCATCAGCCAGTCCCTCCAGCGCAGCCTCCTGCCACCCGGCCTCCCCCAGATCGCCGGCGTCGAGGTCGACGTCATCTACCGAGCAGCCGGAGAAGGCAACGAAGTGGGAGGCGACTTCTACGACGTCTTCCCCATCGGCGAGAACACCTACGGCTTCGCCATCGGAGACGTCTGCGGTACGGGCCCCAACGCGGCGGCCGTCACCGGCCTCGCCCGACACGCCCTGCGCCTCCTCGCCCGCGAGGGCCTCAGCGGCCCCGCCGTCCTCCAGCGCCTCAACTCCGCCATCCTCGACGAGGGCGCCCGCAGCCGCTTCCTGACCCTCCTCTACGGCGAGCTGCGCCCCCGCGAGGACGGCAGCGCCGAACTGAAGGTGGTCTGCGCCGGCCACCCGCTCCCCCTCCGCCTGCGCCAGAACGGCACGGTCGAACCGGCCGCCGAACCCCAGCCGCTCCTCGGCGTCCTGGAGGACCTGGAACTGTACGAGCAGACGATCACCCTCGACCCGGGCGATGTCCTCCTCTGCGTCACGGACGGCGTCACCGAACGCCGCGAGGGCACCCGCATGCTGGGCGACGACGGACTCACCGAGGTCCTCACCACCTGCACGGGCCTCACGGCCGGCGCGGTGGCCGCCCGCGTCATGCGCGCGGTGGAACGCTTCGCCTCGGACGCTCCTTCGGACGACATGGCCATCCTGACGCTGCGCGTCCCCGGCCTGCCCACCTGACCACACCCACAACGAAAGAAGCCCCCGCCCAACTGGGCGGAGGCTTCTTTCCGTTCAGAGCCCCCAAACGGAATCGAACCGTTGACCTTCTCCTTACCATGGAGACGCTCTGCCGACTGAGCTATAGGGGCCTGTTGCTTGGTGAGGTTTGCTCGCAGCAACGGAATAGATCATACCCCGAGCTGACCTGTGCTCCCAACCACGATCAGAAAGCGGGCTGAAGCAGTCCGCCGAGTGCATTGCAGGCCGTCACGACCCGTTGCATGTCCCGCTTGGTCAATCCGGCATCCACGGGCAGCGCCAACGTCTCATCCGCGGCCCGCTCCGTCTCCGGCAGCGAAACACACCGCCGGAATTCCGGCATCCGATGCACCGGGGTCTTCACCGGCACCCGGCAGTCAACTCCCCTGGCCCGCAAAGCCCGTGCGAAAGCATCCCGGTCGGGCCGCCCATTCCCGAGCACCCGCACCACATACTGCTGATACGTATGCCCCACCCCGCCCTCGGGCGGGCACACCCCCCGCAACTTCGCATCGAGATACCCCGCCCGCTGCCGCCGCTGAGCCACCTCGTCGTACGGCGCCCCGGACTCCCCCGCCTCCAGCACCAGCAGCCCATGCCGCTGCCCAACGCCACGCATCCCCCCGAGATCCGCCGGCCGCCCGAACCGATGCACCACAACCACCGCCGCAGTCCGCACACTCACAGCCGCCTCGACCGCCACCGTATCCAGGCAGTACGTCATCGGATCGATGTCGGCGAACACCGGCGCCGCCCCCACCAGGGCCACAGCCTCGGTGACCTCGACGTTCCCGAACGCAGGCACGATGACCTCATCACCGACGCCGACCCCAGCGGCCCTGAGCAGTGCAGCAGTACCCATGCTTCGGATGCTGATTGCGCAACGTGAACTGCAAGTGACACCCAACGAAAAAAGGCTGGACCCCAAACCGAAGTTCGGGGTCCAGCCTCAAAATTTGTTCGGCGGCGTCCTACTCTCCCACCGGGTCCCCCCAGCAGTACCATCGGCGCTGTAAGGCTTAGCTTCCGGGTTCGGAATGTA
>NZ_JBFBEM010000020.1:0-151492 GCF_040683675.1 Streptomyces sp. NPDC093252 | reverse complement strand
GTGTTGGTGGTGGTGTCGGCGGATGTGTTGGTGCCGGGTGGTGGGTTGGCTGAGGTGGTGGGTCGGTTCGGGGTGTCGCATGTGTTGTTGCCTCCGGTGGTGTTGGGGGCGTTGAGTGTGGGTGATCTGGGTTCGGTGGAGGTGTTGGTGTCGGGTGGTGAGGCGTTGGATTCGGGGGTGTTGGACCGGTGGGCTTCGGGTCGTCGGTTGGTGAATGCGTATGGGCCGACGGAGTTCACGGTGGTGTCGTCGGTGTCGGGTGGGTTGTCGGTGGGTGATGTGCCGGTGATGGGGCGTGGGTTGTCGTATGCGCGCCTGTTTGTGCTGGACGGGATGCTGGAGCCGGTGCCGGTGGGTGTTGCGGGTGAGTTGTATGTGTCGGGGGCGGGTTTGGGGCGGGGGTATGTGAATCGTCCTGGGTTGACGGGTGAGCGGTTTGTGGCGTCGCCGTTCGATGTGGGTGAGCGGATGTATCGGACGGGTGACCTGGTGAAGTGGACCGGGGATGGTGAGTTGGTGTTTGTGGGGCGGGCGGATCAGCAGGTGAAGGTCCGTGGTTTCCGGATCGAACTCGGCGAGATCGAGGCCGTCCTCCTCAGCGACCCGGCCGTGGCTCAGGCCGCTGTCGTGGTCCGTGAGGATGCGCCCGGTGACAGGCGGCTCGTGGCCTATGTCGTCCCGG
Organism: Streptomyces sp. NPDC093252; assembly: GCF_040683675.1. Classification (NCBI taxonomy): domain Bacteria; kingdom Bacillati; phylum Actinomycetota; class Actinomycetes; order Kitasatosporales; family Streptomycetaceae; genus Streptomyces; species Streptomyces sp. NPDC093252. The sequence goes on along the minus strand of NZ_JBFBEM010000020.1, from coordinate 150,810 downwards.
CGGAGGGCACCGTGGACGTGGACGGCCTGCGCGGCCTCGTGGCGTCGCGGTTGCCGGAGTACATGGTCCCGGCGGGCTTCGTCGCCCTGGACGGGCTGCCGCTCACGGTGAACGGCAAGCTGGACCGCCGTGCCCTGCCCGCGCCCTCCCACATCGCTGGCGAAGGCCGACGCCCCGGCACCCTCCAGGAGGAGATCCTGTGCGCGGTGTTCGCGGAGGTGCTCGGTGTCGAGTCGGTCGGCGTGGACGACAGCTTCTTCGGACTCGGCGGTCACTCCCTGCTCGCCGTCCGGCTGATGTCCCGGATCCGGGCCGTGCTCGGCGTCGATGTCGGGGTGCGGGCGCTGTTCGAGGCGCCGACGGTGGCCGGGCTGGCGGCCAGGATCGCCCAGGGCACCGACACCGCGCGTACCCCACTGCGGGCCGCCGCCGAGCGGCCGGAACGGGTGCCGCTGTCCTTCGCGCAGCGCCGGATGTGGTTCCTGGCCCAGCTCGAAGGACCCAGCGCGACCTACAACATCCCCCTGCCGATCAGGCTGAGCGGCGCGGACGCGACCGTCCTCGACGCGGCGTTCCGGGATGTGATCGCCCGGCACGAGTCGCTGCGGACGGTCTTCCCGGCGGTCGACGGCGAGCCGTACCAGCACATCCTCGACCCGGACGGCCTGGACTGGGCGCTCCAGATCGAGCGGGTGGCACCCGGTGAGCTGGGCCGGGCCGTCGGCCGGGCGACGGGGTACGCCTTCGACCTGTCGGCCGAACTCCCCATCCGGGTCACACTGATCGAGGCCGGGCCCGACGACCAGATGTTGGTCGTGGTCATCCACCACATCGCGGGCGATGGTCTCTCGATGGGGCCGCTGAGCCGCGATCTGTCCACGGCGTACGCCGCACGGCTCCAGGGCCTGGCCCCCGACTGGCGGCCCCTGCCGCTCCAGTACGCCGACTACGCGCTGTGGCAACGGGAGTTGCTGGGTGACCCGGAGGACCCGGAGAGCCTGCTGTCCGAGCAGGTCGAGTACTGGCGCCGCACCCTGGCCGGAGCCCCCGAGGAACTGGCCCTGCCCGTGGACCGGCCCAGGCCGGCCGTGGCGAGTCACCGGGGACACCGGGTCGGGCTGCGCCTGTCGCCCGAGACACACCAGAGGCTGGCCGACCTCGCCCGTGCCGAGGGAGTGACCGTCTTCATGGTCCTCCAGTCCGTGCTGGCCGTCACGGTGTCGCGGATCGGCGCCGGTACGGACATCCCGATCGGGGCGCCCATCGCGGGCCGTACCGATGAGAGCCTGGACGACCTGGTCGGGTTCTTCCTCAACACCCTGGTGATCCGCACCGACCTGTCCGGGGACCCGGAGTTCCGGGAGGTCCTCGGCCGGGTCCGCGAGGCCGGTCTCGGGGCGTTCGCCCACCAGGACGTGCCCTTCGAGCGCCTGGTGGAGGAACTCGCCCCGTCCCGGTCGATGGCCCGCCATCCGCTGGCCCAGGTCGTCCTGACCATGCAGACGACCGGCGACGCCGCCCTCGACATGCCGGGCGTCAGCACCGGCGGCAGCGCGGACGGCGGCGGTGCCGGGACGGACACAGATGGCACCGGCGGCACAGGTGGCACAGGTGGCACCGGTGCCACCGATGACACTGGTGACTCCGCCCTGGTCAAGTTCGACCTGTGGGTGTCCCTGGTGGAGGCGTACGACCCCGAGGGCCGCCCGGCGGGCCTGCGCGGGGCGCTCACGGTGGCCGCCGACCTCTTCGACGCACCAGCGGCGGGCCGCATGGCCGACTGGTTCACCCGGGTGCTGGAGACCGTGATCGAGACACCCGGCGTGCGGCTGAGCGCGGTGGACGTCCTGGACGCGGCCGAACGCGACCGGGTACTCAACGAGTGGAACGACACCGACACCGACACCGGCACAGCCACCGGCACCGGCACCGCCCCGGAGACACCCGCTGTCCTGGCCCGCTTCGACCAGCAGACCCGGCAGATGCCCGACGCGGTGGCGGTGGTGGCCGGCGACGAGCGCCTCACCTACGCCGAACTGGGCGAACGCGCCGACCGCTGGGCCCGCCATCTTCGCGACCTCGGTGTGGGGCGTGAGTCGGTGGTCGGGCTGTGCCTGCCGCGCGGTGCGGAGATGGTGACGGCCATCCTCGCGGTGTGGAAGGCCGGGGCCGCCTATCTGCCGGTCGATCTGGAACTGCCCGTGGACCGCGTGGCGTTCATGCTGGCCGACAGCGGCGTCCGGCTGGTCGTGGGCACCGAGGACACCCTCGGCGATCTGCCCGCGGGCCGGGTGCAGATGCTCGCCATCGACGATCCGACGACCGGCATCCTCCTGGAGGCGTACAGCGGCGCAGGGGCCCCCGAGGTGGCCTCTGACCCCCTGGATCTGGCGTATGTGATCTACACCTCGGGTTCGACGGGCACGCCGAAGGGCGTCGGGGTCACCCAGGGGTCCCTGGCCAACTACGTGGCTTCGGCCTCCGCCCGGCTGGACTGGACGGAGCCCGGCCACCGGTACGCGCTGCTCCAGGCGCAGGTGACCGACCTCGGCAACACCGTCGTCTTCGCGAGCCTCGCCTCCGGCGGACAACTGCACGTACTGGAGGCCGACGCGGCCACCGACCCCGGAGCGGTCGCGGCCTACCTCACCGAGCACGCGATCGACTCGTACAAGGTGGTGCCCTCGCACCTGTCCGCCCTGACCGGCGCGGCCGGCATCGAACACCTGCTCCCGGCCCGGTCGGTGGTGCTCGGCGGCGAGGCGGCCTCGGCGGGCTGGGTGCGGGAACTGGTGACCGCCGCGGCGGCGGAGGGCCGCCGGGTCTTCAACCACTACGGCCCGACCGAGACGACCATCGGTGTCGCCACCGCCGAGCTGACACCCGGCACGGGCGCGGTCCCGATCGGCTCACCCATCGCCAACACCCGCTTCTATGTCCTGGACGACTCTCTCGGCCCGGTCCCGGTCGGGGTGACGGGCGAGTTGTACGTCTCCGGCGCCGCCCTCGCCCGCGGGTACATCGCGCGCCCGGCGCTGACGGGTGAGCGGTTCGTGGCGTCCCCGTTCGAGACCGGCGGGCGGATGTACCGCACCGGCGACCTGGTGAAGTGGACGACCGAGGGCCGGCTCGTCTACCTGGGCCGTGCCGACGCGCAGGTCAAGATCCGGGGCTTCCGCATCGAGCCCGGCGAGATCGAGACGGCTCTCCTGACCCATCCGGAGGTCCGGCAGGCCGCGGTGGTCGCCCGTGAGGACACCCCCGGCGACAAGCGCCTCGTCGCCTACGTCGTCGCCGATGCCGACACCGACACCGCCGGGGTGCGGGACCTCGCGGTCGGGCGGCTGCCCGAGCACATGGTCCCGGCCGCCGTCGTCGCCCTCCCGGAACTCCCGCTGACCGTCGCCGGAAAGCTCGACCGCAGGGCGCTGCCCGCGCCGGAGTACGCGAGCGGCGGCGGGCGGGGGCCGGAGACCCCGGAGGAGGAGGCGCTGTGCGCGGCCTTCGCCGATGTGCTCGGCGTCGAGTCCGTGGGGGTCGACGACAGCTTCTTCGACCTGGGTGGGCATTCGCTGCTGGCGGTCCGTCTGGTGTCCCGGATCCGGGTTCTGCTCGGGGTCGAGATCGAGGTGCGGACACTGTTCGAGGCGCCGACGGTGGCGCTGCTCGCGGCGACGCTGGCGGCGGAGGGCGGCGGGCGTGCGCGGACGCCGCTGCGGGCGGTGGCCGAACGGCCCGAGCGGGTGCCGCTGTCGTTCGCACAGCGACGGCTCTGGTTCCTCGGCCAGTTGGAGGGCCCGAGCCCGACGTACAACATCCCCACGCCGATGCGGCTGACCGGGGTGGACGCCGCCGTGCTCAACGAGGCGTTCCGGGATGTGATGGGGCGGCACGAGGCGCTGCGGACGGTGTTCCCGGCGCTGGACGGTGAGCCGTATCAGCGGATCCTCGACCCCGGCGAACTGGACTGGGAGCTGGAGGTGTCCGAGGTCGGCCGGGAGGAGCTGCCGGACGCCCTGGGCCGAGCGATGCGCCACGCGTTCGACCTGGCGGTGGAGCCGCCGCTGAAGGCATGGCTGTTCGCGACCGGACCGGACGAGTATCTGCTGCTGGTGGTCGTGCACCACATCGCCAGTGACGGCTGGTCGCGCGGCCCGCTGGTGCGGGACGTGACCGCGGCCTACCAGGCACGGCTGGCCGGGCGCGCCCCCGAGTGGGCGCCGCTGCCGGTGCAGTACGCCGACTACACGCTCTGGCAGCGGGAGTTGCTGGGTGACCCGGAGGACCCGGAGAGTCTGCTGTCCCGGCAGGTGGAGTACTGGCGGGAGACCCTGGCCGGGGCGCCGGAGGAACTGCCGCTGCCGGTGAGCCGTACGCGTCCGGCGGTGGCCAGCCACCGCGGGCACGCCGTCGGCTTCCGGGTACCGGCCGATGTGCACCGGGCGCTGATGGAGCTGACCCGCGCCGAAGGGGTCACCGCGTTCATGGCGTTGCAGGCCGCGCTGGCGGTGACCCTGTCCCGGGTCGGCGCCGGTACCGACATCCCCATCGGGTCGCCGATCGCGGGCCGCGGGGACGAGGCGCTGGACGATCTGATCGGCTTCTTCCTGAACACGCTGGTGATCCGCACCGACCTGTCCGGGGACCCGGAGTTCCGGGAGGTCCTGGGGCGGGTGCGGGAGGCGAGCCTCGGGGCGTTCGCCCACCAGGACGTCCCCTTCGAGCGGCTGGTGGAGGAGCTGGCGCCCGAGCGGGCGATGGCCCGCCACCCCCTGTTCCAGGTCACCCTGACCGTGCAGAACATGGAGCAGGCGGCGGGCGACCGGACGCCGGGCGGGCCCGGCGGCGGTGACGGCTCCGCCGACTCCTCGGTGCCGCTGCCCGCCAAGTTCGACCTCGATGTGGTGATGGTCGAGCAGTTCGACGCCGAGGGCGGGGCCGCGGGCTGGACCGGGGTGATGACCGTCGCCGCCGACCTGTTCGACGAGTCCGCGGCGGCCCGGTTCGCCGACTGGTTCACCCGGGTGCTCCGCGCGGTGACGCACACGCCCACTGTGCGGCTGGGCGCGGTCGATGTCCTCGGCGCCGACGAGCGGGCGCTGCTGGCCGGTGGCTGGAACCACACCGTCGCCGAGGCGCCGGGCGCGTCGGTGGTGGAGCTGTTCCGGGAGCAGGCGCGGACCCGGCCCGACGCGGTCGCGGTCGCGGCGGACGGCGCCGAGGTCTCCTACCGGGACCTGGACGCCGACTCCGACCGGCTCGCCCGCCATCTCGCCGGGCTCGGGGTGGGACCGGAGGCGGTGGTCGGGCTGTGCCTGCCGCGCGGCACGGAACTGGTGACGTCGATCCTGGCCGTGCTGAAGACCGGGGGCGCGTTCCTGCCGGTCGACCGCAGGCTGCCGGTGGACCGGGTGGCGTTCATGCTGGCCGACAGCGGCGCCCGGCTCGTCCTCGGCACCCAGGACACCCTGGACGACCTCCCCGTCGGCCGGGTGCCCCTGGTCGCCCTGGACGACCCGATGACCGTCGCGATGACCGACGCGATGACGGGCGACGGCCCCGTCACCCCGCCCGCGGCGGTGATCGACCCGGCCGGGCTGGCGTACATCATCTACACCTCGGGTTCCACGGGCACCCCCAAGGGCGTGGCCGTGCCGCACTCCGGGATCGTCAACCTGGTCGCCGCGCAGCGCGAGCGGTTCGCCGTCGAACCGGGCTCGCGGGTGCTCCAGTTCGCCTCCGTCGGCTTCGACGCGGCCGTGTCGGAGGTGTTCGTCAGCCTCTGCTCGGGCGCCACCCTCGCCCTGGCCCGGGCCGACGAGGACACCCCCGGCAGCGCCCTCACCGGCCCCGACGCCTACCGGGGCATCACCCACGCCACCCTGCCCCCGGCCGTGCTGCGGACCCTGGACGACGCCGACCTCGCCTCGGTCGTCACCCTCGTCTCCGCCGGTGAGGCCCTGGACGGCGCCCTCGTCGAGCGGTGGGCGCCGGGGCGCCGGCTGATCAACGCCTACGGCCCCACCGAGACCACCGTCTGCGCCTCGATGTCGGCGCCCCTCGCCCCCGGCGACCGGCCCACCATCGGCACCCCGATCGCCAACGCCCGCGTCTTCGTCCTGGACGACACCCTCACCCCGGTCCCCGCCGGAGTGCCCGGCGAGCTGTACGTCACGGGTGCCGGGGTGGCCCGCGGGTATGTGGGACGGTCCCCCCTGACCTCGGAGCGGTTCGTGGCCTGCCCGTTCGGCACCGGCGGCGAGCGGATGTACCGCACCGGAGACCTCGCCGCCTGGACCCCGGACGGTCAACTCCTCTTCCTGGGCCGGACGGACGAGCAGGTGAAGATCCGCGGCTTCCGCATCGAACCCGGCGAGATCGAGACCGTCCTCCTCACCCACCCCGATGTCCTGCGCATCGCCGTCGTCGCCCGCGAGGACGTCCCCGGCGACAAGCGCCTCGTCGCCTATGTCGTCCCCACCGACCCCGACGGCGACGACGACCCCGAGGCCCTGCGCGCCTTCGTGGCCCGCCGCCTGCCCGACCACATGGTCCCCGCCGCGGTGGTCCGGATCGCGCAGCTCCCGGTCACCGTCAACGGCAAACTGGACCGCAGGGCCCTCCCCGCGCCCGAGTACGCGACTGGCGCGGGCCGGGGCCCGGCCACCGCCCAGGAGGAGATCCTGTGCGCCGCGTTCGCGGAGGTGCTGGGCTTGGAGTCGGTCGGCGTGGACGACAACTTCTTCCAGCTCGGCGGGCACTCCCTCCTCGCCGTCCGGCTGACCTCCCGGATCCGGGCGGTGCTCGGCGTGGAGGTCGAGGTCCGCTCGCTCTTCGAGTTCCCGACGGTGGCCGCCCTCGCCGCCCGGCTCACCGAGGGCGCGGGCCGGGCCCGTACCCCGCTGCGGGCCCGGGAGCGGCCGGAGCGGGTGCCGCTGTCGTTCGCGCAGCGCCGGCTGTGGTTCGTGGGCCAGCTCGAAGGCCCCAGCCCCACCTACAACATCCCGATGCCGGTCCGGCTGAGCGGCGTCGACGCGGGGGTGCTGGAGGAGGCGCTGCGCGATGTGATCGCCCGGCACGAGTCGCTGCGCACCGTCTTCCCGGCCGTCGACGGCCAGCCCTACCAGCACATCCTCGACCCCGGGGAACTGGACTGGGCCCTGCACGTCGAACAGGTCGACCGGGGGCGGCTGCCCGAGGCCCTGGGGCGGGCGATGCGCCACGCCTTCGACCTGTCGGCCGAGGTACCGGTCCGGGCGTCCCTGTTCGAGACCGGGCCCGACGAGCAGATCCTGGTCGTGGTGATGCACCACATCGCCGGAGACGGCTGGTCGATGGCCCCCCTGGGCCGTGACCTCTCCACCGCCTACGCGGCCCGCCTGCGCGGCGAGGCCCCCGACTGGCAGCCCCTGCCGGTGCAGTACGCCGACTACGCGCTCTGGCAGCGGGAGTTGCTCGGCGACGAGACCGACCCGGAGAGCCTGCTGTCCACGCAGGTCGACTACTGGCGCCGCACCCTCGCCGGAGCCCCCGAGGAACTGGCGCTGCCCACCGACCGGCCCCGGCCCGCGATGGCGAGCCACCAGGGCCACCGGGTGCCGCTGCCCGTCCCCGCCGAGGTGCACCAGCGGATGACGGAACTCGCCCGCAGCGAGGGCGTGACCGTCTTCATGATCCTCCAGGCCGCCCTGGCGGTCACCCTCTCCCGGATCGGCGCCGGCACCGACATCCCCATCGGCTCCTCCATCGCGGGCCGTACCGACGAGGGCCTCGACGATCTGATCGGCTTCTTCGTCAACTCGCTGGTCATCCGGACCGATCTGTCCGGCGACCCGGAGTTCCGCGCGGTGCTGGCCCGGGTGCGGGAGGCGAGCCTCGGGGCGCTGGCCCACCAGGACGTGCCCTTCGAGCGCCTGGTGGAGGAACTCGCCCCGTCCCGCTCCCTGGCCCGTCACCCGGTGTTCCAGGTCATGCTCACCCTCCAGAACACCGGGGAGGCGTCCCTCGACCTCGCTGGGGCCCGCACGGGTGGCAGCGCGGGCGGCGGCTCGGGCCCGCTCGACGGGGCGGCACCGGAGCCGGCGAAGTACGACCTGAACTTCGCCGTCGCCGAGATGTTCGACGCCGAGGGCCGCCCGGCCGGGCTGCGCGGAGCGGTCACGGCGGCGGCGGACCTCTTCGACGCCCCGACGGCCACCCGCCTCGCCGACTGGTTCACCCGGGTCCTGGCCACGGTCACCGCCGCACCGGACGCGCCGGTGAGTACCGTCGACGTCCTTGAGCCCCGGGAACGGGACCTGGTCCTCCATCAGTGGAACGCCACGGAGACGCCCGAGGACGACGCCGGTGTCCTGGACCGCTTCCTGCGGCGGGTCGAGGAGAGCCCGGAGGCGGTGGCGCTGGTCGCCGAGGGCGAGGAGCTGACGTACGCCCGGCTCGCGGCGGAGGCCGACCGGGTGGCGGCGCTTCTGGTGGCGATGGGTGTGGGCCGTGAGTCGGTGGTGGGTCTGTGCCTGCCCCGGGGTGCCGGGATGATCGCGGCGATCCTGGGTGTCTGGCGGGTGGGGGCGGCCTATCTGCCGCTCGATTCGGGGCTCCCGCCAGAGCGGTTGGCGTTCATGCTGGCCGACAGCGGCGTCCGGCTGGTCGTGGGCACCGAGGACACCATCGGCGACCTGCCCGCGGGCCGGGTGCAGATGCTCGCCATCGACGATCCGACGACCAGCCTCCTCCTGGAGGGGTACAGCGGCGCGGGCGTCCCCGAGATGGCCTCGGACCCCCTGGACCTGGCGTACGTGATCTACACCTCGGGTTCGACGGGCACGCCGAAGGGCGTCGGGGTCACCCAGGGGTCCCTCACCAACTACGTGACATCCGTGTCCGCCCGGCTGGACTGGACGGAGCCCGGCGCCCGGTACGCACTCCTCCAGGCCCAGGTGACCGACCTCGGCAACACCGTCGTCTTCGCGAGCCTCGTCTCCGGCGGGCAACTGCACGTACTGGACCACGGAATGGTGACGGACCCGGAGGCGGTCGCGGCCTACCTCACCGAGCACGCGATCGACTCGTACAAGGTCGTGCCCTCGCACCTGGCCGCCCTGACCGGCGCGGCGGGCATCGAACACCTGCTCCCGGCCCGGTCCGTCGTACTCGGCGGTGAGGCGGCCTCGGCGAGCTGGGTGCGGGAACTGGTGACCGCCGCGGCGGCGGAGGGCCGCCGGGTCTTCAACCACTACGGCCCGACCGAGACGACCATCGGTGTGGCGACCGCCGAGCTGACACCCGACATGGGCGCGGTCCCGATCGGCTCACCCATCGCCAACACCCGCTTCTACGTCCTGGACGACACCCTGGGCCCGGTCCCGGTCGGGGTGACCGGCGAGCTGTACGTCTCCGGCGCGGCCCTCGCCCGTGGGTACATCGCGCGCCCGGCGCTGACGGGTGAGCGGTTCGTGGCGTCCCCGTTCGAGACCGGCGGGCGGATGTACCGCACCGGCGACCTGGTGAAGTGGACCACCGAGGGCCAACTCCTCTACCTGGGCCGGGCGGACGCGCAGGTGAAGATCCGGGGCTTCCGGATCGAGCCCGGCGAGATCGAGACGGCTCTCCTGACCCATCCCGAGGTCCGGCAGGCCGCGGTGGTCGCCCGTGAGGACACCCCCGGCGACAAGCGCCTCGTCGCCTATGTCGTCGCCGATGCCGATACCGATACGGCCGGGCTGCGGGACCTGGTGGCGTCGCGGCTCCCCGAGCACATGGTCCCGGCCGCCGTTGTCGCCCTCCCGGAACTCCCGCTCACCTCCAACGGCAAGCTCGACCGCGCCGCCCTCCCCGCCCCCGAGTACAGCGCCGGAGGCGAGAACAGGCGGAACCTGGCGACCAGTCTGGAGTACGTCGTCGGCGAGGCGTTCGCCGAGGTCCTGGGGGTCGAGGAGGTCGGCTACGACGACGACTTCTTCCGGCTCGGCGGGCACTCCCTGCTGGCGGTCACGCTGGTCACCCGGCTCGCGGAGAAGGGCATCACCACCTCCGTGCGCAATGTGTTCGCCGCGCCGACCGTGAGCGGCATCGTCCGGCAGCTCACTCTGGCGTCCGTCAGCGACTCGCTCAGCCGGATCCTGCCGATCCGGACCGAGGGCGACCGGCCACCGTTCTTCTTCGTCCACCCGGCCTCGGGCCTGAGCTGGTGCTACCGGCCCCTGGCCCGCTACGCCACCGACGGCGTCCCGCTCTACGGGCTTCAGGCCATCGGCATGGACGGCGAGGCGGAACTGCCCGAGAACCTGGGGGCGATGGCCGACGAGTACATCGAGCAGATCCGCACCGTCCAGCCGCACGGCCCGTACCACCTCGTCGGCTTCTCCTTCGGCGGCATCCCGGTGCACGAGATCGCGGTCCGGCTCCAGGCGGCCGGGGAGACCGTGGGCGCGCTGGTGGTGATGGACTCGTATCCGTCGCCGCCTCCGGGCAGCGAGCCCCCGCGCCCGCCCGGCGCCCCGGACGCCCCGCAGCCTCCCGAGGGTGCGGAGCCTCGGCCGCCGGCGGCCGGGGACCCGCGTCGCCCGGAGGGTGCTGACCCGCGTCGGCCGGAAGGAGAGGAGCGACCGGACCCGGCGCCCGAGGAGCGTGATCCGGAGGCGCAGTTGCGGGAGGCCGCGGCGCGCATCCGGCAGGAGGTCGGCGGGATCATCGACGGGATCTCGGACGAGGAACTGCTCCTCATCCAGAAGATCTTCCGTAACAACACGACCCTGCGCCGCAAGCACGAGTGCTCGGTCTTCGAGGGGGATCTGCTGCTGTTCGTCGCCCAGGGCGAGGCCGAGGGCGAGGGCGAGGGCGAGGGCGAGGGGGAGCGCGGGAACGTGCCGGATCTGGACGAGCGGCGGCAGAGCTGGGAGCCGTTCGTGCAGGGGACGATCTCGACGGTCGGGATGCCCTGCAAGCACACCGATCTGATGCTCCCGGACATGCTGAGCCGGGCCTGGGAGGCCATCGCGGCCTGGATGGAGACGCGCGGCGGCACGGAGCCCGGTGCGGGCGAGTGAACGGCAGCCGCCCCGGACCTCCGGGTCCGGGGCGGCGGTGTGCCCGGGGGGAGAACGGGCGTCCTCGGGCCGGAGCCCGGCGACGAGAGGGAATGGACCGGCGACGAGAGGGAGAAGTCCGGCGTTCAGAGGGAAAGGACCGGCGACGAGAGGGAGAAGCCCAGCGACCAGAGGGAATGGACCGGCGACCAGAGGGAGAAGCCCGGCGTTCAGAGGGAGAAGACCGGTGTCAGGGTCGGCAGATCCACCCGTACCGCCAGCCCGCCCCCGGTGTTGGCCGTGGCGTGCACGGTGCCGCCGTGGGCGTCGGTGATGGCGGCGACGATGGACAGGCCCAGGCCCGCGCCCTCGCCGGGGCCGGTACGGCGCGAGTGGAGCCGACGGAACGGTTCGAACAGCTCCCCGACCTGCTCCGGGGGGACCACGGGCCCGCTGTTGGAGACCAGCAGCCCGTGCTCGGCCGACAGCTCGACCAGCACATAGCCACCGGCGTCGTTGTAGCGGATCGCGTTCTGCACCAGATTGGCGATCAGCCGGGTGAGCAGCACCTCGTCACCGGAGACGGAGACCGGTTCGGTGGTGGCGCTCAGCGTGATGCCGCGGCGCTCGGCGAAGCGGAACTGCTCCGAGATGACCTGGTCGACGGCGACCTCCAGGTCCACCGGGGCACGCACATTGAGCCCCTGCTCACCCTGGGCGAGCACGAGAAGGCCCTCGATGAGGCGCTCGGAGCGCTCGGTGGCGCGCAGCAGTTCGCCGCGGATCTTGGCGACCCGCTCGGGCGACGGGTCGGCGAGGCCGATCTCGATCGCGGTGCGCTGGATGGCGAGCGGGGTGCGCAGCTCGTGCGAGGCGTTGGCGACGAAACGGCGCTGGCTGGCCATGGAGCGGTCGAGCCGGTCGAGCATGGCGTCGAAGGTGTCGGCGAGTTCCTTCAGCTCGTCCTGGGGGCCGTTGAGCGCGATCCGCTCGTGCAGGGTCGACAGCGACAGCCGGCGGGCCGTGGAGGTGACATCGTGCAGCGGGCGCAGCAGCCGGCCGGTGAGCCACCAGCACACCGCGAAGGCGAGGATCACGATGGCGCCGATGGCGATCAGGCTCACCATGAGCTGCGTGCTGGCCAGCTCCTGCTGGAGCTGGGCCTTCTGCATGACGACGAAGGTCGAGTTGTCGGGCGACCCGTCGAGGGGCGCGGTCATGGACGGCTCGTACGGCACGTCCGAGCAGGGCACGTCCTCGGGCCGCAGATCGCACGGGACGCCGGCCATCTCGCCGGGGGTGACGAAGTTCTCCACCTGGCCGTCGACGGCCCACTGCTGGAACCGCTGCGCCGCGATCAGTACGGCCAGGCTGATCACCGTGAACCCGCCGCCGTACAGGAGGGTCATCCGGGCCCGCACGGAGCCGCTGAACATCAGGGGGAGGCGCTTGAGGATCCGTAGCAGCCGCACGACCGGTACCCGCTTCCTGCGATGGTGACCAAGGGGGGCGGGCCGCCGCCGCTGCCCGGCCGCCATTATCCGCAGGATTCATTGGGGCAGAAGCCGGTTAAGGACGCGGTTACCGCTTTCGGTCACCTCGTGGAAACCCCCGCCGGTCACGGCCGGGGCGGGTGGGGGACGCGGGGACACGGCGAGGCCGGCGACCCGGTGGGGCCGCCGGCCTGGGTGCGGTGCCGAAGGGCTGGGCGCCGCGCTAGCTGCCGGCCTTCATGGCCTCGATGAGGCTCTTGGGCCGCATGTCGGTCCATGACTTCTCGATGTACTGGAGGCAGTCGTCCCGCGATGCCTCGCCGAACACGGTTTTCCAACCGTCCGGCACATTCACGAAGACCGGCCACAGCGAATGCTGGCCTTCGTCATTGACCAGGACCAGATAGTTTGCGTCGGGATCCTCAAAAGGATTGGGCACCGCACTGTCCTCACTTCTCGGCGACAAGGGACCGCAGCGACGGGCTATTTCACGGTGACATAGGGCGCGGAACGAATCAAGCCGAGCGTCCGGTGCTGCTCGGACGGGCGCCCATAGCGCTGTTCAACTGCGGCATCGCGCGGTTGAACAGCGGTGGTCGGCCGTTGACGCCCGCGCGCCGCTGTGGTGATTTAGTGTCCGCCGAGCGGCGAAGAAACGTACGCGCAACCAGTTCCTGGCGACCGGGCGGCAGTGAAACGGCAGTGAAAGTCCTGACGGGAGGGCCAGATGCCTGAAAGCCAAGACCGGGTATTTCTCCGCTCCAATGCGATCATCGAACCGCTGGTCGACAGATTCTATGCGTGGATGCATATCGTGTCGCCGGCCCAGGCGTCCATGAACCTGGCGAACGTACAGGTGCCGCTGCTGGAGTCCTACCTGCACTCGCCGCAGGTGCATGTCGCGGCGAGCAACAACCCGGCGCTGCGCGGCGGCTACTTCATCAATGTGGAGGAGGCGCGGGCGGCGGAGATCGGCGAGCTGCTCGACACCATCAAGCGCGACCGCGCCGACATGCTCGCGTTCGCGGCGGGCATCGCCGAGGCCGACGATCTGCTGCGGCAGAACGCCACCGGCTTCGACCTCACCCCGCTGTACCCGAAGCTGCCGTCGGCGCTGAACGGGCTGGTGGAGCTGGCCTACGACACCAGCAACCAGGCGTCCGTCCATGTCATCGAGCCGCTGCTCTACCACAGCACGGCCTTCGACCGGCGCCGCCAGTCCGTACAGCTCTCCCTGGACGACGGGGTGGAGCGGCCGTTCATCCTCAGCACCCCGCGGCTGCCCATGCCCGATGTGCTGGATCTGCCGATCCCGTTCGACCACCCGGGCATCGACGCGCTGATGCGTGCGCGGATCGAGGGCACCACCCTCGCGGCCCTGCGCGAGGCGCTGGAGCTGGACGACGCGCAGGCCGCGCAGCTCGGCCGGCTGCTCGCCCCGGAGCCCAGCCTGTCGCCCGACCGGCACATCGAGAGCGGCGGCCGGATCCGCTACTTCGGCCATGCCTGTCTGGTGCTCCAGAGCCCCGAGGCCGCCGTCGTGGTGGACCCCTTCATCAGCACCGACAACCGGCACGGCGACCGGTACACCCTGGACGACCTGCCCGACCACATCGACGCGGTCCTGATCACCCACGGGCACCAGGACCACATCGTGCTGGAGACCCTGCTGCAACTGCGCTCGCGCACCGACGCGATCGTCGTCCCGCGCTCCTCCCGCGGCAACCTCTGCGACCCGTCGATCGGCCTCTACCTCAGGTCCATGGGCTTCAAGGTGATCGAGGTCGACGACTTCGACGAGGTGCCGCTGCCGGGCGGCGCCCGCGTGGTGGCCACCCCGTTCCTGGGCGAGCACTCCGACCTCGACATCCGCTCCAAGTCGACGTACGTCGTGCAGATCGCCGGGCTGTCGGCGTTCATCGGCGCGGACTCCTCCGGGATCGACCCGGTGCTGTACCAGTACATCCGCTCGCACCTGGGCGACGTCGACAAGGCGTTCCTCGGCATGGAGTGCGACGGCGCCCCGCTGACCTGGCTCTACAAGGGGCTGCTGACCCGGCCGGTGACCAAGAAGATGAGCGACTCCCGCAAGCTGTCGGGGTCGAACGCCGAGCAGGCCGCCGCCATCATGACCGAGCTGGGCTCGGACGAGGCGTACATCTACGCCATGGGCGAGGAGAGCTGGCAGGGCCACGTCATGGCGACGACGTACACGCCGGACACCTATCAGATCCAGCAGATCGAGGAGTTCCTCACCTGGTGCAAGGCGAACGACATCACCGCCGAGCACCTCTTCAACAAGCGTGAGTGGCGCTGGTAGCGAACCGGCGGAACACGGCACGAGGAACGGACGGAACCGGGGATGCCCCATCTGCGCGCCAATGGAATCAGGCTCGCCTACCACCGCGCCGGGCAGGGCGAGAACGTGCTGCTCATCATGGGCTCGGGCGCGGCCGGTCATGTGTGGGACCTGCACCAGACACCGGCGCTGCGCCGGGCCGGGTATGCCACGGTGACCTTCGACAACCGGGGCATCCGGCCCTCGGACGCCCCGCCGGGCCCGTACGCGCTGGCGGATCTGGTGGCCGACACCAAGGGGCTGATCGAGGCCCTGGACCTGGCGCCGTGCCGGATCGTGGGCACCTCGCTGGGGTCGCTGATCGCGCAGGAACTGGCGATCAGCGCCCCCCATCTGGTCCGCTCGGCGGTCCTCATGGCCACCCGGGGCCGGTCGGACGTGCTGCGCCGGGCGCAGGACACGGCGGACCGGCTCCTCCAGGAGAGCGGCGTCACGCTCCCGGCGAAGTACCGGGCCGTCAACTCGGTGCTGCGGATGCTCTCGCCGAGCACCCTCAACGACGACCGGTCGGTGGCGTCCTGGCTGGACGTCTTCGAGCTGGCCGGTGACGCGCCCCCCGGCGGCCAGGACGGGATCGACACCCACCAGGACCGGCGCGAGGCGCTCCGCGCGATCACCGTGCCGTGCCGGGTCATCGCCTTCGCCGACGATGTGATCACCCCGCCGCACCTCGGGGCCGAGGTCGCCGGCCTCATCCCGGACTGCGACCTCGTGGAACTCCCCGGCTGCGGCCACCTCGGCCATCTGGAGCGCCCGGAGGCGGTCAACGAGGCGATCCTGGAGTTCTTCGGCAAGTACTGACGCCGCCGCCCGGGAACGAACCCGGGGCGGCCCGTACGGACGCCCGGCGTGCGAGGGTGTCCCCCGTCGGCGCGGGGGACACCCTCACACGCGCCTCAGAGCCGGTATCCGCTGCCCGGCACGGTCACGATGGCGGGCGGATCCCCGAGCTTGGCCCGGAGCTTGCTCATCGTCACCTTCACCACGGTGGTGAACGGGTCGGTGTGCTCGTCCCAGGCCCGCTCTAGCAGGTCCTCCGTGCTGACGACCGCGCCCTGGGCCCGCATCAGCACCTCCAGCACGGCGTACTCCTTGCGGGACAGCGACAGATAGCGCCCGCTGCGGGACGCCTGTCTGCGGGCCGTGTCCAGGGTGATGTCCCCGCGCTCCAGCACCGGGGGCAGCGGGGTACCGGCCCGGCGGGCGAGGGCGTGGATGCGCGCCACCAGTTCGTCGAAGACGAAGGGCTTGGCGAGATAGTCGTCGGCCCCGAGGTTGAGCCCCGCCACCCGGTCGTGCACGGCGGCGGAGGCGGTCAGCATCAGGATGCGCACCCGCCCGCCCAACTGCGCCAGTTGGCGGCAGACATCGTCGCCGTGCACCTTGGGCAGGTCCCGGTCGAGCACCAGGACGTCGTAGTCGTTGACCGCGAGGCGCTCCAGCGCGTCGGCCCCGTCGTAGACGACATCGACCGCCATCGCCTGTTCCCGCAGCCCTTCGGCCACCAGGTCCGCGAGGAAGACCTCGTCCTCAGCCACCAGAATCCGCATGGCGAACATTGCCCCAGACGTGAGATAAGGGTGCGGTTAACGCAGACGGTCACCGGGAGGAAACCCTCGGCCGTCCATGCTGGGTCCCATGACGTCGTGCCGCTCGTCCCACCTGCGCCGGGAGCCCTTCCAGGGCGGGCGCCGGGCGGTTGCCCGTGGTGCGGGTGGGGCGACGGAAGGGGCCCGCTCGACCGCCGGCGTCCGTTTCGGACGACAGCGGAATTTCATTCGAACGGGTGAGGGACGGGGTCGGCCCGCGCCTGCTGGGGAGCCAGGCGCGGACGGCCCCGACCTCTGCGGCGACCTCCCGTCCTCGCTGCGCGGCCGGCGCACCGTAGGGGTCCTTCCACGGAGGCACCTCGATGTTCTTGGCGAGAAATGCCCCCAGGGGCGGGCCGTCCAGGACCGCGAGCGGGCCCGGGGCGAGCCGTCGGCGGCCCTGATCCCGGCTATACCACGCCCGGTTGGCGCAATCCGCGAGCGACATCCGGGAGGCCGCCTCGCCGAACTCCCGCCGGAATTCCGCATACTTCGCCGACCCGCCCTCCGCGGGCCTCGCGATCTGCCGCTGTACGGGTGGGACGGCGACCCGGCCGCGCCCCGCGACTCGGCCGCCCCGGGCAATCCCCGGGGAGTCATTCGACGGCAGGTCGGCAGAAGTGAGGAAATCGGCCGTGAAATGCCGGTAATTCGGGGGCAGTTGGGCGTGGCGCGCCCCGATGTCGTTGTCGGTGCGGGAGAGCGCGCGGGTGTCCCGGCGGGCGACGCCCCGGGGGTGCCGGTCCCCGTCCGGCCGGGTCTCCGCGCAGGCGGGGGGCGCTGGACGGGTGAGCCGCGGCGGGTCGCCGGGGACGGAGGAACACGGCACCGGTTTGCGCACAGAAATACTCGGGTCGTGGTGTGGAAAAGGGGCCGCCGAATCCAGTGTCCGGGCCTCCTCGACCTGAAAGCGGGAGGTTACCGTGCCCGATGCGAATTCCGTCGCTTTCCGCCCCTCGTAAACCGGATGGCAATCCGACGGGACATCGCGGAGAATCCGGAGAATACAGCCGGAAAGGGAGGGAGTCGAAAGCATGGAAAGCGCGGCATCGTACGGTCGACCGGCCGCCGCCCGGTCGAGGCGGCCCGGAATTCCGGATCGGTCGGCTCAGCCGGTGGCGCGCACACGTTCTTCGAACCGCACCCAGCTCTCGGCGTACTGCCGGGCCAGATCGGCGGTCGACCGGGTGCAGTGTTCCGGCACCGCGGACACCAGTTCCGGCCACTCCTTCATGACAATCGCGTTGTGGTGAAGGAGTCGCAGCAATTCGCGCCCTATCTGGTTCTGGCGCAGCGAGGGATCGCGCGTCAGCTTCTCCAGGGTGTGGCCCGGGTCGAGGGGCTCGGGCACGGTCCGGCGCGCGGTCCTCGGCTGGATCGTTTCCGCCGCGACGGGCCGGGTGTGGGTGTCCGGCTCGGTCGACGGCAGGGTGCCCACCGGGGGCTTGCCGCCCGCGAGGCGCCGCTTGACATCACTGGCCGTCGCGGGCGAGATCCCCGCGAGCCGGGCCACCTCGCGCAGCGACGCCTGCGGGCGCGCGGCGATCACCTGGGCGGCGCGCAGCCGACCTGCGGCGCTGTTCAGCGGGCGGGCCTTGCCGTCGATACCGACCCGGGCCTGTACATGGGGTGTGGACAGGGCCAGTTGGCGCCGGAGCGCGGCGACGGTCTTCGCCCCGAGCCCGGTGGCGCGGGCGATGGCACGGTCCGAGATCTGCGCGTGCGAGACGACGATCCGCTCCGCGGCGGCACGGCGGTCCGCCAGTGAGAGCGGAAGCCCGTGGGCCATGTTGGCTTGAACGGCACACAGGAAGGCGTCCTCGGTACTGCCGTCGAAGAAGATCGCCCTGATCGTTTCTTCACCGCGCAGGATGGCGGCGAAGACCCGGTGCACTCCGTCGATCACCTGCATGGTGCGTTTGTTGACCACGATGGGGGGAAGTGTATTTTCGGTTTCTGCCAGACGAATGATGTGCTCTCGGTCCTGTCCCTCGATACGCGGGGACTCTCCCAGCAGAAGCGCCGAGATGGCGACCGCCACGACCTCCTTCTCGGGCTTCTCCGGTTCTAAAGGGTGCCTCGGGATCGAACTGTTGTGAGATTCTTTCAGGACAGGTGCAGGGACAGCGGTGGGGGCGTCGTCGTGCTGTTGTTGCATGAGATCACCTCGCGTGCGGGCGCTGGCCATTTCGCGGGGGGCAGCCTCAATGTCACACGTGAGGTAAATCCTGTCTAGTCCTGTGTCCGGCGCCGTTGACCGGTTTAATGCTGGATCAAGTCTTTGCCGAGTTTGTACGTTCGCGAGTGAGTGAACGCCCTATTCCTGGTGTCGGGTTGTCGCCGTTCGGTCCCCTGTCCGGCTCCCCCCGGCCGGGGAAAACGAACGGCACGGCCGGGGGTGCGTGTGCACCCGCCGGCCGTGCCGTGTCGTTTCTGCGGTTCCTGTCGAGCCGGTCGTGCCCTGTGTGCCGGATGTACTGGTCGCGCCCTGCACGCCGGTCGTACCCGTCGAGCCCGACGCGCCGGTCGTACCTGTCGTACCTGTCGTGCCGGTTCCCGGCTCAGCCCGCCGGAGTCGGGGGACCGTCCTGTCCCCTGCTGAGGCTCGGTGACTGCACCACGCGCTCGTCCAGCGCCTGGGCGATCTCCAGCCAGGTACCCGCGTTCTGCCGTGCCAGGGCGATCACCAGCGCGTCACAGTGCGCCGGTACCGCCTCGGCCAGCTCGAACCACTTGTGTCCGCCGATCACATTGAACTGGAGCAGCCGCAGCAGCCGTCGGCCGAGTTCGGCGCTGCGTACCGCGGGATCGTGCAACAGCGGCTCCAGCAGGGACGCCGGGTGTTCGCCCGGCTGCTCCCGCGGCCCGTCGCGCCGGGGTTCCGGCGTCGACGGCGCGGCACCGGCCGCGGGCCGCGACGGCTCACCGACGATGTTCTCGCCGGACAGGAGCCGCTTGCGTACATCACTCGCCGTGGCCGGGGAGATTCCGGCCAGCCGGGCCACCTCCCGCAGGGACGCCTCGGGGTTCTGGGCGATCACCTCCGCCGCGCGCTGCCGGCCCGCCGCCCGGTCCACCGGCCGCACCCGTCCGTCCCTGCCCACGCGGGCGTTCAACTGTGACTCGGAGACAGTTGAACGCCGGATCGCGGCCACGCTCTTCGCCCCGAGACCGGACACCCGGGCAATGGCCCGGTCCGACATATGGGGATGGGAGGTGACCAGCCGGGCCGCCGCCGCCCGCCGGTCCGCCTGAGACAGCGGGAGGCCGTGCTGGGTGTTGGCTTCGACGGCCAGCAGGAAGGCGTCGTTCCGAGAGACGTCCACCAGCCGGGCCGGGATGGTCTCCCACCCTCTGAGGATCGCGGCCAGCACGCGATGCGTACCGTCGACGACCTGCATGGTCCGCCGGTTCACCAGGATCGGCGGCAGCGGAGTCTCACTTTCCGCCAACTGTTCGGTGTACTTCTTGTCCTGACCCGCCAAGCGGGGCGAGTCGCCGAATTGCAGCAGCGTGATGGGGATATCTGTCAATTCCCCTGCCGTTGCCGCAGATCCATTTTCAGTGGCGGGCGATCCGTTTGCCGAGTCAACGAGATCGCCATTCGATCTGGTATCTAACGAGTTCTTTCCGGAATCCAGCTTGTTCACACCATCCCCCTGTGGTGTAGTGATGTGCGGGCAGATCGATGCATACGCATCAGCGGAGAAGAGAGACCCACACGGCAAGAGCGGAGCACGGGACGGTTGACCGCGTCGGATGAGGGAATGGCTGCGCGTAAACAAAAAGGATCGCTTTTTGGCTGTTTATGCGGCAGCTATCAAGAATGGTTGTTCAGCCGAACGCTTCTCGAATACCCGGTAACCCCGTAACGTATGGCCGCTATGCGCGACGCCCGTTTGATCCGATGTTAGTCGGGGGGGTTGCGATGTCAACTATGCGGGTCGGCCGAGGGAATGGATATGGTCACTATGGAAGACGTTCTAGTTGTCGGCGCCGGATTGATTGGGACCTCGGCCGCGCTCGCCATGAAAGCCCGCGGCGCACAGGTGCATCTGCGGGACGCCGACCCGGCCACCGTCCGGATCGCCGCGTCCCTCGGCGCCGGCACGGCGGACGCCCCCCGCGGGACCGTCGACCTGGCCCTCGTCGCCGTACCGCCGACGCTGGTGCCCTCGGTCGTCGCCGGGCTCCAGGCCGAGGGCGTGGCCCGGCACTACACCGATGTCGCCAGCGTGAAGGCCGGACCGCAGCGCGACATCATCGCCCTCGACTGCGACACCCGGTGCTACATCGGCGGCCACCCGATGGCCGGCGGGGAGCGCGGCGGCCCCCTCGGCGCCCGCCCCGACCTCTTCGACGGCTGCAACTGGGTCCTCACCCCGACACCCGACACGGACACCGAGACCCTCAACACCGCCCTCGAACTCGTCACGATGTGCGGGGCGGTCCCCGTGATGATGGAGGCGACGGCGCACGACCGGGCAGTCGGCCTGGTCTCGCACGCCCCCCATGTCGTGGCGAGCCTGGTCGCCCTCCTCCTGGAGGACGCCGAGGAGCGCGCCGTGAGCCTCGCCGGTCCCGGTGTGCGCGACCTCACCCGGATCGCCGCCGCCGACCCGGCCCTGTGGATGGACATTCTCGGCGCCAACGCCCCGGTGGTGGCCGATCTGCTGGAGGAGATGTCCGGGGACCTGGCCGACGCCGTCGCCGGACTGCGGGCCATGGCCGCCACCGACGAGGACAAACGCAGCGGCGGCGCCCGCACCGTGGAGACCCTGCTGCGCCGCGGCCGGTCCGGACGCGCCCGGATCTCCGGCAAGCGGGGCACCCGGCCCGAGCAGTACGAGACGGTCACGGTGGTGATAGGCGACCAGCCGGGCGAACTGGCCCGGCTCTTCACCGACGCCTCCCGCGCCGGGGTCAACGTCGAGGACGTCCATCTGGAGCACTCCGCGGGCCAGCCCACCGGGCAGGTCCATCTGAGCGTCACCCGCGACCTCGCCGAGGTACTGGTGAAGGCCCTGGGCGAACGGGGCTGGCGCCAGCGCTGAGGCGGGCGGCAGGCGCCGCGGCCCCCCCCGCACCGGCCGCCCCGGGCACCCCTCCCGCCCCGATTCGGACCTCGCCCTGCGCCGCCGCGCCGGGGCAGACTACGATCAGTGTGCGGCGGGCAAGGGGCCCGGGTGGCTGGCTGGGGGTGTACATGATGACAACTGGGCGTGTGGTGCGGTTCGACAGCATGCGGGGATACGGGTTCATCGCTCCGGAGGGCGGTGGCGAGGACATCTTCCTGCACGTGAACGACCTGCTGATTCCCGAGGACTATCTGCGTCCGGGACTGGCGGTCGAGTTCGAGATCGCGGACGGCGACCGCGGGCAGCGGGCCTCGCACATCAAGCTCGCCGAAGGGGCCGAGGTGCCCGTCGGGCCCGCACCGGTCCGGTCCGGGGGAGCCGCGCAGTCCCGCGTGGCACCGGCCCAGACCGGGAGGTCCCTCGACGGCCCGGTGGCGGACGGCGACTATCCGGTGTGCGATGTGCTCACCAGCGAGGAGTTCACCCGGGACATCACCGAGCTGCTCCTCAAGGCGGGCCCCGCTCTCACCGGGGAACAGATCCTCCAGCTCCGCCATGAGCTGAAGAAGTTCAGCGAGAGCCACGGCTGGATCGAGGACTGACCCGACCCGGCCGCCGCCGCGCACAGCGGCGCCCGCCGGGACGGCGGAGACGGCAGTGACGACAGTGACCGGACGCGGCAGCCGCGTCCGGTCACTGCTGCTTTCCCGCCCGCATCGTCCGACGGCACCCGGACCCTCCCACCGCCGGTGATCCCCCCGTGCCGTCGCCCGTGAACCGGAGGTGCGCGGCGCCCCGACCGAACCCGCGAAGGCGCGCCCCGCCGCCCGCACCGGAAATACGCCGGACGAAGATGCGCCGGGCGGAGATACCCCGGGCACGGAACGCAGAACCCGGAGGGATTCCGGTCGCGTTCAAGTGCGTGACGCGCCAGTTGAACAACCCGGCCCAGCCTTGTTCCCCCGAACCGTCCCACGCCATAGTGCGGAGGACGAGCAACCCGAATCCGGGTGGCGCCGCTCGGCGCCGGATTGCCCAGAACCCCCGGGTGCTGGTTCTGTTTCGCGAGATTGAGGGCGCACATGGTGGATGAGCTGAGGTTTCCCCGGCAGAAGGCGCCAGTCGAGCCATGGGCGGAAAATTTCCCTGCCCGGTCTCACCCCGTGGGACCGGTCCCCGATGTGCTGCATTCGATATTGTTGCGGAATCTCATATTCCCGCGATTTCCCGTACCGGAAACGCAGCCGAGATCACCCGGCACGCACACCTCAGGCACGCACACCTCGGGCGGGTATTCCCCGGGCGCGCGCATCCCTTATGCGCAGCAGGCGCCCGCACCCGTACCCCCGGTGCGGTTCCCCCCGCCGAACGCCCCCTCCATGCCCCCGCACGCCCCGGTGACGCCCCCGCACACCCCTGCCCGAGCCGACCGGAACGAGAAACGGCCCGCCGCGTTTCTCCCCGCCCGGCGGAGCCAGGCACCGGCCCTGCTCAGCGGACTCGGCGAGGCACTCGGTCTGGACGACACCCAGGCCGAGCATCTGGCCATGCTGCTGGACGGGGCGGCACCGCCGAAACCGCACCGGCACATCGAGAGCGGGGGCCGGATCCGCTACTTCGGCCACTCCTGCCTGGTGCTCCAGACCGCCGGGGGCGCGGTGGTGACCGACCCCTTCATCAGCGCGGACAGCGGCGCGGGCGCCCGCTACACCCCGGACGACCTGCCCGACTTCATCGACCTGGTGCTCGTCACCCATGGGCATCGCGACCCGATCGTGCTGGAGACCCTGCTGCAACTGCGCGGCCGGATCGGCACGATCGTCGTCCCCCGCTCCTTACCGGGCCAGGACACCCCCTCGACCGGTCTGTATCTCAGCCGCCTCGGCTTCCCCGTGGTCGAGGCCACCGACTACGACGAGTTCGCCTTCCCCGGCGGCCGGGTCGTGGCCACCCCGTTCCTCGGCGAGCGCGGCCTGCCGGACCTGCGCGGCGAGTCGACCTACTGGGTGCAACTGGCCGGACGGTCGGTGTTCATCGGCGCCAACTCCTCCGGCCTCGACCCCCTGCCCTACCGCTGCATCCGCCGGCAACTGGGCAGCACCGACTACGCGTTCCTCGCGGTAGGGTGCGACAGCGCCCCGCTGGCCTGGCTCCACCACCCCCTGCTGACCCGGGGGCGGAGCGCCGGCGACCCGCACCGGGCGCCGGGCTGGAACGCCGGCCAGGCCGCCGCGATCATGCGCGAGCTGGGCGCCGGCCAGGTCTACGTCCACCCCGTCGGCGGCCGTCCCGCGCCGGCCCACCTCCTCTCCCCGATCCACCCCGCCGACCCGCAGCAGATCCAGCAGATCGACGGGTTCATGGCCTGGTGCGCGGACCACGGCATCACGGCCGGACACCTGCTCCACCAGCAGGAGTGGTCCTGGTGAGCACCGCCTTGACCCGCACCGGCACGGACCGGCGGGAGCGGTGCCGCTGAGGCACCCCCACCCCACCCTCGTACCCCGGCAGACGCCCGCCCAGGAGGCACCCCATGGCCGTGCACGACGTCGCCTACATCGAGCTGTACACCAGCAACAGGAAATCCGTCGTGGACTACTTCGTCTCCTCGATGGGCTTCACCCGGACCGCCGAGGCGGTGGGCGTCGACCGCAGCTCCGCCCTGCTGAGCCAGGGCACGGTGCATCTGGTCGTCACCACTGGGCCGGCCACCTGGAAGTTTCTGAGCGCTCACGGCGACGGCATCGCCGACATCGCCCTGACCTGCGACGACGTCAGTGAGAGCGCCCGTGCGGCCGTGGCGGCGGGCGCCACCGTGACCGGCACCTCCCAGGGCACCACCACGGTGTCCGCGTTCGGCGGCGTCACCCACACCCTCGTCCCGCGCGACGCCGCACGGATCCCCGGCCCGCCGCCCGGCCGCACCTGGTCCCCCCTCACGGACGCACCCGCCGCCCCCGTGCCCGCCGGCCGGATCCAGCTCCTCGACCACATCGCGATCTGCCTCGAAGCCGACTCGATCGAAACCTACGGCGACTTCTACCGCGAGGCCTTCGGACTGACCCGCTACTCCTCCGAGTACGTCGACGTCGGCGCCCACGCCATGGACTCCCTCGTGGTGCGCAGCGACTCCGGCCAGGTCACCTTCACCCTCGTCGCCCCCGACCCGGGCAAGGGACCCGGCCAGCTCGACGCCTTCCTGGAACGCAACGGCGCACCCGGCGTCCAGCACCTGGCGTTCCTGGTGGAGAGCATCATCCCCGCCGTCCATGAATTCCGGGACCGGGGTGTGGAGTTCCTGACCGTGCCGGACACCTACTACGACAGCCTCGTCGAGCGACTGCCCGGCATGCGGACCGAGATCGACCGGCTGCGCTCGGCACACGTCCTCGCCGACCGCGACGAATGGGGCGACCTGCTCCAGCTCTTCAGCCGCTCCCCCTACGAGCGCAACACCCTCTTCTACGAGCTGATCCAGCGCCGCGGCTCCCGGGGCTTCGGCAGCGCGAACATTCGCGCCCTGTACGAAGCGGTGGAGCGCGACCGGCTGGCCGCCGAATGACCCCCGACGAGACCCACCCGCCCACTCACCCCGGCCCGGCAACAGCCGGGGGCGGCGGCCCGGGACGCCCGGTGATCCCGGGTGCCCCGGCGGCCCACACCGGCGGCCCCCCGGCCCCGGATGCCCCGGCCGACCCCCCGCCGACCCCGATCCCGACCCCGGCCCACCCCACCCCCCACCCCCCGTCCCCGGCGGAGCTGGAGCCCACCCCCCTCACCCTCCCCGACTACGCCGCTCTCGCGCGGCATCGGATGGAGCCGGATGTCCGGGACTTCGTCGACGGGGGTGCCGGGGACGAACGGACCCTCGCCGCCAACACGGCCGCGTTCGACCGGGTCCGGCTCCGGCCGCGGGTCCTCGCCGGGGTGGCCCGGCCGGGGCTCGGCACGCGGATCCTCGGCCGTGACTGGAGCGCCCCGATCGCCGTCGCGCCCCTCGCCTACCACACCCTCGTCCACCCCGACGGCGAGGTCGCCACGGCCGCCGCCGCGGGGGCGGCCGGGGTGCCGCTGGTCGTCAGCACCTTCGCCGGACGCACCTTCGAGGACATCGCCCAGGCCGCCTCCGCCCCCCTCTGGCTCCAGCTCTACTGCTTCCGCGACCGGGGTGTGACCCGCGCGCTCATCGAGCGGGCCGAGCGCGCCGGGTTCGAGGCGCTGGTGCTGACCGTCGACGCGCCGCTCCTCGGCCGCCGACTGCGGGATCTGCGCAACGGCTTCCGGCTGCCGCCCGGGATCGTGCCCGCCAACCTCACCGCGGGCCCCGGAGCAGCCGGGTTCGCCTCGCCCGGCGACCACGCCCGCGCCGAGTTCGACACCGCCCTCGACTGGACCGTCGTGGAATGGGTGCGCTCCGTCAGCCCGCTGCCGCTGCTGCTCAAGGGCGTCCTCACCGCCGACGACGCCCGCCGGGCGGTCCGCGCGGGCGTGGACGGCATCGTCGTCTCCAACCACGGCGGCCGGCAGCTCGACGGCGCCCCCGCCACGCTCGACGTCCTCCCCGCGATCGCGGCGGAGACGGCCGGCCGCTGCGCGCTGCTGCTGGACGGGGGAGTGCGGCGCGGCGGCGATGTCCTGGCCGCCCTGGCGCTCGGCGCCGACGCCGTCCTGCTGGGCCGCCCCGTGCTGCACGGACTGGCGGCGGCCGGCCGCGAGGGCGTCGCGGACGTGCTCGGGATCGTCACCGGGGAACTCGCCGAGGCGATGACCCTCACCGGCTGCCCCGGCGTCGCCGACGCCACCCCCGCACTGGTCCTCGGGGCCACCCCGCCGCTCCCGTCCCGGACCCCGGCGGCGCCGCTGCCCCGCACCGGTTCGCCGACCGGGGAACCGCCCCGCCCCGACGGCACCGGACTGCTCAAGGAGGACCTGCACGGCAGCGTCTCCGACCCGGTCCTCGACACCATGAACTTCCTCAACGAGATCACCCACCGCTACCCCGACGCGGTCTCGTTCGCCCCCGGCCGCCCCTACGACGGCTTCTTCGACCCCGAGCAGATCTTCACCCACATCCGCCGCTACATGGACCACCTGGAGGCGGCGGGCCGTACCCCCGCCCAGATCCGCGACGCCCTGTTCCAGTACGGGCCGACCGGCGGCCAGATCCGGGAGCTGATCGCCCGGTCGCTGCGCCTGGACGAGAACATCGACGTCCCCGCCGAGTCCGTCGTCGTCACCGTCGGCTGCCAGGAGGCGATGCTGCTCGCGCTGCGCGCCCTGGTCGCGGGCCCCGACGACGCCCTGCTCGTCTCCAGCCCCTGCTACGTCGGCATCACCGGCGCCGCCCGCCTCCTCGACATCGAGCCCACCGCGGTGGCGGAGGGGCCCGACGGGTTCCGCTGCGCCGACCTCGAAGCGGCGATCCGGGCCGAGCGCGCCCGGGGCCGCCGCCCCCGCGCCTTCTATGTCATCCCCGACCACTCCAACCCGTCCGGCGCCACCATCGGCCTGGACGAACGGCACGAGCTGCTCAAGCTCGCCGCCCGCGAGGACTTCCTCATCCTGGAGGACAGCCCCTACCGGCTGGTCAGCCCGGGACGGCAACTGCCCACCCTCAAGTCGCTCGACCGCGAACGCCGGGTCGTCCAGCTCGGCTCCTTCGCCAAGTCGCTCTTCCCGGGCGCCCGCGTCGGCTACGCCGTCGCCGACCAGCTCGTCACCGACCGCTCCGGCACCACCGGACTGCTCGCCGACGAACTCACCCGCATCAAGAGCATGGTCACCGTCAACACCTCCGCCCTGAGCCAGGCCGTCGTCGGCGGGATGCTCCTCGCGGGCGACGGCGGCGCCGCCGAGCACAACACCGACACCGCCCGGTACTACGGCGACGCGATGCGGACCACGCTCCAGCAGCTCGACGCCGCGCTCCCCGAGGCCGAGCGGACCGCGCTCGGGGTGAGCTGGAACCGGCCCAGCGGCGGCTTCTTCCTCACCGTCGACGTCCCCTTCCCCGCCGACAACACCGCGCTCGCGCGCTCGGCCGAGGAGTTCGGCGTCATCTGGACGCCCATGTCCTACTTCTATCCCGGCGGCGGCGGGGAGCACACCCTCCGCCTGTCCGTCAGCTACCTCACCCACGCCGACATCCGCGAGGGAACCGCCCGCCTGGCGCGGTTCATCCGGACGACGGCCCGCCCCTGAAGGGACCGGCACGTGTTCACTGCCGTTCGACGCTTGCGCAGCAAGCCCCGCATGTGGGGGTGGACCTACCGATGACCCCCACCTCCGCCCTCACCGCCCGCCCCGCGACCACCCTCGAACCCGAGCCGAAGCACACCACCCACCCCAGCCGGGTCATCGGCATCGGCACCGCCGTGACCGAGCACTCCTACACCCAGCGCGAACTGCTGGACCTGTTCGACATCACCGATCCCAGGATCCGGTCCATCTTCCTGAACAGCGCCATCGAGCGGCGCCACCTCACCCTCCCGCCCCGCGCCGCCGACCGCACCTTCGTCCAGGAGACCCAGAAGGACCTCCTCGCCAAACACACCCGCCTCGCCCTCGACATGGGCGCCCGCGCGGTCCGCGCCTGCCTGGCCGACGCCGGTCTCGACCTCGCCGACATCGACTACCTGTGCTGTGTCACCACCACCGGCTTCCTCACCCCCGGGCTCAGCGCGCTGCTCATCAAGGACATGGGCATCAGCGCCGGAACCCACCGGGTGGATGTCGTCGGCATGGGCTGCAACGCGGGCCTCAACGCCCTGAACGCCACCGCCGCGTGGGCCGCCGCCCACCCCGGCCGGGTCGCCGTCCTGCTCTGCGCCGAGGCATGCTCCGCCGCCTACGTCATGGACGCGACCCTGCGCACCTCCGTCGTCAACAGCCTCTTCGGCGACGGGGCCGCCGCCATCGCCCTGCTCGCCGACCCGCCCGACGCCGCCGGGCCCGCCCCGGACGCGCTGCCCGGCGGCGCCGGTGCCCAGGCGGGCCCCCGGCTGCTGGGCTTCGCCAGCCATCTCATCACCGACGCGATCGGCGCCATGCGCTACGACTGGGACGACACCCAGCACAAGTTCAGCTTCTACCTGGACCCCGACATCCCCTACGTCGTCGGCGCCCACGCGGAGCGCGTCGTGGACCGGCTGCTGGACGGCGCCGGGCTGCGCCGCAGCGACATCGCCCACTGGCTGGTGCACTCCGGCGGCAAGAAGGTCATCGACGCGGTCCGCGTCAACCTCGGCCTCACCCGCCACGATCTGCGCCACACCACCGACGTCCTGCGCGACTACGGCAATCTGTCGAGCGGTTCGTTCCTCTTCTCCTACCAGCGGCTGCTCCAGGAGGGCCGCGCCCGGGCCGGCGACTACGGAGTGCTGATGACCATGGGACCTGGCTCCACCATCGAGACGGCGCTGGTCCAGTGGTGAGCGCCACGCGCACCGGCCCGGCGCGACTGCGCGTCGACGGCGGGCAGCCCCCGACCCCGGAGACCGTGGCCGCCCTCGCGGCCCTGTGCGACGGGGCCGAGGACGGCGGCGGGTACGGCCCCGTCGTCGTGGAACTGTCCGGCACCCCGGCGGCGGGGTGGACCGACGGGCTGACGGTGGGTCTGATCAGCAAGTGGGAGCGGGCGCTGCGCCGCTTGGAGCGGCTGCCCACCACCACCATCGGCATCGCCGACGGCGACATCGGCGGCACCGCCCTGGACACCCTCCTAGTCCTGGACATCCGGATCGCCACCCCCTCGCTGCGGCTGATGCCCCCCGTCACCGACGGCGCCACCTGGCCCGGCATGGCCCTGCACCGCCTGGTCCAGCAGACCTCGGGCACGGCCGCCGTCCGCCGCACGGTCCTCCACGGCACCCCCATCGACGCGGAGCGCGCCCTTGCCCTGCACCTCGTCGACGAGGTCACCGACGACCCGTCGGCCGCGGTGGCGGCGGCCGGGTACACGGCCGCGTTCACCGGCTCCGAGCTGGCGATCCGCCGCCAACTGCTGCTCGACGCCCGTACCGTCCCCTTCGAGGAGGCGCTCGGGGCGCACCTGGCCGCCTGCGACCGGGCACTGCGGCGGACGGCCGCCGCCGAGGAGAAACCGGAGCACGGGACCCCGGAGGTGACGGCATGACGGCCGCCGACAGTCCGCCCACCGTGCCCCGCCCCATCGACCCGGCCGAACTGCGGGCCGATCTGCCCGCCGCGCGGGCGGCCCTCGCCCGCGCGGCCCGGCAGCACGCCACCGCACCCCCCGGCCGGCTCCGGGCCCTGCGCGCCGCCTTCCTGGACACCCACACCGACGCCGTCTACGCCGAACTGACCGGGAACCGCACCCGCGGCCCCGGTCTGGAGACCCTGGCCGCCGACGCGGAACGGGTGTTCCAGGGGCTCGTGCCGACCGCGGCGGAACTGGCCGCGGACCGGGCGCTGCCGCAGGCCGACAAGGCCGGGCACGAGATCGACCTCGGTCTCTTCTTCAGCCGCGTCCTGCGCTCACCGCTGTCCGGCACCCACCTCATGGAGAGCCTGCTCGCCCCCACCGCCCGCGCCCTCCGGCTCCTCCCGGACTTCACCGCCACGGGCCACGCCGACCTCGGCTCGGTACGGCTGGAACGCCGGGACGGCGTCGCCCGGCTCACCCTGTGCCGGGACGACTGCCTCAACGCCGAGGACGACCGGCAGGTCGACGACATGGAGACCGCCGTCGATCTCGCCCTGCTCGACCCCGGGGTCGAACTCTGTCTGCTGCGCGGCGGGGAGATGACCCACCCCCGCTACCGGGGCAAACGGGTGTTCAGTGCCGGGATCAACCTCAAGAGCCTGCACGCCGGGGGCATCTCGCTCGTCGGGTTCCTGCTCCGCCGCGAACTCGGCTGTCTGCACAAGATCTGGCGCGGCGTCCGGGTCGACGACGAGGGGTCCTGGCACACCCCGCTCCGGGCCAAACCCTGGGTCGCGGCCGTCGACGCCTTCGCGATCGGCGGCGGGATGCAGTTGCTGCTGGTCGTGGACCATGTCCTGGCCGCCTCGGACGCCTACCTCAGCCTGCCCGCCGCGCAGGAGGGCATCGTCCCCGGCGTCGCCAACTTCCGGCTGCCCCGCTCCACCGGCCCGCGACTGGCCCGGCAGATCATCCTGGAGGGGCATCGCGTCCGGGCGACGGACCCGGAGGCCCGGCTCCTGATCGACGAGGTGCACGACCCGGACGCGCTCGACGCCGCCGTCGAGAACAGCCTCGACCGGCTGCGCGGCCCCGCCGTCACCGCCAACCGCCGGATGCTCAACTCCGGGGAGGAGGACCTCGACGCCTTCCGCCGCTACATGGCGGACTTCGCGCTGGAGCAGGCGTTCCGGCTGTACAGCGCCGATGTGATCGGCAAGGTGGGCCGCTTCTCGACCGGGGCGGGCTGACCTGCCGGGACTGTACCGGGCAAGGCCGGGGCACCCGATCCGAGGGGTGCCCCGGCCGCTCAGGGCCGCCCGGCGGCCACCTCACCGCCGACGCCGGAAGGGAGACTCCCGGGGCGGGCGGACGTCATCGCCGGGGAGGCGCCCCGGTGTTGGGTCGCCGCCTGCCGGGGAGAAGACCATGACAATGGGGAGGCGGTGCCGTATGGGTGAGTTCGTCGAGGCCGGCGGGGCGAGGATCTGGACCGAGAGCCGTGGTGCGGGGGCGGACGTGCTGCTGATCGCGGGGCTCGGGGATCCCGCCGAGGCATGGGAGGCGCAGCTCGACGGGCTGGCCGACCGCTACCGGCTGATCGCCTTCGACAACCGGGGCGCCGGACGCACCCCCCTGCCGGACGGGCCGCTCTCCATGGCATCCCTCGCCGACGACGCCGCGGCACTGCTCCGCGCGCTCGGTGTCGACCGCGCGCACATCGCCGGGTTCTCGGGCGGCAGCGCCATCGCCCAGGAACTGGCGATCCGCCACCCCGACGCCGTCCGCAGCCTCGTCCTCACCAGCACCTGGGCCCGCGCGGACGCCCGCTTCACCGCTCTGACCCGCTCCTGGCACTGGCTGGTGACCGGGGCCCCCGACGCCCGCGCCATGCTGGAGGCGTTCTTCCTCTGGATCTACACGGCCCGCGCCCACGCCGACGGCACGGTGGCGGCGATCGTCGAGGACTCCCTCGCCTTCCCCCATCCGCAGTCGGCCGAGGCGTTCCAGCGGCAGTTGGAGGCGTTCACCCGCCACGACACCCTCGACCGCCTTCCCGGGATCACCGTCCCGACCCTCGTCCTCGCCGGTGAGCAGGACATCGCCACCCCGCCGCGTCTCGGCCGGATCGTGGCCGACGCGATTCCGGGGGCCCGCTTCCAGATGCTCGCGGACGAGGCGCACCAGCCGTTCCAGGAGTCGCCGGACCTCTTCAACGCCCTGGTCGACGCCTTCTGGAGCGAGGCGGACACGCCCTGACATCCGGCGCCCGGCCGGGACGTTGACCGAGAGGGCGAGCGTGGGAGAAGCGGGCGGGCCCGGGTGCCGGGTGCCGCCCTTCGCGCAGGGCGCCAGGGGCGGAGCGCCCTGCGCGGGGCCCGGCCCCGCCGAGAGGTGGGGTGGCGGGGCCGGGTGACTATGGCCGGTGGCCGGTGGCCGCGTTCGGCGTCCGGTGGCTAGGCGCAGGGGCCGAGGTCCTCCCAGACGCCCCACTGGCCGGTGGTGCCGGGCTGTTCGCCCGAGGTCCACCACTTCGCCCGCCAGGTGTGGCCGCCGTAGGAGACCGTGCCGCCGCCGTTGTAGACGCTGCCGGCGGCCCAGGCCGGGGCGGTGCAGCCCGTCGGCTCCTCGCCGCTGCCGCCGATGTTGACATCGACGCAGGAGTAGAAGGCGTTGCCGGTGTCGGAGACGTTCCAGACGGCGAGCACCTTCTGACGGCCCGTGCGGGAGCCGAAGTCGATCCGGTGGCTGACGTCGGCGGCGGGCTGGGCGTTGCCCCCGCTGAACTCGGCGATCTTCTGGCTGCCGATGTAGTACTGCCAGTTGGCGGTGGCGTGCCGGGCGGTGTGGTGCCAGGTGAAGGTGTGCGTGCTGCCGACCGGCGTCACCCGCCAGGGCTTGCTGTCGTCGTCCAGCTCGGCGAACTGCGCGTTGCCGCCGCTGCAACTGGTCAGGCCCTTGGGCCCTTCGACGCTCTGCGGCTCGTACTGGATCTGGCCGCAGTCGACGACGCCCGCGGCGCACTGGTCCTGCCGGCTGCCGGGCGAGGTCACCCAGCCATGGGCGTTCGCCGAGCCGGTCGGCAGGCTGATCGCGAGCAGCGGTGCGATCAGCGCGCCGATGGTACAGGCCACCCGTCTGTTCTTGTTCATGCCATGCCCTCTCTTGGGATGCACGCACAGGGAGTTGGTCTAGACCTTCACCGCCATTAGGTCTAGACCATAGCCGGAAACCCGATCCGGTCAAGAGGGTGAGGGAAAGGAACCGGCCGACCTTCGGGGCGAGTTGCTTTCGCTCACCCGCGTTCGAACTTCTTGGCCTATTGGTCTAGACAAGAGGGTGGGAGGTGGTTAACAGTCTTGGGAACGTCAGCCGTTTCCGGACCATGTCCGCCCCGACCGGCAGCGCCGCGCACCCCCTCCGCCGAACACGACGGCCCGGGGGACACACCGCCACGCACCACCGCGACGCCTGCCCCGCCCCGCACGGCGATGTGCTCGACCGGCATCGTCCACGCACCGCTGTCGGCACCACCGCGCCCCGGCCGCACACCCTGCCGTGCGGCTGTGCCGCCGTGCCGTCACCGGGTTCCTGTGTCCGGTACCGGCCTGTCCCGTCCGCCGAGAGGAGGTCCCGCCCGCACCCGTCCGCGACTCGGCACGACCCGCACCACGGCAGCACCACCCCCCACCACGGCGCCGCCCCCGCTCGGGGCGCCGCGAGAGAGGAGCCTCACCGATGGAAGCGCTGGAGAAGAACAGAGAGCATGTGATCGGGCTCTTCAGGATCGTCGTCGGCCTGATGTTCGCCTGTCACGGCGCCGCCACGCTCTTCGACGTCCTCGGCGGACCGCACGGCGCCGCACCCGAGGTCGCCGCCTGGCCCGGCTGGTGGGCCGCCATCATCCAGTTGTTCGGCGGCGCGCTGGTCCTGGGCGGCGTCGCCACCCGTCCCGCGGCCCTGCTCTGCTCGGGCTCCATGGCCTACGCCTACTTCGTCGAGCACCAGTCCGCCGCGCTGTTCCCCATCGAGAACGGCGGTGAGGCGGCGGCCATGTTCTGCTGGTCCTTCCTGCTGATCGCCGCGCTCGGACCCGGCCGCTGGACCCTGACCTCCGTCGCCCGCCCCGGCCGGGGCGGCGACCGTCCGGTGGTGGCCGGCCGCTGACGCCGGCCACCGCGGTGTGCCGGTGACGGCGGACCCGCCTCCTCCCCGGCGAGCCCGCCCCGGCGCCACCGCCCGCCCCCCGGCACCCGCCTCCGCACCGGATTCCGGTCCTGGGGCGGGTGCCGGGGGCGTCGCGATCCTGCGGCGTCAGAACCCGTGCCGCGCCCCGCCGTCCACCGACAGCATCACGCCGGTGATGTAGGAGGCGGCGGGGGAGAGCAGGAAGGCGCCCGCGCGGCCGAACTCCTCCGGGGTGCCGTACCGGCGCAGGGGAATCCCGGACTCGTTGGCGGTGCGGCGGGCCGCGGGGTCGGCGGACAGCCCGTCCAGCTCGCGCATCCGGTCCGTGCCGATCCGTCCCGGCAGCAGGCCGAACACCCGGATGCCGCGCGGCCCGAGTTCGTCCGCGAGCGCCTTGGCGAACCCGGCGAGCCCGGGGCGCAGTCCATTGGAGATGACCATGCCCGGGGCGGGTTCGTGCACGGTGATCGACAGCACGAAGCCGATGGTGCCGCCGTCCCCGAGTTCCGCGGCGGCGGCGCGGGCGAGCCGCACCGAACCGAGGAACACCGACTCGAACGACGACTGCCACTGCTCGTCGGTGTTGTCGGCGATGTTGCCGGCCGGCGGGCCGCCGACGCTGATCAGAATGCCGTCGAAGCCGCCGAACGTCTCCCGCGCGGTGTCGATCAGCCGCTGCGCGGCCTCCGGGTCGGCGTTGTCGACGGCGACCCCGGCCGCGTTCGCGCCCAGTTCGGCGGCGGCCTCGGCGGCGCGCCCGGCGTCCCGGCCGGTGATGACCACCTTGGCACCGTCGGCGATCAGCTCGCGCGCGACGGCGTTGCCGAGCCCGCGGGTGCCCCCGGTGACGATGTACACGCGGTCCTTCAGTTCCAGATCCATCCGGTTCCCTGCCGTTCCCTGTCGTCCCTGTCGATCCCCGGTGGGACCCGGTGCTCGCGCTCCCGTACCCCCCGGACCCTCATTCTAGGTCACTGACCTAGAGCCTGAGCGCAGTAAACTAGGTCGGTGACCAATAGGCAACAGGGTGACCGGCTTGATCCGGCCACGGTGATTCGTACGGCGCTGGACCTTCTGGACGAGAAGGGCCTGGACGCGGTGTCCACCCGGGCGGTCGCCGACCGGCTCGGCGTCCGGATCAACACCGTGCAGTGGCATGTGAAGACCAAGGCCCGGATGCTGGAGCTGATGGCGGACGCCGTCCTCGGCGAGATCCGGCTGACCGGACTGCCCCCGGCCCCCGCCGACCGCGTCCGCGAACTGGCCCGGCGCTACCGCCGCGCCCTGCTCTCCCACCGCGACGGCGCCTCCCTGGTCGTCGGCACCTACCCGGCCGAACCGAACACCCTGCGCTTCGCGGACGCCCTGGTCGGCGCGCTCCTGGACAGCGGCCTGGACGACCGGGCCGTCGCCTGGACCGCCTGGGCGGTCATCTACTTCGCCCTCGGTCTCACCCAGGAGGAACAGGCGGTCGACCAGCGTCCGCTGGGCGATGTCCTGTCCGGCGCGGTCTCCGCGACCACCCACCCCGCCCTGCACCGCATCGTCGGCCATCTGGCACCGGGGTCGTTCGACGACCGGTTCGAATTCGGGGTGAGCGCCATCCTGTCCGGAAGCTGAGGCCCCCCGACGGGCCGCCGGGGCACGGGGGAGCGTGGCGCCACGGTGGCCCGGCAACCCCCGGGACCGGCGATCCCGCGCCCCCCTCCCCTCACCCCATGAGACGGAACGGCCATGCGCCATACTGGCGCCACGGAGGTCGGTTCGTTCGCGGACGGACGCGGGTGCGACCGGCATCCCCTCCACCACGGAGGTCCCCCCGGACGAGAAGGGAAAGCCATGCCCGCTTTCGACACTCCTGAGCCGATCACCCTCAGGATCGACGTCGGCGCGGTCGGCGATGTGCAGATCACCGCCGAGGACCGCGCCGACACCGTCGTCGAGGTACGGCCGACCGACGAGACCGACGCCTCGGACGTGAAGGCGGCCGAGCAGACGACCGTCGGGTTCACCGACGGCGTGCTGACGGTCAGGACCCCGAAGCCCCGGGCGCTCGGCTTCTCCCGCAAGTCCCACTCGGTGGATGTGACCATCGCGCTGCCCAGCGGCTCACACCTGCGGGGCGAGGCCCCGGTCGCGGACCTGCGCTGCTCCGGCCGGCTCGGGGAGTGCTCCTTCAAGACGGCCACCGGCCATCTCCAGGTCGACCGCACGGGCCCCCTGAAGCTGAAGACCTCCGCCGGTCATGTCACCGTCGGCCGGGTCGACGGCGACGCCGAGATCGCCACCGCCACCGGCCGGATCCGGATCGCCGACGTCGAGGGCGCCGCCACCGTGAAGAACTCCAACGGCAACACCGACATCGGCAGGGTCACCGGCACCCTCCAGGTCCGCTGCGCCAACGGCGACATCTCCGTCGACCACGCCCTCGGCGCCCGTACCGACATCGAGACCTCCAACGGCGGCATCCGCCTCGGTGAGGTCACCGGGGACACCGTCGCGCTGAAGACCGGGACCGGCGATCTGGAGATCGGCATCGGCGCCGGCCGTCCGGCGAAGCTGGAGCTGAGCACCGGGTTCGGACGGGTGCACAACATGCTGGAGAGCACCACCGAGTCCCCCGGCGAGGCCGTCACCGTCCGGGGACACACCGCCTTCGGCGACATCACCCTCCTGCGCGCCTCCTGACCGCACGCGAACGCCCCTGCCCGGCAACGACCGGAGCAGGGGCGTCAGGCGTACGGTCCGGGCGGTCCCGGACCCGGCGGCGGACGGGCGTTACTGCACCCAGCCGTCGAACCGCTGCTTGCCGCGCGGGGTGCGCTTGCTGTGGGCGAGCGCCGCGGCGGAGGCCCGCACCATCCAGGCGTTGACCGAGATGCCCTGCCGGGCCGCCGCCTCCTCGATCTGTTCCTTCATCTCCTGCGGGGGGCGGAAGTTGATCCGGGCCGTGGCGCCGCCCGCGGTACCGGCGAGCGCCGCCGCCGACCACTCGCCCGCCGCGTCGGCGCCGGCGTCCGCGGTGTCCTCGGCCGCGCCGGTCCCGGCGGGCGGGGTCACCACGAAGCTGGGCTCCATTCCGCGCAGCCGCAGATCCACCGAACCGGGCGCCAGATCCCGGGTGATCTCCTCGGTGGCGGCGGACAGCACATTGAGCAGCGTGAGCCGGACGGCCGACTCCAGGGGAGCGATGAGCCGTTCGGCGACCGCGCGGGTCTCGGCGTCGCCCGCCGCGGAGGCCGCGACCAGCTCCTCGCGCAGGCTCTCGACGTACAGTCCAAGTTCCATGGAACCATCATGGCACGCAGATTGCGCCGCGCGGCACCGCCCCGGCCCCACGGCCCCCCGAAACCCCTCTGGCCAGGTGAAACAGCCCCAGGAAGGCATACGGCGCTGAGGCGCCCGCGCTGATCCGGCCGCCGGGGGAGGCGGTTGCGCGGGCGGTTCCCGGCCAGGTTGGCCCCTCCATGGCGCCAGTTCCGCGCCGCGCCCGACCGGGAGGCGGCGGGCCGACGGTCGGCGGGTAGGCGGGCGGGCGGGTCGGCGGGCAGGCGGGTGGCGGCACGGGAAGAGGTGCAGCCCCGCCCCCTGGCGCTCGCCCTCACCCCGACTGCCACACCCCCGCCAGCGCCGCCGTGGTCAGGACGTCGTCCGGCCGTCCCTGCCCCACCAGGCGTCCGGCCCGCAGCAGCAGACAGGCGTCGGCCGCGCGGGCGGCGGTCAGGTCATGGGTGGCCTGGACGACCGTCATCCCGTCCGCGACCACCTCCGTCAGCAGCGCGGCGATCCGGTCCCGGGCCTCCGGGTCGAGGCCGGTCGTCGGTTCGTCGAGCAGCAGCAGATCGGAGCCCTGGGCCAACCCCTGGGCGATCAGGGCCCGTTGGCGCTGACCGCCGGAGAGCGTGCCGAGCTGGCGACCGGCGAGGGCGCCGATGCCGAGGCGGCCGAGGGCCTCGTCCACCAGGGCGTGATCCCGCCGGGTCAGCCGCCGCCAGGGGCCTCGCTCGCCCCAGCGTCCCATCTCCACCGTCCGCCGCACGGTCAGCGGCAACGCGTCCGGCGCCGCCGCGCGCTGGGGCACGAAGGCGGCGGCTCCGGCGGTCCGGCGGTCGAGGGTGCCCGATGTCGGGCGGATCACACCGGCCAGCACGCCGAGCAGCGTCGACTTGCCGCTGCCGTTCGGACCGACGAGCGCGGTGGACTTCAACGCCGCTATACGGGTGGTGAGTTGATGGAGCGCGGGGCGGCCGTCGTAACCGGCGGACAGCTCGGTGAGGGTGAGAAGCGCGGTCGTGTCCTGCTCCCGCTCGGGCCCGAGGGGCGGTTTGTTGAACATGGTTTTCATTGTAGTGTCGCGGCCATGGAGTGGTTGACGGCCCCTTTCGAGGCCACGTTCGTGCAGCGCGCCCTGTGGGGCGGAATCCTGGTGTCGGCGATCTGCGCGCTCGCCGGGACCTGGGTGGTGCTCCGGGGGATGGCCTTCCTCGGCGACGCCATGTCCCACGGGCTGCTGCCGGGGGTCGCGCTGGCCGCCCTGCTCGGCGGCAGTCCGCTGCTGGGCGCGGCGCTCAGCGCGGCCGTCATGACCGCGGGGGTCACCGCGCTGGGGCGGGCGCCGAGGCTGTCCCAGGACACCGGCATCGGGCTGCTGTTCGTCGGGATGCTCTCGCTGGGCGTGATCATCGTGTCCCGCTCGCAGTCGTTCGCGGTGGATCTGACCGGCTTCCTGTTCGGGGACGTCCTCGCGGTCCGGGAACGGGACCTGGTCCTGCTCGCCGGCGCGCTGCTCGCGGCGCTGGCGGTCGCGGTCCTCGGGCACCGGGCGTTCGTCGCCCTCGCCTTCGACCCCCGCAAGGCCCGCACCCTCGGGCTGCGGCCCCGGCTCGCCCACGCCGTCCTGCTCGGGCTGCTGGGGCTGGCGATCGTGGCCTCGTTCCATGTCGTCGGCACCCTGCTGGTTTTCGGGCTGCTCATCGCCCCGCCCGCGGCGGCCCTGCCCTGGGCGCGCGGTGTCCCCGCCGTCATGGCGCTCGCCGCGCTGACCGGGGCCGCCGCCACCTTCGGGGGCCTGCTCCTCTCCTGGCACCTGGGCACCGCCGCCGGAGCGACCGTCTCGGCGCTCGCCGTGGCCCTCTTCTTCCTCTCCCACCTGGGCTCGGCCCTCCGCCACCGGACACGCGGGGCGGGACGACTCTGTCCCCCCTGACCGGCCACGCCCAGCCCACGCCCGTCCACCGACGACCGAAGGAAACCCGAGGCGATGGCCCCGACCGTTCGACCCGACGACACCTCACCCGCCCCGCCCCCCGCCCCCCGGCCGCCGACGGCCCGCCCCCTCCCCGCCCTGCTGCTCACCGCCCTGCTCGCCACCGCCGCCTGCGCCGGACCCGGGGACGGCACCGCCGAGGACAACAGGCCCCCGGCGGACACCGGTTCCGCGTCCCCGGCTCCGCACGGCCATGTCGAGGGCGCGCGGGAGACCGCCGAGCAGCAGTCCCGGCTGCTCCTCAACGACCCGGACAGCGGCAGCACCCAGGTGCTGGACCTGATCACCGGCCAGGCCCACGACACGGCCCCGGTGCGGGACGCCGTACGGATCGGCACGGACGGGCGGTTCGGGTTCCTGCACACCGGCGAGGGTGTCCGGGTGCTCGACACCGGGGCCTGGACCGTGGACCACGGGGACCACGTCCACTACTACCGCGCGGACCTCAAGGACATCGGTGAACTCCCCGCGGGCGAAGCCGCCCAGGTGCGCGGCGACACCGCCGTCACCGCCGTCACCGACGACCGGGGACGGGCCGCGCTGTACCGGCGGGCCGACTGGGAGGCGGGCCGCACCGGGACCGCCCGCCCGCTGCCGGGGACCTACACCGTCCCGGTCGTCCCCTTCGCCGGGCACCTGGTGGCGCTGGTCGCGGACGACGGCGGCGGGGCGGCGCGGCTGGTCGCGCTGGACCGGGCGGGGCAGCGGGCCGAGGTGCCGGACGCCGAGTGCGCCGAGCCGGCGGGCGACGCCGTCACCCGGCGGGGGGTGGTGCTGGCGTGCGCCGAGGGGGCGTTGCTGGTCGGCGAGCGGGACGGCGCCCTCACCGTCGATGAGATCCCGTACGGGGAGCCGGTGCCCGAGGGGGAGCGGGCCGCGGACTTCCGGTACCGGCCGGGCGGCGACACCCTCGCCGCACCCGCCGGGGACGACGCCGTCTGGGTGCTGGACGTGGGGGAGAAGACCTGGACGCGGGTGGAGACCGGGCCGTTCGTCGCCGTGAACACCGCCGGGGAGGGCTCCCCGCTGCTGGTGCTGGCCCCCGACGGCACCCTGCGCGGCTTCGACCTCGCCGACGGTGAGCAACTCGCCCGCACCGAGCGGCTGGTGACACCGGGAGCGGAGGTCGCGCCGGTCATCGAGGTCGACCGCAGCCGCGCCTATGTCAACGACCCGCTCGGCAGGCGGGTGCTGGAGATCGACCACCACGACCGGCTGCGGGTCGCGCGGACCTTCCCCCTGGACATCGCGCCCCGGCTGATGACGGAGACCGGGCGATGAGCGGGGCGCGGGTGAAGCGGCGGGCCCGGGTGGCGGTGGCGCGGGTGCGCGGGCTGCTGATGACGCTGGTCGCGCTGGTCACCGTCGCCGCGGCCGGAGCCTGCGCCCGGGGCGAGGAGCCGCCCAGGATCGTCGTCACCACGAACATCCTCGGTGACATCACCCGGGAGATAGCCGGTTCCGAGGCCGAGGTGACGGTGTTGATGCGGCCCGGCGCCGACCCGCACTCGTTCGGGCTGTCGGCGGTGCAGGCCGCCGAACTGGAGCGGGCCGACCTCGTCGTCTACAACGGGCTTGGTCTGGAGGAGAACGTGCTGCGGCATGTGACGGCGGCCCGCGACGCCGGGGTGGAGGTCTTCGAGGTGGGCCGGTCGGTCGATCCGCTCACCTTCCGGGCCGGCGACGAGGGCGGTCCCCGGGACGGGGCGGGCGCACCCGACCCGCACTTCTGGACCGACCCGGACCGGGTCCGCACCGCCACCCGGCTGATCGCCGAGCAGATCACCGAGCATGGCGACGGGGTGGACGGCACGGCCATACGCGCCAACGCCGAGAGCTACGACCGCGCTCTCGCCGACCTCACCGACTGGATGACCGACTCCTTCGACCGGATACCCGAGGACCGGCGGGCGCTGGTCACCAACCACCATGTCTTCGGCTATCTCGCCGACCGGTTCGGCTTCCGGGTGATCGGCGCGGTCGTCCCCAGCGGCACCACCCTCGCCTCCCCCAGCTCCGCCGATCTGCGCTCGCTGACCCGGGCGATGGAGCGGGCCGGGGTGCGCACGGTGTTCGCCGACTCCTCCCGGCCCACCCGGCTCGCCGAGGTGCTCCGCACCGAACTGGGCGACGGGGTCCGGGTGATCGAACTGCACTCCGAGTCACTCACCACCGAGGACGGCGGAGCCGACACCTATCTGCGGATGATGCGCGCCAACACCACCGCCATGACCGACGGCCTGACCAACGGCACCTGACCGGCGCCCCGACCGACGGCTGGCCAGCGCCCTGACCGACCAGCGGCCCGACCGGTGGCTGAGCCCCGGTCCGCCCGGTCCCTCAAGCGCCCCACCCGAAACGCCGCGCGCATGCGACGGCACCGAGAGGAAGGAAACCACCATGCACACCCTCAGATCCATATCCCGGCCGCCGAGGCGCCGCAGCGCCCTCGCGGGCACCGCCCTC
This sequence comes from Streptomyces sp. NPDC093252, assembly GCF_040683675.1. Lineage (NCBI taxonomy): Bacteria > Bacillati > Actinomycetota > Actinomycetes > Kitasatosporales > Streptomycetaceae > Streptomyces > Streptomyces sp. NPDC093252. The sequence goes on along the minus strand of NZ_JBFBEM010000020.1, from coordinate 109,183 downwards.
ACCCTCGCCGTGGCCACGGTCCTCACCGCCTGCGGGGGCGGCGGCGCCGACTCCGCCCGGCAGTCGTCCGCCGACACCCGGGCCAAGAACGCCCCGAGCGCCACCCCGGTTACCGACCCCCTGGTCGCCACCTTCGACGGCGGACTGCACATCCTCGACGGCGACACCCTGGAGGTCGCGAGCACCATCGAGCTGCCCGGCTTCAACCGGGTCAACCCGGCCGGGGACGCCGACCATGTCATCGTCTCCACCGACACCGGCTTCCGCGTCCTGGACGCCACCGCGCAGACCTTCACCGGCATCACCTACCCCGGTGCCGAGCCGGGCCATGTCGTACGGCACGCGGGGCGCACCGCGCTGTTCACCGACGGCACCGGGGAGGTCGCCGTCTTCGACCCCGCCGACCTCGGCGCGGGCGAGCGGCCCGAGAGCCGTACGTACACCTCCGCCGCGCCGCATCACGGGGTCGCCGTCGAGCTGAGCAACGGGGAACTGCTCAGCACCCTCGGCACCGAGGAGGAGCGCACCGGGGCCCTCGTCCTGGACCGGGACAACCGGGAGATCGCCCGCGCCGAGAACTGCCCCGGGGTGCACGGCGAGGCCGCCGCCCGGGGTGAGGCGGTGGCCGTCGGCTGCGAGGACGGCGTCCTGCTGTACCGGGACGGCGAGTTCACCAAGGTCGACGCCCCCGACGCCTACGGCCGGATCGGCAACCAGTCCGGCAGCGACGAGTCCCCCGTCCTGCTCGGCGACTACAAGACCGACCCGGACGCCGAGCTGGAGCGGCCGACCCGGATCTCCCTCATCGACACCGAGAAGGCCACCCTGCGTCTGGTCGACCTCGGCACCAGCTACTCCTTCCGCTCGCTGGGCCGCGGCCCGCACGGCGAGGCCCTCGTCCTCGGCACGGACGGCGCCCTGCACGTCATCGACCCGGAGAGCGGTGACGTGACGCAGCGGATCCCGGTCGTGGGGGAGTGGGAGGAGCCGCTCGACTGGCAGGAGGCCCGGCCCACCCTGTTCGTGCGCGGCCACACCGCGTATGTCTCCGAGCCGGGGAAGAGCGCCCTGCACGCGGTCGATCTGGACACCGGGCGGAAGACCACCTCGGTGACCCTGCCGGACCGCACCAACGAACTGTCGGGGGTGGTCTCCGGCCACTGACCGCCCCGCTGGTGCGTCAGGCCGTCGCCAGGTGGGCGGGGGCGGTCCGCAGCCGGTGGGTGACATCGGTCAGGTCGGCGATGAACATGCCGGCGAGTTCGGCGGTGAACCCGGTGCGGACCACCAGCCGCAGGACGGACACGTCCTGGCAGGGCGCGGGGAAGTCGTAGGCGGGCAGATGCCAGCCGCGGGCGCGCATGGCGGCGGAGACGTCGAACACCGTGAAGCCCGGGGTGCCGGGGGCCAGCCGGAAGGCGAAGGCCGGGAGTTCGGAGCCGTCGGTGACCAGCTCGTAGGGCGTCAGGGCGCCGATGCGGGCGGCGAGGGCACGGGCCGTCGTGCGGTTCTGGGCGGCCAGATTGCGCAGGCCCTCGAAGCCGTAGCGCAGGAAGCTGTAGTACTGGGCGACGACATGGGCGCCGGGGCGGGAGAAGTTGAGGGTGAAGCTGGGCGAGCTGCCGCCCAGGTAGTCCACCTCGAAGACCAGGTCGTCGGGGAGCGCGGCGGCGTCCCGCCACAGGGCCCAGCCCAGGCCCGGGAAGACATGCCCGTACTTGTGGCCCGAGGTGTTGATGGAGGCGACCCGCTCCAACTGGAAGTCCCACATCAGACCGGGATCCAGGAACGGGGCGACCATCGCGCCGGACGCGCCGTCGACATGGACCGGGATGTCGGTGCCGGTGGCGGCCTGGTAGCCGTCCAGGGCCAGGCAGATGTCGGCGACGGGCTCGTAGGAGCCGTCGAAGGTGGAGCCGAGGACCGTGACGACCCCGATGGTGTGGTCGTCGCAGTAGGCGGTGAGGGTGTCGGGGGTGAGGTGGTAGCGGCCCGGCTCCATGGGGACGTAACGGGGCTCCACCTCGAAGTAGTTGGCGAACTTCTTCCAGCAGACCTGGACGTTCGAGCCCATCACCAGATTGGGGCGGGCGGTGTCCTTGCCCTGGGCGCGGCGGCGCTGCTGCCAGCGGCGCTTGAGGGCGAGCCCGCCGAGCATGGCGGCCTCACTGGAGCCGGTGGTGGAGCAGCCCCGCACCTGCTCCGGGCGCGGCGCGTGCCACAGTCGCGCCAGCATCCGTACGCAGCGCTCCTCCATGGCGGTGATCTGCGGGTACTCGGCGCGGTCGGCGAGGTTCTTCTCCGCCGTCTCGGCCATCAGTTGCCGGGCCTGCGGCTCCATCCAGCTCGTGACGAAGGTGGCGAGGTTGAGGCGGGCGTTGCCGTCGAGCATCAGCTCGTCCCGCACGCGCCGGGAGATCAGCTCGGGCGCGGACGCGGTGAGCGGCAACTCGTCGAGGGGCGGAGCGACATCGGGGAGGACGGCGACCTCCGGGGAGAGGGCCGGGGAGAGGGCCGGGGACAGGGACGGGGCTTGCGCGATGCCGGTGCCCGTGCCGGTTCCTTCCTCGGGTTCGCTCTCGCTCTCGCCGTCGTACTCTCCGGAGCGGCCCGGGCGGGTGGCGCGGGTGGAGCGGGAGGTGGTGCCGGGCCTGACGTCGGTCTGCGGTAGGGACATGGCTGCGAAGTGCCTTTCTGGAGTGCGGCCCCCGTCGTGTCCGACGCTAGATCGCCAAGGCCCCTCCCGGCTTCGCCGATTCCCCCGATCCAGTGATCGATTTACATACTGATGAACGCGATTTTCCCTTGGACATACTGGGGACGCACGGAGACAGTCCAGGAACGGCACAAAGGAGACCACCATGACCGAACGGAACGACGTGATCGGTGTCAGCGTGCCGCGCGACCTTCCGGCGGGTGAGGTCGTCGCGTTCGCCCGGCGGGCGGAGGACCTCGGCTTCGGGGAACTGTGGGTGGTCGAGGATCTCGGCTACCGGGGCGGGCTGGTCCAGGCCGCCACCGTCCTGGCCGTCACCACCCGGATCCGGGTCGGTGTCGGACTGCTGCCGGCCGCCGCCCGCAACGCCGCCTTCGCGGCCATGGAGATCGCCGCCCTCGCCCAGCTCCACCCCGGCCGCCTGGACATCACCGTCGGCCACGGCATGCCGCACTGGATGCGCAGTGTCGGCGCCTGGCCCGCCAGCCCGCTCACCCTGCTCGGCGAGTACATCACCGTCCTCAAGGGGCTCCTGGCCGGTGAGGAGGTCCGGCACACGGGGCGGTACGTCACGGTCGACGGGGTGCGGCTGGACGCGAGCGCCCTGCCCGGGACGGTTCCCGAGGTGCTGGCCGGGGTGCGCGGGCCCAAGTCCCTCGCCGTGTCCGGCGCGGTGGCCGACGGCACCCTGCTCGCCGAGCCGGTCACCCCCGCGTACGCGCGCTGGGCACTCGCCCGGATCTCCGCCGACCGCCCGCACCGCCTCGTCGCCTACAACGTGGCCGCCGTCCACCCCGACCCGGCCGTCGCCCTGGCCGCCGTCCGGCCCGCGCTCGCGCCGGTCGCCGAACCCGACTGGCGGCCCCACATCGCGCCGCTGCCCTTCCACGACGAACTGCTCGCCCTGCGCGCCCGCAGCGCGGGCCCCGAGGAGTTCGCCCAGGCCCTCCCGGACCCCTGGGTGCGGCAACTCGCCGTCACCGGCACCCCGGAACAGGCCCGCGCGACCCTGGCCGGACTGTTCGAGGCGGGCGTCACCAGCGCGGTCCTCACCCCGGCGGGCCCGGACCCCCTCAAGGCGCTGGACTCACTGGCGGCCGTGCTCTGAGGCGGGCCGGGGCGCGTCCCGGTCCGTCCCGCCGTCGACCCAGGGGGCCACCGCCCCGGCGCAGCGCCGCCGCTCCTCCTCCAGCGGGAGGGCGGCGAGCAGCGGCAGCAGCAGCCCGGCGAGTTCGCGGGCGGTCTCCGGGTCCCGGCTGGTGAGGAGCGTCCACACCGCGTGGGCGTTGCGCAGGGTGCGGTGGGTCTCCTCGTCGGGTGCCTCGGCGGCCCGCCGGCGCTGGGTCGTCTCGACCAGATGCGCGGCCGTCTCCGCCCACGCGTGGGTCCGGGCGGCCGACAGCAGGGTGAGCCAGGCCCGTACGGTCAGCGCGTTGACGGTGTAGGGGTGCAGGGGGCCGAAGTCCTCGTCGAGGGCCGACTCCAGGTGGTCGGCGGCGGCGACGGCCTCGGGATAGCGGCCCGCGGCCACCCGTTCGGTGAGCCGCGCCCACAGGGGGTCGTACGCCATGGGCAGCGGGGCGGCCCAGGCGTCCGGTGCGAGTTGGTCGGTCACCGCGTGCGCTCTCCGATCCCTCCGGCGTCACCGGGGCCCGTCCGGCACAGCCGGTCCTCATGGTGGGGCCGGGCGGCGGTGGCGTCAATGGCGGGGCCGGTGCCCGCGCCGAAGGGGCATGCGGTCCGCCCACTCGGGCAGTTCACCCCGGGCCGGGCAGGAAGCGGGCGATCAGGGCGGCCAGGATGTCGGGGCGCTGGAGATGGAGGTCGTGGCCGGTGCCGGGGACGCTCACCGCCAGCTCCGGCATCCGGCGCCGCAGCAGGTCGTCCACCTCGGCCGGGGCGAGGAAGCCGGACTCGGCGAGCACCAGCAGGGTGGGGCGGGCGACCCGGTCCCAGTCGGCCGCGAACGACCGCTCGGCGGTCTCCGCCAGCGCCCGCACCAGCACCTCCCGGTCGAACCGGGGCCACAGACCGCCGTCCCGCGCCCGGAGCCCGTCCGCCCACCCCGCGCCGACCGCGCCCCCGCCGAAGAACCGCACCGCGTCCCTGTACGACGGGAACGGCACCGGCCAGGAGTCCAGCCACCGGCCGATCCGTTCCGGTCCCCGCGGGTCCGGAGCGCCCGCCCCCGCCTCGACCACCACCAGCGCCCGGACCAACTCCGGATGCCGGGCCGCCGTCAGCACCGCCGTGTGCCCGCCCAGGGACTGCCCGGCCAGCACCACCGGCACCGCGAGCCCCAGCCCCTCGACCAGCGCCACCACATCGGCCACGTACGCGGCCCGCGACACCTCACCCGGCCGCCGCTCGCTCCCGCCGTGCCCGCGCTGGTCCAGTGCGAGCACCCGCCAGGCACCGGCGAGGCGTCCCGCCAGCGCGTCCCACTCCCCGGCGTGCCCGGCCAGTCCGTGCAGCAGCACGATCGGCGGCCCGTCCCCGCCCCAGTCCCGGCACACCAGCCGGACGCCGTCCCGGATGACGGCCCGCTCGGTCCAGGGGACCCCGGTCGCGCCGGTCGCGCCGGTTGCCTCGGTCGATCCGGTTGCCCCGGTTGCCTCGGTCGATCCGGTCACTTCGGCCGTCCCGTTCATCCCGGTCGTTCCGCTCGTCCTGGTCGTCCCGGTCAGATCGGTCACCTCGGCCTCCGGCCCGCTCCCGGGCGGCCGTTCCGTCCGGGCGGGAGCCCCAGGTAGTACCACCGAGCCGGGCGGCGGCGCACCCGCGTTTCGGCCGAGGGGGCTTTCGAGACGGCCCAGGATCAGCGGGCGGGGGGCTTGCTCAGGGCTGCTCCTGCTTCTGGGCTTCCCTCTGGGCCGGTTTCCGTCCCTGGCCCTGTTCCTCCTTCCCCTTCTCCATCTCCTTCCCCTTCTCCTTCAGGTGCTGCCGGGCTCGTTCGGCGGTTCGGGTGGTCGGGTGCAGGGCGATGGTCAGGGGGGAGGCGATGAAGACGGAGGAGTACGTGCCGACCGCCAGGCCGATGAGCAGGGCCAGGGCGAAGTCGGTGAGGGCGTCGTCGGCCAGGACGGCGAGGGCGGTGAGGATGATGGCCGCGCCCATCCCGGTGTTGACCGTGCGGGGGAGGGTCTGGAGGATCGCCCGGTTGGTGAGCCGGGCCACGGGGGTGGTGCGGTCCCGGGCGAGGAGTTCGCGGATGCGGTCGAAGAGGACCACCGAGTCATTGACCGAGTAGCCCACCACGGTCAGCAGTGCGGCCAGGAACAGTCCGTCGATGGGCTTGCCGAGCCAGGCGAACACCCCGGCCAGGATGACGACGTCGTGCGCCAGCGCACCCACCGCACCGGCCGCGAACATCCAGCGGAAGCGGACCGAGAGATAGAGGAGCTGGGCACCCAGGGCCAGGCCCAGGGCGATCAGCGCGTTGCGCCGCAGTTCCTCGCCGAGGCTCGGGCCGATCAGTTCGTCCCGGACCTGCTCCGTGTCGCCGCCGAGCCGTCCGATGGTCTCGGCGACGGTGTCCGCGTCGGCGTCGCTGAGGTCCTCCGCCCGTACCGTCACCGCGTCGTCCCCGGAGGACTGGACGACGGCGCGGGGCACCCCGGCGTCGGCGAGCGCGGCGCGGGCCCGGTCCGGGTCGACCGCGGTGCTGGTGCGGTACTCGATCAGCCGGCCGCCGGTGAACTCGATCCCGAAGTCCAGCCCGCGCACCAGCACGCCCGACCCGGCGAGCACCAGCGCGGCGGCGGAGACGGCCAGCCAGCGGCGCGGCCTGCGCATCAGGAACGGATCCCTGCGGGTCAGCCGCTCCCGCACCCATCCGATGGTCGCGATACCGCTGATCCGGGGCCTGCGCCGGACCAGCCCCCGGCCCGCCGCCCACTCGGCGAGGACCCGGGTGATCACCAGCGCGCTCACCATCGACGCCAGCACCCCGATGCCGAGGGTGACCCCGAAGCCCCGCACCGGCCCGGAGGCCAGCAGGAAGAGGAGCCCGGCGGCGATGAGGGTGGTGATGTTGGAGTCGGCGATGGCGCTCAGGGCGCCCCGGAAACCGGCCGTCAGCGCCGAGCGCGGACTCGGGCGGCGGCGCGCCGCGTGTTCCTCCCGGGCCCGTTCGAAGACGAGGACGTTGGCGTCCACCGCCATGCCGATCGCCAGCACGAACCCGGCGAGACCGGGCAGGGTCAGGGTCGCGCCGAGCGCGGCGAGGGCGGCGTAGGAGATCAGGCCGTAGCAGGCCAGGGCGATGGTGGCGAGCAGGCCGAGCAGGCGGTAGACGACGATGATGAACAGCGCGGTGAGCGCGGTGCCGATGACGGCGGCCCAGGCGGCGGCGGAGATCGCCGCGTCCCCGAGGGTGGCGCCGATGGTGCGCTGCTCGATGGTCTCCACCGGCACCGGGAGGGCGCCGCCGGAGATGAGCAGGGCCAGTTCGCGGGCCTCGGTGTCGTCGAAGGACCCGGTGATCTGGGTGGACGAGCCGGGGATGCCCGCGCCGCAGCTCACCGAGGGGTCGACCTGCGGTGACGAGATGACCTTGTCGTCCAGCACGATCGCGACCCGGCGCTGCGGGTCCCCGGGCGGGTTGCAGGCGGCCCGCGCGGTCAGGGCCGTCCAGTCGGCCCGGCCGCCCTCGCCGAAGCCGACGGTGACATGCCAGCCGGTGCCGCTCTGCGGGTCGAACCGGGCGTCGGCGCCTTCGACGTCCTGCCCGGTGAGACCGGCGGGGCCCAGGCGCAGGGGCTGGCCGGACTCGTCGGGGAGGACGCGTTCGGCCCCGGCGGGTTCGTCACCGGAATCGGCCGGTGGCGCGGTCGTCGCCGGGTCGGCGGGGCCCAGGACCGGGTGCATGGTGAGCTGGGCGGTGCGGCCGAGCACCTCGGCGGCCTGCTCCGGGTCCTGGACCCCGGGCAGTTCGACGATGATCCGCTGGTCCCCGGAGCGGACCAGGGTCGGTTCGGCGACGCCGAGCGCGTCGATCCGGCCGCGGAGCACCTCCAGGGTGCGGTCGGTGGCCGCGCGGTCGGCCTCGGTGGTCGGGGTGGAACGGGTCTCCAGCACGATCTGGGTGCCGCCGCGCAGATCCAGTCCGAGTCGGACGGGCACGGTCAGCGCGATGGCGAGTGAAGCGGCGAGCACGGCGAGGGCGAGCAGCGCGCGCAGGCGCTGCCCGGGGTGACGGCGTGTCAAGTCGATGCCTCCGGCAGGCAGGTCGGGGCGCGACGGCACCACGGCATGCCTCGGCCGGGTCACCGACGCGGAAGTCGGAAAAAGAGGGGGAGGGATCAGATGCCGGGGTGTGCCGGAGGTGCCCGGCCGCGGTGCCGGTCCGCGGGGGCGGGGGAGAGGGAGGGCGCGGGGACGCGGGCCGCGGCGCGGGCGGCGTCGGCCGGGGCGGGCGCCGGGAAACGGGTGTGGGTGGCGTGCTGGTCCAGCGGGGACGGACGCTCGCCGGGATGCTCGTACCGCGTCCCGCGGGCGTGGGCGGCGCAGCCGGTGACGCAGGGTTCGTCGGCGTGCTGGGCGGGGGAGCCGGTGTGCTGGACCCCGGCGACCGGCGCCGCCGGACCGGCCGGGGCCGCCCCGGACAGCGCGGTCGGCAGCACCGCGAGAAGGACGGCGAGCAGCGCGCCGACGGTCGCCGCGAGGCGGTGACCCGCGGGCGGACGGAGGGCGGGGCCGGGTCGGCGCGACGGCGGCCCGGCGGGGGGCGTCAGGGCTCCACCAGCCCGGCGCGGATCGCGTACCGGGTCAGCTCCAGCCGGTCCCGCAGCGCCAGTTTGTGCAGCAGATTGGCCCGGTGGCGGTGCACGGTCTTCACGCTGATGAAGAGGATCTCGGCGATCCCCTTCGACGAATGCCCCTCGGCGATCAGCTTCAGCACCTCCTCCTCGCGCGGGGTGAGCACATGCTCGGCATTCTCCTCGCCGTGCCGCACCCGGTCCAGATAGGTGCGGATCAACGCGGTCACCGCGCCCGGGTACAGGAACGGCTCGTCGCGCATCGCGGCCCGGCAGGCGGCGACCAGATCGCGGTCCGCGACCGATTTCAGCACATAGCCGCACGCCCCGGCCTTCAGCGCCTGGAACAGATACTGCTCGTTGTCGTGCATCGTCAGCATCAGGATCCGCAGACCCGGGAGCAGTGCGCTCAGTTCGCGGGTGGCCTGGAGGCCGGTGAGCCGGGGCATCGCGATGTCCAGGACGGCGAGATCGACCTCCAGGCCGCGGGCCGCCTCGATGGCCTCCGCCCCGTCCCCGGCCTCCGCGACGACTTCGAGGTCCGGCTCCCGGTCCAGGATCAGCCGCACCCCGCGCCGGACCAGGGCGTGATCGTCGGCCAGGAGGATGCGGATGGGGCGCGCGGGGGCGGAGGCGGGGACCGGCGAGGGTGTGGGGGAGGGAGCGGGCGCGGAGGAGGGAACAGGGGAGGGAACAGGGGAGGGCTGGGAGGGCAGGGGCGCGGGAATGGGGGAGGGCTGGGAGGGCGGAGGGCCGGGCATGGGGGAGGGCTGGGGCGACAGGGGGTCGGGTATGGGGGAGGGCTGGGGCGGTAGGGGGTCGGGTATGGGGGAGGGCTGGGGCGGTAGGGGGTCGGGCATGGTCACGGCTGCTTTCCGGTCGCGGGGACGGGGGTGGTCAGGCGGATACGGGTGCCTGCGGCGGGCGTCGAGGAGATGTCCAGCGCCGCCCCGGCCAGCAGGGCGCGTTCCCGCATCCCCCGGATCCCGGCGCCCTCGTGGGCGGCCTCGATGCCCCGGCCGTCGTCGGAGATCTCCAGCATCACCGCCGCCCCGGCCCGGCGCAGCCCCACCTCCACCCGGGCGGCCCCGGCGTGCCGGGCCGTGTTCGTCAGGCTCTCCTGCGCCACCCGGTACAGCACGAGTTCCGTCTCCGGCTCCAGGGCGGGCAGGTCGGCGTCGAAGCGGCGCACCACCCGCAGCCCGGTGTGGGTGGCGAAGTCCTGGGTGAGCGAGATCAGGGCGCTGACCAGGCCCAGGTCCTCCAGCACCCCGGGCCGCAGCCGCCGCACCAGCCGCCGTACCTCGTCCAGGCTCTCCCGGGTGATCTCCTGTACCTGCTGAAGCTCCGCGCGCAGCGGCTCCGGGGCGTCGTCGGCGGCCCGCTTCAGCACCAGCAGGATCGCGGTCATGCCCTGGCCGACCTCGTCGTGCAGTTCCTGCGCGATCCGGCGGCGCTCCGCCTCCTGCGCCAGCAAGGCACGGGCACTGGAGGTGGCCCGCTCGTGCTCCAGCCGGTCCAGCATCGCGTTGAACGTCCGGATCAGCTCGGCGACCTCGCCGCCGCGACCGCCGGGGGCGGCCTCGCGGGTGGGGCGCCCTGTGACGGTGTCCTTGCCGGTGGCGTCCTCGGCACGGGCTCCGGGCACCGGCAGGCGCTGGCCTGGGCGCAGCAGGTCCACCGTGCCCATCAGCCGGGTCAGCCGGCCCAACGGGGCCAGACCCCAGCGCAGCAGGGCGCCATTGGCGACCAGCATCACCCCGAGACCGCCGACCAGGACGACCGCCTCGGTCAGCAGCACCGGCACCGACACCGTCACCGGCGCCCACAGCAGCAGTCCGGTGGCGGCGCCCAGCACCACGGCGTTCAGCCCGAAGATCCGCCAGAACAGCGACACCGGGTCCTTCTCCCTCCACTCGCGCCTCCGCGCCCACCGCGCTCTCCGTCCCCCCACCGTGCCTCGCCGCCCGCCCGCGCGTCGATGGGGTCCAACCCCCATTTCGCAGGTCACGGGCTACCCACGGCGGGCATGTGGTCATCGCGGCCCCCGCGAAATGGGGTCTGCGCCCGATGGGACCGGGGCCCGGGAGCACGCACAGTGGAGACGGATCAGGCCGTCCGGTCCGGTGCTTGTCCCGTGGTCGCCGACGACCCGCGGGCCCCGCCCGCCCGGACGGCCGTCGCTGCGCGTACCGCGCCTTGAGAGAGGAGCCGCCGTGGCGCTCGACATCTCCCCCAGCGGGAACAACACCCCCAGCGGGAGCATCCCCCGTGGGAACTCCCTCAGTGGGAACTCCCCCGGCGGGAAGTCGGCCGAGGACCGGATCAGGGGGTCCAGGACCGTCGGGCCGGTCGTGCACGAGGCCCGCCAGCGCCTCGAACACGCCCGGAACAGCCGGCTGGCCCAGCTCCACGCGCTCGAAGGCACCGGCCAGAGCGCCGACGACCATCTGCTGTCCGTGCAGGCCGAGGCGATCCGCCGGGTGCTCACCGAGATCGACGAGGCGTTCGCCCGGGTCGGGGCCGGTACCTACGGCGACTGCGCCGGCTGCGCCCGGCCGGTCGCCGCCGAGCGCCTGGAGATCCTCCCGTACACCCGGTACTGCGTCACCTGCCAGCGTCACGCGGCCGGCTGACCGCGGCCCGACGGTACGAGGTGATGCCGTGAACCACCGGACCGCGGGCGACCGCGCCGCCGCCCAGTTGCCCCCCGAGGACCGGGGCCTGTCGCCCGAGGACCTCGCCGCGCTGCGGGAGGACCTGCGCGAACAGCGGCTCTTCCGTCAGGAGCAGCTCCGTCAGATCGCGGCACCGCCGCGCGCCGAGTCCGAGTATCCGCGCGGACGCCGCTCCGCGGCCCGGACCGAGGTGCGGATCGAACTCGCCGCGTCCGCGCGCATGGTGCTCGCCGATGTGGAGGCGGCCCTGCGCCGGATCGCCGAGGGCCGCTACGGCGTGTGCGGGCTGTGCCGCCGTCCCGTCGAACGGGAGCGTCTGCTGATCGTCCCGCAGGCCCGCTACTGCGCCCGCTGCCAGCAGGTGCGGGAGGCGGGGTCCGCGCCGCACGGTCCGGGGTCCGGTGACCTCGGGGGCTCTTCTGTCACCAATACCCATATCGGTGTCGGTATCGATACCGATATTGCCGCTGTCCCCCGGCGTCGGCCCTGGCCGCTGTGCCGGCCGTGCTGCTGTGTCGCGCTGGATCTGGGCAGCGCCCGCACCCGGGCCTGGGTCGCCGGGCGCGGGCTGGTGCTGGACGTGCCCACCGTCACCTTCCCGGGCGCGGTCCACCCGGTCCGGCGCGGTGACATCGTGGACGTGCCGGGCGCGGCCCGGATGATCGACCGGCTGGTCGGTCGCCGGCTGCCCCGGCTGACCCGTCCGCTGGTGGTGATCACCGCGCCGGTGCTGTCCGGGCCCGGCCACCGGGAGCGGGTCCGCGCGGCGGTACGGGTGCTGCGGCCCCGGTCGGTGCTGACCGTGCCGGGCGCCCGTGGCGTCGCCCTCGCCGCCGACGCGGATCTCTCGCTGCCGCTGCTGGTGGTGGACATCGGCGCCCAGCTCATCGAGGTGGTGCTGCTGGTGGACGGTGCCGTCTTCGACGCCCGGCGCACCTCGCTGGGCACCGCCGACCTCGGCGACGGGGTCGCCCCGGCGGACCTCGCCGGAACCGTCGTCACCATGATCGACTCGATGCTGCGCCAGGACCCCACGACGCTGGTCGCGGAGGCGCTGGGCCGGGGCGCGCTGCTGGCGGGCGGTGGCGCGCTCCGCCCGGACCTGGTCCACCGGCTCACCCGCGAGCTGCACTCACCCCTGTGGCCGGTGCCCGCACCGCACACCGCCGCGATCCGGGGCGCCGCGCGCATCCTGCGCTCCGCCCACGCCCACCCGTCCACCGGCGCGGCCCCGCGCCCCGTCTGACCTCCGCCCGCCCGATTCCGGCCCCCCGCAGGGGCCGGGACCCCGATCCCCGTCCCCACCCCCTGCCGCCACGGCCGGTGCGCCCCCACCGGTCGTGGCGGCCCCTTATCCGCATTCCGACCCGCGCCCCGGGCGCCCGATTCCGACGCTGCGTCCATGCCCGCCCCCGGCCCGCTGCCCCGGCACCGGACTCCGACGCCCTGTCAACTCTGACCTCCGGGCCCGACTCCGGCGCCCCGTCAATTCCGCCCTCCGGGCCCGACTCCGACGCCCTCGTCAATTCCCCCCTCCGCGCCCGGCCGGATCACCCCCGCCCCCACCCCACCCCTTACCCCCGACACACCGTCAGTCCCCGCCCACCGCAAGGAGGTCGGTCCCATGTCCGGCGCCGTACCCCCCGCCCAGCCGCCGCCCCGCCCGCGGCCCGAACGCCCCCTCCGCCCCGTCCGTCCCGTTCCCTTCTGGCGCTGGCGCCGCAATCCGCTGCGCCGCCGCACCGACCGGCTCGAAGCGTGGAGCGCCCTGGCGCTGGTGCTGCTGGTGCCGCTGCTCGGACTCACGGCCCTGTTCGGCGCGGGTGACGCCGCCGAGCGGCACTACCGGGCCGTTGCCGCGCGCGAGGCGCAGACCCGGCACCATCTCGCCGCCGTGCTGGTGCGGGACGCCCCGGAGCATCCCGAGCCCGGCTCCGACGAGGCCCGGCTCGCCCGCTACCCCGCCGAGGTCCGCTTCACCGCCCCGGACGGCCGGACCCGTACCGCCGCCGCCGAGGTGCCGCCCGGACTCGCGGCCGGGGACGGGGTCCGCGTCTGGGTCGCCGCCGACGGCACCCCGGCCGGGCCGCCGATGACCGCCGACGAGATCCGCAGCCGCACCATGGGCTGGGCGCTGCTGGCGTTCCTCGCCGTCGCCCTGGCCGGATGTGCCGTCCACGGGGCCGCCGTCCTGGCGCTGCGCCGACGCAATCTCGCCACCTGGGACGCCCACTGGGCGGAGACCGCGCCGCGTTGGACGACGTCCACCTGAGTGACCGGTATGTGAAGTTTCTTAAGTATTGAGAAATTTTGTTAATGAGTGTCGGAAAATGACACCGAAAATTCTCCCCGGCGCAACGATTGACTATGGACATCCCTGTACCTACGCTCCCTCATGTCCATGGTTGTCCCTACACAAAGCGGTGCGCCGATGAAGATCGCGGTTGTCGGAAGTTACGGAGCCGGCCTCACCATGAGGCTCCCGAAGGCTCCGGTGGCGGGGGAGACCGTCTCGGGCGGGGTGTTCGATCCGGGCCCCGGCGGCAAGGGCAGCAATCAGGCCATCGCCGCCGCCCGGCTGGGCGCCGAGGTCGCGCTGCTGACCGCCGTCGGCGACGACGACTTCGGCCGGGCCGCGCGCGAGCTGTGGCGGGCGGAGGGCGTCGACGCCGGGCAGGTGGTCACCGCACAGGCCCCCACCATGGTCGGCTTCATCCTGGTCGAGCCCTCCGGCGAGAACCGCATCGCCATCGCCCCCGGCGCGCTGGACGCACTCGACGCCGCCGCGGTGGAGGGCTTCCGGGCCGAGATCGCCGCCGCCGACCTCCTCGTCGTCTCCATGGAGATCCCCGAGGCCGCCGTCGTCGCCGCGCTGCGCACCGGCCGGGAGACCGGCACCCGGACCGTCCTCAACCCGGCCCCCGCCCGGCCGCTCCCCGACGACTGCTGGCCGCTGATCGACGTCATCATGCCCAACCAGACCGAGGCCCCCGTCCTGCTCGGCCTCACCGACGGCCACGGCCTCGGCGACGAGGACCTCGTCCGCGCCCTGCGCGAGCGCACCGGCGGGGCCGCGATCCTCACCCGGGGCGGCGCGGGCGCCCTGATCGCCGAGGACTCCGGCCTCACCCACGTACCCCCGCACCCCGCCGGGACCGTCGTGGACACCACCGGGGCCGGGGACTCCTTCACCGCCGCGCTCGCCGTCGCCCTCGCCGAGGGCCGCCCCCTCAAGGAGGCCGCCGCCTTCGCCGCCGCCGCGGGCGCCCACACCGTGACGATCGCGGGCGTCGTCCCCGCCCTGCCCACCAGAGACCAGCTCGCCGCCCGGATGGGAAACACCTCGTGACCTCGACGACCTCCAAGCCCCCGACCACCGCGGCACCCCCCGCCGCCGATACCGCCCGCCGCGCCCCCGAGGCCCTGCGCCGGCTGCTGGACGCCCGGGAGGCCGGGGTCTTCGCCGCGCTGGTGCTGCTGTTCCTGCTCGGCACCGGGCTCTCCCCGACCTTCGCCTCCTCCGACAACCTGCTCTCCGTCGGCCAGCAGATCGCCCAGATCGGCATCATGGCCGTCGGTGTCACCTTCGTGATCCTCAACGGCGAGATCGACCTCTCCGTGGGCTCCACCTACGCCCTGTCCGCGATCTCCACCGGCATGCTCATATCCGACGGCTGGAACTGGACCGCGGCCATGCTGGTCGGCCTCGCCGTCGGCGCCCTCGCCGGGCTGCTCAACGGGCTGGCCGTGGTGCTGCTCGGTGTGCCGTCCTTCATCGTCACCCTCGGCACGCTCAGCGTCTTCCGGGGGGTCGCCCTGCTCATCTCCGACGGCGCCCCGATCTCCCTCAGCTCCTCACAGTCCGGGGTCGCCGACTTCAACCTCCTCGGTCAGGGGCGGTTGTTCGGGGTCGTGCCGATGCAGTTCCTGTTCTTCGCCGCCGTCGCCCTCGTCGGCGTCGCCCTCCTCGCCCGCTCCCGCTTCGGCTTCAACACCTACGCCGTCGGCGGCAACCAGGAGGCCGCCCGGCTGGTCGGCATCAACGTCAAGCGGGTCAAGCTCACCGCGTTCGTCCTCTCCGGGTTCACCGCCGGACTCGCCGGGGTCCTCGGACTGTCCTTCCTCTCCTATGTGCAGGGCGTGACCGGGCAGGGCCTGGAACTCACCGTCATCTCGGCCGTCATCATCGGCGGCGCCGCGCTCTTCGGCGGCTCGGGCACCATGTGGGGCACCGTCATCGGGGTCGCCTTCATCGGCCTGCTCCAGAACATCCTCAACATCAAGGGCATCTCGTCCTTCTGGCAGACCGTCGTCACCGGTCTGGTCATCGTCGCCGCGGTCGCCGCGGACACCTGGCAGCGCCGCCGCAAGGCCCGCGCGTAGCCCCCTTTCCGGCCCGCTTCCCCCGTCCCCTCCGGGTCAACCACGCCCGCCCCTCGCCCCTCGCCCCAGGACACGACAAGGGAGTCACCATGTCCCCGCGCACCCTCCTCAGATCCCTCACCGCCGCCACCGCCGTCGCCGCGGCCCTCGCCCTCACCGGCTGTGGCGCGGTCACCTCCGCCGACTCCTCCGGCAGCTCCGGGGACTCCGGCTCCTCCGGCGACGGCTCCTTCCGGCTCGCCTCCTACATCCAGGACCGCGTCGACGCCGACAAGCCGATGCGGATCAAGCTCAGCTACCACGACCCGTCCCTCGCCTTCGCCACCCCGATCGGCGCCGGAATGGACCGGGCGGGCGACGAGTTCGGCGCCGAGGTGCAGCTCATCGGCCCGACCGGCGGTGACGCGGGCAAGCAGGTCTCCGAGATCCAGACCCTGATCCAGCAGAAGGCGGTCGACGGACTCGCTGTCTCCTCCGCCTCCAGCGACGCCCTCAAGCCGGTGATCAGCCAGGCGTACAAGGCCGGTATCCCGATCATCTCCTTCAACACCGACAACCCCGACTCCGAGCAGATGGGCTTCGTCGGCCAGGACCTGAAGGGCTCCGGGAAGGCGCAGGCCGAACAGCTCCGCGAGGACCTCGGCGACAGCGACGTCAACGGCAGGTCGGTCGTCGTGTTCTCCGTGGACACCGGCGCCGGATGGTCCCACGACCGCTTCAGCGGCTTCGAGGAGGGACTTGAGGGCAGCGGCCTGAAGATAGTCGGCCCGGTCAACGTCGGCAACGAGCCCAACGCCGCCTACAACACCGTCGAGTCGACCATGTCCGGCAAGAAGGACGTCGTCGCCGTCGCCGGGCTCGACTGCTGCTCCACCACCGCCGCCGCCAAGTGGGTCGCCGGGTCGGGCAGGGCCGACACCATCACCATGGGCGGCTTCGACCTGCTCACCCAGACCGCCGAGTACATCGACAAGGGCGTCCTGGACTTCACCATCAGCCAGAACCCCACCGAGCAGGGCTACCAGGCGGTCAAGGTGCTCCACGACTTCCTCACCCGGGGCACCGAGATCAAGGGCGTGGACACCGGCGCCCAGTTCATCACCGCCGACACCCTCGACTCCGCCACCGTGGAGGACTGATGAACCGCGAAGGCGCCGTGAGCCGTGAAGCGGGGGCGACCAGCCCCCCGGCACCCCCCGACCCCGGCTGCGCCGTCAGCGTCCGCGGACTCACCCGCAACTTCGGCCCCGTCCGCGCCCTGCACGACGTCTCCTTCGACGTCCCCGCGGGCGAGATCACCGCCCTCCTCGGGGAGAACGGCGCCGGCAAGTCCACCCTGCTGAAGATCCTCGCCGGGCTCCAGCCGCCCAGCGCCGGCACGGTCACCGTCTTCGGTGAACCGGTCACCGCCTACGACCCGGCCACCGTCCTCAGCCGGCACGGCGTCGCGATCGTGCCGCAGGAACTGTCGCTGCTGCCCGACCGCACCATCGCCGAGAACGTGCTCAGCGGCGTCGAGCCCGGCAGCCGCTGGTTCCCCTCCCCGCGCCGGATGCGCGAACGCACCCGCGAACTCCTCGCCGAACTCGACCTCCACCTCGACCCGGGCGCCCCGGTCCGCACCCTGGACCTGGCCACCCAGCAGCTCATCGTGGTCGCCCGGTCCCTCGCCCGGGGCTGCCGGGTCCTCATCCTGGACGAGCCGACCGCGATGCTCACCCCCGCCGAGGCCGACCGGCTGTTCGCCCTGATGGCCCAGCTCAAGTCGGCCGGGACGACCATGCTCTACGTCTCCCACCGGATGCCCGAGGTGTTCCGGCTCGCCGATCACATCCAGGTGCTCCGCGACGGCGGCCATGTCGCCTCCTGGCCGCGCGCCGGGACCACCCCCGACCGGGCGGTGGCCGCCATGGTCGGCCGCGAACTGGGCCAGTTCACCCGCCGCGCCGACCGCCCCGGCGACCCGGCCGTCCCGCCCGCCCTCGCCGTGCGCGGGCTGAGCGGACGCCGCCACCGCGGCATCTCCTTCGACCTGCGCCCCGGCGAGATCCTCGGCGTCGCCGGACTGCCCGACTCCGGACGCGTCGAACTGCTGCACAACCTGTTCGGCGGCGACCGCGGCACCGGCGGCACCGTCGAACTCCTCGGCCGCCCCTACGACCAGCGCGACCCCATCGCCAGCGTCGAACGCCGTCTCGCGTTCGTGCCCGGCGAACGCCGCGCCCAGGGCCTGCTCACCACCATGAGCGTCGGCGAGAACATCGGCGCCCTCACCACCAGGGCGTTCAGCCGGTTCGGCATGGTCCGCCGACGGGCCTTCGACGCGAGCGCCGCCGACCAGGCGCGGCGGCTGACGGTCAAGACCGCCACCATGGGCCAGCCCATCACCAGCCTGTCCGGCGGCAACCAGCAAAAGGCCGTCCTCGGCCGCTGGCTGGCCATCGACCCCGGCGTCCTCATCCTCGACGAGCCCACCCGCGGCGTCGACATCGGCGCCAAGGCCGAGATCTACGACCGGCTCCTCGCCCTCGCCCGGGACGGCCTGGCCATCCTCTGCTCCTCCTCCGACCTGCCCGAACTCCTCACCCTCACCGACCGGATCGCGGTGCTGAGCGAGGGCCGGCTGGTGGACATCGTGGACACGGCGGAGGCCACCGAGGAATCGATCATGACCCTGGCCACCGGAGCGGCCCCGGCCGCCGCCGCCTGACCCCGAACACCCCCGCGTGAAAGGCACCACCGCACCATGAAGCGCTCCGGCATCCTCAACGCCGAACTCAGCGGCGTCCTGGCCACCCTCGGCCACACCGATCTGCTGCTCGTCGTGGACGCGGGCTTCCCCGTGCCCCGCGACGCCCACCGCGTCGACCTCGCCCTCGCCGAGAACCTGCCCGATCTGCGGACGGTCCTCGGGCTGATCGCCGACGAGATCGTCGTCGAGGGCGTGGTCCGCGCCGAGGACGTGCCGAGCCACAACCCCCGGCTCGACAAGTGGCTCCGGTACCGGTTCTCCGGCGCCGAGTTCAGCACCCGCCCGCACGCGGAGGTGCTCGGCGCACTCGCCCGCGAGGCCAAGGCCGTCGTCCGCACCGGGGCCTTCGAGCCCTGGGGAAACATCGGCCTGTACTGCGGAGTCGACGCGCCCCGCTGGTTCGGCGGCGAGGGCGTCGTCGTCCCGCCGCAGTACGCCACCCAGGTCTGAGCCACCGGCTCCCCACCCCCACCCCACCAAGAGGAGATCACCCCGTGTCCGAAACCACCGCCACCGCGGTCGCCGCCGACCTCACCCCGGCCCGGCTGGCGCCCTACATCCAGCACACCAGGATCGACCCGGACGCCACGCGCGACGTCATGGTGGCCCATGCCCGGGAGGCCGTCACCCACGGCTTCAACGCGGCCATGGTGCCCGCCTCCTGGATCACCGTCGTCGCCGCCGAACTGCGCGGCACCGGGGTGGAGGTCGCCTCCGCCCTGGACTTCCCCACCGTCGGCGTGATGACCAGCGCGGGCAAGGCCGCCGAGGCCGCCGAGATCGCCCGCCTCGGCGCCACCCAGCTCGACATCGGCGTCCAGGTCGGCTGGCTCAAGAGCGGCCGGTACGACGACTTCCGCGACGACATCGCCGGAGTGGTCCGCGCCTTCGGCGGGCCGGTCAAGGTGATGCTCGAACTGCCGCTGCTGACCGACGCTGAGAAGGACGCGGCCGTCGACCTCGCGATGGAGGCGGGCGTCGCCTTCCTCAAGAACGCCAGCAGCGGGCAGATCGAGACGGCGAACCCGGCCAGCGTTCGCTACCTTGTCGAGCGGGCGCGGGACGGCGTCCGGGTGAAGGCGTCCGGGGCCATCAAGACCTACCCGCAGGCCGTGGAACTGCTGCGTGCGGGCGCCTCCCTGCTCGGCACCAGCGCCGGACTGGCGATCATCACCGACACCGGGGACGCGTCGACCGTCAGCTACTGACCGGCCGCCGCCGCCGCGCCCCGGCCGACTACCGTGGCCAGGGGCGCGGCGGCACCCGCCGGACCGGGGGTGACCCGGGATGGCGCGGGGCGGCGAGCAGGGGCGACCCGGGGTGGCCCGGCGTCCGCTGGGGCGGCGCGCAAGAAGAGCGGACCCGAGCAGAGCCGCGAAGACGCATGAAGAGCAGATCTGAGCAGCGCCGCGAAGACGCATGAAGAGCAGACATGAAGAGCAGACCCGAGCAGAGTCGAGAAGGAGACACGACGAACGTGACGGCCGACAATGGGGGACTTCCGGACATCAAGCGCGATGTCCCCACGGCGATCCACGCGCAGATCTCGGAACACATCCGGCTGCGCATCGCCAGTGGTGAGTGGCCGGCCCACTACCGCCTCAAGAGCGAACCGGAACTCGCCGACGAGTTCGGCGTCAGCCGCGGCACCCTGCGCCGCGCCCTCACCACCCTCATCGAGGAGGGCCTGCTGCGCCAGGTCCGCGGTCGCGGCACCTTCGTCACCTCGACCACCATCGAACCCGCCATCGCCCAGAAGCTGAGCACCCTCTCCGAGGACTTCGCCAGCCAGGGCGTGGTGACCACCACCTCGGTCCGCGAGTGCTCGCTGATCGTCCCTCCGCAGCCGGTCGCCGCCCTGCTGGACGTCGGCCCCGGCATCCGGGTCCTGCGGCTGGTCCGGGTCCGTTCCACCGCGGAGGGCCCCGTCGCCCTGCTCTTCAACTTCGTCCGGACCGATCTCGCCCCCGGCATCGAGCAGACCGACTTCACCACCTCCAGCCTCTTCGGTGTCCTGGAGGGCACCTACGGACTGAAGATCGCCACCGCCCGCCGTACGTTCAGCGCGGAGGCCGCCACCCCCGAGGTCGCCGAGGCGCTGGCACTGACCGGGGGCGCGCCCGTGCAGTACCTCCAGCAGGTCACCTATCTCGCCGACGACCGGCCGGTGGAGTACTCCGACGTCTGGATCCACAGCGGCCGGCTGCGGGTCACCTCGCTGCTGCTGCGCCGCTGAACCGGGAGCCTCGCGGGGAAGAGGGGCGGGGCCCGGCGGCCCCGCCCCGTGCGCGCCGGGTCAGCTCCCGCCGAGCATCCCGTTCATGCGCTCGATCTCGGCGGACTGGGTGGTGATGACGGCGTCGGCCATGTCCAGGGCGGGCCGGTAGGCGCCGTCCTTCTTCTCGGTCTCGGCCATGGCCACCGCGCCCTCGTGGTGCTTGACCATCAGGGTCAGGAACGCGGTGTCGAACGCCTCCCCGGACGCGTTCTCCAGGTCGGTCATCTCGTCGTCGGTCATCATTCCGGACATGTCCCCCGACATATCACCTTCCATGTCGGACATGTCGTGCCCTCCGGCTTCCTCGGCCGGGACCTCCTCGCCCCAGGCCGTGAGCCAGCCGGTCATCGTCCGGATCTCCGGGTCCTGTGCCGCCCTGATCTCCTCGGCGAGGGTCCTGACCTCCTCGGACCCGGCGCGGGTCGCGGCCAGGTCGGCCATCTCCACCGCCTGCCGGTGGTGCGGGATCATGCCCTGCGCGAAGGCGATGTCGGCGGCGTTGTGCTCGCCCTGCGGCGCGGACGCCGACGCGGACGCGGAGGCCGAGGCCGACGTCGAGGCGCTGGAACCGTCGTGGCCGCCGCCGTGCCCGGCGGAACCGTCCCCGGACCCGCAGGCGGCCAGGACGAGGGCGGCCCCGGTACCGGCCGCCGCGAGGGCGGACCGGCGGAAGAATGTGCGGTGTGCGGTCATGCTGCTGGAACTCCTTGTGCCGCGCGCCCGGGATGACGGGCGCGAGAAGGGATGAAGAGACAGACGGCGGCGCGGCGCCGGGCAGGCCGGTGCCGCGCGGGTGTCTCTAGATCCGCAGGAGTTGCAACTGCGCCAGATCGGGCGGCGCCCGGTCACCCCCGGTGGCCGCCGCGACCCGCCCCCCGGCCCCGAGCGGCACCGTCGCCGGGTCGCCGTGGGCGGGCGCGAGCGCGGGACTGGCGTACGAGGTGGAGACGCCGCTCGCGGCACAGGTCATGTCGGCGTGCCGCAGATGCCCGGAGCCGCCGTCACCGGCTGTCGCCTCGACACAGTGGATCGTGTGGGGGGCGCGGGGGGTGGGGGTGGTGACGGGGGCCGGGGTCATGGGGTCGCCGGGGGCGGCGTTCTGGTCCGAGCTGTGAGCGGTGCTTTGGACGGCGCCCGTACTCGGGGCCGCCGTGTCGTGCGCCGAGTGCGACGCGGGTGCTCCGGACGGGCCCAGCCCGTGCATCGCCAGCACCCCCGCCAGGACCACGAACACCAGCAGCAGCACCGCGTGCCCCGAGGGGCGCCGGCCGGTGCGCTGCGCGGTGCTGGTCACCGGGCCATCGTAGAGGCCGCCACCGACAGCGCCGGGCGCCGCCCCGCCGTCGGACACCCGTACGGCCCCGACCGCGTCCGGAGCTGTACGGTGCCGTGTGTGTTTAGACTGAGAGTCCAGGAGTTGGATTTTTCGTCCAATGTATGGGGAGGGTGTCAGAGGTGGGCGGACAGGTGCAAGGACAGAGGGAGGGACCGGAACGGGAGGCGCAGCGGGACGCGATCCTCGCGGCGCTGACCCCGGTGGTCCAAGGCATCGCGGCGACCTTCGGCCCGGTGTGCGAGGTGGTGCTGCACGACTACCGGCGGCCGGAGCGGTCGGTCGTCGCCGTGGCCGGGTCGCTGACCGGGCGGGCCGTGGGTGGCGCGATGAGCGAGATCGGCCTGCGGGCGCTGTCCCGGGGCGACGCCGCCGAGGACGAGCTGAACTACCTCACCCGCACCGGCACCGGGCACCTCGTCAAGTCCTCCACGATGCTGCTCCGCGACGCGACCGGCGCGGTCTTCGGCGCCCTGTGCGTCAATGTCGACGCGGACGCGGTGGAGCGGGCGCGGGCGCTGCTCGACGCCCTCGCCGGGCCGGTCGCCGTACGGGCCCTGGATCCGGTCACCACCTTCGGCAACGACATCGACGCGGTGGTCGACGCCCTGGTGGACGCCCACCAGGACACCACCTGGGCCGCCCTCGACCGCCCCGGCCGCCTCGCCCTCTTCCGCCGCCTGGACGAGCGCGGTGTCTTCGCCGTCCGCCGTGCCGTCGAGCAGGTCGCCGGCCGCCTCGGCATCTCCCGCGCCTCGGCGTACAGCTATCTGTCCCAGTCGCGGGACGGAGCGCCGGAGGGGGAGGGACCGGAGGGGGAGGCCACGGCCGGTGGGGCCGGTCCCGGGCGTCCTGCCGAGCACACCCCCGACACCGCCCCCGCCATCACCCCCGACACCCTCAACACCCCCGGCCCCTCGGAAGCCCCCGGCACCCGCCCCGCACCCCAGGGAGAACGCCCGTGACCACGACCGCCACCACCCCGCCGCCCGTCACCCCGGACGACGTCCGGGACGCCGCCGCCCGACTCGCCGGTGTCGCCCACCGCACCCCGGTCCTGCGCTCCCGCACCCTCGACGCCCTGGCCGGCGCCGAGGTGCTGCTCAAGTGCGAGAACTTCCAGCGGGTCGGCGCCTTCAAGTTCCGCGGCGCCTACAACGCGGCCTCCCGCCTCACCCCCGCCGAACTGGCCCGGGGCATCGCCGCCTACTCCTCCGGCAACCACGCCCAGGCCGTCGCCCTCGCCGCCCGTGAACTGGGCTCCACCGCCGTCATCGTGATGCCCGAGGACGCCCCGGCCGCCAAGCGCGCGGCCACCGAGGGCTACGGCGCCGAGATCGTCACCTACGACCGCTACACCGAGGACCGGGTCGCCCTAGGTGAGGCCCTCGCCGCCGAACGCGGCCTCACCCTCATCCCGCCCTACGAACACCCCCATGTCATCGCCGGTCAGGGCACCGCCGCGCTGGAACTCCTGGAGGAGGCGGGCGAACTGGACGCGCTCCTCACCCCCGTCGGCGGTGGCGGGCTGATCGCGGGCAGCTCGACCATCGCCAAGGCACTGCACCCCGGTATCCGGATGATCGGCGTCGAACCGGAGTCCGGCGACGACACCCGGCGCTCCCTGGCCGCCGGCCACCGGGTGACCATCCCCGTACCGCGCACCATCGCCGACGGCCAGGCCCTGCACACCCCCGGTGAGCTGACCTTCTCCGTCAACCGGCGGCTGGTCGACGAGATCGCGCTGGTCGGCGAGGACGAGATCCGCGCGGCCATGCGGTTCGCCTTCGACCGGCTGAAGATCGTCGTGGAACCCAGCGGCGCGACTCCGCTGGCCGCGCTGCTCAGCCGCCGGACCGCCCCGCTCCCCGGTGCCCGGATCGGAGTGATCGTCTCCGGCGGCAACATCGACACCCACCGCTTCACCGAACTGTGCGGCACGACGGTCTGAGGGCTCCTCCCTCCCGCGACCCCGGAGCCGCCCGGTGCCGTCAGGGACTGCCCGGAGCCGCCCGGTGCCGTCAGGGACTGTCCGAAGCCGTCCAGAGCTGCCCGGAGCCGTCCCGGCGTCTTCCGTTGGCGCGGGCCGTGCCGACGGGCGGAGGATGGAGAACGAGGGGCCCGGCCCCGCCGACGCCGCTCGCGGCGGGTGAGCGGGAGACGGAGACCGGACCCGGTCGCAGCGCCCTGCGGCCGGAAAGGAGCAGCGTCATGTTCGAGACCAAGACGCTCGACAAACCGGACGAGCGACGGGACTTCCCCCGCGGCCACCTCGAAACGGTCCACCTCACCGGACTGGACTTCGCCATCGCCACCTTCGAGCCCGGCTGGCGCTGGTCGGAGTCCCTGGCCCAGCTCGCCGGGACCGCGAGCTGCCAGATCCACCACAACGGCTATGTCGCCCAGGGCCGGATGCGGATCCGCACGGACGACGGCGCCGAGGGCGAGGTCGGGCCCGGCGATGTCTTCGTGCTCTCCCCGGGCCATGACGCCTGGGTGGTCGGTGACGAACAGGTCGTGGTCTACGACTTCGCCGGGTCCATGGCCAACGACTACGCCCGCGCCAAGGACGGGCAGTCCGGGCAGTCGTAGAAGCAGCACCGCGCCCGGCGCGGGTGCGGTGAAGCGCGGCGGGGTGAGGGGCGTGGGGGCGAGGGAGGCTGCGCGCTCGCACCCCCCGCCTCCACCCCCACCTCCACCCCAACCCCTTCGCCGTTACCGGCACCGAATACCGATACCGGTACCCGGTACCGCCACTCACACCGGCTCACCCCATCACACCGTCACCACGATCTTCGCCCGCGCATGCTCCACCTCCAGATGACGGATCGCGTCCGCCGCCCCGCTCAGCGGGAACGTCCGCTCCACCACCGGCATGACCTTCCCCGTGTCGACCAGGTCCCGCAGGGCCGCGAGGTTCTCCTTGCGGGGCTTGGCCGGCAGCTCGCGCAGCCGCTCCCTGACGAACGCGTCGAGCATCCGGCGCCGGAAGAAGAGGGGCAGGGGGCCGAGCAGACTCCCGCCCTCGTAGAAGCCGCCGCCCGACAGGACCAGCGTGCCGCCGGGGGAGAGGGCGCGCCGCAGATCGCCCAGGGAGCGGTTGCCCACCAGGTCCAGCACCACGTCGTAGCGGTCCCCGGAGCGGGTGAAGTCCTCCCGCGCGTAGTCGACGACCCGGCCCGCGCCCAGCGACCTCACCAGCTCCGCGTTGCGCGCGCTGCACACTCCGGTGACCCCGGCGCCGTACGCCGTGGCGATCTGGACGGCGAAGGTGCCGACCCCGCCGGAGGCCCCGTTGATCAGCACCGACGTGCCCGAGCGCACCTTCGCCACGTCCCGCAGGCCGACCAGCGCGGTGTTCGCGGCCAGCGGCATCGCGGCGGCCTGCTCGAAGGTGAGCCGCGCGGGCTTGCGGTCCACGGCGCCGTCCGCCACACACACGAACTCCGCGAACGCGCCGTCCGCCTCGCCGTACACCTCGTCGCCCGGCGCGAGCCCCGTGACCCCGGCGCCGACCGTCTCCACCACCCCGGCGAAGTCCCGGCCGCGGATCGCCGCCCGGGGTCTGCCGAGGCCGAACGCCAGCCGGGCGATCCTGGGGTCGCCGCGCAGGTAGTGCCAGTCGTAGGCGTTGACCGACGCCGCGCGCACCCGGACCAGCACCTCGCCCGGCGCGGGCGCGGGCCGCTCCACCTCGCGCAGCTCCAGCGTGTCCCAGCCGCCGTACCGGTCCTGCACCACTGCCTTCACCGAGACCCCCCTCAGCCATCGGGCCACCGTCATGAGACCCGCCTCGACCCCTGCCCACGAGCGTACGGACGCCGCCCCCGCCCGGGCATCGGGGGCGAACCCTGAATCACCCCCGGATACGCCTCCGGGGCACCTCGGGGTGTCCCGGGCTGTCTCCTCATGCCTCGTGGTCTCGCGGTGGCTCCGCCCTTGCCCCTGGAAACCGATCGGTTTACTGTGGGTCGTGCCAGAGGAAACCGATCGGTTTCCAGGGGGCGGGAGTGCCCGTGTCCCACATCCCGAGTCGCACGGCACGGCCACCCCTGTCCCCCTCCTCCCCTCTCCCTCCCCGAGGACATCCCATGACCGTCATCGAGAACTCCGTCGCCCTCGTCACCGGCGGCAGCCGCGGCATCGGCCGTGCCCTGGTCGCCGCCCTGTACGAGCGCGGTGCCCGCACGGTGTACGCCACCGCCCGCGACCCGCGCACGGTCACCCACCCCGACGCCGTACCGCTCGCCCTGGAGGTCACCGACCCCGCGTCCGTGGCGGCGGCGGCCGAGCGGGCGGGGGACGTCACGATCCTGATCAACAACGCCGGGGCGGCGGTCAACGCCGACTTCCTCGATTCACCCGTGGCCGATGTGCGCCGCGAGTTCGAGACCAACTTCTACGGACCGCTCCTCGTCACCCGCGCCTTCGTGCCGGTCATCGAGCGCAACGGCGGCGGGCATCTCCTCAACGTCCACTCCGTGCTCTCCTGGGTCGGGTACGCGGGCTCCTACAGCGCCTCCAAGGCCGCCCTCTGGTCGCAGACCAACTCCCTGCGCCTGGAGCTGGCCCCGCGCGGCATCGGTGTCACCGGACTGCACGTCGGCTGGGTCGACACCGACCTCGCCGCCCATGTCGAGGACGCCAAGACCAGCCCCGAGAGCGTGGCCGCACAAGCGCTGGACGGCATCGCCGCCGACGCCCCCGAGGTGCTCGCCGACGAGCGCTCCCGCCAGGTGAAGGCGGCCCTGTCCGGCGACCTCGCCGCGCTCTACCCACAGCTCGCCGCCCGGTAGCACCCCGTGGACACCGATCGGTTTCCTCCGGCCGCCCGGCGCGGTAGCCTCGGCCCCATGGCCACCACCACGCCCAAGGCGTCCCCGCGTGACCGCCTGCTCGACGCGGCGGCCGAACTGTCCTACCGCGAGGGCGTCTCCATCGGCGTCGAGGCGCTGTGCCGGGCGGCCGGGGTCTCCAAGCGGTCCATGTACCAGCTCTTCAGCAGCAAGGAGGAGATGCTCGCGGCCGGTCTGGAACGCCGCAACGAGAGCTACGAGGCCCGTTTCCGCGCCGGTTCCGGCACCCCGCGCGAGCGGGTTCTCCATGTCTTCGCGTGCCTCGCCGAGTCGGCCGCCGACCCCGCCTACCTCGGTTGCCCCTATCTGGCCGCGCTGGTCGAGCTGAAGGACCCGGCGCATCCGGCGCACCGGGTCGCCCGCGAGGCCAAGGACCGGCTCAGGTCGGTGTTCCGCACCCTGGCCGAGGAGGGCGGCGCCCACGATCCCGGACTGCTCGCCCGCCAGCTCACCCTGGTCTTCGACGGGGCGAGCGCCCGCGCCGGAGCGGGCGTCGAGACCCTGGACGACGGCCTGGCGACCACCATGGCGACGACCCTGATGGACGCGGCAGGCATGAAGTAGCCCCGCCGCAACGCCCACCCCGCCGCAACGCCCGCCCCTCCCACAGCCCCGCCCCTCCCAACGCCCCGCCCGCTGCAACGCCCGCTCCCTGCACGGGCCGCCCCCCAGCACCGGCCCCCGACACAGGCCGCCACCCCCAACACCGGGCCCCTACACGGGCCACCCCCCAGCACCACCCCCCAGCACGCCCACCCCCACCCCAGAGCCCCCACCCCACCCCGAACGGCCGCCCCCAACGCGCCACCCCCCGCCCCCGCCGCTGCAATGGACCCATGGCCGCGCCCCCGGACGACTGTCTCGCGCGCAACGACTGGATCTGCGGCGCGTATCTGAGCACCCGCAGCCAGATCCTCGTGGACGCGGTGCTCCAGCATCTCCAGCTCACCTTCGTCGCCGTGCTGATCGGGCTGCTGCTCGCGCTGCCCCTCGCGGTGCTCGCCCGGCGCTGGGGCTGGGCGGCGCCCCCCGTCCTCGCGGTGACGACGATCCTCTACACCATCCCCTCGCTCGCCATGTTCTCCCTGCTGCTGCCCCTGTACGGGCTCTCCCCGGCGCTGGTGATCGCCGGACTGGTGCTGTACTCGCTGACCCTGCTGGTGCGCAACATCCTCGCCGGGCTGCGGGCCGTCCCCGAGGAGACCCGGCAGGCCGCCCGCGGCATGGGCTACGGCCCGGTCCGCCAGCTCCTCACCGTGGAACTGCCGCTGGCCCTGCCCGCCGCGATGGCCGGGCTGCGGATCGCCACCGTCTCCGCGGTCTCCCTGGTCACCGTCGGCGCGATCGTCGGCTACGGCGGGCTCGGCAATCTCATCTACGCCGGGATGAACACCTTCTTCAAGGCACAGGTCCTCACCGCGTCCGTGCTCTGCGTGGTCATCGCGGTCCTCGCCGATCTGCTGCTGCTCGGCACCCAGCGGCTCCTCACCCCCTGGACCAGAACGGCCCGCGCCGCACCGGCCCCCGCCCCGACGGCCCGCGCCACCCCCGCCCCCGAGGTGCCCCGCCGATGAACACCCTCACCGACGCCTGGCACTGGCTCACCGACCCCGCCCACTGGTCCGGCGCCGACGGCATCGGACAGCGGCTGCTCCAGCACCTCGTGCTCACCGTCGTCTGCCTGGCCGTGAGCTGTCTGATCGCCCTGCCGGTCGCCCTGGTCCTCGGCCATCTCGGCAAGGGCGGCGCGCTCGCCGTGAACCTCTCCAACATCGGCCGCGCGGTGCCCACCTTCGCGGTGCTGGTCCTGCTGCTGCTCACCCCGGTCGGTGCCTGGGGTGAGGGCCCCACCGTCGTCGCCCTGGTCCTGTTCGCCGTACCGCCGCTGCTCACCAACGCCTATGTCGGGATGCGGGAGGTCGACCGGGCCACCGTGCAGGCGGCGCGCGGCATGGGCATGAGCGGGCGGCAGGTGATGTTTCACGTGGAACTGCCCCTCGCGTCCCCGATGATCCTGACCGGGGTCCGGATCGCCGCCGTCCAGCTCGTCGCCACCGCCACCATCGCCGCCCTGGCGGGCGGAGGCGGGCTGGGCCGGATCATCACCGCCGGGTTCAATCTGGCCAGCACCCCGATGGTGGTCGCCGGGGCGTTCCTGGTCGCGGTGTTCGCCCTGCTGGTGGAGGGCGTCTTCGAGATCGCCGAACGCATGGCCCCGGCCTGGGCGCGGGGCACCCGATGAACGCGCGCACGGTCCTGGCGGGCGCGGTCCTGCTCGCCCTCACCGCCGCCTGCTCCACCGGCCCCTCCCTGGAGACCCGCGGCGAGGTCACGGCGTCCCCCGGCGACAGCCGCGATCTGACCGTCGGCTCGGCCGGGTTCACCGAGAGCGATCTGCTCGCCCAGCTCTACGCGCTCCTCCTCGGCCGCGCCGGCTACCGGACGTCCTTCCTCACCGTCGCCAACCGCGAGCTGTACGAACCGGCCCTGGAGTCCGGCCAGATCGATGTCGTCCCCGAGTACGCGGCCACCTTCGCGGACTGGCTCAACGCCAAGACCCACGGCCCCGAGGCACCCCCGGTCGGCTCACCCGACCTCGCCGCCACCATGAAGGCGCTGCGCGCACTGGCCACCCCGCGCGGCCTCACCGTCCTCGACCCGGGCCGGGCCGTCGACCAGAACGCCTTCGCCGTCGCCGCCTCCTACGCCCGCGAGCACCGGCTGAGGACCCTCAGCGACCTCGGCGCCTCCGGCCTGCCGGTCCGGCTCGCGGCCGGTGACGAATGCGTCCAGCGCCCGTACTGCGAACCCGGCCTGAAGAAGGTGTACGGCATCGACATCACCGCCGTGGACCCCAAGGGCGTCGGCACCACCCAGGCGAAACGGGCGGTGCAGAGCGGGCAGGACCAGATGGTGCTGACCACCACCACCGACGCCACCCTCGACCAGTTCGGCCTGGTCCTGCTCGCCGACGACAAGCACCTCCAGAACGCCGACTATGTCGTCCCGGTCGTCAACCGGGCCCGCGCGGGCGGCCCCGGCGTCACCGAGGCGCTGGACTGGCTCAACGAGGTCCTCACCACCGCCGACCTGGCGTCGATGAACGAGCAGGTGGACAGTTGGCGCCGCCTCCCCGAGGACGTGGCCCGCGCCTACCTGAAGGACAAGGGCCTGCTGGACTGAAGACACCCGTCGCGCCCCCGGAAACCCGCCCCGCCCGGAGGGCCCGGCCCGCTACGCGTCCGACACCGAGTCGAAGTCCACCTCGTCCCGCTCCACGCCCTGCGCGTCCGCGTCCACCGAGCGGCGCAGCGCCTCGTGCAACTTGGCCGGGGTCAGCACCCCGAGGAAGCGGGAGCCGTCCAGTACCGCCACCCATCCCGCGTCGTGCTGGAGCATCACCCCGAACGCCTGCTTGAGCGGGGCGCCCACCGGGACCCAGGCGTTCATCCGGTGGGCCAGCGCCCCCACGTCCTCGGCGGTCTCCAGCTCCTCCAGGCCCACCCAGCCGTGCAGATCGCCGTCCGCGTCCAGCACCACCGCCCAGCGCGCCCGGTCCGCCCGCAGCCGGGCCGCCGCCCGCGCCCCCGGCTCGTCCATCCGCACCACCGGCGGCTGTTCCAGGTCCCCGGGCTCGATCTCGGTCACCGACAGCCGCTTCAGCCCCCGGTCCGCGCCCACGAACCCGGCGACATACGGCGACGCGGGCCTGCCCAGCACCGCGCCCGGGGTGTCGTACTGCTCGATCCGGCCCCGGCCGTACACCGCGATGCGGTCGCCGAGCCGGACCGCCTCCTCGATGTCATGGGTGACCAGCAGCACCGTCTTGCGGACCGTGGCCTGCATCCGCAGGAACTCGTCCTGGAGCTGTTCGCGCACCACCGGGTCGACCGCCCCGAACGGCTCGTCCATCAGCAGGACCGGCGGATCGGCGGCCAGCGCCCGCGCCACCCCGACCCGCTGGCGCTGACCGCCCGAGAGCTGATGCGGATAGCGCGGCCCGTAGGTCGCCGGGTCCAGGCCGACCAGGTCCAGCAGCTCCGCCGCCCGCTCCCGGGCCCTCGCCCGTTTCCAGCCGATCAGCGCGGGCACGGTCGCGGTGTTGTCGAGGACCGTCCGGTGCGGGAAGAGACCGACCTGCTGGATGACGTACCCGATGCGGCGGCGGAGCCGGACCGGGTCGACGGTCATGATGTCCTCGCCGTTCACCAGGATGCGGCCCGAGGTCGGCTCGATCAGCCGGTTGACCATCATCATCGTGGTGGTCTTGCCGCAGCCGGACGGGCCGACCAGGGTGACCAGCTCGCCCTCGGCCACCTCGAAGCTCAGGTGGTCCACGGCCGTCGTCCCGTCCGGGTACCGCTTGGTGACCTGCTCGAACCGGATCATCCCCTCACGCTAGCCGCGCCGCCCCCGCCCCGCTCATCGGTGTTCGCCGCTCACCAGCACCACCTCCAGCAGGCGCGGGCCGTGCACGCCCTCCACCCGGTCCAGTTCGATGTCACTGGTGGCCGACGGGCCGGAGATCCAGGTCAGGGGGCGGGCCGGGTCGAGGCGTTCGAGGGCCTGCGGGACCGACGCCACCACCTGCTCCGGCACCCGCACGACACAGATGTGGTGGTCGGGGATCAGGGTGATCCGCCGCCGGCCCTGGTCCGGGCTCCCGTCGAGCACGAGCGTGCCGGTCTCGGCGACCGCCACCGCGCAACCCGTCACCACACTGTCCACCCGGTCCAGTTCGGCCGGGGTGCTCGCGGCCCGGTCGGGGACCCGGGTGGCGTCCGCCGCACTCAGCCACCGCGGCGGCAGCCCCGGCGGCACCAGCACCGTGCCCGTGCCGTGCGCGGCGAGCACCCCCGCCAGCGTGTCCGGCAGCTCCGCCGCCGTCGACCGGTGCACGACCGCCCGGTAGTCCCCCAGACGCTCCGCGAGCAGCTCCACCCGCTCGGCGGCGGTCCGCTGCCCGTGCTCGCGGAGATACGCCCGCTCGATCGCCGCCGCGTACGGCACTCCGTCGTCACGGGGTACGTCCGCCAGTGCCCGCCGCACCCGCCCCAGGATCCGTTCCCTGCCGTCGCCGCTCACTGGGCTCCGCCTTCCCTGCCGCCGTTGGTGCGCAGCCACCAGTCCCGGAACGGCTCCGCCGGTACCTCGGGCAGATCGCGGGTGCCGCTCCACGCCCGTCCCGGGCCGGGCAGGGTCCGGGGGTGGAAGCGCCGGGTGCGCCCGGCCAGCCGCTGACCGGCGCGCAGCGCGCCCGGTCGCTCCAGCGCCCAGCGGGCCGCCCGCATCGCCGCCCGCTCGGCCGCGTGCCCCTTGGCGGGTCTCAGCACCACCCTGTTGCCCTCCCGGACCGCCGCGCCGCCCTGCACGACCCGCTCCCGCAGATGCACCAGCACCTCCGGGATGTCGATGGCGACCGGGCACACCTCGTAGCAGGCCCCGCACAGCGACGACGCGTACGGCAGCGAGGCGTCGATCGCGCTGCCCGTCCCGCGCAACTGCGGGCTGAGGATCGCCCCGATCGGGCCGGGATAGACCGAGCCGTAGGCGTGCCCGCCCGCCCGCTCGTACACCGGGCACACATTCAGACAGGCCGAGCAGCGGATGCAGCGCAGCGCCTGCCGGCCGACCTCGTCGGCGAGGGTGTCGGTGCGCCCGTTGTCCAGCAGCACCAGATGGAACACCGAGGGCCCGTCCCCACCGGTCGTCCCGCTCCAGGTGCTGGTGTACGGGTTCATCCGCTCGGCCGTCGAGGAGCGCGGCAGCGTCTGGAGGAACACCTCCAGGTCCCGCCAGGTCGGCACCAGTTTCTCGATGCCGACGACGGAGATCAGCGTCTCGGGCAGGGTCAGGCACATCCGTCCGTTGCCCTCGGACTCCACGACGACCATCGTGCCGGTGTCGGCGACCATGAAGTTGGCGCCGGAGACGCCGACCCTGGCGCGCAGGAACTTCTCCCGCAGATGCAGCCGGGCCGCCTCGGCGAGCGCGGCGGGCGTGTCGGTGAGGCCTTCGGGGGCGGGGCGGCCCCAGGCGCCCATCTCCCGGCGGAAGATGTCCCGGATCTCACCCCGGTTGCGGTGGATCGCCGGGACCAGGATGTGCGAGGGGCGGTCGTCGCCGAGCTGCACGATCAGTTCGGCCAGATCGGTCTCGTAGGTCCGGATACCGGCCGCCGCCAAGGCCTCGTTCAGCCCGATCTCCTGGGTGGCCATCGACTTGACCTTCACCACCTCCGTCTCGCCCGTCGCGCGGACCAGCGCGGTGACGATCCGGTTGGCCTCGTCGGCGTCGGCGGCCCAGTGGACCGTGCCCCCGGCGGCGGTGACCGACTCCTCCAACTGGAGGAGATAGGTGTCGAGATGGCGCAGGGTGTGGTCCTTGATCCGGCGTCCGGCCTCCCGCAGCGCGGCCCAGTCGGACACCTCGGCCACCGCGGCGGCGCGCTTGGCGCGGATGGTGTGCGTGGCGTGCCGCAGATTGCTCCGCAGGGTGGTGTCCCGCACGGCCTCGCGCGCGGCCTCCGGAAAGGCCGGCATCCCCATGAACGTGCCGCTCATCGCGCGGGTTCCTCCTCCGTGCTCGCCAGGATCTCCGCGAGGTGCACCGGCCGCAGGGCCGCGTCCAGCCGGGTCATCGTGCCGCCCAGATGCAGCAGACAGGAGTTGTCCGCCGCGCACAGCACCTCGGCGCCGGTCGACTCGGCGTTGCGGACCTTGTCCCCGCCCATCGCCGCCGACACCGCCGCGTTCTTCAGCGCGAACGTCCCGCCGAAGCCGCAGCACTCCTCGGCGCCCGGCAGCTCCACCAGCTCCAGCCCCTTCACCGCCCGCAGCAGATGGGCCGGCCGGTCCCCGAGCCCCAGCGAGCGCAGCCCGTGACAGGTCGGGTGATAGGTCACCCGGTGCGGGTAGTACGCCCCGACATCCGTCACCCCCAGCACATCCACCAGGAACGCGGTCAGCTCGTACGTCCTCGGTACGACCGCCGCCAGCAGCGTCGCCAGTGCGCCGCCCCGGCCCTCCGCGCGAGCCCGTTCCCCGAGGCGCGGATACAGCTCCCGGACCATCGCCGCGCACGACCCGGACGGGGTCACGATCGCCTCGTACTCCCCGAAGACATCGGAGAAGTGCCGGGCGAGCGGCTCGGCCTCATGACGGTAGCCGGTGTTGTAGTGGGCTTGGCCGCAGCAGGTCTGCGCCAGCGGGAAATCCACCTCGACACCCAGCCTGGTCAGCAGTTTCACCACCGCGCGGCCGGTGTTCGGATAGAGCGTGTCATTGACGCAGGTCAGGAACAGGGCGACACGCATCGCAGCTCCTCATTGTCCATGGGCCGTCCATGAGTCATGGTTCATCGGAGGTCTTGTGGGGCAACGGTACGCGGGACCGGTGCCTTTCGGGGACCTGCCGGGCGGCATCGCGAGCACCGGGCACCGCACCGGGCCCCCGCGCGGACGGCCCCGGGGCGCCCGGTGCTGACCGTCCGTTCAGCCTGCCCGGGTGATCCCCGCCGGTCCGGACCGCGCCGGGGTGTGCTGAACTGGGACGCGCCCACCGACCTCGTCCGCACCGGGAGACCCGTTGAGCGTCAGCTACCGCCAGCCAGGCGTCGTCCTCACCGACCACCGCTTCACCGTCCCCCTCGACCACGACGCCCCGGACGGCGAGACCGTCGAGGTCTACGCCCGAGAGGTGGTCGCCGGGGACAAGGCGGGCCGGGACCTGCCGTGGCTGGTCTTCCTCCAGGGCGGCCCCGGCTTCGGGGCGAACCGTTTCATCGGACGCCAGTCCTGGCTGGAACGGGCCCTCACGGAGTACCGCGTCCTCCTGCTGGACCAGCGCGGCACCGGCAGCTCCACCCCCGCCAACCGCCAGACCCTCCCGCTGCGCGGCAACCCCGCCGCCCAGGCCGACTACCTCAGCCACTTCCGCTCCGACGCCATCGTCCGGGACTGCGAGCTGATCCGCCGCGAACTGACCGGCGGCAAGCCCTGGACCGTCCTCGGCCAGAGCTTCGGCGGCTTCTGCGCCGTGCGCTATCTGTCCGCCGCGCCCGAGGGCCTGAGCACCGCGATCATCACCGGCGGACTGCCCTCCCTCGACGCCCACGCCGACGACGTCTACCGCGCCGCCTACCCGCGCGTCGAGCGCAAGGTCGCCGCCCACTACGCGCGTTACCCCCAGGACATCGAGCGCGCCCGCCGCATCGCGGACCATCTCCTCGCCCACGACGTCGTCCTCCCGGGCGGCTACCGGCTCACCGTCGAGGCGTTCCAGTCCCTCGGCATCCTCCTCGGCGGCGGCGACGGCAGCCACCGCCTCCACTACCTCCTGGAGGACGCCTTCGTCCGCACCCCGGGCGGCAGCGCCCTGTCCGACGCCTTCCAGGAGGAGGTCCAGACCCTCCTCTCCTACGCGGGCCACCCGCTCTACGCACTGGTCCACGAGGCCATCTACGGCCGGGACGACCGGCCCACCGACTGGTCGGCGGAGCGGATCCGCGCCGAGTTCCCGCAGTTCGACGCCGCGAAGACCCTCGCCGGGGACGGGCCGCTGCTGTTCACCGGAGAGTCCGTGCACCCCTGGATGTTCGACTGCGACCCCGCGCTGCGCCCGCTGCGCGAGACCGCCGAACTCCTCGCCGCCCGCACCGACTGGCGCCCCTTGTACGACACCGGGCGCCTCGCCGCCAACGAGGTCCCGGTCGCCGCCGCCGTCTACCACGACGACATGTACGTCGACACCGCCCACTCCCTCACCACCGCCCGCGCCATCCGGGGCCTGCGGACCTGGGTGACCGACGAGTTCGAGCACGACGGCGTCCGCGCGGGCGGCACCAGGGTCCTGGACCGGCTCCTGGCGCTGGCCCGCGACGAGGTCTGACCCGGCCCCGGCGAGCACGGGCCTGGATGATCCACACGGCAGGCCCTAGTCTTCCGGCATGAGCGACGAAGAGGCGACGAGCACCCCGCTGGAGCCCATGCCGGAGGACTGGCGGCGCGCCCTCGCCGTGGTCGCCCACCCGGACGACCTGGAGTACGGGTGCGCGGCGGCCGTCGCCCGCTGGACGGACGGCGGCCGCGAGATTGCCTATGTCCTCGCGACCCGGGGCGAGGCCGGGATCGACACCCTGGAGCCGACCCTGGCCGCCCCGCTGCGGGAGCGCGAGCAGCGGGCGAGCGCCGCCGAAGTGGGGGTGTCCACGGTGGAGTTCCTGGACCACCGTGACGGGGTCGTCGAGTACGGCGTCGCGCTGCGCCGGGACATCGCCGCCGCGATCCGCCGCCACCGCCCCGAACTGGTCATCACCCTCAACCACCGGGACACCTGGGGCGGCGTCCACTGGAACACCCCCGACCATGTGGCGGTCGGCCGGGCCACCCTGGACGCGGCGGGCGACGCCGGGAACCGCTGGATCTTCCCGGAACTCACCGAGCGGGGCCTCGAACCCTGGGACGGGGTCCGCTGGGTCGCCGTCGCCGGATCGACGTCCCCCACCCACGCCGTGGACGCCACCGACGGCATGGAACGCGCCATCCGCTCCCTGCTCGCCCACCGCGCCTACATCGAGGCCCTGACCGACACCGACCCGGAGACCTACGCCCGCGACCTGCTCACCGGCTACGCGAGGGACGCGGGCACCCGCTTCGGGGGGCGCCCTGCGGTGGCGTTCGAGCTGTTCGCGCGGTGAAGGGGGGCGGTGCTCCGCGGGGATCGGGCGGCGGTGCTCTGCGGTGATGGGGTGCCGTGCTCCAGGGTGATGAGGCGCGGTGCTCTGCGGTGATCGGGGGCGGTGCCCTGGGGTGATCGGGGGCGGTGCCTCGGGGTGCGGCCCATCCTCACGGCCTCCGGGCCTCATCGGCCCTCCCGGGGACTACCGGGGCCTCCGGGCCTCCCCGGCCTCCACCCGTGCCCACCTCCCCGCCGGTCTCCACCCACCCCCGCCCGCGCTCACCCCCTCACGCCCCACGTCGGCCCCCGCCAGCCCCCTCCCCCCGGGTCATTAGGCTGACCCGTATGCGAGATCCCTCCGTCGGCCCGGCGGTTCTGCGCGGTGACTGTGCGAACTGCTTCGGGCTGTGCTGTGCCGCCCTGCCCTTCGCCCGCTCCAGTGACTTCGCCGTCGACAAGCCCGCCGGGACACCCTGCCGTAACCTCGGCGCCGACCACCGCTGCGGGATCCACGCGCGGCTGCGCGAGAGCGGCTACCGGGGCTGCACGGTCTACGACTGCTTCGGCGCGGGGCAGCAGGTCTCGCAGGTCGTCTTCGGTGGGGTCGACTGGCGGGCCGGACCGCCCGAGCGGCGCCGCCGGATGTTCGAGGTGTTCCCCGTCGTCCGCCAGCTCCATGAACTGCTGCGGTATCTGACGGAGGCGCTCACCCTGCCCGCCGCCCGCCCGGTCCACGCCGAGGTGCGCGGGGCCCTGGAGCGGACCGAGCGGCTCACCGGGGGCACCCCCGGGGAACTCATGGCGCTCGATGTGGCCGCGCACCGGCAGGAGGTGGGCGCCCTGCTGCTGCGGGTGAGCGAGCTGGTCCGCGCGGGCACCGGGGGACCGGACCGGCGCGGGGCCGAACTGGTCGGCGCCCGCCTCCCCGGCGCCGGGTGGCGCGGCGCGCATCTGCGCGGGGCGCTGCTCATCGCCGCCGATCTCACCCGCGCGGATCTGCGCGGCGCCGACTTCCTCGGGGCCGACCTGCGCGACACCGACCTCTCGGACGCCGATCTCACCGACGCCTTCTTCCTCACCCAGCCCCAGGTCGAGGCGGCCCGCGGCAACGCGGGGACCAGGCTGCCGGGGTCAGTGACCCGGCCCGCGCACTGGACAGCCGCCGGGGTCTGAGGGGAGGGGGTCGGGCGGGGGAGGGGCGTCCGACGCCGGGCGGGCGGCGGCGGGGGTCCGGCGCGTCGGGGTCAGCCGCAGTCCCCTCGGCATCAGCGTCAGCCGTTCCGTCACCCGCAGCCGGTAGTCCGGGTCGGCCGCCAGGTCGTAGCGGCGCAGCAGCAGCCCCAGGACGAGGGTCGCCTCGTGCAGCGCGAACTGGCGGCCGATGCAGGCCCGCGCGCCCGTGCCGAACGGCTTGAAGGTGTGCGGTGCGCGAGCCCGAACCGCCGGGGCCTCGAAGCGGTCGGGGTCGAAGCGTTCGGCGTCCGGGCCCCAGGCGCGCGGGTCGCGGTGCAGCAGGGGAGTCAGGACGAGGGTCCAGGCGCCGCGCAGCATGGGGTGCTCCCCGCCGAGCACGGTGTCCTCGGTGGCCTCGCGGGCGAACGCCGGGGCGGTCGGCCACAGCCGCAGCGTCTCGTCCAGCACCCGGCGGACAAGGCGGAGCCGGGCGACCTGCTCGTAGCCCGGGGTGGCGGTGGGCCCCCAGACCCGCTCGACCTCGGCCCGCGCGCGGGCGGCCACCTCGGGGTGGCGGGAGAGATGGTGCAGGGCGAAGGAGAGCGCGCCGGAGGTCGTCTCGTGGCCCGCGACGAGAAAGGTGATGACCTGGCGCCGGACGTTCTCGGCGGACAGCCGCTCACCGGTCTCCGGGTGGGCCGTCCCCAGCATCCGGTCCAGCAGGTCGCCCTGCCCGCTCGTGGTGCGGCGGGCGCGGACCAGGTCGTCGACGGTGCGGTTGAGCTGGGCGAGGTCGGCGGCGTTGCGGCGGCTCGACCGGCGCAGCAGCAGCCCGGTGAGCGGCGCGGGCACGGTGTTGAGGCGCTGGGCGTGGCCGAGGGCGCCGACCATCGCGGTGACGAAGGGATGCCGGCCGGGACCGCTCGAACGACCCGAAATCGTGGCCGAACCCGGTGCGGGCGATGGTCTCCAGGGTCAGCCTGGTCATGTCCGCGGGCACGTCCACACTCCGGCCCCGCGCCGCCGCCCGGTCCCAGCGGTCGGTGAGCCGCTCCGCCACGTCCAGCATCATCGGGTGGTACCCGGCCATCGCCTCCCGGCTGAAACCGGGCGCCAGCACCTGGTGCGCCAGCCCCCAGTTGGGTTCGTGGTTGTATGCGGTGAAGAGCCCGTCCCCGGCGAGCGGGCGGAGATTGGCGATGCCGAGCCCCACATGCTTGGCGAACCGGGACTCGTCCGACAGCTCGGCCACCAGATCGGCGCCCCAGACGAAGACGAACTCCCTGCCGAAGGCCCGCCGCCGGAAGATCGGGCCGAGCCGTCGGCCGTGGCGCAGCGAGTCCTGGAGCGGACTGCCCGGCCGGGACCCGAGGACATCACCGGCCAGCGGCACCCGGTACGGCGGGTGCGGGATCCGCGCCAGCTCCGGCCAGCCCCGCTCGGCACTGCGGAACCCCTTCGGCAGCGGGCCCCTCCCGGGCGCCGCCCCGCCGGTCGCGGACTCCGTCGTCTCCGCCATGCGCGGCCTCCCTCGGCTCGGTGGCGGCTGCTGTTGTTGGACGTGCGTTCAATAGCCGGGTCCAGTGTCGTGCCGTTGCTGAATCTGCGTCAAGTAACGCGTGGCACGGTGCCGTAGGGTGCCGCCATGGCCGCGAACCAGGACGAGCGGACCCGCCGCCGGCTCTCCACCGGGCAGCGCCGCGCCCAACTCCTCTCGGTCGGCGCGCGCCTGTTCTCCGAGCATCCGTACGACGAGGTGCGGATCGAGCGGGTCGCGGAGCTGGCGGGCGTCTCGCGCGGGCTGCTCTACCACTACTTCCCGACCAAACGGGACTTCTTCGCGGGCGTGGTGGAGCGCGAGAGCGAACGGATGCTGCGGATGACGGCCCCCCGCCCCGGCGTCCCGGTCCGCGACCGGCTCACCGAGGGCCTGGACACCTATCTGGAGTACGTCCGGGAGCACGCGCACGGCTATCGCGCCTTCCACCGCGCGGACGCGGCCGGTGACCAGGCCGTACGACGGATCTACCAGCGGGCGCTGGCCGCGCAGGAACGGCAGATCCTCGCCGCGCTGGCGGCGGACCCGGAGTTCGGGCCGGTCGTCGCGGCCCGGCCGGAGCTGCGGCTCGCGGTGCGCGGCTGGCTGGCGTTCACCACGTCCGTCTGTCTGGAGTGGCTGCGGCGGCCGGAGCTGACGCGGGAACAGGTGCGGGAGCTGTGCGCGCGGGCCCTGCTGGGGGTCATCGCCGGCTGAGGCCCGTGCCGGGGCCGGGAGGGTCTTCTTATGCGCCGCTGACATCGAGCGATGCCGGGCCGGTCGTCGTGTGACCCCTGTGTGAACGCGCGGTGCGCCTGGTTGGCGCGGGCCCCGAAGTCCGCTAAGTTAGGCAAGCCTAACCTTAGGAGGTTCGCATGGGCGACAGCCAGCCCTGGACGGCCGTGCCCGGCGCGGCGGAACGCGCTCGGTCGGTGCTCGCCGCCGCCTGGTCGTGCACGGTGACCGCGGACGGCGGCCGGGAGGAGTTCCTCGGCGCCCACGACACCGCCGAGGACGGCCGGGTGCTGCTGCACGTGCCCGAGGACAGCGCGCTGCTCGCCGCGGCGATCTGCGCCCCGCGCGGCGAGCCGTCCGCCGTCCTGGAGTTCGCCGATGTGGCCCCCGTCCCCGTGCGCCAGCGGATCCGGGCCCGGCTCTGGCTGGCCGGCTGGTTCTCCTGCGTCGACGGCCATCTCGTCTTCCGGGCCACCCGGATCGTCCTGCACCAGCCGTCCGGCGCCGAGGTCGTCGACCTCGACGAGTTCGCCGCCGCCCGCCCCGACCCCCTCGCCACCGCCGAGGCCCGGCTCCTCACCCACCTCGCCGACGCCCACCCCGACGCCGTCGAACGCCTCACCCGGCTGGTGGAGCCCGAGAGCCTGCTCGGTGCCGTGCGCGTCCAGCCGCTCGCCGTCGACCGCCACGGACTCACCCTGCGCATCGAACGCAGCCGCGCCCACGGCGACGTACGCCTGCCGTTCCACAGCCCCGCCGACACCGTCGCCCAGCTCACCGAGCGGATGCATGTGCTGCTCGCCCAGGCCGGTGCCGCCGCCTGCTCCCGCCCCGCGCTCCAGCGCCAGCGCACCGACGGCGACGGGTGACACCGCCCGGCGCTGCCGCCCGCCCGGTCCGCCCGGAGGGCGGTGATGGCGCCGGGACGCCGATACGCGGACGCACCGCGGGCCGCCCACCGTCCGGCGCGGGGGCCGAGGGACGGGGAGGCCGCTGCTGGGTGCCGGGTCAAGCCGGGGAGCCCGCGGCTGAGTGCCGGGTCCAGCGGCAGCCGGAAGCCGCCGCCGAGGGCACCGTCCAGCCGTAGCCGTAGCCGGGCGCCGGGTGGCTGCACCGCGTCCCGGGTGCGGCTTTCGTGCGCCCAGCCCGCCCGGGTCCGCCCGATACATCTACTGGCCGTCCCGGTGACTGCCCACCGCGCGCCCGGCGCCCGCGCCCGGCGGCTCTCGTCCTCGGCCGGTCCCGGTCGGGCCGGGCCGCCCCGGCGGGGAGGTGCCCCGGCAGGGCGGCGCGCCCGCTCACCCCGGCGACCGCCTCCCCCGGCCGGGCACGGTCGCCGCCCGGAGGGTCACCACTGGCCGTCCTGCACCGGTTTCCCCTGCGCGTCCCCGAGGGGCTTGATCTGCTGCGGGGCCGGTTCCTGCCACGGCTCGTGGTCGTCGCCCAGCCAGTCGCCGACCGGCTGGACCCCGCCCAGGGCGTCCGCCGGGGCCAGGTCCGCGGCCTGCTCGTCGTAGTAGTCGAACCAGGGCAGACCCGCCCGGGTGTAGGCCGCGCGGTCCACCGGGGACGGCGGCGGGGCCTCACCGGTGATCCGGCGCCACTCCGGCGGGGTCACCAGATGCACGAAGACCCGCCCGGCGGGCTCCGTCGCCCAGTCCGACGCCGGACGGTCGTCGCGATACACCTCCTGGCGCATCGACCCGCCGACGCCCAGCCCCATCGCCGTACCCCGCGTCCGGGCCGCCCCCGCCGGTGCCGGTGCCACCGGGCCCGCGCCCGCGCCCATCATCGACGCCTTGAACGTCTTGGCGCTGCGCCGCTCCGCGGTCAACTGCCGCTGCTTCTCGCGCCAGGCGGCGAGTGCCCGGTCGGTCAGCGCGAACGACTGGAGCTGGATGCCGCCCCACACCTCCTCGCCCGTCACCTGGCCCTCCACGGTCGCCCCGAGGCCCAGCGGCACCGCGACGAACTGCCGGACCGTGCCCTCGCCGGAGTTGATGCCGTCCAGCCACGGCTGCCGCGGCAGCACCAGATAGTTCTGCGGAACGCGCGTCAGCCGGTCGCTCCACGGCTCGCCCGACACCGCGCACACCTTGCCCACGCCGACCTGGAGCGCCGCGGGCTCCGTGGTCGCGTCGAAGCTGAGCCACATCGCCTCGCGCAGATACACCGGCAGCATCACCCCGCCGCGCGCCAGCCACTCCGGCGGCGCCGTGTCCGGGTAGTCCGCGACCCGGCGCACCGGGAAGTCGCCGAGGCCGGGCGGCAGCGCGTGCGTCCCCGTCTCCGGCAGCCGCAGCGTCCTGATGAACCGCACCGCCGCACCGCCCGGCAGCCGCAGCGTGTTCCCCTCCAGCCGTACCGCCCCGCCCGCGCCGCTCGTCCCGCCCGTCGCGCTCGCGCCCGCGTTCGTCATCCGTGCCGTCCCCCCTGTGTCCGCCCCGCCCGTGTGCCGCCCGCCCCGGAACTCGCCGCCGGGACCTCCGGCGGGGGCCCTTCGCGGACCGCGCTTCCTCAGAGAGAACGTCCGGTGCCCGCCGCCCGGTTCCGCATCGCCCGGCGCGAGGCGCGGGCCCGGTCGCGCAGCCGGGTGATCCGCGGGCGGCGCTCCCGCTGCTCGCGCGAATGCCGGTCCAGCTCCTCGAACAGACGGCGGGTGCGGTGCTCGGTGTCCAGCTCGTCGATGATCCGGGTGGCCTCGGTCAGGATCGCGCCGTAGAGCTGCCACTGCCGGGAGTCGTGGCGCACCGCGTCCAGCAGCAGCCCGTCCAGGGCGTCCCGGGTGGCGGCGGCCTGCCGCAGCTCCGCGTCGAGCCGCGACTCCGCCGACTCGGCGCTCACGCTCACACTCGTGGTGACCAGTACCGCGAAACTCACCACCGCGTCCGCCACCTCCGACAGCAACTGCTCGACCAACTCCCCGCTGCGGCCCGGGAACAGCGGCTCCGGCTCCCGCACCTTGGCCAGATCGGTCAGGGTGCGCGCGATGACCCGCAGCACCACCGTGCAGATCTCCAGCGTGTCCAGGCCGGTGCGCAGCACGATCCGGTGCAGCAGCCCCTCCCGCACCCGGGGATTGAGCCGCAGACTGTCCTCGGCCTGCCGCAGATCGGCGTCCACCCCGCTGATGTCGTGGTCCAGGCGTCGCGCCTCGTGCAGCCGCTCGGCCGCCTCCTGGGGCGGGGTGCGCCCGGCCGCCTCCTCGCCGACCCGCAGCATGAGCTGCCGCACCCGCCGGGCCAGCTCCTCGATGGAGGCGCCCGCCTCGTCCACCCACACCGGCGGCGCGATCAGCAGATTGCAGGCCAGCCCGACGACCGCCCCGATCAGCGTCTCCACCACCCGGGACCAGGCGGTGTCGCCCACCGCGGTCACCCCGAGCACCAGCATCGCGCTGATCGCCACCTCGGGCACGAACTCGTCGACCCGCACCAGATGCCCCACCGTCAGCGCGGCCATGATCACCAGCGCCAGACTCCACCAGGTCAGCCCCACCAGCAGACTGAACGCGATGGCCACCAGCACCCCGGCCACCACCGAGTTGACCCGGCGGATCCCGGTGGTGAGCGTCGAGTACAGGGTGACCTGCACCACCAGCAGCGCGGTGAGCGGCGCGGTCAGCGGCGCCGCCTCGGGGCCCAGCCGCAGGGCGATGACATAGGCGATCGTCGCCGCGAAGGTGGAGCGCAGCATCTGCACGATCACCGGATCGCGGCTGCGCCGCCACACCTCCCGGACGGCCCGCGTCCACCACTTCCGTACCTTGCGCATCACAGGGGTGTTCCCGCGCGGCGGCCCCGGAGTCACCTCGGAGCCGGGCGGCTCACTCGTACAGCTTGTCCAGGAACGCCGACAGGTTGCCCGTCGTCCGGGCGATCTGCTGCTCCAGGGTGAGGCTCTCCTCGAACCGGGCCCCGCTGTCCGGCACCTTCCGGCCCCGCAGATACAGGGAGCAGGCCAGGTCGGTGCACATGTAGAGGCCGACCGAGTTGCCCTCGCGCCCGGCGGCACCGGCCTTGCGGGCGGTCATCAGGGACACCCCGCCGCCGCGATGGGTGGTCAGGCACAGCGAGCACATGCTGCGGTGCAGGAAACCGCGCTGCGCGGCCGGGAACCGCAGCGCCACCCCGACCAGCCCGGTGGCCCGCTCGGTGACCAGATAGCTGCGGTCGGGGGCGCCCGGGTCCCGCCAGCCCAGGAAGTCCAGATGGTCCCAGTCGCGCTCCGCGAGGTCCCGGGGCACGGCCAGCCGCTTGGCCTCGCCCTTGGAGCAGTTGACGAACGAGGTGCGGATGTCCTGCTCGGTGAGGGTGCGCATCGGATCTCCGGGAGAGGTGCGGGGCCGGTCCCGAGGGGTGCGGGGACCGGCGAA
Source organism: Streptomyces sp. NPDC093252 (assembly GCF_040683675.1). Classification (NCBI taxonomy): domain Bacteria; kingdom Bacillati; phylum Actinomycetota; class Actinomycetes; order Kitasatosporales; family Streptomycetaceae; genus Streptomyces; species Streptomyces sp. NPDC093252. Next base: position 64,931 of record NZ_JBFBEM010000020.1, on the reverse strand, counting down.
CCGGCCCAGGCTAGGCACCTCCGACGGGGGCGGGCCACCGGTTTTACGGGGCCCGCCCCCCGGGAGGCACAGGCCACCGGCGTTCCGAAAGCCGCAACTCACCGGCGTCCCGGAGGCCCGGTGGCAGGGTGGCCGCGGGGCGTTGGCGTCCCGGCGCCGGCAGCCCCGCGTCCCGGCTCCCCGGCAGCCTCGGCGTCCCGGCTCCCCGGAGGCCCCGCGTCCCGGCTCCCCGGAGGCCACAGCCCACCGGCGTCCCGGAAGCCGCACCCCCCCCGGCATCCCAGCGCCCAGATCCCCCCGGCCCTCAGCCCCCGGAAGCGCCCACCCGGCACAGCCCGCCCCCCTGACCCCCCCCCCGCCCGCTCACGCGTGCAGCAGCCGCTCCGGTGTGATCGGCAGGTCCCGGACCCGTCGCCCGGTCGCGTGGTACACCGCGTTGGCGACGGACGCCGCGACCCCGATGGAGCAGATCTCGCCCAGCCCCTTGGTGCCGATGGGATGGGTGTCGTCCGGCAGTTCCACGAACCGGACCTGGATGTCCCCGACATCGGCGTGCACCGGGAAGTGGTAGTCGGTCAGCGCGGGGCTGATGTGCACCCCGGTCACCGGGTCCGGGGTGATCTGCTCCATCAGCGCCCCGCCGATGGCGAAGATGATCCCGCCGCGGGCCTGGTTGGAGGCGGTCTTGGCGTTGAGCACCCGCCCGATGTCGAACACCGACAGATGCCGCACCACCCGCACCCGGCGCAGCCCGCTGTCGATCCGCACCTCCGTGAAGTGCGCCGCGAAACTGGCGCTGGCCCGCCCGCTCTCCACCGGGTCGTACTGCCCGGTCTCGGTGAGGGAGCCGATGCCGTGGCGGCGCAGCAGCGCGCGGTAGGTCTCCCCGGTGCGTGGCCGGGCGGTCAGGAACATCCGCCCGTTCTCCACGTCCACCGCGTCCTCGGCCGCCCCGTGCAGCGGCGAGCGGCTGTCGGCGACGGCCAGCCGGACCGCCGCCGAGCGCACCGCCCGCCCCGCCAGCATGACCGCGCTGCCGGTGTTGCCGGTGGCCGCCGAACCGTAGGTGGGGGCCGCCATGGGCTGGGTGGTGCTGCCCGCGTGGATGGTGATCCGGCCCGGGTCGACCCCGAGATGGGACGCGGCGAGCTGCACCAGCACCGTCAGTGTCCCGCCGCCGATCTCCTGGGCGGAGGTGGAGAGGTCGACGCGGCCGTCGGCGTGCAGCTCGATCCGGGCGCGGGCCGGGTCGTAGCCGTCGTGGCGGCAGCCCCCGGCCATGCCGTAGCCGATCAGCTCGTCCCCGTCGCGCATCGAGCCCGGGCGCGGGTCGCGCCGCTCCCAGCCGAACTCCCGGACCCCGAGGTCGTAGCAGCGCGGCAGCCCGTTGCTGGTCCAGGGTTCGTCGGTGCTGAGGTCGGCGGTCGCGTAGTGACGGCGGCGCAGCTCCACCGGGTCGCTGCCGGTCGCGTGGGCCAGTTCGTCCAGCGCGGACTCCAGGGCGAACTGCCCGGCCAGGTCGCCCGGGGTGCGCATCGAGGCGGGGGAGCCCTTGTGGACCTTGGTGATCCGGGCGCCGATCAGCACCGAGTCCACGGCGTAGACGTCCGGGGTGGTCATCGGGGCGCGCTCGGTGTAGTCGGTGTGCACGGAGGTGCCGTTGACCGTCTCGTGGATGATCGCCCGCATCCGGCCGTCCCGGTCGGCGCCGATCCGCACCCGCTGCCGGGTCCCGGCCATGTGCCCGGTGGTGGTGAAGTGCTGCTTGCGGGTCAGCACGAGACGGACCGGACGGTCCACCACCCGCGCTGCCATCACTGCCAGCAGCGTGTACCCCCACACCTGGATCTTGCAGCCGAAGGCGCCGCCGATCAGCGAGGTGTCGAAGGTGATGTCCTCCGCCGGGATGGCGAAGGCGGCGGCGACCGTCTCCCGGGCCCGGTAGACGTACTGGTTGCTGGCGTACACCGTGAGCCGGTCGCCGTCCCAGCGGGCCAGTGCGGCGCTGGGCTCGATCGGGGCGTGCGCGTAGTCGGGCGTGGTGAAGGCGCTGTCGATGCGGACGGCGGACGACGCGAAGTCGGCGTTCGCGTCGCCGCGCGCGTAGCGCATCATCGGGTGCGGCGACGGATAGAGGGCGTCGAGACCGGCCTCCAGGGTGGGCACCACGGGCAGCGGCTCGTAGTCGACGTCGACCAGGGTGACCGCGTGCTCGGCCTGCTGGAGGGTCTCGGCGACGACCACGGCCACGTACTGCCCGCCGTAGTGCACCCGGTCGTCGGCCAGCGGGAAGCGGCCTTCCTCACGCTCCGGGGTGCCGGGCCATTCGGGCCGGTTCTCGTGGGTGAGGACGGCGAGCACCCCGGGCGCCCGCTCGGCGGCGGAGATGTCGATGCCCCGGATCCGGGCGGAGGCCACCGGGCTGGTCACCAGGCTCGCGTTCACCGTCCCGGGCACCCGCACGTCCCCCGTGTAGACGGCCCCGCCGGTCACCTTGGCGGTGGCCTCGACCCGGTCCAGCGGGGCGCCGATCGGCTCGGTCCACCCGGAGCGTTCGGGCGCGGTCGTCATGCTGCCACCTCCGTCAGGGCCCGGCGGACCACACCGCGGACCAGTTCCACCTTGTACGCGTTGTCCCGCTGCGGCCGGGCGCCCTCGGTCGCCGCGTCGGCGGCGTCCTCGATGGCCTCGGTGTCGAACGTCCGCCCCACCAGCGCCCGTTCGGCGGCCTGCGACCGCCAGGGCCGGGGTGCCACCCCGCCCAGCGCGATCCGCGCCGACCGCACCCGGCGCCCGTCCAGATCCACCACGACCGCGCCCGAGACCAGCGCGAACGCGAACGACGTACGCTCCCGGAACTTCACATAGCGCGCGCGCCGCCCGCGCGGCTGTGCCCCGATCCGCACCCCCACGATCAGCTCCCCGCGCCGCAGCTCGGTCTGCCGCTCCGGGGTGTCGCCGGGCAGCCGGTGGAAGGAGCCGAGCGGGATCTCCCGCCGCCCGTCCGGCCCCCGCACCAGCACCACCGCGTCCAGCGCCAGCAGCGCCACCGCCATGTCGGAGGGGTGCACGGCGATACAGGAACCGGAGGTGCCGAAGAGGGCCTGCCCCGGGCTGGCGCCCTCGATGGAGGCGCAGCCGCTGCCGGGGTCGCGGCGGTTGCAGGCGAACTCGGTCTGCCGGTAGTAGGGACAGCGCACGCCCTGGAGCAGATTGCCCGCGGTGGTGGCCATGTTCCGGATCTGCGCGGAGGCGCCCGACCGGATCGCCTCCGACAGCACCGGCATGTGCTCCCGCAACGTCCGGGCGGTGTCGCTGTTGGTGGCGAGCGCGCCGAGGGTGACCGTGCCGTCCGGCGCCCGGGTGATCCCGGCCAGGTCGAGCCCGGTCACGTCGACCAGCCGGCCCGGGGTCTCGATGCCCTCCTTCATCAGCGCGACCAGATCGGTGCCGCCCGCGATGACCTTGGCGTCCGGGTCGGCGTCCAGCAGCCGTACCGCCTGCGCGACCGTGCGCGGCCGTTCGAGGTGGAAGGTCTCCACGGTCAGCGCCTCCCTCGGGCGTCCTGGATGGCCAGGTGCATGTTCTGGTAGGCGGCGCAGCGGCAGAGATTGCCGCTCATCAGTTCCGGGATGTCCTCGTCGGCGACATCCGGCTCCTCCGCGAGCAGCCCGACCGCGGACACCACCTGACCCGAGGTGCAGAACCCGCACTGGAAGCCGTCCCGCTCCACGAACGCGGCCTGCACCGGGTGGAGTTGCCCGCCCCGGGCCAGCCCTTCGACGGTGGTGACGCGGCGCCCCTCGTAGCGGGCGGCCAGGGTGATGCAGGACAACTGCCGCTCCCCGTCGACCAGCACCGTGCACGCCCCGCACGCGCCCTGGTTGCAGCCCTTCTTGCTGCCGGTCAGCCCGAGCCCGTCCCGCACCGCCTCCAGCAGACTGGCCCGCACGTCCAAGTCGACGGCGTGGGTGCGGCCGTTGACGTTCAGCGTCACCCGGGTGGTCTCCGCGGGTGCGGCGGGCGCCGCCTCCACGGGTGCGGCCCCGCCGCCCACGACGGTGGCACCGACGAGGGTGCCGCCGGTGCCCAGGGTGCGGGCGAGGAAGGTACGACGGTTGCTGCCGTCCGGCAGGAGGGAGTCCTGGGGCATGGGAGTCCTTTCGAGGGGGGATCGGAGGGAGGCGGGGGTCGAGGGGGCGGAGCGGATTTCAGGTAGCAAATGCTAGGAAGGTCTACCGAAAGCCGAGCTAAAGCGAGAGGGAACGGGGTGGCGGGGCGGGGTCGGGTGCGGCCGGGTGGAGGGCCGGTCGCGCAGTTCCTCCGCCAGAGGGGGTATCCCCAGCGCCCCTGAAGACCCCGTGGGCCGCAGCGCCCTTCTTCCAGGGGCGCGGGGAACTGCGCGACCAGCCCCCCACCGGCCCGCCCTCGCCCCCGCCCGCAGAACACCCCCCGCTTAGCTCAGTACGTGAATTAAGGGTTCGGGAAAGGTCGCGGTCAGGACACCACGAGAGGTATGTTGCAGGTCGGACACGGGGCGGAAGGAGCCACATGACGGGGCGGAACGGGCGGACGGTACGGGACCTGAGGCGGGCCAACCGCACAGCCGTGCTGCAACGGCTCTACTTCGACGGCCCGCTCAGCCGTTTCGAACTCGGCCCGGCCACCGGCCTCAGCTCCGGCTCGATCAGCAATGTGGTCGCCGACCTGGTCGGGGACGGTCTCGTCGAGGAGGCCGGCAGCGTCGACTCCGACGGCGGCCGGCCCCGCACCCTGCTCCGCGTCGCCCCCGCCAGCGGCCACATGATCGGCGTCGACGTCGGCGAGACCCGCGTCCGGGTCGAGCTGTTCGACCTCACCCTCACCGAACTCGCCCGCACCGAACGCCCCCTCGCCCCCCAGCGCTACGACGTGGACGTGATCGTCGGTCATGTCCGCGACGGCATCGCCGAGGTGCTGGAGTCCGCCGGTGTCGCCCCCGGGCAACTGCTCGGCGTGGGCATCGGCGTGCCCGGCATCGTCGAGCGCACCGCCGGGCGCGGCGCGGTGGTGCACGGCCAGACCATCGGCTGGGACGCGGTCCCGCTGGAGGAACTGCTCCACGAGGGCTCCCCGCTGCCGGGCGCGGTCCGCTTCTTCATCGACAACGGCGCCAAGACCCTCGGCCAGGCCGAGATGTGGTTCGGCGGCGGGCGCGGCGCGCACAACGCCGTGGTGGTGCTGTTCGGTTCCGGGGTCGGGGCCTGTCTGGTCACCCCGGAGGTGGAGCACGGGCGGGCCGTCGAGTGGGGGCATCTGACGGTCCGGGTGCGCGGGCGCCGCTGCCGCTGCGGAGCGCTCGGCTGCCTGGAGGCGTACGCGGGCGCCGAGTCGCTGCTGGAACGCTGGCGCGAGGCGGGCGGGCGGCCCCCGAGGGGCACCGACGAGGAGACCGCCCTCACCGCGATGCTCGCCGCCGCCTACCCCGCCGACGGCACCGACCCCGACCCGGTCGCCCTCGGGGTGCTGGAGGAGACCGCCGAGTACCTGGGTGCCGGGCTGTCCGATCTGATCAACCTCTTCCAGCCCGAGCGGATCCTGATCGGCGGCTGGGCCGGACTCCAGCTCGGCACCCGCTTCCTGCCCGCCGTCCGCCGTCACGCCCTGTCGTACGCGCTGACCTACCCCGCGCAGAAGGTGTCCGTGGAACTGGGGCGGCTCGGGCCCGACGCGGTCACCGTGGGGGCGGCGATCCTGCCGCTGGCCGACTTCTTCGCGCGCGGCGGACGGCGGCCGGAGCCAGCCCCGGAGGGGCCGACGCCCGCGTGGCAGACGGTCCTTGAGGAGCGCGCCCCGCACTGAGGGGGTCGGTAGTGCCTGTAACACAGTTTTGACAGGCACTTGACAAATGGCCGGGTGGCCAACAGCATGCAAAGGGTTAGCAGAAGTCTGCAATTCCCTTGGGTGTGTCACGCAATTAATGGACATGCAAGGAGTCGACACACCCGGAAGGCACCCGGCAAGCGCGGCCGGCGCGCGCCTTGCCTGACATCCCCCACCGTCAGGAAGGACCGATCCTTCATGCATTGGCGCCCTCGCGCGGGGCTGAGAACGCTCACCGCGCTCGCGCTCGTCCTGGCCGGAGCCGTCACCGCGGCCCCCGCACCCGCCGCCCTGGCGACCACCGCCACCACGGCATCCACCGCTGCCACCACAGCATCCACCACCGCCACCACGGCACCCACCACCGCGGCCTCCGCGGCGGACCTCCCGCCCGCCGACTACCAGCAGATCCAGCTCGCCACCGGAGCCGCCGAGACCGGCGAGCCCATGTCGCTGGCCGTGCTGCCCGACCGCTCCGTCCTGCACACCGCCCGCGACGGCACGATCCGCCTCACCGACGCGGCCGGCAACACCAAGCAGGCCGGGAAGCTCGACGTCTACACCCATGACGAGGAAGGGCTCCAGGGGATCGCCGCCGACCCCGCCTTCACCACCAACCGTTTCGTATACGTCTACTACTCCCCGAAGCTCACCACCCCGGCCGGTGACGCCCCCACCACCGGCACCGCCGCCGACTTCGAGCCCTGGAAGGGCCACCTCAACCTGTCCCGGTTCACCCTGAGGACCGACGGCACCCTGGACATGGCCAGCGAGAAGATCGTCCTGGAGGTCCCCAACGACCGGGGCCAGTGCTGCCACGTCGGCGGCGACATCGACTTCGACGCGGCCGGGAACCTGTATCTGACCACCGGCGACGACACCAACCCGTTCGACTCCGCCGGATACGCGCCGATCGACGAACGCACCAACCGCAACCCGCAGTTCGACGCCCAGCGCTCCTCCGGCAACACCAACGACCTGCGCGGCAAGCTGCTGCGGATCAAGCCCACCGCGGCCGGCGGCTACACCGTCCCCGCCGGGAACCTCTTCGCCCCGGGCACCGCGAACACCCGCCCCGAGATCTACGCCATGGGCTTCCGCAACCCGTTCCGGATGTCCGTCGACCGCGCCACCGGCACCGTCTACCTCGGCGACTACGGCCCCGACGCGGGCGGCACCGACGCGGGCCGGGGACCCGGCGGCCAGGTCGAGTTCAACCGGATCACCTCCCCCGGCAACTACGGCTGGCCCTACTGCACGGGCACCAACACCACCGCCGAGACCTACAACGAGTACACCTTCCCGAGCGGCCCCGCCGCCGCCAAGTACAACTGCTCGGGCGGCCCCGCCAACAACTCCTTCCGCAACACCGGCCAGGCCACCCTGCCGCCCGCGAAACCGAGCTGGATCAAGTACGGACTGGACGGCTCCCCGCCCGAGTTCGGCGGCGGCTCCGAGTCCCCCATGGGCGGCGAGGTCTACCGCTACGACCCGAACTCCACCTCCACGGTCAAGTTCCCCCAGTCCCTCGACGGCCGCTTCTTCGCCGCCGAGTACGGCCGCCAGTGGATCAAGGCCATCGAGGTCAAGGCCGACGGCACCTACGGCGTCATCGAGGACATGCCCTGGAACGGCACCCAGGTCATGGACACCGACTTCGGCCCCGACGGCGCCCTCTACGTCCTGGACTACGGCACCGGCAGCAACAACTCCGCCCTGTACCGCATCGAGTACATCGGCGGCGCCAACCGCAACCCGGTCGCCCAGGCGTCCGCCAACCGCACCTCCGGCGCCCTCCCGCTCGCCGTCCAGTTCTCCAGCGCGGGCAGCTCCGACCCCGAGGGCGGGGCGCTGACCTACTCCTGGAACTTCGGCGACGGCACCACCTCCACCGCGGCCAGCCCCAGTCACACCTACACCACCGCGGGCACCTACCGCCCCACCCTCACCGTCCGCGACCCCCAGGGACTCACCGGCACCGCCAGTCTCGTCGTCACCGCGGGCAACACCGCGCCGACGGTCACCCTGCAACAGCCCCTGGACGGCCAGCTCTTCTCGTTCGGCGACACCGTGCCCTTCAAGGTGCAGGTCTCCGACCCCGAGGACGGCACCATCGACTGCTCCAAGGTCAAGGTCACCTATCTCCTCGGCCATGACGCCCACACCCACGCCATCACCTCCTCCACCGGGTGCGAGGGCACCATCACCGTCCCCGCCGACGGCGAGCACGACAGCGCCGCCAACCTGTACGGGGTCTTCGACGCCGAGTACACCGACAGCGCCGGGCTGACCGGCCACTCCCTGCGCACCCTCCAGCCACGGCACCGGCAGGGCGAGCACTTCGGCGCCCAGTCCGGCATCCAGACCGCCGACCACGCCCCCGCCGAGGGCGGCAAGACGGTCGGCTTCACCGACGACGGCGACTGGGTCTCCTTCAAGCCGTACGCCCTCGCGGGTGCCACCCGGTTCACCGCCCGGGTCTCCTCCGGCGGCGTGGGCGGCCGGATCGAGGTCCGCGCCGGTTCCGCCACCGGCACCCTGCTCGGCACCGCGACCGTGCCGGTGACCGGCGGCTGGGAGACCTTCACCGACGTCACCGCCACCCTCTCCGGAGCACCGGCCGGCACCACCGACCTCTACCTCGTGTTCCGCGGGGTGACCGGACAGGGCAACCTCTTCGACCTCGACGCCTTCACCCTGGCGAGCGGCGGCGGCACCACGACCCCCTGGGAGGCCGAGTCGTTCTCCTCCCAGTCCGGCGTCCAGGCCGCCGCGCACACCCCGGCCAGCGGCGGTCAGACCCTCGGTTACATCGACAACGGCGACTGGGCGGGCTACGCCTCCGTCTCCACCTCCGGCGCCCGCACCTTCACCGCGAAGGTGTCCTCGGCGGGCGCGGGCGGCACCATCACCGTCCGCTCCGGCTCCCAGACCGGCCCCGTCCTCGGCTCGGTGACCGTCCCGGTGACCGGCGGCTGGGAGACCTTCACCACCGTCACCACCACCCTCACCGGCACCGGCACCGGCCCGCTGTTCCTCACCTTCACCGGCGGCGCCGGATCCCTCTTCGACATCGACACCTTCACCCTGGGCACCACCGCCCTCACCTCCACGGCACGGAAGGGGTGACGACATGACCCGACCGACCCGACTGACCCGCGCCCTGCGCCGCCTCACCTCGGCCGCGGCCCTGGCCCTCATGGGCTCCCTGATCGTCCCGGCGGGCACGGCCCACGCCGCCGCCTTCGACGTCCTGGTCTTCTCCAAGACCGCGGGATTCCGCCACGACGCCATCCCCACCGGCCTCGACACCCTGCGCACCCTCGGCACCCAGAACGACTTCACCGTCACCACCACCGAGGACGCCACCGCCTTCACCACCGCCAACCTGGGCCAGTACGAGGCCGTGGTGTTCCTCAACACCACCGGCGATGTCCTCAACGCCACCCAGCAGACCGCCTTCCAGAGCTACATCGACTCCGGCGGCGGCTACCTCGGCGTGCACGCCGCCGCCGACACCGAGTACGACTGGCCCTACTACGGACAGCTCGTCGGCGCCTGGTTCCAGAGCCACCCCGCGATCCAGTCGGCCACCGTGCGCACCGAGGACCGCACCCACCCGGCCACCCAGCACCTGGGCACCACCTGGACCCGCACCGACGAGTGGTACAACTACCGCGCCAACCCCCGCCCCAGCGTCCATGTCCTCCAGACCCTCGACGAGTCCACCTACAGCGGCGGCTCCATGGGCTCCGACCACCCCATCACCTGGTGCCACGGCCAGGGCCAGGGCCGCTCCTTCTACACCGGCCTCGGCCACACCATCGAGTCCTACGCCGACCCCAACTTCCGCACCCTGCTGCTCGGCGGGGTCCGCTACGCCGCCGGACAGGTCGGCGCCAACTGCGCGCCCCCGGCCGGCACCGGCCAGATCGAGGCCGAGTCCTTCACCTCCCAGTCCGGCGTCCAGGCCGCCGCGCACACCCCGGCCAGCGGCGGTCAGACCCTCGGCTACATCGACAACGGCGACTGGGCGGGCTACGCCTCCGTCTCCACCTCCGGCGCCCGCACCTTCACCGCGAAGGTGTCCTCGGCGGGCGCGGGCGGCCGGATCGAGGTCCGCTCCGGCTCCGCCACCGGCACCCTGCTGGGCTCGGTCGCGGTCCCGGTGACCGGCGGCTGGGAGACCTTCACCACCGTCTCCACCACCCTCACCGGCACCGCCACCGGCCCGCTCTTCCTGCGCTTCACCGGCGGCTCCGGCGCCCTCTTCGACATCGACACCTTCAGCCTCGCCACCCAGACCGCCCAGGCCCTCTCCGACGACGTCCACCTCTTCTACTACCCCTGGTACGGCAGCCCCGCCGTCAACGGCAGTTGGCGCCACTGGCAGCAGGGCAGCCGCACCCCGCCGAACGATGTCGGCGCCGACCTCTACCCCACCCTCGGCGCCTATGACTCCGGCGACTTCGCCGGAGCCGTCGCCCAGCACATGGAGTGGGTCGCCCGCTCGGGCGCCGGAGTGCTCGTCTATAGCTGGTGGGGCCGGGACAGCTACGAGGACCGGCTCGCCCGCGGAGTCCTGGACGCCGCCCAGAAGAAGGGCATCAAGATCGCCTGGCACCTGGAACCGTACGGGGGCCGCTCCGCCGCCTCCACGGTCGCCGACATCCAGTACATCAACAGCACCTACGGCGGCCACCCGGCCTTCTACCGCTCCGCCGACCACGGCGACAAGGGCGCCTACTACGTCTTCCAGAGCCTGGACGTCCCCGACTGGACGGCGCTGGACCAGGTCACCGGCTCCAGCATCGTCCTCGCCCAGACCACCGACACCACCAAGGTCGCGCACTTCTCCGGCATGTACACCTACGACGGCATCGCCGGTGCCACCGCCCCCGGCTGGAAGCAGGCCGGTGACCACGCCCGCGCCAACGGGCTGATCTGGTCCCCGTCCGTCGCCCCGGGCTACATCGACGACCGGGCCGTCCCGGGCAACTCCACCCCGACCGTGGCCCGCGCGGGCGGCGCCGCCTACGACCGGCAGTGGAACAACGCCCTGGACCCGGCCATCGGAGGCAATCCCACCTGGGTGTCGGTGACCTCGTTCAACGAATGGCACGAGGGCAGCTCCATCGAGCCCGCCGACTCCACCCCGCCCACCGGCTTCGGCTACCAGACCTACAACGGCGCCTACGGACAGACCGGCACCGCCGCCGAGACCGCCTACCTCGACCGCACGGCGTACTGGGCGGGCCGCTTCAACCCGTAGTGGTGCAGGCCCGCCCCCGAGGGTGCCCGGACCGTACCTGACCGGTCCGGGCACCCGTCCGCCCCGTCCCAGAGCCGGGTCAGGCGTAGGCGTCGAAGGCGATCCCCGAGGGCTTCGAGTAGTTCAGGTGCCACTCGAAGTCGCCGTTCTTGATCTTCAGGGAGGCGGAGCCGAAGTTCGCCGCCGTCAGCTTGTCGCGGTAGCCCGCCGGGTAGCCGTCCCAGCCCACCAGACGCGGGTAGAACCAGTTGCCGGTGTGGTTCTCGGCCGGCTCGTCATTGCCGTTGGCGAACCGGAAGCAGTGGGTCGACGCCCCGTCCTTGTGGTACACGATCTTCGGATGGGTCCCGTCGAACCGGATCGCCGACCGGGCGGCCACCTGGTACGAGGAGTGCTGGGACACCGACACATACGCGACCTCGTTGTTCTGGACCCACACCACGACATGCTCCCAGTCGTGGGTGTGCCCGATCGCGGCCGGGCCCAGGGTCGCCTGGTCCTTCTCGAAGTAGCTCGCGTACATCACCGCGCACCAGCCGTTGTTGCACTTGGCCCGCGAGTAGGTGTTGGCGCCCGCGAGCTGCGCGTAGTCGCGGCACTTGCCGTTGACATCGCCGCCCAGCGGCAGCCCGGGGTTGATCGTGCCGTCGGCGCCGATCGCGGCGGTGGCATAGCAGCCGTCGCCGTCGTAGTCGTAGGCGGGGGAGAAGGTCTGGTCCAGGCCCGGCGCGTTCTGCGGCAGCGCGGTGAGCACACCGGCCTGCGCCTGGGCGGGGAGGGCGACGACCAGGGCCATCGCGCCGAGGGCGGCGGCGACCGCGGAACGGCGCCGGACGCGGGTGGGGGCGGCGGTGCCGGAACCTCTGGTGGGGGACAGCGGGTTGCGCACGTCGACTCCTGACTGCGAACGAGACGCTGGACGCGCTCGGCCAATTCAGGTCCAGACCATCGCAGGCCCGATTCGACGACGTCAATGACCTCGCAGCAGACGGCACTTGCCCTCCGCCGACCGCACCCACACCGTTCACCTCCCGGCCGGAATGGGAGCCGTCCCCGCCCCTCGCCTCCGGCCGTCGGGGAGGCCGATCACATCCCGCCGAGCGCCCCGCCCACGCCCCCGCTCCTGCCAGCCGCACGCGCTCCCGCGTGCCCGCCGCCCCCCGGGGACCCCCGTCAGCCCCGCCCCCCGAACGCGTCCACCCCCGTCCGCTCCGCCGACAGGGTCCACAGGCGGGACGCCTGCTCCGGGTCCGTCGCGTAGGGCATCACGCCGGAGCGGGCGCCGTCGGCGGCGGGCTCGGCGATGTCGCAGTCCTCCAGGTACACCCCGCCCAGCCCGTCCAGTCGCGGCGAGGTCGCCGCCCAGACCTGGGTGGCGGCGCCCTGCTGCGGGGTCTTGAAGGCGTCCGGGTCGACCGGCTCCCCGTGCTCGTCGATCCAGCCGCGCCCGACCATCTCCTCGGTGCTCAGATGGCGCTGGAGCGGGGTCAGGATGCCCCCCGGGTGCAGGGCGAAGGCCCGTACCCCGGCGTCCTGCCCGAGCCGGTCCAGCTCCACCGCGAACAGCACGTTGGCGGTCTTGGCCTGCCCGTAGGCGAGCCACTTGTCGTAGCCGTCGCGGAAGTCGATGTCGTCCCAGCGGACCGGGGAGTTGTGGTGGCCCGCCGAGGACACCGACACCACCCGCGCCCCGCCCGGCGCGATGGCCGGCCACAGCCGGTTGACCAGGGCGAAGTGCCCGAGGTGGTTGGTGGCGAACTGGGCCTCCCAGCCGGGGCCCACCCGGGTCTCCGGGCAGGCCATGATCCCGGCGTTGCCGATCATGAGGTCGATGGTGCGTCCGGAGGCCAGGAACCGGTCGGCGAAGCCGCGCACGCTCTCCAGGTCCCCGAGGTCCAGGGAGTCCACCTCGACCCCGTCCAGACCCGCCAGCGCCTCGCGGGCGGCCTCCGGGCGGCGGGCCGGGACGACGACCCGGGCACCGGCGCGGGCCAGCGAGCGGGTGGTCTCCAGACCGAGCCCCGAGTAGCCGCCGGTGACGACGGCGAGCCGTCCGGTGAGATCGATGCCCTCGAGCACCTCGTCGGCGGTGGTACGGGCGCCGAACCCGGATCCGATCCTGTGCTGCGCAGTGGTGGTCATGCTCGGAACGCTACGAATTGGAGCGCTCTCGAAGTCAAGTGCGAGCGGCCCGGTCGCGGGCAGGGGAAAGCCCCGACCGCGACGGGGGAACCACGGTCGGGGCAGCTCGGGGGCGGGGTGCGAAGGGCGGTCGCCTCCTGGCGAAGGGCTCCACAGGGCTTCAGCCGAACGATCGTCCCTGTGGGCGAAAGGTGAGGCCCGGGGACACTGTTCCCTTCGCACCCACGGTCTGTTCAACGGAGAACCATCCCCCGTTGTTCCCGCCCTTCCGTGAGCCGTGTCACCGCACCCCGGCCGGTACCCGCCCCTCCTTCGTCCAGGCCAGCAGCTCCTCCCGCGACCAGGTGGTGACCACCCGTTCGGCGGGCACCCCGCACTCCTCGGCCCGCGCGCACCCCAGGATCTGCCAGTCGAGCTGGCCGGGCGCGTGCGCGTCGGTGTCGACCGAGAACAGCACCCCCGCGTCCACCGCCCGGCGCAGCAGCCGCCGGGGCGGGTCGAGCCGCTCGGGCCTGCTGTTGATCTCCAGGGCGGTCCCGGTCTCGGCGCACGCGGCGAACACCTCGTCCGCGTCGAACCGGGACTCGGGCCGGGGCCGCCCGCCGTCCCGCCCGATCAGCAGCCGCCCGGTGCAGTGGCCGAGGATGTCGGAGCGCGGATCGCGGACGGCGGCCACCATCCGCCGGGTCATCGCGCGGGCGTCCATCCGCGACTTGGAGTGGACCGACACCACGACCACGTCGAGCCGCTCCAGCAGCTCGGGCTCCTGGTCCAGCGAGCCGTCCTCGTTGATGTCGCACTCGATGCCGGTGAGCAGTTGGAAGCGGGCCCAGGCCGTGTTGAGGGCGGCGATCACATCGAGCTGCTCGCGCAGCCTGGCGGGGCTCAGCCCGCGCGCCACGGTCAGCCGGGGGGAGTGGTCGGTGAGCGCGGCCCACTCATGGCCGAGCGCGGCGGCCGTACGGCCCATCTCCTCGACGGTGCTGCCGCCGTCGGACCAGTCGGAGTGCAGATGGCAGTCGCCGCGCAGCAGCGCCCGCAGCTCCCGCCCCCGCTCGGGCTCCGGCCGGGCCGCCGCCTCGTCCTCCAGTCCCGCCAGATAGGCGGGTACGCGTCCGGCGAGGGCCTCGGTCACCACCTGGCCGGTCTTGGGGCCGACGCCCTTGAGTCCCTCCAGTGTCCCGGCCGCCGCCCGCCGCCGCACCTCGTCCGGGCCGAGGCCGGTCAGCACCCGGGCGGCGGTGCGGAAGGCGCGCACCCGGTAGGACGGCGCCAGGGACCGTTCCAGCAGGAAGGCGATCCGTTCCAGGGCCTCCACGGGATCCATCGCCACCTCCTGCCCCCAGGGTTCCGCACCCCCGCCCGGCCCGCACCCGGGACCGGGGACCCGCCGGGCCGCTCTTCAGCGGATCACCAGCGGATCACCCATGGATCACCCATGGATCACCGACCGATCATGTAGTACAAATCAGACAAATGCGCTCTACGCTCTAGGCATGACCGAAGTAGCGAGTCCGCGTATCTTCCGCCCGCGGATCATGGTGCTCGGCGTCCAGCCCGGCACCCCGCCGTTCCGCATCGTGGAGATCGACGGCGAGGTGGTCGGCGCGGCGAGGACCGTCATCGACGTACTCGAAGTGGCCGCCGAGTGGGGTATCACCGTCCATGACCTGGACGACCCGGACGTGGTCTGCTGGGTCGGCGGTGACAAGTTCACCTGGATCCCGCGCTGACCGGCCGCCCGGCCCTCCCTCCGCTCAGCCGACGGTCCACTTCTGGGCGGAGGAGCCGTTGCACGTCCAGAGCTGGAGCCGGGTCCCGTTGGCGGAGTTGGCACCGGTCACGTCCATGCACTTGTTCGCCTGGACGTTCACGATGTCCTGCGCCGCGCTGACCGTCCATCTCTGGGCGCCCGACCCGTTGCAGTCCCACAACTGGAGCCGGGTGCCGTCGGCGGTCCCGCCCCCGGTGGCGTCCAGGCACTTGCCGAGCGCCCGGACGGTCCCGTCCGAGCCGACCGTCCACTGCTGCGCCCCGGACCCGTTGCAGTCGTAGAGCTGCACGGCGGTGCCGTTCGCGGAACTGGCGCCCGCCACATCGGCGCACTTCCCGGCCAGGCCCCGGATCGCCGAGCCGCCACCGCCGCTGTCACTGGTCGTGACCGTGACATGGTCGACGACCATCTGCTGCGGGAACACCGAGGAACTGTTCGGGTCGCCCGGCCAGTAGCCGCCCACCGCGAAGTTCAGGATCAGGAAGAACGGCTTGTTGAACACCCACTGACGGCCGCCGAGGTCGGCCGGGGTGCGGGTCTGGTAGACATTCCCGTCCACGGACCAGGTGATGGCGTTGGGCGACCAGTCCACCGCGAAGGTGTGGAAGGCGTCCGCGAACGCCTGCCCGCCCGGCAGCGAGTAGGCCGCGCCGATCCCGCCCGAGCCGGAGTAGCCGGGACCGTGGAGGGTGCCGTGCACGGTCGACGGCTCGAAGCCGACGTTCTCCATCACGTCGATCTCGCCCGAGTTGGGCCAGCCGACCTGGCCGAGATCGTTGCCGAGCATCCAGAACGCCGGCCACATGCCCTGACCGCGCGGCACCTTGATCCGGGCCTCGACATGCCCGTACTGCGCGGTGAACTTCCCGGCCGTGTTGAGCCGGGCCGAGGTGTACTCGCACCGGCCGTACCAGCACTGGTAGTTGTTCGGGTTCTCCCGGCGGGCGGTGATCACCAATTGGCCCTGGCCGTTGAGGGCCGCGTTGGCGTTGCCGGCGGTGTAGTACTGCCGCTCGTGGTTGTTGACGTTGTCGCCGGTCTCGATCTGCCACTTCGCGCCGTTCACGGCGGAACCCGCCGGGCCGTCGAAGTAGTCGGAGAAGACCACGGCCTGAGCGCCGATCGGGCCCTCAGCGGCGGCGGTGGTGGTGTCGTCGGTGCCGTCCGTCCCGGCCTGTGCGGGGGTGGCGACCGCCGCCGAGCCGACCAGCACGGCCGACAGGGCGGCGAGCAGACATCTGCGGAGCAGTCGTGGAGGGGCCACGGCTCTCCCTTCCGTGGGCGGCCCGATGGGGCGGGCTGTCCACCGAGGTGGGGGAAAGAGAGGTCGCCCTTGATTTAAGTAATGAGATAAGGGTCCGTCAATACTCTGGTACGGACCATTATTCGCATCTCACCGCGCCGGTTCCCGGGAGTGAACGGCCCGGCCCAGCCGCCGGCCGAGCAGCAGATAGCCGACCAGCGCGCCCGTGCTGTTGAGGATCACGTCGTCGATGTCGAAGGCCCGCCCGGTCACCATCGCGCCCTGGACCAGCTCCACGCACAGCATCACGAACGCGGTCAGCAGCAGGATCCGCAGCACACCCCGCGCCTTCGGGGCGACCACCGGCACCAGCACCCCGAACGGCACGCCGAGCAGCAGATTTCCACCGATCTGCTTCGCCGCGTCCCGCAGTTCGGGCTGGTCCAGATAGGCCGTCAGGGAGCGGCCGGGGCGCAGATTGGTGTGGATCAGCGCCTCGGAGGCGGGGGAGGGCTGGAGGGTGAGCCGGGCGAGCACCGCCGCGAACGCCACCATCAGCGCGAACGCGCAGGCCATGGCGAGGAGGCGGAGGAGCAGCCGGAGGTAGTGGCGGGCCGGGCGGGGACGTGCGGCTGCACGGGCCATGGCAGGGCTCCTCCTGTCGGGGACGGGCGGTTCGCGGGGAAGGGAAGGGGTAGGGGAGGGAGGAGAGAGGAGAGGGGAGAGGGGATGCGCGGGTGTCTCAGGTGGGGCTCACCCGTACGTCACCTTGACGTCCTTGAAGCCGAGGGAGCGCAGGAGTCCCTCCAGCATCCCGGTGGTGTTGGTCTCGGCGCGGGCGGTGAGCCCGCTCTCCTTCGCCGCGTCGCCGATGTGCTGGACGGCGAGTTTCTGCACCGCCTGCTCGCTGTTGGGGTTGCCGGAGAAGAGGTCGCCGAGACGGTCGAGGAGCCCGCGCTGCTTGGAGACCGCGTAGGAGCGGTCGGGGTCGAGGGCGGGGGTGCCGAGCGCGGCGTGCGGCAGCTTCAGCGTGGCGGAGGTGCGGTCCTCGTTCACCGTGACATCGCCCTCGCCCACCTTGCCGAGGTCGACATGGGCGTCGACGGTGCCCGCGCCGACATACAGCGTGCGGGTGCCGCGGATCGCGTCCGGCAGCAGCCGGGCGTCCTTCTCCAGATCGACCACGACCTGGAAGTTGCCCGAGGCGGCTTCGTAGCGGCTCATGTCCTGGATGGACTGGAGCAGGGCGGGACCGGAGCGGTCCCGGGTGTCGCTGCCGAAGAGATCCCTGAGCCCGGGGACCACGCTCAGCCGGAGACCGGCGAAGAGCACGGCGAGCACCAGGACCACGACGGCCGCGAGCTTGGCCCAGCCGGGCATCCGGCCCGGGAGGCGCCTGAGGTGAGTCGACATGTCGACGGCCCTCCTTCCTCCCTTCCGGATGCCCAGCCAAGTCCGGGGCCATACCGATGGGTTGACGGAGCACCTATCGCCGCGGACGCCCGGGAACGGTCAGAGCGAGCCCGAGGCGGCCCCCGGCCGGGCCGTCGCCTCCTCCAGGGTGGCGAGCGGCGGCAGCAGCCGGGAGAGCCCGGTCACCCGCAGCACCCGCAGGGTCAGCGGATGGGCGCAGACCAACTGGAGCCGCCCGTCCCGGTCCAGGACCCGGGTGCGGGCCCGGTACAGCAGGCGCAGCCCCGAACAGTCGAAGAACTCGATGTGGGTGAGGTCGAGCACGATCAACGACCCGGGACGGGCGGTCACGGCGTCGAGGTACGGGGCGATCGCCGCCGCGGCGGCGATGTCGATCTCGCCGCGGAACTCCACGACGGTGTAGCCGCGCACCCGGTGGACGCGCAACTGCCGGGTGAGCGGCGCGGGGTCCTGCTGCACGACATCGCCTCCTACCTGCTGAACCCGCGGGACACGGTCCAACACCGTTCGCTGCCCTGCAAGTTACCCTCGTTAGGAGGAATTCCAGCATGTTCGATTGACATATGTCGCCGAATTGAGAGCGAGTTCTGTGCTCGCGGGGCGGAGACCGACCGTAGTTGTGTACTTTGTGGTCCCAGCGGAGCGTAACCGTCCCACGGGTCGACGGCTGCCCCGGGTGCCTCGGCGCCGGGCGCCGACGGGGCGAGAGGGGCGAGGCGGAGGCGGGCCCGATCGGCCGGACCTCCGCGAGAGGCCCCGCCGCGACGGGGGAACGCGGCGGGGCCTGACTGTCGAGTGCCCGGCGTGAAGCAGATTTATGCACGCCCGGCGCGGAGAGTTCGGTTCCGCTCCGGCGCGGGCGCCCGGCTCACCCGCCCGCCGCCTCCACCACGAACACCGGGATCACCCGGTCCGTCTTCGTCTGGTACTCCGCGTACGGCGGATACGCCTCCACCGCCCGCGCCCACCAGCGCTCGCGCTCCGGCCCGGACAGCTCGCGGGCGACCATGTCCCGCCGCAACGGCCCGTCCTGGAGCTCCACCCGGGGCTCGGACTTCAGGTTGTAGTACCAGACCGGGTTCTTCGGGGCACCGCCCAGGGAGGCGACCACCGCGTAGGTACCGTCGTGCTCCACGCGCATCACCGGCGTCTTGCGGATCTTGCCGCTCCGCGCGCCCACACTGGTGAGGATCACCACGGGCCGGTCACCGCCGGGCTGATGATTGCCCTCGGCCCCGCCGGTCCGCTCGTAGAGCTGGACCTGGTCCTCGACCCACTTGTTCGGGCTCGGCTCGTACTCACCTTCCAGAGGCATGACTGCCCGTCCCTTCGCGTCCCGCTGTCACGCGGCTCGCGGACAGCGCACCTGTCGGCTGCAACGCCGCACCGCGCCCGTTTCCTCCACCGGGCCCGGCCCGCCGCGCGCCCTTACCCCGGAGGTCATCGCGTACCCGCGGGCCCGTCCGGCACAGTGGTGATCACCGCGAACAACATCGCACGACGACAGGGGAGAGGCCATGACCAGCGCCGACGACACGACCACACGCACCGTGGTGGAGGAACTGCTGCGCCGGATCGCCGCGGGCGACCCGGAGCGCGTCGCCGAGCTGTACGCCGACGACACCGACTGGAAGCTGAGCTGGCCCGAGGAGGAGCACGGCCGCGCCGCCACCCCGTGGATCCGCCCCCGCCGCACCCGCGCCGACGCCGCCGCCCACTACCGGGACCTGGGCGCGTACCACCGCCCCGAGGAGGTGGACACCCGGGTCGAACGCGTCCTGGTGGACGGCGCCGACGCGGTGGTCCTCGGTGAGATCCGCCAGACCGCCGCGGCCACCGGCCGCGCCTACCGGGCCCGTTTCGCCCTCCACCTCACCGTCACCGACGGCCTCGTCGTCCGCCACCACGTCTACGAGGACAGCCTCGCCGTGTCCCAGGCGTTCACCCCGGCGGCCGTCGCCTGATTCCCACCCCCGTGCGCCGCCCCGCCCCCACCGGAGCGGACACGACGGCGCCCCCGCCCGCCCCGCCGACGCCGACCCCTCCGACCCGGGCCCGCAACGACACCCCGGCCGCGCTGTCACTCGGCTGCGCTGCCCCCCTGACCGTGCCGCCTCCCCGGCCTGGTTGCCCCTCCGGCCGCGCTGCCCCCCGGACCGTGCCGTCCCCGGACCGTGCCGCCCCCCGGCCGTGCCGCCCCCCCGGCCGCGCACCCGCCGACAGCGAGCCCACCCGGCGCCCGGAGGCCGAGCGGCGCGGCCTTGGGGCGCCGGGCCACGCCCCCCCCACCGCCGCCCAACCCGACAAGCAACGCACCCCCGCCCCCCACTCACACCCCCGCCCCCACCGAACCCGCCCCCCACTCACACCCCCGCCCCAATCACCCCCCCGCCTCCCCACCCCCCCCTCACACCCCCAACACCCCCACCTCCACCCCCCGCAGCCGCCCCCGGTCCGCGACCACCTCGTACCCGGCGACCCGCTCCCCGGCCACCGTCACCCGGAGCACGCACAGCAGCCGTCCGCCCGGGGCGACCACGATGCCGACCGCGCCGTCCACCAGGGCCACCGCACCCGACCGGGCCCGCTCCCGCAGCAGTACCGTGCCCTCCGCCACCGCGCGGGCGCCCCGCAGCTCCACCGGCATCCCCGGTGGCAGCACGGCCGGGTCGGCGTGCCGGACCACATCGGGGGCGAGCACGGCGAGCAGCGCCGCCGTGTCACCGCCCCGCGCCGCCGCGAGGAACGCCTCGACCACCCGCCGGTGCCCTTCGAGCGTCTCCCCGGGCAGCGCGGAGGTGCCCCGCACCTTGTGCCGGGCCCGGCTGGCGAGCTTCTTCGCGGCCGGCAGTGAGCGGTCCACGATCGGCGCCACCTCCTCGAACGGCAGCGCGAACAGATCGTGCAGCACGAACGCCACCCGCTCCGCCGGGGTCAGCCGCCCCAGCACCACCAGCAGCGCCAGCCCCACCGACTCCGCCAGCACCGCCCGCTCCTCGGGCACATTCCCCTCACCGGGACCGCCCGGCTCCGGCGCCCACGGCCCGTACGGCTCCTCCCGGCGGGACGCGCGGGCCCGCAGCATGTCCAGGCACACCCGGGACACCACGGTCGTCAGCCAGCCCGCCAGATTGCCGATCCCCTCGGCGCCGGAGCGGCCGAGCCGCAGCCAGGTCTCCTGGACGGCGTCCTCCGCCTCCTCCGGCGAGCCCAGCATCCGGTACGCGACCGCCCGCAGCCGCCCGCGCTGCTCCTCGAACCGCAGGGCCAGCTCCTCGCCCCCGCCACCGTCGCCGTGCATCGGTCACCTTTCCCTGTCGTGCCCCGTCACCTCTCTGACGAGCCCACGACCATCGAGGTGACCACGGATGACTCTGCTCCACATCGACTCCAGCGCCGACACGCCCGCCGACTCGGTGAGCCGACGGCTGACCGGGCGGTTCCTGACCGTCTGGCGGGCCCGGCACCGGGGCCCGGTCCGCCACCGCGACCTGGCCGCCGATCCGGTGCCGCCGCTGACCGCCGCCTACACCGCGCTCGGCCGCCGGGTGGAGCGCGCGGGCATGGTCCCGCCCGACACGGTGCCCGCCCTGCTCAGCGGCCCGGACGAGGAACGCGAGTGGGCGCTGACCCGCCCGCTGATCGACGAACTCCGCACCGCGCGGACCCTGCTGCTCGGTGTCCCCATGTACAACCTCTCGGTGCCCGCCTCCCTGAAGGCGTGGATCGACCGGGTCACCTTCCCCGGCGCCTTCACCGACCCGGACTCCGGCGAGAGCCTGCTCGCCGGGACCCGGGTGGTGGCGGTGCTGGCCCGCGGCGGCGGCTACGGCCCCGGCACCCCGCGCGAGCACCACGACTTCCAGGCCCCTTACCTGCGCACCTACTTCGGCAACCTCGGCGTGACCGATCTCCATCTGGTGACCGCCGACCTCACCCGCGCCGACCTCATCCCCCACCTGGCCGGCCTGGAACACCTGGCCGCCCGCTCCCTCACCGAGGCGGAGCAGCGCCTGACGGCCCTGGCAGCGGGCCCTGCCAGTAGGGTTCCCGGATGAGCCAGCAGAACCCCGGGGACGCCGGACCCTTCCTCTACGTCGTCGTCTGTGCCGCCGGGATCGCCGCCGAGGTCGGTGAGCTGATCGACGGGGCCCGGCGGCGGGGCTGGGAGACCGGGGTCATCGCCACCCCGGTCGCCGCGGGCGGCGGCTTCTTCGACGTCGCCGACATCGAGGCCCGCAGCGGGCGCCCGATCCGTTCGGCCTGGCGCGGCCCCGCCGACCCCCGCCCGTTCCCGCCGCCGGACGCGGTGGTGGTCGCGCCCGCCACCTTCAACACCGTCAACAAATGGGCGGCGGGCCTCGCCGACACCCTGGCCGTGGCCACCCTCTGCGAGACGTACGGCCTCGGCGTCCCGGTCGCCGCGCTGCCCTGTGTCGCGGACGCGCTGGCCGCCCACCCGGCCTACCAGGACAGTCTGATCCGGCTGCGCGCGATGGGCGTCCGCTTCGGCGACCCCTACTCCGGCGACCCGGACGAGCACGGCCACCGCCCGCGCTTCGGCTGGGAACGGGCCCTGGATCTCGTGGAGCGCTGATCCGTGCGCACGGCGGGGCGCGGACGCGAGGTCGTAGGCTGCCTGGCGGTCGCCCCACCCGACGACGGGAGCAGCAACGATGGAGTACGTGAAGCTCGGTTCGACCGGTATGGACGTGTCCCGGATCTGCCTGGGCTGTATGACCTACGGCGTCCCCGACCGGGGCACCCATGAGTGGACCCTCGACGAGGACGCCGCCCGCCCGCTGATCAAGCAGGCCCTCGATGCCGGGATCAATTTCTTCGACACCGCGAACGTCTACTCCGACGGCACCAGCGAGGAGATCGTCGGCCGGGCGCTGCGGGACTTCGCCGACCGGGACGAGATCGTGCTCGCCACCAAGGTCCACGGGCGGATGCGCCCCGGTCCGAACGGCGGCGGACTCTCCCGCAAGGCGATCATGACGGAGATCGACCACAGCCTGACCCGCCTCGGCACCGACCACGTCGACCTCTACCAGATCCACCGCTGGGACCCCCACACCCCCATCGAGGAGACGATGGAGGCGCTGCACGATCTGGTGCGGGCGGGCAAGGTGCGCTACCTCGGGGCGAGTTCGATGGACGCGTGGCAGTTCTCGAAGGCGCAGTACACCGCCGCGGCCCACGGCTGGACCCGGTTCGTGTCCATGCAGAACCACTACAACCTGATCTACCGCGAGGAGGAGCGCGAGATGCTGCCGCTCTGCGCGGACCAGGGGGTCGGCGTCCTGCCCTGGAGCCCGCTCGCCCGGGGACGCCTCACCCGCGACTGGGGCACGGCCACCGGACGCAGTGCCACCGACCGGTTCGGCAGCACCCTCTACCAGGAGGGCGACCGGGCCGTCGTGGAGGCGGTCACCCGGATCGCCGCCGAGCGGGGCGTCCCCCGCGCCCGGGTCGCCCTGGCCTGGCTGCTCCAGCAGGACACGGTCACCGCCCCGATCGTCGGCGCGTCGAAGCCCGGCCATCTGGAGGACGCGGTCGCCGCCGTCGAACTCACCCTCACGGACGAGGAGACCGAGGAACTGGAGCGGCCCTACACCCCGCACCCGGTCTCCGGCCACTGAACCGCCGCCCAGCCATCCCCCTAGTGCGGTCCGCCCGGGGTGAACTCCGTGCCGCACGGGCCCGCGCCCCCGCTCTCCGGGAGCGGGACCCGTCGGCCGTCCATGGTGAGGGTGCGGTAGTAGCCGCCGATCCGCTCGGTGGAGCGGCCCACGTAGTGGCCGATGAAGGAGCGCCGGAACCGGTCCGCCGAGCGGTTCGGACGGGAGCCGTGCACCAGGCTGCCGTTGAAGAACAGCACGTCGCCCGGGGCCATGTCGACCGGGACCGGGGCCAGACCGGGCGGCGGCGGCACGTACTCCCGGGCGAAGGACAGCTCCTCGTCCGCCGTCTCCGGGCAGAACAGGTCCATCCGGTGGGTGCCCGGCACCACCTCCAGGCCGCCGTTCTCCCGGTCGATGACATCGCACGCCACCCAGGCCGCCACACAGGTGCCCGGCTCCACCCGCAGATAGAAGTTGTCCTGGTGCAGCGCCTGCCCCCGCGCGCCCGGCGGTTTGAAGTAGAACATGCTCTGCGCGGCGAGCACCTCCTCCCCGAGCAGGGACTCCAGCACCGTGCGCAGCCGCGGGTCCAGCAGCATGGCCCGGGCCGGCGCGCTGATCTCGTGCGGCTGCATCACCCGGGGATGGGTGGCCAGCGGATCACCGGCTCCGCCCCGGCCCGGCTCGAAGTGCCCCGGCACCGGACCGGCCGCGTGCAGCGCGGCGAACTCCTCGCACAGCTTTTCGATCTCGGCCGGGCCGAAGAGGCCCCGTACCACCAGGTAGCCGTCGTGGAAGCCGGCCAGCTCGGTGTGGGCCAGGATGGAGGGGTCGGCGGTGCCGTTGTCCGTGGCTGTCATGTTCTGCTCCCTCGGTCCGGCGTCCGTGCACAGGTCACGCTAGGTCGGCGGATCGCACCGGAGGATGTCCATGAGCGCTGACGAATTGTCCGTGGCCGCCGCCCCGGGCAATCCCTCCCCGCCGCCCGGCCTGGTGGTGGCCGGGCACTACGACCAGCGGCCCGGCTACACCGTCAGCCGCCCGTCCGGCGCCGATAGCTGGCTGTTCACCTGGACCACCGCCGGCCGGGGCCGGCTCCGCCAGGGCGCCACCGAGGTCAGCGCGGGCCCGGGGGAGCTGGTGGCGCTGGCCCCCGGCGTCCGGCAGCTCTACGCGGTGGCGCCCCGCGCCCGCCACTGGCGGTTCTGGTGGGCGCACTGCCGCGCACGCGCCGCCTGGCTCGGCTGGCTGCGCCCCTACGCGGCCGGGGACGGCGTCTATGTCGTGGCGCCGGTCGCGGCCGGACTGCACGCCCGGGTGGAGTCGGCGTTCCTGCGGCTGCTCGCCGATGCCCGCTGGTCCGGCGAGCCCGGCGCCACCCCGGGACCGGTGGGCGCCCCGGTCCCGCCGTCCGCCGAGGCGGTCGCCGTCGCGCACGGCACCCTCACCACCGAGCTGGCCCTCGTGGCACTGGAGGAGGCGGTGCTGCTCGCCACCGGCACGGCCCGCTCCGCCCCCGCCGCCCCCGGCGTCGACCTCCGGCTGCTGCGCGCCCAGGCCGTCATCGCCGCCGACCCGGGCGCCCCGCACACCGTGGCCTCACTGGCCGCCGCCGTCGCGCTCTCCCCGTCCCGGTTCGCCCATCTCTTCGCCCAGCAGCTCGGCGAGTCCCCGATGCGGGCGCTGCGCGAGGCCCGGCTCCAGTACGCGGCTCGGCTGCTGGAGGAGAGCGACCTGCCCGTCGAGCGGGTCGCCGCCACCTCCGGCTTCGCCAGCCCGTTCCACTTCAACCGGGTCTTCCACCGCCGCTACGGGGCCCCGCCGGGTGCCTACCGCACCGCCCACCGCTGAGCACCCCCACCGCTGAGCCCCCACCGCAAAGGCGCCGAATTCCCTTGTCGACATTCCCGCCACCTTTCCCGGTCGGCAAGACGCCGATTTCCGGTCGATTCGACCCCGCCCTTTTTGGATCTCCGCGGAATTGACCTGGGGTCAAATGCCGTCCGCAGCACGCCAAACCCGGTCCGCGCCGGAAAATGAAGATGTCTCTTGTTCCGTCAGATGCCCTGTGCGAAAGTGTGCGCAGTTGGTGTGCAGACATTGCGTTCGCCGCATGTCCTTTGAGAGGAATGCAGCCGTGCTCGACGCAGGCTCGTCGAATTCCCCGGACCCCGTGCCCCACCCCGTGGGTGAACTCCTCGACCGGCACTGGGAAGCGGCCTTCGCCTACGCCCGACTGTGCACCGACGGTTCCCGCGCCGCCGGAATGCTCACCACGGCCGCGTTCACCAGGCTCTTCGGCCAATCGCCCGCGCATGGCGCACCGTCCCCCCTGTGGCGCCAGCGCCTGCTGACCGCCGTCCGCCGTATCGCGGCGGAATGGAGCGCGGACGACCGGCACGCGCTGCTGGCCCCCGAACTGCGCGCCCAACTGACCGCACCACCGCGTGGGGAATCGCGCGCCCGGGGCCTCCGCCGCGCCCCGTCCGACGCACTCGTGCCGTCCGGCGAACGACGCCTGGTCGCCGCCGCGTTCCGGCGGCTGCCCGAATCCGCCCGCTGTCTGCTCTGGCACATCGAGGTCGAGTCCGACCCCCCGGCGGTCCCCGCCGCCCTGCTCGACTCCGACCCGGTGAGCGCCGAGACCGATCTGCGCCGGGCCCGCGAGCGGCTGCGCGCCGAATGCGTCCAGGTCCACCATGAACTGGCCCCCTCCCAGCGCTGCCGCCACTTCAGCCGGATGCTCGACGTCACCTGCCGCCGCGGCGGCGCCGGGATCGACCCCGACCTCGGCACCCATGTCGACGCCTGCCCGCACTGCCGGCACACCGCCGACCAGCTCCGCCGGTTCGACACCGACCTCGGTGTCGTCCTCGCCGAGGCCGTCCTCGGCTGGGGCGCCCGCCCCTATGTCGCCACCCGCGCCGCCCGCGAGGCACCCGCCGGTATCCCGCCGCGCCCCACCCACGCCCCCTTCACCGCCGTGCCGCCGCAACCGGACGCCCCCGCCCCCGGCGCCCGCCCGCCGGCTCCCCGGGTGGCCGCCCGCCGGGCCGCCGCCCGGCGCCGCAACCGGGCCGCCGTACTCCTCACCGCCGGCGCGCTGGTCGCCGTCCCGCTCGGCCTGTGGGCCGCGAACGGCTCCGGCGAGGGCGCCCCCGCCACCGCCGGCACCCCCGGCACCGGCCGTGCCGCACCCCCGTCCGGGCCCGGGGACCCCTCCGGCTTCGACCCCGCCTCCGCCCCCGAGCGCGATGTCCGCGGCCGGCTCCACAACGTCGCCTCCGGGCTCTGCCTCTCCGTCGCGGGCGGCGAGGTCGCCAAGGGCGCCGGGACCGAACTCGCCCCCTGCGGCGACGACCCTGCCCAGCGCTGGTCGTACGAGACCGACGGACTGCTGCGCAGCGCCGCCGACCCCGGGCTGTGCGTCGACTCCCGGATCGGGCACTCGGTCCGCCTCACCGCCTGCGGCGACACCGCCGACGTCCGCTACGACCTCACCCGTGACGGCACCCTGGTGCCGCGCTGGGACCAGGATCTCGCGCTCACCCCCGCCGCCACCGACGGCACCGGCGCCCTCATGGTGAAGCTGCGCGACGGAGGGCAGGCCCAGCACTGGGTGTTCGACACCTCCGGGCCCGATCTGCGGATGGCCGCCGTCGACTGGGACGACATCGGCGGCCTCGGCCGCACCACCCCGCCGCCCCCCGCTCCCACCACCGCGAAGCCCGCACCCGCACCCTCCCCGACGACGGCCCCGCGCCCGCCCGCGACCCCCTCCGCCGCCCCCACCCCGACCCCCGAGCCGTCCACCGACCACCCCTGCTACCCCTACGCGTACTGCGACGGGGACGACGGGGACGGGGGCCGCGGCGACGGTGACGGTGGCGGTGGTGAGGGCGGGCACGGTGGCGGCGGGGGCCGGGGCGGGCGCTGAGCCCGCTCCCGGTGTCCGGCGCGGGTCGGCTCAGGTGTCGTCGAGGAGGGCCAGTTCGGCCCAGATGGTCTTGCCCTCGGGGGTGTGGCGGCTGCCCCAGCGCTGGGTGAGCTGGGCGACCAGCAGCAGGCCCCGGCCGCCCTCGTCCCAGGTGCGGGCGCGCCGCAGATGCGGGGCCGTGTGGCTGGTGTCGGAGACCTCGCAGATCAGGGTGTCCGTGTCATGGATCAGCCGGAGCCGGATCGGATGGGCGCCGTAGCGGATGGCGTTGGTGACCAGTTCGCTCACCACCAGTTCGGCCGTGAACCCCGCCTCCTCCAGCTTCCAGACGCCGAGCTGCTCCACCACCTGCTTGCGGATCGGGGCGACCAGCGCCGGGTCGGCCGGGATGTCCCAGGTGGCGATCCGGGCCGGAGGCAGGCCCCGGGTGCGGGCCAGCAGCAGCGCCACGTCGTCGCAGGCGCCGCCCGCCGGGAGCAGGGTGTGCAGAATGTGGTCGCAGGTCTCGTCCAGCGAACCCCCGGGGTCCGCGAGCGCGTCGGAGAGCAGCCGCAGCCCCTCGTCGTGCGGGCGGCCCTTGGACTCCAGCAGACCGTCCGTGTAGAACGACAGCACACTGCCCTCGGCGAGATACAGCTCCGCCGTCTCGAACGGCAGCCCGTCCAGGCCGAGCGCCGGGCCCTCCGGCACCGCCACCTGGCGGGGCTCCCCGCCCGGCGGCAGCAGCAGCGGCGGCGGATGACCGGCGCTGGCCATGGTGCACCGCCGGGACACCGGGTCGTACACCGCGTACAGACAGGTCGCCCCGACCTCTCCCGGGCTGCCCTCGCCCCCGGACTCCTCCGACAGCCGCAGTACCAGATCGTCGAGGTGGGTGAGGAGTTCGTCCGGCGCGAGATCGATGTCGGCGAGGGTGCGGACGGCGGTGCGCAGCCGGCCCATCGTGGCCGACGCGGCGACGCCCCGTCCCACCACGTCGCCGACCACCATGGCGACCCGCAGCCCGGACAGCGGGATCACGTCGAACCAGTCGCCGCCCACCCCGGCCCGCGCGGCCGGGAGATAGCGGGAGGCGGCGTCGACGGCGGCCGTGCGGGGCAGGGTGCGGGGCAGCAGACTGCGCTGGAGGGCGAGCGCGGTCTGCCGTTCGCGGGAGTAGCGGCGGGCGTTGTCCAGACAGACCGCGGCCCGCGCGGTGAGGTCCTCGGCGAGCAGGACGTCGTCCTCGGTGAACGGGTCGGGGCGGCGAAAACGGGTGAAGACGGCGACGCCCAGGGTGATGCCGCGGGCCCGTATCGGCACCGACATCGTGGCGTGGACCCCCATCCGCCGGACGCGCTCGCCGCGCAGTGCCGTGGTGGCCAGCCAGGGGTCGAGGTCACCGGCCGCGACCGAGGAGAGGACGGTGTGCCCGGCGGTGAGCGAGGCGGCGTGCGGGGCGGCGGCCGGATAGCGGTCGACGTCCCCGGGTTTGACGGTGGCCTCGGGGGTGCCCGGGGTGACCGAGCCGTGGGCGGCGCGGCGCAGTACGACCGGCGCGGTGAGCCGGAGCGGGGGCTCACCGCCGTAGTCCTCGGGGTCCAGCAGATCGACGCTGGCGAAGTCGGCGAGCACGGGGACGCAGATGTCGACGAGTTCCTGCGCGGTGCGGGTGAGGTCGAGGGTGCTGCCGATGCGGACGCTGGCCTCGTTGAGGAGCTGGAGGCGGTCCCGGGCGAAATGGTTCTCGGTGACGTCGTGGGCGGCCAGGCACACCCCGCGCACCCGGCCCTCGGTGTCGGTGAGCGGGGCCATTCGGGTGAGCCAGGCCCGTGCGCGGTCGCTGTCGCGGGTCCGCATCCACATCTCGATGTCGAGGGCGCGCCGCTCGGAGAGGGACTGCCGCAGCCGCTCCTCCAGGGTCTCGGTCTCCGGTGTTCCGCCGATCTCGGAGGGGCGCAGGCCCTTGATGCGGTCGCCGGGCAGGCCGATGATCTCGGCCATCGCGGCGTTGAGGCCGCGCAGCCGCAACTGCTCGTCGCAGACCGCCACGGCACAGGGGGACTGGGTGAGGGCCGCGCTGTCCAGGGTGTCGTCCGGGGTCATGGCGGCATCGCCCACAGGAGTGACCACCAGCCAGTCGCCCGGTGTGCCGTGCGGGCGGCGGTGGTGGATCAGCAGCCACACGGGGAGTCCGCGGCCGTCGCGGTGGCGCAAAGTGAGCGTTCCGTCCCAGCGCGGGGCCCGGGGGACCGGGAACGGGCCGTCGACCAGCGCGGCGACCGGGCGGCCCACGACCTCGGCGGCGGTCCAGCCCAGCAGCCTGCGGGCTCCTTCGTTCCACTCCGCCACATCGCCGTGGGCATCGATGACCGCCCTGGCTGTCGAGGCATCGTCGAACGGGTCGTCCGGGCTCATCGTCGCCACTCCTAGCGCACACTCACCGTGAAGGGTGAGTCACTTGAGTCAAGCGTAGTGCGTTCCGACGCTTCCCGAGCGACAAGCCCCAAGCTCGCCGCCCGGCTCAGGTGAGCAGGTCAAGGCGCGGAACCGGCCGCTCCGACGTACGAGGCGGGGCCGTACACCGGGAACCGGCCGGATGGTGACTGACATGCCGTCACCATTCGGCCGTTCGTGATCAGTTGTGGGCGGGACCGCCTCCGGACGGTCCACCGGTGTTCCCGCCGCCGTCCCCGGTCCCCGGCCCGGCCTCGTAGCCGGTGCCGTCCCGGACCGGGGGCCCGGCGGGCTCCCCGGGCCCGGCGCCGACGGCCCGGCCGTCGCGGGGGCCCACCGGGGGCCCGGCCGCCCGTGGGCCGTCAGGACATGGCGGCGGGCCGCGTCGAGTGGCTCGCGCACTTCGCTGTACCCGCCGTACGCCAGCCGGACGATCCGGCCCGCCTCGCGGCCGTGCGACGGCAGCTCCCGCGCCCGCGGCCCCGGACGGATCCGCCGGGTCACCACGGAGACCGGCACCGGGACGGCGGACACCCCGATCCGCACCGCCCGGGTCGCCGTGGCGATCGACGGATGGGGCCGGGCCGCCACGATGTCGTTGCCGCCGCCCGCGAGCAGGACCGGATACCGGTCGGTCCGGGCCGCGCCGGTCGCCGTGCGCACCGGCCGGTCGCGGGGCCGCTCCGGCGGAGGGTGCTCGCGCCGGTCGCGGGTGAAGCGGGCCCCGGCGAACGGGCACACCCGCTGAGCACCAGCAGCAGCGGGAACACCACCACCGGGACCACCACCACCGGGACCAGCACCCCCGGCGCGTCCCCCGGGCGTTGATCTCCCCTCTCACCGCGTCGGCGGTCGAGGCACCCCTATCACCAGGCGATCGCTAGGCGGCGTCGTGGAGGACCAGGCCCAGGGTGCGTCGCCGCCCGGAGCGGACCGTGCTCACCCCGTGCCGCATCGCCCCGGCCGACCAGCCGCGCGCCGAGCGCACCGGCCGCTCCCGGGTGGTGAACACCAGCCCGTGCCCCCGCTCCAGCACGGTCGCCGTGCCCCGGGACTGGGCGCGGGCCCGCTGCTCGACCATCAGGAACTCGCCGCCGGTGTAGTCGGTGCCCTGCGCGTCCAGGGCGATCACCACCTGGAGCGGGAAGACCAGCTCGCCGAAGACATCCCGGTGCAGGGCGTTCCAGTCGCCCTCGGTGTAGTGCAGCAGGATCTGCGCCGAGCGGTCCTGCCCGGCCGCGTGGCAGCGCTCCAGCCACGCGTCCAGGGTGTCCGGCCAGGGCGCCGGACGGCCGAGCCGCTCCGCCCAGTCGCGGGCGATCGGCAGCAGCCGGGGGTAGAGGGCGGCACGCAGGGCGGCGACCGGCGCGGGCAGGTCGTGGGTGAAGTAGCGGTACTGGCCGGAGCCGAACCGGTGCCGGGCCAGATCGACGGTGGTCCGGAACAGCTCCGGGGTGTCGTAGAGGTCCGCCAGGTCCCGGCACTCGTCGGGGGTGAGCAGCGGTCCGGTGGGCGCGCAGCCGTACCGGTCCAGTTCGGCCGCGAGGGCGGGCCAGTCGGTCCCGGCGGCGCGGCGGCGGGCCTCGGCGGGAGTGAGCGTCATGGGTCTGTCCTCTGCGGTGCGGAAGTGAGCGTCCAGGAGCGAGTCTGGTACGGCGGGGCGTCCGTTTCCGGCGGAAATCGGACCTGGTCCTCACCCCCGTCCCCACACCGGCCGGTACCGTCCCCCATCCCTCGTGACCTGGCGATATTTACGGGTAAGTACCCCGGGGGTACCGTTGGGTCATGCCAGCTCTCAATGTGGAGTTCAGTGACCGCGAACTGGAGGATCTCCGGCAGATCGCCAAGGAGCGCGGTACGTCGATGAAGGCGCTCGTGCGCGAGGCCGCCGCGGCCGACATCGCGCGCCACCGGGCGTTGCAGGAGGGGGCGGAGGCGTTCCGCCGGTTCTTCGCGTCGCACGCCGACGAGTTCGCGGCGGCGTTCCCGGAGGACGAACCCGCCGTCAAGGGTGCCGGGCGGGTCGGCTGACCGATGAGCCCCGCTCCCGTCATCCATATCGACGTCCCCTGGCTGCTCCAGCGGCACGAAGAGGTGCTGCCGGACCAGCCCACCGTCAACGACTTCTCCGCCCTGGTCGCCGCCGTCGCCCGGCACCGGGTCGATCCGCCCCGGCTCGGCGTGGACTCCGATCCGGCCTGGCGGGCCGCCGCCCTGCTGCACACCCTCGCCCTGCTCAAACCCCTGCCCGCCGCCAACGCCCGCTTCGCCTGCTCGACGGCGGTGGCCTACATGTTCGTCAGCGGCGTCGGCATCGACCCGCCCTACGGGGCCCTGGTCGACCTGGTCCGCGCGCTGATCGACGGCAAGACGGATGTGTACGGGGCGGCGGACCGGCTGCGCTCCTGGCAGATCTGAGGGCCCGCGGCACCACGGGGGACCGGCCCCCCGGGGAAGCCCCCGGGGGCCGCCGGCCCCAGGCGGATGATCGGGGCCGGCGGCCGTGACGCGCAGAAGTGCCGCCGTTCTGCGCGTGGCCTCGCGGGAAGGGGGGCCGTATCCAGTGCAGCGCAGGCGGCGGGGCACCGGCAGGGAGCGTGCCCGGCCGGCGTGTGCGGAGGATTCACACGGGGCGCGGGGAAAGGTGAAATCCGTACCGCGCGGTCTGCGGCGGCGTTGTCTGACTTTCCTTCAGCGATATGGATGTTGCCCAAGTGCCTTGTTGGCCTTGAGCGACGTGTGCGAGGGTTTACGTCCCAGGGGGGAATGGGCGGGGCCGATCGGCGTCCGCCGGTGAACGAAGTCCGGCCGACCACGGACGAATTCGCCCTCCCCGCGACCTCGCCAAAAAGGTACACACCATCTCGGACCCCTTTTCGGCGACCGAAATCCCTGAGTGTCACGCGCGCGTGGGAAGGAATCCGCTCAGTGCCCACCCCCCACCCCCCTCGTCCGCCCTACCCACCGCCCGGCGGGACGCCCGCGGAATCCGACGAGTCCCTCGCCACCCGCCTCAACGGCAGCACGGACACGGAAGTCGCCCATTCCACCGCCGTCCTGACCGCCCGCCACTGGCGCCCGGCGCACGACTACGCGGTGATCTGTCTGGCGGCCTCCTCCGAGGTCGCCGGGATGGTCACCGGCACCGCGTTCCACCAGGTCTTCGACCGGCTGACCCTGGGCGAGCCGGCCATCGCGCTGCGCCCCCGCCTGCTGGTCGCCGTCCGGGACACGGTCCGGCTCTGGTCGGCGGACGACCGGACGGCCGCCGTCCTCCCGGACATCCGCAGACCCTCCGGCGGACGTGGCATGCGCACGGCGAAATCATTGACGCCGGAAAACCGCGTCCTGGCCGAACGCGCATTCAAGGGCCTCACCGGACTCGCCCAGTGCCTCCTGTGGCACACCGAGGTCGAGGCGGAACCGATATCCAGCCCCGCCGCACTGCTCGGCCTCGATCCCGACAGCGCGTCGGCCGGACTCGAACAGGCCCGCGACCAATACCGCGAGGGCCTTGTCCGGGCCCACCGCGAACTCGCCCCCAGCAAGGACTGCGGTTACTACAACCGGCTCCTCGACGTTCCCATTCGGCGCGGCGGCGCCCTGCTGCCCGATGTGCAGCAGCATCTCGCCGAGTGCCGCTACTGCCGGGACGCGGCCGAACAACTGAGCCATTTCGACGGCGGCCTCGATCTGCTTCTCGCCGAGGCCGTCCTCGGCTGGGGCGCCCGCCGCTACCGCGACTCCCGCCCCGGCCGCACCCAGCCCGGCCGCGCCACGGGCCGCCGCGCCGCCGCCGGACGCCACCGGATCGTCGCCCGCCTCCCGCTGCCCGCGCGCCGCCCCGGGGCACCACGCCCCAACCGGGCCCTGGTCACCGCCGGGCTGGTCTCCGCCGGACTCCTCGCCGTCGTCCTCACCGCCACGAACTGGGGCGACGGCGGCGCCGCCGACCCCATCGCCTCCGACAGCGCCCCCGGCGGCGGCAACCGGGGCACCGGCGCCTCCGCCCCGCCCGGCGGTGCCGGACTGCCCGGCGCGCAGCGCAGCACCCGGCTGCACCACTCCGCCACCGACGCCTGTCTCGCCGTACGCGGCACCGCCGAGGCCGGTGCGGGCACCGAACTCGCCGTGTGCTCCACCTCCCCGGCCCAGCAGTGGGCGTACGAGGCCGACGGACTGCTGCGCAGCGTGGCCGCCCCGGAGCTGTGCCTGGACTCGCACGCCGACGCCGGGGTGGTGATCCTCGGGACCTGCGTGGACGCCCGGTCCGAACGGGCCGCCGACGTCCGCTACGACCTCACCGCCGAGGGCGAGCTGCTGCCCCGCTGGGACGAC
This sequence comes from Streptomyces sp. NPDC093252, assembly GCF_040683675.1. Lineage (NCBI taxonomy): Bacteria > Bacillati > Actinomycetota > Actinomycetes > Kitasatosporales > Streptomycetaceae > Streptomyces > Streptomyces sp. NPDC093252. Next base: position 30,866 of record NZ_JBFBEM010000020.1, on the reverse strand, counting down.
CGCCTCGCCCTCGCCCCGACCACCGGCGACCTCGCCGCCGACCTGGTCGTCAAGGTCCGCGACGGCTCCGACAGCCAGCGCTGGCGCACCGACGCCCCGTCGTCCGGCTCCCTCTCCATCGAGAGCGCCCGGCCCTCCCCGCGCGCGGTGGGCGCGGCGGACACGCCCTGAGCGGGAGCGCGCGGAGGGGGTCCGGGGGCGTTGACGAGCCGCTCCGGACAGCCCCTCACGCCCCGGCCGGCAGATCCACGATCTCGCCGTCCTTGTCGACCGTGTGGGTCCGCCAGTACACGTCCCACTCGTCGTCGACCTGCTGCGGCACCTTGCCCTCGGGGTAGCGGGTGAAGCCCGCGTCGGGCTCGTCGCCGTCGCGTTCGCAGTACGAGCCCCCGCCGCCGATGGAGAGGGCCGGGTACTCGCCGCCGCGGCAGATGTCCTCCTGGATCCGGAGCGAACAGCCCGTCAGGGCGAGGGCCCCGGCGGCGAGGGCGGCGGTCATGAGGGCGAGTCGGCGGCGGGCGGTGGGAGGCGTGGTCACCGGAGGTCTCTTCTCGGGTCGTGGTCGGCTGGCCGCGACCACTGTCCCGGAGAACGCCGGGCCGCTGCCTGAGTACCCGTACTCAAGGAGCGGCCCGGCCCGTACTCACCTCGGCGCCCTACCTCCGGGACATCACCCCCGCGCTCCGTCGCCAGTGCCGCCAGGCCCACCAGGTCGTCGGCCTGGGCGTCCGGCACCTCCTGGTCGAAGCGGGCCAGGACCCGTACCCGCAGGGACACCGCGCCCAGCAGCAGGATCGCCGCCGCCAGCAGGAGGTACAGCAGGCCGATGCCCCGGCCCGAGCCGGTGCCCAGGAGCGGGCCGAGGGTGTCGGCGAGCGCGCCGCCCGGTGCCATCAGGGGGCCCAGCAGCTCGGTGCCGAGCGGGGCGATGACCAGATAGCCGACCGGCAGGGTGGACCAGGCGACGAGCTGGTTGAGGGCCATCACCCGGCCGTGGAACCGCTGCGGCACCTTCACCTGAATGATCGTCAGATAGATGCCGTTGAGGAGGGAGAGGGACGCCGACATGCCGAACACCCCGGCGCCCACCACCAGCAGATCGGGGCGCAGGCCCGTCAGCGCGCAGAACAGCGCGAGGACCGGGACGACCAGCAGCATCCCCCGCATCCGGCGCCGCCGCGGCCCGCCCCACAGGCCCATCGCGAGCCCGCCCACCACCGCGCCCAGCCCCCCCGCCAGCGACACCGAGGCCACCGAACCGAGCGACGAGAAACCGAGCACCAGCGGCGAGATCATCTGGAACAGCACCGGCAGGAACAGATTCAGCACGGCGAAGAACACCAGCATCGCCCGGAAGCCGGGACGGCCGACCACCAGCCGGAACCCCTCGACGATCTCCTGCCGCAGGGTCTCCCGGCGCCGCGCGGCCAGCGTGCGCGGGAACCGCACGGTCAGCAGCACGGTCGCGGCGACGGCGTAGCTGACCACGTCCAGCAGCAGCACCCCGCCGATACCGATCGCGGCGAGCAGACCGACGGCCGCCAGCGGCGCCACGACCTGCGCGATCCCGCCCGAGATCTGGACGACCCCGTTCGCGTGCCCCAGATAGCGCTTGGGGACCAGTTGGGGGATGGCCGACTGGAAGGCGAGGCGCTGCCCGGTCAGGGACACCGAGAGCACGGCCATCAGAACGCCCACGTGCCAGGGGTTCAGCGCCCCGAAGAGATGGAGCAGCGCGAGCGCGGCCTCCGTCGAACCCGACACCAGGGTGGCCACGAGCATCACCCGGCGCCGGTCGACCCGGTCCACCAGACTGCCCAGCACGGGCGCGGCGATCAGTCCGGGCACGATCCCCAGCACCGCGAACAGCCCGAACCAGGCCACCGACCCGGTGGTCAGATAGATCCACAGCGGCAGCGCGAACTCGGTCAGCGCCGACCCCGTCTGGGACACCGTCTGCGACGCGGCCACCGCGACGAACCGGCGGGTGTCCCGCCGGGTGCGCGGAGCGGCGTCCGGGGTCTGTCCGGAGGCGTCGGCCTCCCGGTGCGCCCCGTCCAGCCACCAGGTGGCCCCCTCCCCGCGCCCCGCCCGGCACAGACCGTCCGCCGTGCCCTGGTCCACCGCCGGATGGACCGTCGTCACGATCTCGGCGAGTTCCGCGGCCCGGTGCTTGAGGAAGTAGTGACCGCCCTCGTCCAGCACGGCCACCGCCGTCGTCGGCCCGACGAACCCCCACTCGCGGAACCGCTCCCGGTGGAACTCGGTCCCGGGATCGGCCGAGCCGACCACCGACACCACCGGGCCGCCGAGCCCGGACGGCGGCCCCGCGAGCCGCTCGGTGAAGTACGCCTCGGCCGCCCGGGAGTCCTCCCGGACATTGCGGACGACGGTGGCGAGCTGCTCGGGTTCGAGGCCCTCCAGGTCGGCGCCCATCGACCGGAGCCAGTTGAGGTGGAGCCGGCCGCTGCGCCGCCGGTCCAGGACCGAGAAGCGGGAGAACAGGCCGAGGAGCCCCTCGGTGGGGCGGGCGAAGGGGAAGATCCCGCCCAGGTAGACGGCCCGCGGGTCGCGTCCGGCGGCGGCCAGCAGCCGGGCCGTCTCCACGGCGAGCGCCGCCCCCACCCCGCAGTGCCCGTACACCGCGACCGGCCCGGACACCGACTCCAGGATCTCGTCCGCGCAGCGCCGGGCGACCTCCTCCAGCGGCAGGGACTCCTCCGACATCCCCAGATCGTGCCCGGGGACCGCGACCGCGTGCAGGGCCACCCCGTCGGGCAGGGCGTCCGCCAGCGGCTGGTAGACGACGGCGCTGCCACCGCCGTACGGCAGGCAGACCAGGGAGAGGGTCGCCGGGCGGTCGGGGGTGAGGCGGTGCAGCAGGCGGCGGGGGCCGCGTTCGGCGTCGGCGAGGGCGGCGACGGCGGCGACCGTGCGGTGGCGGAAGACGTCCATCAGGGTGACGCCGGCCTCCGGGCCCAGCAGCCGGCGCAGGGACGCCACCATCCGCATCGCGAGCAGGGAGTGCCCGCCGAGGTCGAAGAAGTCGTCGTGCGCGCCGACCCGTTCGAGGTTCAGGAGCTCGGCCCACAGCCCCGCGACGGTCCGCTCGGCGTCGCTGCGCGGCGCCACGTATGCCGCCCCCTCACCCGGTTCCGGCCGCCCCGGTTCCGGCAGCGCCCGCCGGTCCACCTTGCCGTGCGCCTGGCGCGGCAGGTCGGGCAGCACGACGAAGCGGGACGGGACGAGGTAGTCGGGGAGGTGCTCGGCGAGCAGCCGCCGCAGCTCGGCGGCGGGCGGCGGCGCACTGTCCGGGTCGGCGGGCACCAGATAGCCGACGAGGGTCAGCTCACCGGCCGGTCCCCGCGCGGCGGCCACCGCCTGGCCGACGCCGGGCAGCCGGGCGAGATGCGACTCGACCTCGCCCAGCTCCACCCGGTAGCCCCGGATCTTGACCTGGTCGTCGCCCCGGCCCAGGAACTCCACGGTCCCGTCCGGACGGTGCCGGGCCAGATCCCCGGTGCGGTACATCCGGGCCGGTCCCGGTCCCGGCGGGTCCTGGACGAAGGGATCGGGGCGGAAGCGGGCCGCGGTGAGGTCGGGCAGATGGAGATAGCCGCGGGCCAGCCGGTCGCCGCCGATCCACAGCTCACCGACCGCGCCGGGCGGCACGGGGGCGCCCTCGCCGTCGAGGAGGTAGACCCGGGCGCCGGGCAGCGGGCGGCCGATGGGGGTGGTGGGCCCCTCGGCCGGGCGGTCCGGGTCGACCAGATGGGTGGTCGCGCCGACGGTGGCCTCGGTGGGCCCGTAGTGGTTGACGACCCGGCAGCCCGTGCGGGCGCCCGTCTCGGCCAGGGCCCGGCTCCACTCCCATCCGGACGCCTCGCCGCCGAGGATCAGCAGCCGCCGGGGCAGCAGCGCCGCCGGATCGTCCACCTCGGCCATGAGGGCGGCCAGATGGGAGGGGGTGAGCTTGACGCAGTCGATGCGGTGCCGGGCGAGATGGGCAGCGATCTCGGGCCCGGAGGTGCGCGGCGGCAGCAGATGCAGGGTGCCGCCGGTGGTGAGGGAGAGATAGAGGGTCGTCAGGCCGAAGTCGAAGGCGAGGGACTGGAGCAGCAGATAGCGGGCGCCGTCGGGCAGCCCCGCCGCCGCGAACCGCTGCCGCACTCCGTCCAGATAGGTGAGCACCTGCCGGTGCTGCACCGCCACCCCCTTGGGTGTCCCCGTCGACCCCGAGGTGTAGATGACATACGCCAGCCGGTCCGGCCCGCCGACCGGCTCCGGGGGCGTGTCCGGCATCCTGCCGAGCGGATCCGCCGGGTCGTCCAGCAGCAGGACGGGGGCCTCGGCCCCGGCGAGCAGGGGACGGTGGGCGGCGGTGCTGACCAGGGCGACCGGCGCGGAGTCGGTCAGCATGTGCCCGAGGCGCCGCGCGGGCTGCTCGGGGTCCAGCGGCACATAGGCGGCCCCGGCCCTCAGCACCGCCAGCAGCGCCACCGCCTGCTCGATGCCCTGGTCCAGACAGACCCCGACCAGCGCGTCCGCGCGGGCCCCGAAGGCGCGCAGCAGATGCGCCAGCCGGTTCGCCCGCCGGTCCAGCTCCCGGTAGTCGATGCTCCGCCCGCCGTGGACGAGGGCGATGGCGTCCGGGGTGCGGGCGGCCTGGGCGGCGACGGCGTCCGCGAGGGTCGCCGCGCCCGGGACGGCGGTGCCGGTGTCGTTCCACTCGGTCAGCACCCGGTGCCGTTCCTCGGCGCCGAGCAGCTCCAGCGTGCCCACCGGGGCGTGCGGGTCGGCGGCGGCGCCGACCAGGACGCGCTGCCAGTGCCCGGCGAGCCGGGCGATCGTCGCCGGGTCCCACAGATCGGTGCGGTAGGTGAGGAACGCGTCCAGTCCGCCGCCGGTCTCGGTGCAGTACAGGCCCAGGTCCAGATGGACCCCGGTGCCGTGGAACGGGAAGGTGCTCCACTCCAGATCGCGGGGGGTGAAGTGCGGGGCGCGATGGTTCTGGAGGGCGAACGACACCTGGAACAGCGGCGGGCGGCTCACGTCCCGCGGCAGGTCCAGCGCCTCCACCAGCCGCTCGAAGGGGGTGTCCTGATGCTGCTGGGCGGCGAGCGCGGCGGCCCGCACCCGGGCGAGAACGTCGGTGAAACCGGGCGAGGGCCCCTCGGGCACCTCCGGGGCGAGAGCGGCCCGCAGCGGCAGCATGGTGCTGAACAGCCCGATGAGCCCCTCGGTCGCCTCGGCGGGCCGCCCCGCGAACGGGGTGCCGACCGCGAAGTCCGTCTGTCCCGACCAGCGCCCCAGCACCACCTGGAACGCGGCGAGCAGCGTCATGTAGAGGGTGGCACCGCGCCCCCGGGCCAGGGCGCGGGCCGCCTCGAACGCCTCCGGGTCGAGCCGGAAGGTGTGTGTGGCACCGCCGGGCCCCGGCAGCGCGGGCCGGGCCCGGTCGGTGGGCAGCTCCAGCGGCGGTACGCCGGTCATCGCCGCCCGCCAGTGCGCGAGCGACTCCCGCGCCGCCGGTTCCTCCTGCCGCGCCCGCTGCCAGTGCGCCACATCGGCGTAGCTGACGGGCAGCGGCGCCCGCTCCGGTGCCGGGCCGCCGGTCAGCTCCTGGTGCCCGGCGAGGAGTTCGTCCAGCAGCACGGACGCGGACCAGCCGTCGCCGGTCAGATGGTGCTGGCAGACGGCCAGCACATGGTCGTCGTCGGCGAGCCGCAGCAGCAGGGCCCGGACCAGGGGCCCCTCGGCGACATCGAAGGGCCGGGCCACCTCCGCCTCCACCGCGGCGCGGGCCGCCTCCTCGGGCGCGGGCAGCCCGCCCAGATCGACGGTCCGCCAGGGCACGGCGAAGGAGTCCGGCGGCGCGATCCGCAGCAGCGGCGTCCCGTCGTCGGCGGCGGGGAACGACGCCCGCAGCGTGTCGTGCCGCACGGCGATCAGCCGCAGCGACTCGGCCAGCGCGGCCGGGTCCAGCGCGCCCCGCAGCCGCCCGGCGATCGGCAGCACATAGGCGGCCGTGCCCGGGGTGAGCTGCTCCACGAACCACAGCCGCTCCTGCGCCAGGGACAGCGGCGCGGGCGTGCCCGGCGGGCGGGGCGGCACGGACGGGGTGCGGGCGCCGGGGGCGGGGCGGTCCCGGAGACGGGCGGCGAGCCGGGCCCGCTGCTCGGGGGTGAGGGTGCGGCGTCTGGTCTGCGGCACGGGTGCCGGCTGGTCCACGGCGGCCATCAGTCGTCCTCCGCCAGCAGTTCGAGGGTGACGGCGTCGGCGACGGCGGCGACCGTGGGGGCCTCGTAGAAGACGTGCAGCGGGACCTCGGCACCGAGGCGGTCGCGGATCCGGGCGGCGACCTGGGTGATCGTCAGGGAGTGGGCGCCGAGGTCGAAGAGGTCGTCGTCCAGGCCGAGGGAGGCGAGGCCGAGGACCTCGCGCCAGATCGCGGCGACCTCGCTGGTGACCTCGTCCCAGGGCTCGTCACCGGGGGCCGTCGAACCGGGGCCCGGGTCGGGGGCGGCCGGGGTGCGGTCGGGGGCGGGCAGGGCCCGGCGGTCGGTCTTGCCGTTGGGGGTGAGCGGCAGCGCGGGCAGCGGGACCACCGCCTGCGGCAGCATCACCGGCGGCAGGGTGAGGGCGAGGAAGGCGCGGAGTTCGGCGGGGGTGGGGACGGGCACGCCGGTCCGCCACACCGGATGGACGGTGAGGATCTGGCCGCCCGGGTCGTCGGGGGTGCCGTGCACGGCGACGGCGGCGGCGGAGACCGCCGGGTGCTCCTGGACCCGGGCCTCGATCTCCCCCGGCTCGATCCGGTGGCCGCGCAGCTTCACCTGGTCGTCCAGACGGCCCAGGCAGTCCAGGGCGCCATCGGCGCGGACCCGGGCCAGATCGCCCGTGCGGTACAGCCGGGTGCCGCTCGCCGGGTCGGTGACGAACCGCCGCGCGGTCAGCTCGGGCCGGTCGCGGTAGCCGCGGGCCAGTCCCGCGCCGCCGAGGGCGAGTTCACCGGGGATGCCGTGCGGGGCGGGCCGTCCGGCCGGGTCCAGGACGAGGGCGGTGGTCCCGGCGATCGGGCGGCCGATGGTGATCTCGCCGGGGGAGGGGGGTATCTCGGCGGCGGTGGACCAGATGGTGGTCTCGGTGGGGCCGTAGACGTTCCAGAGCCGTCCGACGCGCTCGCGCAGTCGCCGGGCCAGCGGCAGCGGCAGCGCCTCGCCGCCGCACAGGGCGGTGAGCCCGGGGGCGTCCAGTCCGGCGTCCAGCATCAGCCGCCAGCCGGACGGGGTGGCCTGGAGATGGGTGACCCCGTGCCGCGCGGCCAGCCCGGTGAGGGCGCCGCCGTCACGGACCTGCCGCTCGTCGGCGAGGACCACCCGGCCGCCGGTGATCAGCGGCAGCAGCAGTTCCAGGGCGGAGATGTCGAAGGAGAGGGAGGTGACGGCGAGCCAGACGTCACCCGGGCGGGCGGTCAGCGAGGTGCGGAACGCCAGCAGCAGATGGGCCAGGGCGCCGTGCGGCACCTCGACACCCTTGGGGCGGCCGGTGGAGCCGGAGGTGTAGATGAGGTAGGCGAGATCGGCGGGGTCCGGCGCGGCGTCCGTGCCGGTGTCCGCACCCGCGGGGGCGTCGAACAGGCCGTCGACGAGCAGCGTACGGACCCCCGGCGGGATCCGGTCGGCGGTGCCCCGTCCGGCCAGGGCGAAGGGCGCTCCGGAGTCGGCGAGGACGAACGCCACCCGGTCCGGCGGATAGCCGGGGTCGACCGGCAGATAGGTGCCCCCGGCCAGGGTGACGGCGAGCACGGCGGCCACCAGCTCGGCGGACCGCTCCGCGCAGACCGCGACGACCGTCCCGGGCCCGACCCCCTCGGCGACCAGTCGGTGGGCCAGCCCGCGCGCGCCCCGGGCCAGTTCGCCGTAGGTCAGGGTCCGCTCCCCGGCGGTGAGGGCCGGGCGGTCGGCGTGCGCGGCGAACGCGGCGGTGAGCAGGGCGGGCAGGGTGGCGCCGGGGGCGTCCGGGTCCGGGGCGGGGCCGGTGAGCGGGGCGAGTTCGGCGTCGTCCAGCAGGGGCAGATCGGCCAGCGCGGTGCCGGGGGCGGCGGTGACCGCGCCGAGCAGCCGCCGCAGATGGGCGCCGATCCGCTCCGCGCGCCGGGGCTCCAGCCGGTCGGTGCGGTGGATCAGCAGCACGCTCAGTTGGTCGGGACCGTCCAGCAGATGGAACCGCAGCGCGCCCCGGGCCGTGCCCGGGAACACGAACCAGTCGGTCGTGGTGGTCAGCCCGTGCAGGGCGACGGGGGCCATCCGCCGCCGGTAGGTGAGGGACACCGGCGCGAGGGTGACGCCGGGACGCAGACCCCGCACCGCGCGGGCCAGGGGGACCCGGCGGTACGGGTAGGCGGCCCGGAGTTCGGCCCGCACCGCGCGGGCGAACGTCCCGAAGGGCGTGTCGGGGCGGGGCGCGGACACCACCGGCAGCTCATTGACGTGCATCCCGGTCCGCCCCTCGTCGCGGGGGCCCCGGGTGCCCAGGTCGACGGCGACGGCCGGTCGCTCGTTGCCGTACCGCAGCAGCAGGGTGTGCACGGCGGTGAGGAGGAGTTCGAAGGGGGTGACGCCGAGCTTCCCGGCGGTGACGTCCAGGTCGGCGCGGAGCGCCGGGTCGAGGTCGAAGGCGACGAAGGCACCCGGTCCGGTGCCGGGGCCCGAGGGCCCGTCGGGGTCGGCGGCGAGACCGGGCAACCGGACGTCGGGCGAGGGCAGTTCCCGCCCCGCCCAGTGGGCGGTGGCCGCGGCCAGGTCCTCCGGACCGTACGCGGGCAGGGGATCCCCGGCCGGGGCGAGCGGGGCGGGGGCGGGGCCGTGCCCGGTGCGGTGGGCGTAGCAGGCGGCGAGATCGGTCAGCAGGATGTCGGTGGAGGTGCCGTCGTGCACGAGATGGTGCAGGACGCCCAGCAGGGTGGCCCGGGTGGCACCGGTCCGCAGCAGGGTGAACCGGGCCGGGGGCCCGGCGGCCAGGTCGAAGGGGGCCGCGCTCTCCTCGGCGGTCACGAAGTCCCGGGACCCGGGGGCGACATCGCGCACGGTGAGCGCGGGCGCCGGGCCGGGGACGAGCACGGGGGTGCCGTCGTCGTCCCGGACGGTGAGCGAGAGCGCGGGATGTCGGGCGGCCACATCGGCGACGGCGGCGGTGAGCGCCGGTTCGTCGAGGGGGCCCTCGATGTGCAGGGCGAAGGCCAGATGGTGGAGGGAGCCGAGCGGGGCGAGCCGCTCATTGATCCAGATGCCCTGCTGGGCGGGGCTGGCGGTGATGCTGGTCACGGGAGTCTTCCTCGATCGGTCGTGCGTGCGGGCGGACAGAGGGAGGGACAGTGGGCGCAAGAGGACATGCGGTGCCGTACGGACGGGGCGGCGCTGCCCGCGTCCGGCGGGGGAGGGGAGGGGTGGGTCAGCCGCCGGTCGCGGCGGTGAGGGCGGTGGTGAAGTCCTCGGCGAGGGCGGTGATGGCGTCCTCGCCGAAGGCCAGCGCGTTGAACTGGATCCAGCAGTCCAGCGAGCCGTCGGGCTGTTCCACGACGGTGAGTTCGGGGACGCCCAGGTCGCCGCCCGGCAGCGGCCAGGGGACGGTGGTCCCACGCGGCAGCGTCCAGGGCGCGCAGCGCAGCCCGGGAAGGTGGGCGTCGGCGGCCCAGTTCTCGTACCGCAGCCAGGCCGGGAAGGCGATCCGGTGCGGGGTGAACTCGGCGTAGGGGTACATCTGGTGGTCCAGGGCGCCGGTGGTGGCGAGCCGGACCCGCTCGGCGAGTTCGGCGAAGCCGGGGCCGCCGGAACAGTCGACGCGCACCAGCAGGGACTGCACCAGACAGCCCACCGTCCGCTGGGCCTCGGGCCGGGTCCGGCCGGGCACCGGGGTCATCAGCACCAGATCGGTGCCGCCGCCGCGCCCGGCGAGCAGTCCGCTCCACAGGGCGGCGACCGCCATGAACGGGGTGACCCCGAGGTCCCGGGCGCGCCCGCGCAGTTGTCCGGCGGGCCCGGCGGCGACGGTGAAGGGGTGGGCCACGGTGTGGACCCGGTCGACGGCCCGGCGGCCGGGGAAGGGGTCCAGCGCCGAGGGGGCGCCGTCCAGCGCGTCCGCGAAGTGCCGCCGTCCCGCGTCCCACTGGTCGCCGGCCCAGCGCACCAGGTCCTGGTACGGCAGGGCGTGCTCGGGCAGCCGGGGGGCGCGACCCCGGCGCAGGGCGTCGTAGGCGAGACCGAGTTCGTGCAGCAGGACGCCGATGGACCAGCCGTCGGCGACCATGTGGTGCACGGCGAGCAGGACGACATGGTCCTCGGGGCCCCGGGAGACCACCAGCAGCCGGGTGAGCGGGTCCCCGCCCAGATCGGTGAGCCGGTCGCGTTCGGCGATCAGCAGCGCGTCGGTCTCGTGGTCGGTGGCGCCGGGCACGTCGAGGACGGTGAGCCGGACGCGGGGTTCCGGGTCGAGGACGGTCCGGACCAGTCCGGGCGGCCCGCCGGGGACGGGCACGAACCGGGTGCGCAGCGCGGGGTGGCGGGCGACGAGCGCGGTGACGGCCCGGCCGAGGGCCCCGGTGTCGAGCCGGTCGGTGACCCGGAAGACGGCGGTGACCGCGCCGACATCGCGTCCCGCCTCCTCGGCCGCCCAGTCGAGGAAGTTCTCCTGCTGGCTGGTGAGGGGCACCTCGTGGGGCTGGGCGCGCAGGGCGCGGAGGTAGGGCGGCAGGGCGGGGTGAGCCGTTGCTGCCGTTGCTGCCGTTGCTGCCGTTGCTGCCGTTGCTGCCCGGGGTGCCGAGGGTGCCAGTGTTGCCGCTGCTGCCCGGGGTGCCGTCGCTGCCGTCGCTGCCGCGGCTGTCGTGCCGGTGTGCCGGTCGATCCAGGCGGCCTGGGCGCGCAGGGAGGGGCGGCCGAAGACGAGGGCGGCGCCCGCCTCGACGCCGAATCGTTCCCTCAGGGCGGTGGCCAGCCGCACCGCGCGGAAGGAGTCGCCGCCCAGCGCGAAGAACTCCTCCCCGCTGTGGGTGACCGGACGTTCCAGCACCTCCTGCCACAGCGCGGCGAGGGCCTCCTCGGTGGCGGTGCGGGGCTGTGGTGGGGCGGGGTGGGCCGGGTCGGGCGCGGGGTCGTCGAAGAGGGGGCGGAGCCGGTGCTTGACGACCTTGCCGGTGGCGTTGCGGGGCAGGTCGGCGGCGAGCAGGATCCGGACCGGCAGCTCGGCGCGGCTGAGTCTGCCGACCAGGAAGAGCCGCAGCCCGTCCAGGTCGAGCCCGTCCCCGGACGGCACCACGACCGCCGCCGGGACCGCGCCCATGACGGGGTGCGGGATGCCGAGGGCGGCGACGTCGGCGACCTGGGGGTGGGCGTGCAGGGCGTCCTCGATCCGCAGGGTGGAGACCTTGAGGGCGCCGGACTTGATGACATCGCTCTCCCGGTCGACCAGATGGAGGAAGCCCCCGTCGTCCAGCTTCCCCAGGTCGCCCATCCGCACCCAGCCGTCCCGGAAGACGGTCGCGGAGCCGTCCGGGTCCCCGGCGTAGGCGCGGGGCGGGCCGGGCTGGCGCAGCCACACCTCACCGGTCTCGCCGGGGGCCACCGGGGTGCCGTCGGGGCCGAGGAGCCGCAGGTCGCCGGGGTCGGTGGGGCGTCCGACGGAGCCGGGGCGGGTGAGGTCGACGATGGTGGAGAGCTGGGCGGGGGACGCCTCGGCGGAGGTGTAGGCGTTGACGACGGTGGCCTTGGGGAGGGCCTCGGTCAGGGCCAGGGCGACCGGGACGGGCAGGGCGGCGGCGGAGCAGGAGAGCAGCAGCACGCTGGTGAGGTCATGGCGTTCGGCGGTGCGGGAGTTGAGGAGTTCGATGGCCATGGAGGGGACCAGGAAGACGGTCCCGACGCGGAGTTCGGCGACGGCGCGGCCGAACTCCTCGGCGTCGAACCGGGGCAGGACGACGGTCGCGGGCGCCGCGCTGAGGGCGCCGATGAGCATCATCTGGGCCGCGTTGGTGCCGAGGGGGAAGGCGTGCAGTGCGTGGCGGGAGTGGGCGTAGGGGCGGTGGCGGGGGTTGGGGCGCAGTCCCGCCGTCAGACTGGCGTGGGAGGCGACGACGCCCTTGGACGTCCCGGTGGTGCCGGAGGTGCCGACGATCTGGGCGGTGTCGGTGGGGGCGGGGCGGTGCGGGGGCGTCGGATCCCCGTCCGTCCCGGCCGCCTCGACGGCGTTCAGGGTGTGATCCGTCAACTCGCCGTCGAGTGGCGGGAGTCGGGAGCCGCGCAGGACGGCGGTGGCGCCGCAGTGGGCGGCGAGCCGGGCGGCCTCCGGTGCGGCGAGGTCGGCGCGCAGGACGAGGGCGGCGGCCCCGGCGTAGTGGGCGGCGAGGAAGGCGACCGCGTAGTGGTCCCACTCCTCGTTCGTGAAGCGCAGGGCCAGCAGGTCACCGGGGCGCACCCCCGAGGCGGCGAGCCCCCGGGCGGCGCGGACGGCCCGTAACCGCCAGGCGCCGTAGGTGAGGGTGGAGCCGCCGCGTACCTGGATCGCGATGCCGTCGGGCTGCCGTTCGGCACGGGCGTCGAGCAGATCGGGGACGGTCGGCACAGCGGGCGGTGCGTTGATGATGCCCTCCAAGTTCGTTGTCCGGTCCGGGAGTTGACCCGGACATGCGCTGACAGAGGAGTCGGTCGATGGGCATGGCGCGCGAAGTCCGCCCTTGGGTATGGTCTGGACCATTCGGCGGGGCACGGCGAAGGATAGCGCGCCACTGTCGCACTTGTGTCGCAATGATGGAGAGTTCGTGGACATCGGTGGGGATCGGTCGCGCGAGCCGCCCCGCCAGGACCCGGACTCCCCGGCAAAACCCCTCGTCACCGGGGGTACACCCGGCCAACACCCGGGCAACCGCACCGCACCCGCCGGGACGGGGACGCGGGGCGGCACGGCCGGAGTCGACGCGGTCTTCCGTCCGACAATTCCGGCCGCCCCGCGTCCACCCCCCCCACGGCACTCCCCGTGACGGACCCCGCCCGGTCCCTCACCCCCTCCGACACCCCTCAACCGGCCCCCCGGGTACGCCGCCGTACCCGGGCGAGTGAGAAGGAATCACACAGATGCTGTACGCGGGAATCGCCTGGTCCGCCGATGGCTATCAGGTCGAAGTGGTGGACGCCGACGGCGCACGCGCCCTGCCGCCCACCCACTGGGGCGCCGACCGGGTACCGGAGCTGACCCGCTGGCTGACCGGCGAGGAAAGACACCCGCAGGGCCCGTGCGCCGTGGCCCTGGAGAGCACCAACGGTCTGGTCGACGGAGTGTTCACGGCGGCCGGACTGGAGGTCTACCGGGCCGACCCCTGGCACCTCGGCGACCGCCCCGACTTCGGCTCCGTCCCGGCCCTCGCCCTCGCCGAACTCGCCCGGACCGGCCGCGACGCCCTCGCCCCGCTGACCGCCGAGGGCGGCGGCCAGACCGGCCGCGACGACGACTACCACGACGGGATCCGCCGCAGCGCGCCCGTCGAGGCCCAACTCACCGAGGCGGGCCGCTGGTTCCGGCACGGCCCGCGCGACCGTCCCGAGATCGCCCTCACCTTCGACGACGGCCCCGACCCCGTCCACACCCGCCAGGTCCTCGACATCCTGGCCCGCTACGACGTCGTCGCCACCTTCTTCTGCGTCGGCCTCCATGTGCGCGCCCTGCCCGACGAGGTACGGCGGATCGTGGACGCCGGGCACGGCCTCGGCAACCACACCTGGTCGCACCCCTTCCTGCCCGACCTCACCGCCCGCCAGTTCCGCCTCCAACTCGACCGCACCAGCGAGGCGTTCGACCGGGCGGTGGGCCGGGTCCCGGCCGTCTTCCGCCCCCCGTACGGCTCCCGCACCCCCGAGACCCTCGCCGAACTGCTCCCCTCCGGACCCGCGCTGGCCCTGTGGGACGTCGACTCCTGGGACTGGGCCCGCCAGGGCCCCGAGAAGATCACCAGCACCGTCCTCGACCACACCCGGCCCGGCTCACTGATCCTGATGCACGACGGCGGCGGCGACCGGCGCCAGAGCGTCCAGGCGCTCCCCGCGATCATCGAGGGACTCCTGGCCCGCGATCTGGCCTTCGTCCACGCGGACACCTTGGCGGGCCTCCCGGAAACGCTCTGACCGGCGGGGCGCTTGGGCGGGGAGGGGCGGGGAGGCGGCGGCCCCACCCTTGATGGGCCCGGGTCGACCCGGGCCAGCCGGGGTCAGTCGGGGTCGGTTCGGGTCAGCCGGGGTCAGTCAGGGGCCGCCGGCAGCCGGCGCGGCTCGATCCGCTCCTCCACCGCCGTCCCGTCCTCCGCCCGCCGGACGACCCGGTAGGCGCCCTTGCCGGGAACCTCCGCCACCGCCTCGACCAGTTCCGTGCCCCGGTAGACCAGGCCCACTCCGTCGTCCGTGCAGTGCGCCTCGGTGAAGGTGCCGTCCGCGACCAGCCGGTGGATCAGCGGACGGCGCCCCGGATCCACGTCGTAGTGCACCCCGTTCCCGTACGGCAGCAGACCGAGGCCGTTGGTGACGGGGCGCAGCTCGGGCCCGTACGAGTCCGTCGCGCCGCCCTGGAACCAGCACAGGGAACCCGCGCTGACCCCGCTGAGCACCACCCCCGACCGCCAGGCGCGGCGCATGATCGCGTCCAGGCCGTGCACCCGCCACACCGCGAGCAGATTGGCCACCGAGCCGCCCATCACCCACACCACGTCCTGCGCCAGCACCGCCGCCTCGATGTTCTCCACATTGGGCATCGGGAAGAGATGCAGCGGCGTCAGATCGAACCCCGCGATCCGCGCCGCCTCCGTCATCCGGGTGGTGAAGTGCTCCGCGTCCCCGATCGCCGTGCCGATGTACATCACCCTCGGGCGCCTGCCCGTCACGCCGGCCAGTTCCACCGCGTGATACACGAGCGCGTCGAACTGGACGCGGGCACGCGTCCCGGCGCGATGGCCGCCGGAGGTGGCGAGAACGGTGGGCGCGGAAGCGGTCATGGAAGGGATCGTAACGACGGCGGGGCGGTGCCGGGTCCGGCCGGGGCGGGGCGTCGGACTCCCGCCGTCGCCCGCGGGGCAGGGGGGAGTCCGGCGACCCGCCCTAGTGACGCCAGGCCGCCTGGGCGGTGCGCAGGGCGCGGGTGGCGGTCTGGGTGCCCGCCACCGCGAGCGCCAGTTCGTCGGCGAGCCGCTGGAGGTTGCCCGGGTCGTGCGGGCCCTTGGGCCAGACGACCGGAGTGCCGTCCAGACCGTCCCGGACGAGCCCGACGGCGGTCGGGGTGGTCTCCCCGTACGCCGCCGAGTGCAGCACACTGCGCCGGTTGGGGTCGATGGCGCTGTTCTTCTGCGTGGTCTCCATCAGCATGGTGTCCTTGGCCGTCGCCCACGCGAGGTAGGCGAGCGCCGCCTCGCGACGGGGGGACGCGGACGACACGCCCAGCGCGTAGCCGCCGTTGAGCGGGGTGCGGCGGCGCCGGTTGCGCCCGCCGAGCGGCAGCGCCACCGCGCCCCACTTCCCGGCGATCCTCGACAGCGCGGGATCGTCGGCGCGGCGCGCCAGCCCCGTCCAGGACTCGATCAGCCCGAGCTGTCCGCCGAGGAACGCGTTGGTGGCCGGGTCGAAACTGGGCTGCTCCGGCGGGATGGGGAGCGAGTGGGGGGCCACCTCGACCAGATGCCGGGCGGCGGCGAGGGCCGCGTCCGTGGTGAGCGTCGGACGGCCCGAGCGGTCGACCAGGTCACCCCCGTAACCGACGAGCCGGTTGATGAAGCAGCAGCCGAGGCCCATGGCGTGCGGCTGCCGCTGGAGCACGGCACCGTGGTAGGCGCCGCCGCCCGCCCGGGTGATCCGCTCGGCGACGGTGTCGAACTCGTCCCAGGTCGCCGGGGGCCGGAGACCGTGCGCGTCGAGCAACTCCCGGTTGTAGAAGACCAGATGCTGGTCACCGTCGTAGGGCAGACCGTAGCGGCGGCCCCGGTACAGGGTGTACGCGTCGTGGATGGACGGCAGGAAGTCCTGGGTGTCCAGGTCGCGCCGGGACCTGATCCAGCCGGTGAGATCGACGAGCGCGCCCGCCTCCACGAGCGCGCCCAGGCCGTAGTAGTAGTAATCGAAGACGTCGAAGGCGCCGGTACCGCTGCGGACGTCGTCGATGATCCGGTCCGTCAACTGGATGTAGTCGGTGGATGTCACCTCCACCGTGCCGCCGGTGAGGCGCTGCCAGGCCGGGGCGAGGACCGTGCGGTGCATGGCGATGTGCGGGGAGTTCACCAGGACCCGGAGCGTGACGCCGGTGAGATCGGGCAGCGGCGGCACGGCCGGGGCGGCGGACGCGGTACCGGTACCGGCGGCACCGAGCGCGGCGAACGCGGTGGCTCCGCGCAGGACATGACGGCGAGCGGGGGAGGAGGCGGCACGGCCGGGGAGTACGGGGGACACGGTGGCTCCTTGGAGAGGAGAGGGGACGCCCGAGATCTACTCACCCGCTGAGAAGGGGGTCAAGGAGAAGGACGGATCTCTGGGCAAACCCAAAGCAAGCCGTCACCTGTCAGGCCGGGTCCCTGTCACACCGGGATCCGAGTCAGGCCGGGTGTCCTGGCGCACTCCAGTTGGCAGATTCTCAATGCTCTGCATACCGATCCTGCGGATTCTCATTCGCTGCGGACCAGACGCCGAGGCCGCCTTCCGGCAGGGACACGAACCGCCATCCTCCAGGTCCTGTGATCTGCCATGCCTCGAACGCCTCATCGGCCGGACACGTCAGATGCGTGCCATGCTCGAACACCATCAGAAGCGTGCCGGATGTGAAGGCGACCGCAGAGACGACCTTCGTCCCGAAGAGCGGGAGGACGGGGGCCACGTCCTGACTCTCGGGCAGCAGAAGCACGCCGCGATCGGTGTGGGCCGTCCCGGATGAGAGCCGGGCAGGCGTTTCGAGTACGACTTCCCAACCGTCGGCAAGGGCCAGCGTGAGGCGGTGGTCGACAGTGATCCCGACAACGTCCAACCCTTGGAGATTCAAGATCCACCGGTCATCGCGTTCGACCGGCTCTGCTTCGGTACTCATCACCCCACCATGGCGCACGGCCCGGCCCCGAGCGACGGCGGGCCACCAGGGACTCCGCCGAAGCCACGTCTGTTGAGAATCCAGCGTGCTGTGTTCTCGATCCACTTGGCGAACCACCAGCTCAGTCCACGATCCAGAGACGGCTCCGATGAGACGGGACACCGGGGGCCCTCTACGCCGCCGGCCCCGGCTGCTCCATCAGGTCCGCCGCCGTCACCGATGACGGAGTCGTGTGGCCGGACAGGGCCAGTGTCAGGTCGAGTTCGGCCAGCAGACAGCGGATCACATGCTCGACGCCCGCCTGCCCGTCGAGCCCCAGCCCGTACGCGTACGGTCGGCCGACCAGCACCGCCCGCGCGCCGAGCGCCAGCGCCTTCACGATGTCGTCGCCGGTCCGGACGCCGCTGTCGAACAGCACGGTCAGCCGGTCGCCGACCGCCCGCGCGATCCCCGGCAGCGCGTCCGCCGCCGCGACCGCGCCCGCCACCTGCCGTCCCCCGTGGTTGGACACCACCACCCCGTCCATCCCGGCGTCCGCCGCGAGCCGCGCGTCGTCCGGGTGCAGCACCCCCTTCAGCACGATCGGCCCGTCCCAGTGCTCCCGCAGGAACGCCAGGTCCGGCCACGTCTTCCCCGGATCCGCGAACAGGCTCACGAAGTGCATCACCGCCGCGTTCGGATCCTCCCGCACCGGCTTGGCCAGACCGGCGCGGAACGCCGGGTCGGTGAAGTAGTTGGCCGTGCCCACCCCGTGCAGAAACGGCAGATACGCCTGGTCCAGATCGCGGGGCCGCCAGGCCAGCAGCGGGGTGTCCAGCGTGACCACCAGCACCGAGAACCCGGACGCCCGCGCCCGCCCGAGGAAGCTCCGCGTCACCTCGCGGTCCTTGGACCAGTAGAGCTGGAACCAGCGCTCCGCGTCCCCCATCGCCGCCGCGACCTCCTCCATCGGGGTGCTGGACGCCGAGGACAGGATGTACGGCACACCCTGCGCGGCGGCGGCCCGCGCGGCGGCCGGCTCCGCGTCCGGATGCAGGATCGACAGCACCCCGACCGGTGCCAGCGCCAGCGGGGCGGGCAGCGTCCGGCCGAGCACCTCCACCGACAGATCCCGCTCATGCACATCGCGCAGCATCCGCGGCACGATCCGGCGCCGCCGCAGGGCCTCCCGGTTGGCGCGGGCGGTGCTGCCGTCCCCGGCCGCCCCCGCCACGTAGCCCACCGGGCCGGGTCCGAGCCGCTGTGCGGTGATCTCCTCCAGCCGGGTCAGATCGGTGGGCAGCCGGGGCACGGCCCCCGTCATTCCCTGGAGATAGATCTCGTACTGGAAGTCAGCCCAGTGCTTGGCCATCCGCGCGTCCCGCCTTTCCCGTCCCGGGGGTCGATGGCCGCCATACTCACCGGTCGGTTCGGGGGTGTCCAGGGGAGGGGGGTGGGCTCTCCGACGGGCTCGGCGTGGGTGGGTTCTGGGCGGGGTTCGGTGTGGTGGGTTCTGGGCGGGGCCTGGCGCGGGTGGGCCCTGAGCGGGGCCCTGGCGTGGCGGGCCCTGAGCTGAGCCCGGCGCGGTGGGTTCACGGTGGGGCGCCGCCCGCGTCACCGCCCTGCGCTTCCCCGCCGTCCACGGGCGTCAGCGACCGCCCGCACCACCTCCTCGCCCGGCCCGGCGTCGCGGCACGACCCGCCGTCCACCGCCGCATCGGCGTCGACGAACACCGCCCGCCTCACGGCGCCTCCGCGTCCGGCCCCTGCGCCCTGACCCGCTGCACATGCTCCAGGGACGTGCGCAGTTCCGTCAGCCAGTCGTCCTCATGGCGCCGCACCAGACGGACGCACCAGGCGAGGGCTTCACTGCGGCTGCGGGCGACCCCGGACGCGACCAGCGTGTCCAGCACCCGCCGCTCCGGCTGCCGCAGCCGGGTCATCACGGGCGCGGCGACATGGGTGAACAGAGCGCGCTCCGCCCCGCACAGCACCCCCCAGGACACCTTGCGGCCGAACCGGTGCTCGGCCTCACGGGCGATGCCCATCCGGGTCTCCCGGGTGCGCTCCCGGAACTCCTGGACCCGGCCCTGCACCGCCGCCTCCCGCTCGGTGTCCGACACGCCCTCGGCCTGCCGGGGCGGCGGAATCCGGCCGATCACGGTGATCTCCTCGCGATCCACCACGACCTCGGCCAGCTCCTCGAAGAGGTCCTCCGGCAGTCGGCCCGCGAACCACCCGCGTACCTTCTCTGTCTGCTCCGAAGTAATCATGTAATGACGATTACTCCGCAATTCCATGAACGCAAGGGTGGACAGGACCGGTCCGCCGAGAGCGGAATCGGAATGTTTCAGGCCGATTAACGAGCCGGGACGAAACGACCATCCGGCCACCTCCGGCGATCAAGAGCCTTGAGGAATCGCGGCGGTGTGGCGCGCATTCCGTCACTTCACGCCACTGATTCAATACGCAAGGTTACTGAAATCGATGGGGTCGAGATGAGTTTCCGGGCCGGACTCGGCAGACTCGCGCTCGCCGCTCGCCCCACCGGGCAGTGGCCCCCGTTCCCTCAAGCGGAAGGATGCACACAATGCGGAACACCGCGCGCTGGGCAGCGACCCTCGGCCTCACCGTCACGGCCGCCATCGGCGGTCCGTTCACCGGAGCCGCCCTCGCCGCCCCGGCCGCCATCCCGGTCGCCACCCCTGCCGTCGCCCCGGCCGCCACCCTCCCGGCAGCCCCGGCCGCCACCCTCGCCGTAGCCCCGGTAGCCACCCCCGCCACCCCCACCTCCCTCTACGCCCCCACCGCCCTGGTGCTCACCGTGGCCCGCGGCGAGGCCGCCGGTGCGACCGCCCCCGAGCGGGCCGTCACCCTCAGTTGCGCCCCCGCCCCCGGCGGCACCCACCCGTCCCCCCGGGCCGCCTGTGCCGAACTGACCCGGGTCGGCGGCGACTTCGACACCCTCACCGCTGACGCCGCCGTGATGTGCACCCGGGACTACCGGCCGGTCGTGGCCACCGTTTCCGGTGTCTGGCAGGGCAAGCGGGTCGGCTATGAGCGCACCTTCCCCAACGACTGCATGATGCGCGCCCACGGCGCCGGCGTCTTCTCCTTCTAGGCCGCCGCCCAAGGACCGGGATCGCCGGTCCCCGTGAGCGCAGCGGGCGGCCCGTGAGTGGGGAGAGCGGGCGCCTGTCACGGGGTCGCCGGGATCCCGCACAGGGGGTCGGTGGGCGGAGTGGGGCCGCCCGCCGACCCCGACGGCGTCTGGCGGGGAAGTCTTCGAGGAGCCTTGTATGCCTTGACGGGTATATAGCTAGCGAGGCATATTGAACCCATGTCCGACGACGACGCGCTCTGGGCCGCCCTCGCCGACCCCCATCGGCGGGCCATCGTCGCGCTGCTCCTGGAGCGGCCGAGGTCCGTCGGGGAACTGGTGGAGCGCACCGGGCTCAGCCAGCCCGGCACCTCCAAGCATCTGAAGGTGCTGCGCGAGGCGGGACTCGTCCGGGTACGGCAGGACGCGCAACGCCGGGTCTACGCCCTCGACCCCGCGCCCATCGCCGCCCTCGATGCCTGGCTCACGCCCTACCGCAGCCTCTGGAACCGCAGCCTGGACGCCCTCGGCCACCGCCTCGACGCGGCGGCGGGCCCGGCGGACGGCACGGACCCGCCGGGCCCGCCGCGAGCAGCGCCCCGGTCCGTCGGACCGCACCGATCCACCCCCGCACCGAAGGACTGATCCCCATGACCGCCGACCTCACCGGCACCTTCCTCACCCTCGACGACGGCCGCCCGGCGATCCGCTTCCGCCGCACCTACGACCACCCCGTCGACCGCGTCTGGCACTTCGTCACCGACCCCGACGAACTCGCCGGATGGTTCCCCGCCCGCGCCGAGATGGATCTGCGGCCCGGCGGTGCCGTCGCCTTCACCGGCGACCCCGCCATGGCGGACCACCCCGGCCGGATCATCGCCGTGGACCCGCCCCGCCATCTCTCCTTCGACTGGGGCGGCGACGAACTCCACTTCGACCTGGAGCCCCTGGACGACGGGCGCACCCGCTTCACCCTCACCAATGTGCTGGTCGCCGAGGACACCGCCGCCCGCAACGGCGCCGGGTGGGAGGTCTGCCTCTCCGCCCTGGACGCCAGGGCCCAGGGCACCCCCTTCGAGGGCCCGCACGCCGGCCCCACCGCCCCCTGGCAGGGCTTCTACGACGGCTATGTGGCCGCCGGGTTCCCCTCCGGCGCCCCGATCCCCGGCACGGCCTCCGGCGCCTGACCGGTCTGATCCCCGGCACCGGCACCGACTCCTGACCGGGACGAACACCGGCACCGGCACCCACACCAGCAGGCGGCACCCGGCACCCGCACCGGCACCAGCGCCCGACCGGCACGAAGACTCGAGCTCCCCGGCCGGACGGCCCCGCCCGAAACCTGCGGTGGCGCCCGGACGGCCCCGCAGGGGCCCCGCAGGCGTGCTCAGCCGAGGAGCGCGTACACCGTGCTCGCGCGCGCCGCCAGTTCGCCCGACTCCGCCACCGTCAGGGTGATGTCGGCGAACGCCGTGCGGCGGCCCAGCTTCGTCACCACCGCCTCGATCAGCACATCCCCGCCCACCACCGCCCGCTGGAACGACGTCGACTGCTGCACGGTCGTCATCGGCCCGTAGCCGCCCCGTGCCGCCGCCACCGCGACCACCGTGGCGGTTTCGGCCTGCTCGGGCGTAAGCGTCATGGCCGGATCGTTCCCGCCGCGCGACGGGATTGAACGCCGCGCCCGCCCCACGCGTACCAGTGGCCAGTCAGGCGCCCCCAACCGCCCCCGCACGGAGGCGGAGCCGGTCCCCAGGAGGTCGAGTAGGTTGAGTCACAGGCGAATTCCGAAGCGCAAGGCCGTCATAGCGGTGGGCGGTGTCGCCGCGCTCGGGGCGGCGGCCGTCCTCCTGCCGAACGCCAACGCGTCCCAGGACGGCCCGTCGGGGACGGCCGCGCCCCGCACACTCAAGGCGGGCGACGCCTCGGACCTCGCCACCTGGCTCGCCGGATCGCTGGGGGACGCCTTCGCCGGCTCCTACTACGACGCCGACAACCAGCAGCTCGTCGTCAATGTCGTGGGCGACGACAACCAGCTCGTCGTCCGCGCCCGAAGCGCCGGCGCGGCCGTCCGCCAGGTCGACAACAGCACCGCCGAACTCACCTCCGCCGCCCGGACCCTGAGCAGCGAGGCCACCATCCCCGGCACCTCCTGGGCCGTCGACCCGCGCACCAACAAGATCCTGGTCACCGCCGACTCCACCGTCACCGGCGGCGACTGGGACACCCTGGAGTCGGCCGTGCGGCGGCTCGGCGACGGCATGGCCACCCTGAAGAAGTCGTCCGGCACCTTCCGTACGTTCCTGTCCGGCGGCGACGCCATCTTCGGCGGGGGGTCGCGCTGTTCGGCCGGGTTCAATGTCACCGCGGGCGACGGCGCCCCCGCCTTCCTCACCGCCGGGCACTGCGGCGTCGCCGTCGCCCAGTGGTCCGACCTCCAGGGCGGCGCCCCGGTCGGCACCGTCGACCAGGCCGTCTTCCCCGGCGCCGGTGACTTCGCCCTGGTCCGCTACGACGACCCGGCCACCGTCGCGCCCAGCGAGGTGAACCTCGGCGACCGGACCGTACCGATCAGCGGGGCCGCCGAGGCGACCGTCGGCCAGCAGGTCTTCCGGATGGGTTCCACCACCGGGCTCTCCGACGGCCAGGTCCTCGGCCTCGACGCCACCGTCAACTACCCGGAGGGCACGGTCACCGGGCTCATCCAGACCGATGTGTGCGCCGAGCCCGGCGACAGCGGCGGCTCCCTGTTCACCCGGGACGGACTCGCCCTCGGCCTCACCTCCGGCGGCAGCGGCGACTGCACGATCGGCGGCGAGACCTTCTTCCAGCCGGTGACCACGGCCCTGGAGGCGGTGGGCGCGACGCTGGGCACGGGGATCGGCGGGGGCGATCCGGGGGCCGGTGACGACGGTTCCGGGACCGGCACCGACGCGCCGGTCCCCGGCGACGACGACTCCGGTGACTCCTCCGGTGACGACTCCGGCTACGGCGCCGGGCAACAGCAGCAGGGCGGGCGCCAGTCCGACGGCTCCGCCCCGACCGGGACCCGCTGACCGCACCCCCCGCCGCGGTCGGTGGCGGTGAGGTGGCCCGGCCCCCGCACGGGAGGGCCGGGCCACCCGCACGGGACCGAGCACCGGAACCAAAGCCCGGCCCGCCCCGGGCACCGCGGACCCCACCCCCACCCATCGCCCGCGGACCCCACCCCCACCCATCGCCCGACGCCCCCGCCCTCACCCCGTCGCCCGCAGCACCAGCAGCGCCACGTCGTCCGGCCGTTCCCCCTCCGCCGCGCCCCTCCTCATCAGCTCCTCCGCCAGTTCGTCCGGCGGCAGATGGCCCGCCCGGCACAGCCGCTCGCTCAGCTCGGTCAGGGCGTCCTCGATGTCGATCCCGGGGGACTCGATCAGCCCGTCGGTGTAGAGCACCAGCACCGAACCCGGGGTCAGGTCGACCTCCGTCGTCGGATAGACCGCCGCCCCGTCGATGCCGAGCAGCGGACCGCCCGCCAGGTCCAGCACCCGCACCTGGCCGTCCGGCCGTCTCAGCAGCGGCGGCGGATGCCCGGCCCGCGCCATCACGGCCCGGCCGCGCGCCGGGTCCAGCCGCAGATACAGACAGCTCGCGAAGAGATCGGAACCCAGCTCGATCAGCAGCCGGTTGGTGCTGCGCATCACCTCGTGCGGCGGCTGCCCGACGGTCGTGTAGGCGCGGACGGCGGTCCGGATCTGCCCCATCAGCCCGGCCGCCGTCACATTGTGTCCCTGCACGTCACCGATCACCGCCACGGCCGTGCCGGTGGCCGGGACGAGGTCGTAGAAGTCGCCGCCTATGTCCATCCCGCGGGTGCCCGGCAGATAGCGGGCCGCCGCGTCGACACCCGGCAGCGGCGGCAGGGAGCTGGGCAGCAGCGCGGCCTGGAGACCGTGCGCGAGCTGGTGCTTGGCGTCGTAGAGCAGGGCCCGTTCCAGGGCGAGCGCGATCAGGCCGCCGAGGCTGCTGAGCACGGCCCGCTCGTCGGTGGGGAAGGCGTGCCGCTCGGTGTAGGCCAGCACACAGGTGCCGACCGGGCGGCCGGAGGCGATCAGCGGGAGGTAGGCCCAGGCCGAGAAGCCGTCCGGGGTGGTGTGCCGCGCCGGGTACAGCCGCTCCAGCGCCTCCCGGGACTCGAAGAACGCCGGGACCGCGCTGTTCAGGGCCTGGACGCCCGGGGTCGGTTCGGACATCGGGGTGCCGTCGAAGCGCTCGACGGCATGGGTGTCGGGGTAGCCGCGGTGGCCGAGGACATGCATCCGCCCGCCCCGCGAGGTGAGCAGGGCGACGCCCTGACCGCCCACGGCCGGCGCCACCTCGTCGGCGACGAGCTGGACGATGTCCTTGACGCTCGCGGCCTCGGTCAGCGCGCTGGCCAGGCTGAGCACCGTGGAGATGGTCACCAGCCGGGACGGCGTCCCGTCCCCGTCCGGGCCCGACCGGACCGTGTCGGCCACCGCCCGGGCCCGGCTGATCCGTACACTCAGCCCGCTGCGGCCGGGATAGAGCCGGAACGACAGCCAGTCGCCGGGCGGGCGCAGTGCCACGAACGAGGTGATGCGCTGGCTGATCAGCGCCGCCCGGTAGCGGTCCTCGTACACCGGGTCGTTCAGCCAGGGCACCGCCGCCCAGAGCTGGGTGCCCAGCAGACCGCTCACCGGGACCCCGATCAGATCGGCCGCCGCCGGGTTGGCGAACCCGATCCGGCCGTGCAGATCCAGCGAGCACAGCCCGTACGGCAGCCGCCCCGCCATCCGTACCGCCTCGACCGACCCGGGGGTCCCGGACCCCCCGCCGTCCGGCGGCACACTCGGCAGATCCGGCTCCGGCGGCAGCGTCCGGCTCTCCCGCGCCAGCCGTTCCAGGCGCCCGGCCAGATCCCGGCAGGCCGTCGCCAGCCGGTCCCGCTCCGGGCCGGCCAGCTCCCGGGGGTGCGAGCCCGGCCAGGTCACGAAGACCGCCCCGTACACCGCGGTCTCCGTGGCCAGCGGCAGCGCGGCCACGGCGAAGGGGTACGGCAGCACCACCGCGACCCGCGGATAGCGGCTCGCCATCTCCTCCTCGCCGCCGACCCACACCAGACGCCGTTCGCGCGCCGCGTCGGCGACCGGGATCGGGGCGCTCAGCCCCACCCGCTCCCAGGGCGCCGCGAAGGTCCGCGGCAGCCCCGCCATCACCGCGATCTCCAGCACCGGCTCGTCGTGCGCGAGCAGATACACCGCGCCGGAGTGCGCCTGCACGCCCTCCATCATCTCGACGAGGGCGAGCGACAGCAGCGGCCGTCCGGCCGGGCCCCCCGGCCGCCCGGAGGGCTGCCCGTCGGACATGCCGACCACCTCCTCGACCGGCCGTGGGACGGCCTTCAGGCACCACACTCTCTCCCGGCCCGGCGCCGGGCGCACCGCGAGCGGTGGGGACGCGGACGAGCGCGGTCCCACCCGGCCGGGAGCAGGCCGTCATACGGCCGTCATACCTAGCTTTTGGCGTGCTTTTATCCTATTCTCACCAATTCTTGGCGAGAGTCGATGGTTGCGATGGGTTCAGATGAATTCAGCAGGATTCGGGTGGGCCCGGCGACCGACCCCGCCGACTGCACGGGGGCTGCGCCACCGCCGCATACGCGCTGTAATGACGGACGTGGTCGACGAGGGCGCTACGGGACGCAGGGCGCGGGTCGCGCGGGCCGAGGCGGCCCTCAAGGCGCTCGCCGCGAGCCGGACTCCGCCGAGCGGTGCCACCGGCTCCTGGAGCAGGTCCTCGCCTTCACCCCCGCCGCCCTCGCGGCCCTCTACACCCCCTCCGGCGACAGCGGACGGCTGCACCTGACCGAGTCCGCCGGAGCCCCGCGCACCCTGTACGGCCTGCCGGAGAGCTACGCCGCCGACCGGCCGCCCACGTCCGGCTCCACCGCCGCCCGGCCGCCCACGTCCGGTCATGCCGCCGACCCGCCGCCTGTCCCCGGTGCCACCGCCGCCCGGCCGCCCGCGCCCGGCTCCACCGCCGACCCGCCGTCCCTCCCCGGCTCCACCGCCGACCCGCCGTCCGTCCCCGGCTCCGCCGCCCACCATCCCCCCGTCCGCCCCGTCTTCCCCGCCCTCCCCGTGCTCGCCGTCGTCCCCGCCCGTGACGGCCACCGGCTGCTCGCCGTCACCGAGTCCCCGGGTGGCTTCGACGCCGAGGACCGCGCCTGTCTGGAGCTGATCGCCGACGCCGTCGCCGGCGCCGTGCCCGAGTGCCCGCCCGTCCCGGCGGAGCTGCCGCCCGGCGGTTTCGTGCTCGCCATGGACACCGGCCGGATCGACACCGGCCGGGAACTGCTCGATCTCTTCGGGCTCGCCCCCGAGGACTTCGACGGCCGGGTGGAGACCCTGCTCGGCCTGACCGTCCCCGAGGACCTGCCGTCCCTGATGTCCGTCGTCGAGGCCGGTCACCGGTCCGCCGGCGAACGCGAACTGGACTTCCGGGTGCTCCGCCGCGCCGGGCCGCCCCGCTGGCTGCGGCTGCGCGGCCAGCCGCTGCCCGGCGTCGACGGCCGCGCCGCCCGGCTGGTCGGCACCGTCACCGACGCCACGACCGGACGCTCCGACGCCACCGACGTGGCCCGCGTCCAGCGCCTCGCCGCCGCCCTCGCCGCCGCCGGGACCGTCCGGGACGTCAGCCACGCCGTCGTCGCCGGGCTGCGCGGGCCGCTGCGCGCCGACCGGATCGCCCTGGCCGAACTGGAGGGCGACCGGCTCGTCGTCACCGTCCTCGACCCGCCCGAGCCCGAGTCGTGGCCCGAGCTGTGGCGGCTGGAGTGGCGCACCGAGTGGCCCGAGGCCCCGGTCCGGGCGATGCCCACCCTGGCCGCCGCGCTGCGCGAGGGCCGCGCCCGGATATGGCCCGCCGGAACCGCCGCCCTGGAACCCGCGCTCGCCGAGGTCGGCCCGGGCGGACTCGCCGTACTGCCGCTGCCGGCCGGGACCAGGATGGCCGGGGCCTGTCTGATCGGCTGGGACGACCCGCACGATTTCGGCCCCGACGAACGCGCCCTGCTCACCGCCTCCGCCGGGCTCGCCGGACAGGCCCTCATGCGGGCCCACGCCTTCGACGCCGAGCACGAACTCGTCGGCATGCTCCAGCGCCAGCTCCTGCCCCGCAGGCTGCCCCGCCTGCCCGGCGCCACCGCCGTCGCCCGCTATCTGCCCGCCACGGCCGGCCTGGAGCTGGGCGGCGACTGGTACGACGTGATCCCGCTGCCCGACCACCATGTCGCCCTGGTCATCGGCGACGTCCAGGGGCACAGTGCCGCCGCCGCGACCCTGATGGGGCAGATGCGGACCGCCCTGCGCGCCTACGCCGCCGAGGGCCACCCCCCGGACGTCGTCGTCTCCCACGCCAACCGCCTCCTCCTGGAGATGGAGACCGACCTCTTCGCCACCTGCGCCTATGTCGATGTCGACACCGAGGAGGGCTCCGCCTGGTGCGTCCGTGCCGGACACCTCCCGCCGGTCCTGCGCCACCCCGACGGAACCACCGAGACCGCCCAGGCGGAGGGCGGGCCCCCGCTCGGGGTGCTCGACGGGGCCGAGTTCCCGATGACCGAGCTGCGGCTGCGCCCCGGCACCCTGATCGCCCTGGTCACCGACGGTCTGGTGGAGGTGGCCGGACACGACATCGACGAGGGCATGGACCGCCTCGCCCGCGATCTGTCCGGCGCCGACCCCGCCCATCTCGGCCTGGTCGCCGACACCCTGCTGGTCGGCGCCCGCCGCACCGACGACATCGCCCTGCTGCTGATGCGCTACGACGGCCTCGCGGTCCGCCCGCGACGGGAGAGCTGGACGGTGTGGCGGGTCCCGGAGGCGGTCCGGCACGCCCGCCGCTTCACCCGCCGCACCCTGCGCGCCTGGGGCGTCACCGACCCCTGCGACTCCGCGCTCCTGGTGGTGTCCGAACTGGTCACCAACGCGCTGGTGCACACCGACGGGCAGGTCCGCCTGGATCTCACCCTGGTCGGCGGCCGGCTCCGGGTCGCCGTCGCCGACTCCTCCCCGCGCAGCCCCGTCAAACCCACCCGCATCGGCTGGGAGGCCACCGGCGGACGCGGACTGCTGCTGGTGGAGGCCCTCTCGGGCACCTGGGGCACGGTCCCGGTCAGCGGCGGCAAACAGGTCTGGAGCGAACTCCCCGTCGACGCCCCCCGCTGACCGCACCCCGTGATCATCCAACTACGCACCGCGGTAAAGCCCCCGCGCCGGCGCACGCCCCAACCGCCCCGCGCGGCGCGCGTTTTTCCCAGATGACGCCTCGGGAAACAGCAGTCGGAATGGAGTGATACGGAACCACAACGGAGCACCTCCATTCCGGCCGTTCCTTGGCTATGGTGTGCCAGATGAAGGCACTTGTGCCGGTCGGCGGCGCCGGAACACGCCTCCGGCCGATCACCCACACCCCGGCCTCGTCCCCCGTCCCGGCCGCCCGCGGGACGGTGCCGTTCCACGGTCCGGATCCGCTCGCCGGGGCCGGGACCGGCGAGGCGGGTGCCGTCTGACCGGCAGCCCCCCGCCCCCACCCCCTACCTCACCTCCGTCCGCAGCCGTCCTCCACGCACCCTCTGCCATCCCCCACCGCGGCCGGTCCGAGCCGGTCGCACCCCCGCAGCCCCAGACATGACCAAGGTGTAGATCCCTGCATGAACCTCCTCGTCACCGGCGCCGCCGGGTTCATCGGCTCCACGTATGTCCGCGGGCTGCTGGCCCGGCCCGGCGGACCACGGGTCACGGTGCTCGACCGGCTCACCCACGCCGGCACCCGGGACAACCTGCCGGACAGCCACCCCCGGCTGGAGTTCGTCCACGGTGACATCTGCGACCCGGCCGCCGTCGACCGGGCGATGGCCCGTGTCCAGCAGGTGGTGCACTTCGCCGCGGAGTCCCCCGCGGACCGGTCGACCGAGGGCGGCGGCGCGTTCGTCCGCACCAATGTGCTGGGCACCCAGACGCTGCTGGAGGCCGCCCTGCGGCACGGCGTGGAGACCTTCGTCCAGGTCTCCACCGACGAGGTGTACGGATCGATCAAGGCCGGATCCTGGCCCGAGGAGCACCCGCTGCGGCCCGGCTCCCCCTACTCCGCCTCCAAGGCGTCCTCCGACCTGCTCGCCCTCGCCTACCACCAGACCCACGGCATGGACGTCCGCGTCACCCGCTGCTCCCACAACTACGGGCCCCACCAGTTCCCGGAGAAGGTGATCCCGCTGTTCATCACCAACCTCCTGGAGGGCAAGAAGGTCCCCCTGTACGGCGACGGCCTGAACGTCCGCGACTGGCTGCACGTCGAGGACCACTGCCACGGCATCGAACTGGTCCGCACCAAGGGCCGCCCCGGCGAGATCTACAACATCGGCGGCGGCACCGAACTGACCAACAAGGAACTCACCTCCGTCATCCTCGATGTCTGCGGCGTCGGCTGGGACATGGTGGAGTTCGTCACCGACCGCAAGGGCCACGATCTGCGCCACAGCGTCAACTGGACCAAGGCCCGCGCCGAACTCGGCTACTTCCCCCTGCACGACTTCGAGTCCGGTATCGCCACCACCGTCGCCTGGTACCGCACCCACCGCGCCTGGTGGCGCGCGCTCAAGCACCGTGTGGTGCCCACCTGAACCCGGCCCATGAACCCGGCCCACCCGCACCGGCCGTCACCCGACAACCACCCCGCCAAGAAGCACCGCCCCTGATCCGCAAGGAGTCACCTGCGTGAAACGCCACGAGTTCCTGCGGGGCCTGCACAAGGCCGCCGCCAACCGCAACTACCTGGAGATCGGTGTCAACGACGGCCGCAGCCTCACCCTGTCCCGGGTGCCGAGCATCGCGATCGACCCGGCGTTCAAGGTGGTCAGCGAGATCCGGTGCGATGTCCATCTGGTGAAGGCGACCAGTGACGACTTCTTCGCCCGGGACAACCCCCTCGCCCACCTCAAGGGCGGCCGGCACCCGCTGCGCAATCTCGCCCGGGGCCGCAGCCCGATCGGCCACTGGCGGCGCACCACGCTCGACCTGTCGTTCATCGACGGCATGCACCTCTTCGAGTACGCGCTGCGCGACTTCATCAACATCGAGAAGCACTCGGACTGGGCGAGCGTCATCGTCTTCGACGACATGCTGCCGCGCAGCATCGACGAGGCCGCCCGCGACCGGCACACCAACGCCTGGACCGGCGATGTCTACAAGCTGGTCGAGATCCTCGACCGGTACCGCCCCGACCTGGTGACCGTCCTGGTCGACACCGAACCCACCGGCCAGCTCGTGGTGTTCGGCGCCGACCCGGGCAACACCACGCTCAGCGACAAGTACGACGAGATCATGGCCGAGTTCGACGTCCCGGACCCGCAGAAGGTGCCCGAGGCCATCCTCGACCGGGTCCGCACGGTCCGCCCCGAGGAGCTGCTCTCGGCCGGGTTCTGGGGCCCGCTGGCCCGCGCCCGCAACATCGGCGCCGGCCGCACCCGGGGCTGGCCCGCCCTGCGCCGCGCCCTGGAGACCTACGCGGTCAACCGCTGACACCGGCACCGGGCACGGGGGAGGGGCGGCGACACCCGCACCGGACACGGGGAGGGGCGGGGGGGCGGGGGGGGGGGGGGCGGGGGCCGCGCCCCCCCCCCCCCCCGCCCCCC
>NZ_JBFBEM010000019.1:0-163118 GCF_040683675.1 Streptomyces sp. NPDC093252 | reverse complement strand
CGGGTGGTGAGGGTGTGGGCGGTGTGGGTGGGGTGGGGGTGGTGGGTGGTGAGGTGGGTGTGGAGTTGTTGGGCGTGGGTGGTGAGGGCGGTGGGGGTGTGGGCGGTGAGGATGTAGGGGGTGAGGGGTGGTGTGGTGGGTTGGGGGGTGGGTGGTGTGGTGGGGGGTTCTTGGAGGATGAGGTGGGCGTTGGTGCCGCTGATGCCGAAGGAGGAGATGGCGGCGCGGCGTGGGCGGTCCGGGTCGCGCGGCCATGCCACCGGCTCCGTCAGCAGACTCAACCCGCTGGACGCCCAGTCCACATGCTCGGTCGGTTCCTGGGCGTGCAGGGTGCGGGGGAGGGTCTCGTGGCGCATCGCCTCGATCATCTTGATGACCCCGGCGACCCCCGCGGCGGCCTGGGTGTGCCCGATGTTCGACTTGACCGACCCCAGCCACGCGGGCCGCCCCACCGGCCGGTCCTTCCCGTACGTCGCCATCAGTGCCCGTACCTCGATGGGGTCGCCGAGGGGGGTGGCGGTGCCGTGGGCTTCGATGGCGTCGATGTGGTGGGGGGTGAGGTGGGCGGTGGTGAGGGTGTGGGTGATGAGGTGTTGTTGGGCTTGGCCGTTGGGGGCGGTGAGTCCGTTGGAGGGTCCGTCCTGGTTGGTTGCGGTGGCTTTGATGAGGGCGTGGATGGTGTGGTTGTTCTTTCGGGCTTGGGTGAGGGGTTCGAGGAGGAGGAGTGCGGTGCCTTCGGACCAGCCGGTGCCGTTGGCGTGGGTGGAGAAGGAGCGGCAGTGGCCGTCGGGGGAGAGTCCTTGGAGTCGGCTGAATTCGATGAAGGTGCCGGGGGTGGACATGATGGTGGTGCCGCCGGCGAGGGCGAGGGTGCATTCGTTGTTGCGGAGGGCTTGTACGGCGGTGTGGATGGCTACGAGGGAGGAGGAGCAGGCGGTGTCGAGGGTGAGTGCGGGGCCGGTGAAGCCGAAGTGGTAGGCCAGCCTGCCCGACAGCACACTCGGTGACACGCCCGTCATCACATGACCCTGCACCGACGCCGGGGCATCCTGCATACGCGGCCCGTACTCCAGCGGGGAGGCGCCGACGTAGACGCCGGTGGGGGTGTTGTGGAGGGTGGTGGGGTTGATTCCGGCGTGTTCGAGGGTGTGCCAGGTGGTTTCGAGGAGGCTGCGTTGTTGGGGGTCCATGGCGAGGGCTTCTCGGGGGGAGATGCCGAAGAATTCTGCGTCGAATTGGTCGGCGTCGTGGAGGAAGCCGCCTTGGTTGGTGTAGGTGGTGCCGGGGTGGTGGGGGTCGGGGTGGTGGAGGTTGGTGGGCCAGCCTCGGTTGGTGGGGAAGTCGGTGATGGCGTGTTCGCCGTTGGTGAGGAGTTGCCAGAGGTCGTGGGGGGTGGTGATGCCGCCGGGGAAGCGGCAGCCGATGCCGACTACCGCGATGAGATCGTCATCGTCGTCGTTCGGTTGGGGGGTTGCGGGGGCGCGTGTCTGGGGGCGTTGCTCCGGCTGGAGGAGGTCGGCCAGGTGGTGTGCCAGTCGTTCCGGCGTGGGGAAGTCGTACACCGAGCCGCTGTGCAGGTCGACTCCGGTCGCGGTGGAGAGGCTCTCGGTGAGGGTGACCGCCGCCATGGAGTCCATGCCGAGGTCGGTGAACGGGGTGGTGACCTCGATCGGTTCGTCCGCCGGGGTGCCGAGGACCGCGCCGACCTGCCGGGCGACCAGGTCCAGGACCGTCCGCCGCCGCTCCCGCGCGTCCAGCTCACCGGCGGGCGGCAGCACCTCCTGCACCTCCTGCACCTCCCGTACCCCCGCCACCTCGGACACCTCCCCGGCCTCCGTCAGCCAGTGGCGCCGACGCTGGAAGGCGTACGTCGGCAGGGGGGTGCGCCGGTCGTCGTCCGGCGTCAGGGCCGCCCAGTCGACCGCCGCGCCGCGTACGTGGATCCGCCCCAGGGCCGTCAGAAGGGTCTCCTCCTCGGGGCGGCCGTGCCGCAGGACCGCCGCCGACAGGCCCGGCCCCGCGTCCGGCAGACACCTCGGCACCAGCGCCGACAGCACCGCGTCCGGCCCCAGTTCCAGGAAGGTGTCGGCGCCCCGCTCCCGTACCGTCCGTACGGCGTCCAGGAAGCGCACCGGGCGGCGGACATGGCCGCGCCAGTACTCCGGTGAGCGCAGGTCCGTGCCCTCGGCGAGGCGTCCGGTCACCGTGGAGACGACGGGCAGCCGGGGCGGGTGGTAGGTGAGACCGGCGCACACCTCGGCGACCTCGTCCAGGACCGGGTCCATCAGCGGGGAGTGGAAGGCATGGGCCACCGCGAGCGGACGGGTGCGGTGCCCCCGGGTGTGCAGCAGCTCCGTCACCTCGGCCAGCGCCGACGCCGTACCGGAGAGGACCACGGAAGCGGGGCCGTTGACGGCCGCCACCGACACCTCCCCCTCGCGGTCCACGAGCAGCGGCAGCACCTCCGCCTCCGGGGCGAACACCGCCGTCATGGCGCCGCCTTCGGGCAGGGCCGCCATCAGCCGGCCGCGCGCCGCGACCAGCGCGCAGGCGTCGGTGAGGGAGAGGATCCCGGCGGCGTGGGCCGCCGCCAGCTCGCCCACCGAGTGACCGGCGAGCACATCGGGCCGGACACCGAGCGCCGTGACCAGCCGGTACAGGGCGGTCTGCACGGCGAACAGCGCCGCCTGACCGAGGTCGGTCCGGCGGATGGCGTCGCCGCCGTCGGTGAACACCGTCTCCTTGAGGGACCGGCCGATCAGCGGGTCCAGCGCGGCACACACGGCGTCGAAGGCGTCCGCGAACGCCGGGTGGACGGCGTACAGTTCCCGGCCCGCGCCCGGCCGCATGCTGCCCTGGCCGGAGAACAGGACGGCGAGGCCGCCCCCGGTGGCGCGTCCGGTCACCGTGCCCGGCGCGGGTGCGCCCGATGCCACGGCGGCCAGTCCGGCGAGCAGCGCCTCCCGGTCCCGGCCCACCACCACGGCCCGGTCGCCGAACCGGGTGCGGGTGGTGGCCAGGGCACGGGCGAGGGACGCGGAGGCAAGGGCCTTATCGCTGGTTTCGGCGGCCCCGGCGGCGACGTGGTCCCGGAGCCGTCCCGCCTGGGCGCGCAGGGCGGCCCCGCCGTGGCCGTACACCGGCCAGGCCAGCACCCGGGGGTTCGTGACGGGGGCGGGCTCCGGGGCCGTCAGGGCCCTCGGGGCCCTCGGGGCCTCGGTGAGGACGACGTGGCAGTTGGTGCCGCCCATCCCGAACGAGCTGACCCCGGCGATCAGCGGCCGGTCCGGGTGCGGCCAGTCCGTCAGGCGCCGCTGGACGGCGAGGCCCAGCCCGGGGAGGTCGATGGCGGGGTGCGGGCGGTCGAAGTTGAGGCTGGCCGGCAGTCGGCGCCGGTCCAGGCAGAGCAGGGTCTTGATCAGCCCGGCGATCCCGGCGGCGCCCTCCAGATGGCCGAT
The DNA here is from genome assembly GCF_040683675.1 of Streptomyces sp. NPDC093252. Classification (NCBI taxonomy): domain Bacteria; kingdom Bacillati; phylum Actinomycetota; class Actinomycetes; order Kitasatosporales; family Streptomycetaceae; genus Streptomyces; species Streptomyces sp. NPDC093252. The sequence goes on along the minus strand of NZ_JBFBEM010000019.1, from coordinate 159,660 downwards.
GTTGGTCTTCACCGAGCCGACCCGCAGCGCGTCCCCGGCCGCCCGGGTGGAGCCGAGCGCCGCGCCCAGCGCGCTCGCCTCGACGGGGTCGCCGGCCGGGGTGCCGGTGCCGTGCAGTTCGACGTACTGCACCTCGTGCGCGGCCACCCCCGCCTCGGCGCAGGCCGAACGGATCGCGTCGGCCTGGGCGTCGGCGCTGGGCAGGGTCAGGGTGGCGCCCCAGCCGTTGGTCACCGCGCTGCCCAGCAGGACGCCGTAGACATGGTCGCCGTCGGCCAGGGCGCGGCTCAGCGGCTTCAGCAGGACCGCGCCGCCGCCCTCGCCCCGGACATAGCCGTTGGCGCGGGCGTCGAAGGTGTGGCAGCGGCCGTCGGGGGAGAGGCCGCCCCAGCGCTCGGAGAGCAGGGTGGTCTCGGCGAGCAGGGCGAGGTTGACCCCGGCGACGACCGCCGCGTCCGACTCGCCCCGGCGCAGGCTCTCGGCGGCCAGATGCACCGCGACCAGCGACGAGGACTGCCCGGTGTCCACGGTCATGCTGGGGCCGTGCACCCGCAGGAAGTGCGAGAGGCGGTTGGCGATGATGCCCCGGTGGACGCCGGTGGTGGTGTGCTGGGTCGCGGAGGTGCGGGCGGTGCGGTAGGCGAGGTGGGCGTAGTCGTCCCAGAGGGTGCCGACGAAGACGCCGAGCCGGGTGCCGGCCACCTCGGCGGGCAGGACCCCGGCGTCCTCCAGGACCTCCCAGCCCAGCTCCAGCACCAGCCGCTGGCGGGGGTCCATGGCGGCGGCCTCGCGCGGGGAGATCCGGAAGAAGGGGGCGTCGAACCGGTCGACGCCGTCCAGGAAGGAGCCCCACTCGCCGTCCCCGTCGGCTCTGCGTTCCCTCGGCGCCCGCCGTACGGTCTGCCCGCCCTCGCTCAGCAGCCGCCAGAACGCGTCCGGGGTCGGCGCCCCGGGGAAGCGGCAGGAGACGCCGACGACGGCGACCGGCTCGCTCCGCCGTCCGGTACCGCCGTCCGCGGGGGTGGGGGTGGGGACAGGGCGGGAGACAGTGCCATCCATCTGTGCGGCTCCAGGGGTTGGGGAGAGGAAGGGGGCAGGGAGTGGGGCTTCAGAGGGCCTCGGCGCCGGTCCAGGAGGGGCGTTCGAGGATGTTCAGCACGGCACAGCCCCAGGTGTAGCCCGCGCCGACGCCTACCAGCAGACAACGGTCGCCGGGGGCGGCCCGGCCGGTCGTCACCAGATGGTCCAGGCCCGCGAACTGGTCGCCCGCGCCGAGATGGCCGACCGTGCGGCCCCAGTCCCAGGTGGTGCGGGCCGGGTCGATGCCGAACCGTTCGTAGTAGAGGGACTCCAGGCGCATCCGGCCGAAGTGGGGCAGCACCACCCAGTCGATCTCGGGCAGTTCGAGCCCGGCGTCGGACAGCGCGTGCTTGAGCACGGTGGCCTGTCCGTCGGCGAGCCTGCGCAGCGCGTACGACATGCCGTGCCGCAGATTGAACGCGCGGGTGGCGTCCTCGAACGACAGCGGGGTCCGGTGGCCGAGCGGGGCGGTCGCGAAGGGGTCCTCACCCCGGTGCAGGGGTTCCAGTTCCGGATCGGCGTGGGTGGCCAGGGAGACCAGTTGGGCGAAGCCGCCGCGCCGGGACAGGACGAGGGCGGCGCCGCCGTCGGCGTAGGGGGTGCCGGGGTCGGTGCGCCAGCGGTCGAAGCCGGGCAGGCCGTAGCGGTCGCCGGTGGTGAGCAGGGCGTCCCGGCGGGCCGGGGCGGCGGTCAGATAGGCCGCGGCGAGATCGAGCGCGGCCAGCCCGCCGTTGGACATCTGCCGGATCTCCAGCGCCGGGCACTGCCCCGCGACCGTCTCGCGCTGCACGTACGAGGCCACGGCCCAGGCGTCATGGCCCTGGAACCAGGTGTCGGCGTGCAGGACCAGATCCACGTCCCCGGCGCCGGACCCGGCCCGCTCCACCGCCCGGCGGGCCGCCCGTACCGCCATCTCGGGCGCGGAGTCGCCCTGGGCGACCGTCACCGAGACCACCTCGGTGCGGTCGGCCAGGACGGGCGGGCAGTCCCCGGCGGCGACGGCGTCGTCCAGCCGCAGGCGGGGCGGCAGCCAGGTGCCGGTGCCCCGTACGTAGATGTCGTCGAACCTCACAACTGCCTCCAGGGGAGCGGAAGCGGACAGGACGGGCGGACAGCGGAGAGCGGAGAGCGGAGACAGGAACGGGCCCGGCGGGGCCGCCGGGCGGCTGCCGTGCGTCCCGCCGGGCCGGTCGCCGGGTTCACCAGGTGACGTCGAGCCGCCACACGCCGTAGACGATCGCCCGTTCCTTGGTGGGGAGTTCGTCCACCGGGGTGACCAGGCTCAGGGTGGGGACGCGCTGGAACAGCCGGGTGAGGACGATCTCCAGTTCGAGGCGGGCCAGATCGGCGCCGATGCACAGATGGATGCCGTGCCCGAACCCGATGTGGCGGCGGCTGCCCCGGGACAGGATCAGTTGATCCGCGTCCTCGAACTCGCGCGGGTCGCGGTTGGCGGCCTGGAGCAGCACCAGGACGCCGTCGCCCGCGCGGATGGTCTCGCCGCCGATCTCGATGTCGTCCAGCGCCACCCGGGGCACGGCCAGGTCGCCGAGCCCGAGATAGCGGACCAGTTCCTCCACCGCCGGGCCGATCAGCGACGGGTCGGCGCGCAGGGCGTCAAGCTGCTCGGGGTGCTCCAGGAGGGCCGCCACCCCGAGGGTGATGTGGTTGGCGGTGGTCTCGTGGCCGCCGTTGATGAGCATCCGGCAGGTGTTCACCACGTCCCGGACGTCGTACGTCCCGTCGTCGGCGCGGTGGGCGGCGATGGCCCGGCTGATCAGATCGTCACCGGGATGGCGGTCCTTGTGGTGGACCAGCTTCTCCAGATAGGCGCCGACCTCCACCACCGCCGCCTCGCGCTCGGCCTGCGAGCTGGTGCCGCCGAAGAGGTTCTCGCCGTGGTGCTGGAGGAAGTCCCGGTCCCCGGGGGGCACGCCCAGCAGATCGCAGATCATCGCCATCGGCGCGGGCAGGGACACCAGTCGGTGCAGATCGGCGGGCGGTCCGGCGGCGAGCAGGGCGTCGATACGGGCATCGGTGGTCTGCTCGATGGTCGTGCGGAGCTTCTGCACCGTGCGGTGCGTGAAGGAGGCGGCGACCTTGCGCCGGGCCTCGGTGTGGCGCGGCGGGTCGAAGGCGATGAAGGAGCTGTCGGTGCGCATCTGGGGCGGCGCGTCGAAGTAGAAGGGGTAGTTGGTGTGGGTGCGCGAGGAGCTGATCCGGCTGTCGGTGAGTATCTGCCGGGCCTCCTTCAGCCCCGCCACCACCCAGGCCGGTCTCCCGGTCGCCAGCACCACCTTGGACACCGGGCGCTTCCCGATGAGCTGGTCGTACGGGGCGGGCGGGGCGAACGGGCAGCGCCGCTCGTAGGGAAAGGGCTCCTGGGCGGTCGGGTCGGTGTGGCCGGTGGTCATCGGATCCCCCACGAAGACGAGTCACAGCGGGAACGGGGCTGTGGCGTCGGGGGACACCACAGCCCCGCGGGCTGTCACCGAGTCTTCGTGCGCCCTCTCGGCCCTGGCTGGAAGGCAACTTGAGAGGAGCGACTTGGGAGGGGCGCCGGGGCCTCGCCCTCAGGTCGTGCAGTACCGGCGCAGATGCTCCCCGGTCGCCGAGTCCGGGGCCGCCAGCAACTCCCGGGGGGTGCCGGTGAAGACGACCTCGCCGCCGTGCCGGCCGCCGCCGGGGCCGAGGTCCACCACCCAGTCCGCGCGGCGCACCACATCCAGGTTGTGCTCCACCACGATGACCGTGTTGCCCTGCTCGACGAGCCGGTCCAGCAGCGCCACCAGCGCGTCGACATCGGCCATGTGCAGGCCCGTCGTCGGCTCGTCCAGCACGTACACGCCCTCCGAGCGGTCCAGATGGCCCGCCAGCTTCAGCCGCTGCCGCTCACCGCCGGACAGGGTGCTCAGCGACCGCCCCAGCGCCAGATACGACAGCCCCACATCGACCAGCCGGCCGACCCGGGCGGCGATGTCCGGCTCGGTGAAGAACCCGGCCGCGTCCCCGGCGGTCATCTCCAGCACATCCGCGATCGACGCGCCCCGCACCCGGTGCTCCAGCACCTCCTCGTGGAAGCGCCGCCCCCGGCACGCCTCGCAGCGCAGCCGCACCGGGTCCATGTAGGCCAGCTCCGTGACGATCTCGCCCCGGCCCTGGCACTCCCCGCACGCGCCCGACGAGTTGAAGCTGAACAGCCCCGCCGACACCTTGTTGGCCCTGGCGAACAGCTTGCGGATCGGGTCCATGGCGTCCAGATAGCTGACCGGCGTCGACCGGGCCGACGCCCTGACCGGCGACTGGTCGACGAACACCGCGTCCGGGTGCGCCCGCCGGAACGCGCCGGTGACCAGGCTGGACTTGCCCGACCCGGCGACCCCGGTCACCGCGGTCAGCACCCCGGTCGGGAACGCCACCGTCACATCCTTGAGGTTGTGCAGATCCGCGCCCTCCACCGACAGCTTGCCGGTCGGGCGGCGCACCTCGTCCTTCACCGAGCCGCGGCGGCGCAGCGCCGTCCCGGTCACCGTGTCCGCCGCGCGCAGCTCCTCGAAGGTGCCGGTGAACACGATCTCACCGCCCAGCGGGCCCGCCTGCGGACCGAGGTCCACGACATGGTCGGCCATCGCGATCACATCCGGGTCGTGCTCCACCACGATCAGGGTGTTGCCCCGGTCCCGCAGCGCCCGCATCAGCTCCCCGAGCCGCCCCACGTCCTTGGGGTGCAGCCCGGTACTGGGCTCGTCGAAAATGTACGTCATCCCGGTCAGACTGCCGCTGAGATGGCGTACGGTCTTCAGCCGCTGCGCCTCGCCGCCGGACAGCGACCCGGTGGGCCGGTCCAGGGAGAGATAGCCCAGGCCGATCGCCTCGACCCGGCCCAGCGCCTCCCGCAGATCGGCGGCGATCCGCGAGCCCACCGGGTCGTCGATGGTGGCGAGGACCTGGATCAGCTCACTGATCTCCAGGGCGGAGTAGTCGGCGACCGTCCGGCCGTCGATCACCGACGCCCGCGCGTCCGGGCCGAGGCGGGTGCCGCCGCAGTCGGTGCACGGGCCCAGCGTGATGAACTGCTCGATATTGGCACGGGCCCGCTCACCGAGGGTGCTGAGATCACGCTTGAGGTTGGTGCGGGCGAACCGGGCGATCACGCCCTCGTACTTGAGGGTGGTGCTGGTGTTCGCCGAGTGCACGGTGACCGTGCCGCCGCTGCCGTACAGCAGGGTGTGCCACTCGTCGTCGGTGTAGTCCGCGAGCGGCTTGGCGGTGTCGAAGTGGCCCGAGCCCGCGTACTGCTGCCAGTCGATGCCGCCCACCTTGTGGGTGGGGAGCCGGATCGCGCCCTCGGCCAGGGACTTGGCGCGGTCCAGCACCCGGTCGATGTCGACCTGCCGCATCTGCCCCAGGCCCTCGCAGGTGGGGCACATGCCCTGCGGGTCGTTGAACGAGTATCCGCCGGGCGGCAGCGCCGGGGTGGCGCACCGGGAGAACAGCACCCGGACCGTCGACAGCAGATCCGTCATCGTGCCGACGGTGGAGCGGGCGTTGCCGCCGACCGGTTTCTGGTCGACCACCACCGGGGCCGTCAGATTCTCGATGCTGGTCACATGCGGGCGGCCGTAGCGGGGGAGCTGGTTGCGGATGAACCAGTTGAAGGTGGCGTAGAGCTGCCGCTGCGCCTCCACCGCGACCGTGCCGAACGCCAGCGAGGACTTGCCCGAGCCGGACAGCCCGGTGAACACGGTGATCCGGTTCCTCGGGATGGTCAGCGACACATCTTTGAGATTGTTCTCACGGGCGCCGACGATCCTGATGTCGCCGTCGGCCGCCGTGCCGTGCGGAGCAGTCACACCGCCCCGCCCTGCTGAGCCGGGGCGCCGAGGTAGCGCTGCCGTTCCACATACACATCGGACTCACTGGTCGCCAGTCGGCGCAGCTCGCCCACATGGGCGCCGAAGTCGGGGTGCGTGGCGGCGGCCCGCAGCGCGCCCGCGTTCTCCCACAGCGCCACATTGACATAGCCGCCCGGCTGCTCGGCGTGGCGGGACAGGGTGTAGCCCAGGATGCCCGGCTGGGCCGTCATGAACGAGGCCACCTTCGCGAAGGCGGCTTCGAACTCCTGGGGGTCACCGGTCACGGTGAACCGGTTGATGAACGTCACGACGCCGGCGGGCGGGCCGCTGCGCTCCATGTCCGTCTCCTCGGAATAGATGGGGGGTAGGGGGTCATGTGGGGGTGGTCGTCGTCATGCTGTGCAGACAGGTGACCAGGGAACGGGCCTGCACATTCAGGTAGTTGCTGTGACGCAGGAGCTGGGAGAGCTGGGCCAGGGTGAGCCAGCGGTAGTCGGGGTGGTCCGGCTCGAAGTCCTCCGCGGTCTCCACGACCAGATGCCGGTTGCGGGCGTGGTGGAGGCGTCCGCCCTCCTCGGAGTGGACGGCGTCGAAGCGGATCCGGTCCGGGGCGGCGCCCAGCACCTCGTCCAGGAACGGCGGCCGGGCGGCGGCGGGCAGCGCGGTGTAGTTGGCCGGGGTGCACTGCACCGTCGGACCCAGCTCCACCACGTCCAGGAAGCCCGCCTCGGCCTTGGCGTGCACCAGCAGATGCAGCACCCCGTCGACGGGCTTGGCGAGGAACGCCACCACCCCGTCGTCGCAGGGCTCCACCAGCGGCTGCGACCAGGCCGCGACCTCCCGGCCCCCGGCCGTCACCGCGACCCCGATCACATCGAAGAACAGCCCGCTCTCATGGCTGATCCGGCCGTCCCCGCGCCGCCAGTGCGCCACCTCGCGCAGCGGGATGCGGCGGGCCTCGCTGAGCGCCCGGGTCCGGGCCTCCGTGACCCAGCTCAGCACCTCGGTCATGCCGTACCGGCCGCCCGCCGTGCCCGAGCAGGAGCGCAGCAGCGCCCCGGTGAACGCGTCCCGCCCCGGCCCGAGCAGCTCCGGCAGCGCCGGTCCGACGAACGGCAGACAGGACAGCACCGTACGGGTGTCCATGTTCAGCGCGTTGTCCTCGGCGCACAGGTCGTGGAGCTGGCCCAGGGTCAGCCAGTGGAAGTCGGGGTGCGGCGCGATGTCCGGGGCGTCGGCGGCGACCTCGACGACCATGTTCCGGTTCCGTTTGCGGTGGAACCAGGAGCCTTGCTCCGACTGCCGGACATCGGCGATCACCCGGTGCCGGGCGGTGTCCTGGAAGTACTCCAGATACGGCACCGCCGCGCCCCGGTGCACCCGGGTGTAGTTGCTGCGGGTGGCCTGCACGGTGGGGGAGAGCTGGACGCCGTTGCAGTTGCCCGGCTCCACCTTGGCCTGCATCAGCGCGTGCAGCACACCGTCGAACTCCCGTACGAGGATGCCCAGGACGCCCACCTCGGGCTGGTCGATGATCGGCTGCTGCCAGCGCTCCACCGCGGCGCCGGGCACCAGGACATCGAGCCCGGCGATGGCGAAGAACTTCCCCGAGGTGTGGACCAGGTCCCCGGTGTCCGGGTCGGTGCGCCACCCGGCCAGATCCTCCAGCGGCACCCGCCGGACATCCATCACCGCGCTCCGCCGCTGCCCGGCCAGCCAGCGCCCGATGTCCCCGGACCCGCCCAGCGGACCCGACCGCACCGCCGCCGATCTCGGGAGCGACGCGTGTCCGTCGCCGTGCTCGCCCTGTGCCCGTACCGCGGCTGCCGGGGGAAAGGCTGACAAAGCGCACCTCCAGAAGATGCCGTGTCGCGGGGTATGCCGCCGTACCTGTCGCCGTCATGCTCGGCTCGGCTGCTAGAAGGTCCGTGCAGCCGAACTCGAACCCGTACGACGGCCTCCCCGCGCCGCGCTACCCGCCGAAGGCCGCCGCGTTCTCCCGCACCCACTGGGCGAAGGTCCGGCCCGGCCGCCCGGTCACCTCGGTCACCGTCGGCAGCGCGGTACGGCCCGCCTCCGGCGGATTGGTCCGCATCATCAGGAAGAACTCCAGGTCGTCGTCGCCGTAGCCCTGCTCGCGCCAGCGGGCCACCATCTCGTCCCGGCTCAGCTCGACGAACCGCACCTCACGCCCCAGCACCTCCGCGATGGCCGCCACCTTCTGCGGGGCGGTCAGCGCCTCGGGGCCGGTCAGCCAGTACTCCTTGCCCGCGTGGCCGTCCGAGGTCAGCACCGTCGCGGCGACCGAGGCGATGTCCGCCTCGTGCACCATCGAGCTGGGCACCTCGGGGAAGCCCTCGCGGACCACACCCTCCTTCTGCACCGACTCCGCCCACTCCAGGGCGTTCGACATGAACTCCACCGGCGCCAGATAGGTGAACTCCAGACCGCTGGCCTCGATGGCCTCGTCCAGCCCGGTCTTCTCGGTGTCGCCCTTGAGGATCGTCACCTTGCGCACCCCGGCCCGCAGCGCGGTCTGCGCGATCTCGGGGCCGTTGGACAGCGGGGCGTAGTCGTCGCCGAAGCTGATCAGATGGGCCGCCGTCACCCCCGCGAACGCCTCGTCCAGGCTCGCTGTCACGGCCAGATTGCCGGCCACGACCTCCGCGCCCGCCGGGAGGTTCGCCTTCGCCGGGTTCCGGGTCAGGGCCCGCACCCGGTGCCCGCCGGCCAGCAACTGCTCCACCAGCGGACGGCCCACATTGCCGGTCGCGCCGGAGACAAGAATCGTCATGAGAGATCTCCTTCCGTTCCGCCGCCCAAGCTAGGACCCTTCGCGGACAACCTCCGTCCGCGAAGGGTGCGACACTGCTCCCATGCTGGAGACCTCGGCACGGCTGCTGCGACTGCTGTCCCTCATGCAGACCCGCCACGACTGGGGCGGCAACGAACTCGCCGCCTGCCTCGACGTCACCCCCCGCACGGTCCGCCGCGATGTGGAGAAACTCCGCTCCCTGGGCTACCCGATCAACTCCGTCGGCGGGGTCGGCGGCGGCTACCAGCTCGGCTCCGGCGCCTGTCTGCCGCCGCTGCTGCTGGACGACGAGGAGGCCGTCGCCGTGGCCGTCGGGCTGCGCACCGCCGCCGCGGGCACGGTCACCGGGATCGCCGAGACCTCGGCGCGGGCCCTCGCCAAGCTGGACCAGATGCTGCCCGCCCGGCTGCGCGCCCGGATCAACTCGATCAACTCCGCGCTGGTCGCCCTGCCCGCCCTCGGCTCCACCATCGACCCCGCCACCCTCACCGCCATCGCCTCGGCGATCCGCACCCACGAACGGCTCCGCTTCGACTACCGCGGCATCCGGGACGCCTCCCGCCGGGAGGTCGAGCCCTACCGCCTCGTCCACAACGAACGCCGCTGGTACCTGTTCGCCTGGGACACCGCCCGGGAGGACTGGCGGACGTTCCGCGTCGACCGGATGGACCTGCGCGTCCCCAACGGGGCCCGCTTCCGCCCGCGCCCGCTGCCCGACGAGGGCGTCGCCCAGTACGTCACCCTCGGGGTCACCACCCGGGCCCACCGCTACCAGGCCGTCATCACCATGCACGCCGGGGCCCGCGAGGTCGCCGACGAGGTCCCGGCCTATCTGGGCCTGGTGGAACCCGTCGACGACCACACCTGCGTCCTGCGCATCGGCTCCGAGAGCCTGGACCAGCTCGCGGTCTGGGTGGCCGCGTTCGGCTTCGACTTCGAGATCCAGGAACCCCCCGAACTGGTGGCCCACCTCCACACCCTGACAGCCCGCCTCCAACGCGCGGCGGATGCGTCAAAGGGGACGTGAAGGGTCGAAGGGGACGGGAAATCCCCGGGTGAGGCGCTGCCCCGAGGGGGCGCGCTGGCAGCCGCTATACGGGGCGCCGCGGGCAACAGGCGGCGACGGTGCGCCTTGAGGGGCGCGCCGGCAACAGACGGTCATGGTGCGCTTTGAGGGGCGCGATGACAACTGACGGCGACCAGCGAGCTTTTAGGGGCGCGGGGAACTGCGCGACCAGCCCCCCCCCACGACCCGCACCCGCCCCCTCACCTCAAACCGCCCCCACAGCAGGCGCCCCCCGCAACGCAGCCGCACGCACCCCCACCAACTCCCTGGCCTCCCTCAACGACGCCCCCGCCAACTCCGCCTCCTCCGGGGACCCGGCCCCCGCCCCCGCCAGAGTCCGCCACGCAGTGATCATCTCCACCTCATACCCCAGCACCTGCCCCAGCACCGTCCGCAGATACGGCCGGCAGTGATCCATCCCCGCGTCCGGCGACCCCTCCCCGTAGAACCCGCCGCAGGCGACCAGCACGGTCGCCGGCCGCCCGCCGAGCGGCTTGCTGCTCGGGTCGTACGGCAGGGTCCGCCCCAGGATCAGCGACTGGTCCAGCCACGCCTTGAGCACGGACGGAATCGTCCAGTTGTACATCGGCACACTGATCAGCAGGGCGTCCGCCGCCAGCAGCTCCCCCACCAGTCGCTCCTGGAGCGCCGCCGTGGCCCGCTGTGCCTCCGTCGCGGGCGGCGCCCACAGGGTGACCACGGCGTCCGGGTCGAGATGCGGGACCGGCTCGGCGGCCAGATCGCGGTAGGTGACGGAGTCCGCCCCGTGCTCCTTGTCCCACACCTCGCGGTAGCGGGCCGCCAGCGAGCGGGAGACCGAATCCTTCGACGACGACGAGTCGATGTGCAGCAGACGGGCCATGGTGACACCTTCCGAGGGGGGCACGGACACCGGCCGGTACCCGCGTGGCGGCACCACCCTGCCCCGCCCCGCTCGAAACCCGTCAGAGCCCCGCTTGCGCCGCGGCCCTCCGGCAGGCCACCGGCAGCCCTCAGGCCGGGCACCGGCAGCCCTCAGGCCGGGCACCGTGCTCCTAGATCCGCACCCCGACGAACAGCCCCCGCCCCGACAGCACCTCGGGAACGTACTCCGGCTCCAGCCCCGCCCGTCGGAACGCCTCCTCGTACTGGGCCCGGGTGAACAGCATCGCCCGGTGCACCTCGGTCAGATGCCGCACCCCGGAGCCCGCGGTGGCCTCCAGATAGTGCACCTCCATCCGGGAGGCGTCCCCGTCGCGCACGGTGTGCGCCACCCGCGCCACCGTCGTACCGTCCCAGCGGACCACGTCGCCCGACACCCAGCGGTCGAGATAGGTCTCCGGGAACCACCACGGCTCCACCGCCACCACCCCGCCCGGCTCGGTGTGCCGGGCGAAACAGGCCACCGCCGCCCGCAGCTCCCGCTCCCCGGTCACATACCCGATCGACGCGAACAGGCAGGTCACCGCGGAGAAGGACCGGCCCAGGTCGAAGGCGCGCATGTCCCCGAGGTGCAGCGGCACGTCCGGATGGTCGCGCCGGGCGATCTCCAGCATCGGCGCCGACAGATCGACGCCCTCCGCCGGACCGATCAGCTCCCCGAACGCCGCCAGATGCCCCCCGGTCCCGCAGGCCACGTCCAGCACCGAGGACGCGTCGGGCCTGCGCCGCAGCACCTCACGGGCGACCACCTCGGCCTCGGCCCGGTAGTCCTTGCCGCGTGCGGTGTGCTGCGCCTCGTAGAACCGTGCCGAGTCGGCGCCGTACATGGGGTACCGCCTTTCTGCCGGGCTGCTGCCGATGAACCGGGGCCAGCGTCGCGCGGGCGTGTCGAGGACGGCTAGAGAAGGCGCCCGGGTCCTCGGCGGGACCGGAACCGCCCCCGGGCACCGGAACCGCCCCCCCCGGGCACCGGAACCGCCCCCCGGGCACCGGAACCGCTCTCAAGCCATGCCCGACCGCCGGCCGACAGGCTGGCGCGCAGGAGCGCCCCCGGCGCACGGAAGGAGGAATCCATGCCCGCTCGTCCCGGTGCCCTGGTCCTCGGCGGGACCGGTTTCGTGGGACGGCATGTGTGCGAGGGACTCGGTGATCTCGGCCACGAGGTGGTCGCGGCGGCCCGCAGGCCCCCGGACACGCCCCTCGCGGGCCGCTTCCAGCGGCTCGACCTCGGCACCCAGCCGGTCCGGGAGACCGCTGCCGTCCTCGCCGCCCTGCGGCCCGCCGTCGTCGTGAACGCCGTCGGCTCCATCTGGGGCCGCACCGACCCCGAGATGTGGGACGCCGTCGCCGCCCCCACCCTCCGGCTGCTCGACGCCCTCGACCTCCTCCCGGAGGATCACCGGCCCCGCCTCGTCCACCTCGGCTCCGTCCTGGAGTACGGCCGCGTCGCACCCGGCACCACCATGCGCGCCGCCGTCACCGCCCGCCCCACCAGCGCCTACGGCCGGGCCAAACTCGCCGCCACCGAAGCCGTCCTGGACCGCGCCCGCACCGGCCGGCTCACCGGCATGGTGCTGCGCGTCGCCAACCTCGCGGGACCCGGCAGCCCCGAGGTCAGCCTCCTCGGCCGGGTCGCCGGCCGGCTCGCCCGCCCCGGCCCCGACGGCGTCGCCCGGATCGAACTGGACCCGCTGCTCGCCCGCCGGGACTACGTCGACGTCCGGGACGTCGCCGACGCGGTGATCGCCGCCGCCACCTCCCCGCTCACCGGCGAACTGGTCGACCTGGGACGCGGCGAGAGCGTCCCCGTGCGCGCCCTGGTCGATCTGCTGGTGGAGCGCAGCGGCGTCCGCGCCGAGATCACCGAACGGCCGGGCACCGGTGTCCGGCACTCCACGGAGGACTGGTCGAAGGTCGACATCCGGCCCGCCGCACGGCTCCTCAACTGGCACCCGAGGCGCACCCTGGCCGCCTCCGTGGAGGACTTCTGGCACGAGTTCGTACAGCGACCGCACACGCCCGACGGAAAACGGAGTGTTCTCTGAGATGACCACCTATGTCTGGGACTACCTGCCCGAGTACGAGGCCGAGCGCGAGGATCTGCTCGACGCCGTCGACACCGTGTTCCGCTCCGGGCGACTGGTGCTGGGCGCCAGCGTCGCCGGGTTCGAGGAGGAGTTCGCCGCCTACCACGGCCTGGCCCACTGCACCGGCGTCGACAACGGCACCAACGCCGTCAAGCTCGGCCTCCAGGCCCTCGGCATCGGCCCCGGCGACGAGGTCATCACGGTGTCCAACACCGCCGCGCCGACCGTCGTCGCCATCGACGGCACCGGCGCCACCCCCGTCTTCGTGGACATCCGCGAGGACGACCACCTCATGGACACCGACCAGCTCGCCGCCGCCGTCACCCCCCGCACCAGGGCACTGCTCCCGGTCCACCTCTACGGCCAGTGCGTCGACATGGCGCCGGTCCGCGCCCTCGCCGACCGCCACGGCCTGGCCGTCCTGGAGGACTGCGCCCAGGCCCACGGCGCCCGCCACCACGGCGCCCCGGCCGGCACCCTGGGCGACGCCGCGGCCTTCTCCTTCTACCCGACCAAGGTCCTGGGCGCCTACGGCGACGGCGGCGCCGTCGTCACCGACTCCCCCGAGGTCGACACCCGACTGCGCCAACTGCGCTACTACGGCATGGACAAGGTCTACTACGTGGTCCGCACCCCCGGCCACAACAGCCGCCTCGACGAGGTGCAGGCCGAGATCCTGCGCCGCAAACTCCGCCGCCTCGACTCCTATGTGGCCGGCCGCCGCGCGGTGGCCCGCCGCTACGAGGAGGAACTCGGCGACCTCGCCGCCCACGGCCTGGTCCTGCCGTCCACCGCCGAGGGCAACGAGCATGTGTACTACGTCTATGTGGTCCGCCACCCCGAGCGCGACCGGATCATCGAGGCGATGAAGGACCACGGCATCCACCTCAACATCAGCTATCCCTGGCCCGTGCACACCATGAGCGGCTTCGCCCACCTCGGCTACCGCGAGGGCGCGCTGCCGGTGACCGAGCGGCTCGCCGGGGAGATCTTCTCGCTGCCCATGTACCCGTCCCTGCCCGGCGGCCTCCAGGACAAGGTCGTCGCGGCGCTGCGCGAGGTGATCCCCGCCCTCTGAACCGGGCGGGGACATGGCCGGAGCGAGGGCCGCCCGGGGGATTCGGCGGCCCTCGCTCCGGGGCTTCGCGGCGGGTCAGACCAGCTTCTCCAGTTGCTCCACGACCCGCGCGGGCGACGGCATCGCCGCGATCTGCCGGGAGAGTTCACCGGCCCGCTCGCGATAGGACGGCTCGGTCAGCAGCCCGCCGATCGCCGCGGCGACCGTGTCGGCGGGCTCGGTGGCCGAGGGCAGGGTGACGGACGCGCCGAACGCGTCGACCCGGCGCATCGGGATCGCGGACGCCGGGATCTCCGGCAGCACGAGCTGCGGCACCCCCGCGTTGAGCAGCGTCATCACGGTCACCCCGCCGCCGTGGTGGACCACCAGGTCCGTCGTCGGCGCCAGCACGTCCAGCGGAACGTACCCGGCCCGCACGTCCGGCCAGGTCTCCCGGAGCTGCCCGGCGACCGCGGGCGAGGTCGCGACGACGATCTCCGCGTCGCCCTTGCGCAGCGCCGGGTTGTCCAGCAGCGGCCGGAAGAACTCCACCCCCAGCGTCGGCACGAACATGCTGCGCGACCCGGAGGTGATCACCACCCGGGGCCGGTCGCCGCGCCCGCACATCCACGGCTCGATCGGCACCTGCTGGTTGCCCGGCGTCCAGCGCATCGGCTCGGCCGGCACCGCCCCGGCCGGGCGCAGCGAGGGCGGGGTGATGTCCAGGAACACGGCCGGGTCCGGGATGGCGTCCAGGCCCATCGCGGTCAGCTCCGGCTCCAGTTCGGAGGTGGCGCCCCGCCAGTCGACGTCCGTCCGGTCGTAGATCGCCCAGGTGTGGCTGACCAGCGGGATCCCCAGCCGGTACGCCACCAGGTGCGCGGCGTGGTTGTACTCGCCGCCCACGATCACATCGGGCCGCCAGGACTCGGCGAGCCGCAGGGTGCCCTCCAGACAGGCCGCCGACAGCCGGGCGAAGCCCCGCCCGGCGAAGTCCATCTGCTCCTCCTCGCTGCCGGTCGGCATCGGCAGCCAGTTGCCCGCGCGGTCCTTGAGGATGGCGTCACCCATGCCCAGGTCCGTCACCGGATGGGCGGGCAGTCCGAGACCCGCGATCAGCTCGGTGTTCTCCCGCGGGCAGGCCACGAGCACCTCGTGCCCGGCGCTGCGCGCCGCCCACACCAGCGGGATCCCGGCATGGACGGGGGCCGAGCCGCCGCCGGTGACGAACAGGAAACGCATGGTTCCTCCCAAGGGACCGAAGGGGGATGCGGCGCCGGGCACGGGTTTGCCGGGCCCGGCGCCGCGTGGATCACTGGCTCACGGCCCGCGTGTAGCGGCGGATGGCCAGCGGTACGAAGATCAGCAGGATGACCGCCACCCACAGGAAGGAGGCGGCGACCGGGTGCTGAAGGGGCCAGGCGTCCGGCTCGGGCCAGCCCGGCGGGATGTTCCCGAACAGTTCGCGGCAGGCGCCGACGACGGTCGACACCGGGTTCCACTCGGCGATCACCTTCATCGGGCCGGGCAGTTCATCGGCCGGGACGAAGGCGTTGGAGACGAACGTCAGCGGCAGCAGCGCCATCAGCAGCACATTGCCCAGCACCTCGGGGGAGCGCACGCTCAGCCCGATGGTGGCGGCGATCCAGCTCGCCGCGTAGGCGAACAGGAAGAGCAGCAGATAGGCGAGGGCCGCGTCGGCGAACGAACCCCGGATGCGCCAGCCCATCGCCAGTCCGGTGAGCGACAGCAGCGCCATGACGACGACATTGTTGAGCGCGTCGCCGTTGGTGCGGCCGAACAGCACCGCGGACTGCGAGATGGGCAGCGACCGGAACCGGTCGACCAGGCCCTGCTTCATGTCGTAGGCGATACCGGTGCCGGTGTTGGAGGCGGTCAGCAGCATCGTCTGGGTGAGGATGCCGACGACCATGAACTCCCGGTAGTTGGAGCCCTCGCCGAGGTCGATGGCGCTGCCGAAGACATAGCCGAACAGCAGCGCGAAGGCGATGGGAGCGGCGCTGGAGAACACCACGACATCGGGGTTGCGCAGATTCTTGACCAGGCTGCGGTGGCTGAGGGTGAGGGCGTCGCTCACCGCGGTGGACAGGGCGCTCATCGCAGGCTCTCCTTACCGGCCGCGGCGACGGGGGCACCGGCGGGTTCCGCTGCGGCGGGGGCGGCGGACCCCTCGGTCAGCACGAGGAACGCCTCGTCCAGGGTCGGCTGGCGCAGTCCCGCGCCGACCGGTCCGACGCCCTCCGCGTCGAGCGTGCGGATCGCGGTGACCAGGGCCTCGGGGCCGTCCTCGACGGGCACGACGAGCTGGCGCTGCTCCTCGTCGAGGGTGACCTCGCCGCGGGCCAGCCGGTCGAGGAGGCGGCGCGCGGTGTGCAGGTCCTCGACGCTGGCCAGGGTGAGTTCCAGGCGCTCGCTGCCGACCCGGGCCTTGAGCTGGTCGGGGGTGCCCTCGGCGATGATCCGGCCGTGGTCGACCACGGTGATCCGGTCGGAGAGCCTGTCGGCCTCCTCCAGATACTGGGTGGTCAGCAGCAGGGTGCTGCCCTCGCGGACCAGTTCCACGATCACGTCCCACAGGGTCTGCCGGCTGCGGATGTCGAGGCCGGTGGTGGGTTCGTCCAGGAACAGCACCTCGGGCCGGGCGATCACCGCGCAGGCCAGGTCCACCCGGCGGCGCATCCCGCCGGAGTAGCCCTTGACCTGGCGGTCCGCCTCCGAGGCGAGGCCGAACCGCTCCAGCAGCTCATCGGCCCGCCGGGTCGCCTCCTGGGCGCCCAGGTGGTACAGCTTGCCGACCATGCGCAGGTTCTCGCGCGCGGTGAGGTCCTCGTCCACGGCGGCGTACTGACCGGACAGACCGATCTTGCGGCGCAGTTTCACCATGTCCTTGAGGACGTCCAGACCGGCCACGAACGCGCGTCCGCCGTCGGGGCGCAGCAGGGTCGACAGGACCCGTACGGTCGTGGTCTTGCCGGAGCCGTTGGGCCCCAGCAGGCTCATCACGGACCCCTCGCGGACGGCCAGATCGAGGCCGTCCAAGGCTTGGGTGGAGCCGAATCGCCGGGTCAGCCCCTCGGCGAGGATTGCGTCTGTCATTGCTCCTCCATCACCCGCGGAACAGGGGATTTCCGCAGGTGGACGGTTGGTGATCGCTTTGGTTCGGTCACCGTACGAGGGGTCGCGGTCAGCTTCGGTCCGCCGGAGGACGGGGGTCCGCCGAACGGGTGACGGCCGTTGCGGGCCGGTTCCGGAAGCCTGCCGCCGGGCGCTGGACGCCCGGTCGAGATCCGGCTGAGCTGGGGGCGCGCGCGGCGGGTCCAGAGCGCCGGACCACAGGGATCCAGGGGAATTCGAGCCTCCTCCGAGCGCGACGCACAAGGGTGACGGGCGCCTGGACCGATACGGCATGGACGTGCCGGTCGGTCCGGAAATGTCGGCACGGGCCGGCCATGGACGGACGAGGGGGTGCCCCTGATGGGGAGAAGTGGGATGAGGAGCGGCGGGGGACCGGGCGGGAGAGCGGGCGGCGGGCCCGCCGGTACGGGGCCGGGGGGCTCCGGGCCGGTGGCCGCGGGCGCCGGGCGGCGCCGCTGGTCGCGGGCGGTGGCGGGCGGTGCGCTGGGGCTGTCCCTGGCGGTGGCCCTGCCGGGCACGGCCACGGCCGAGGGGTCCGGCGAGGGCTCCGGCGAGCGGCGTCCGCGGTCGACCGCGCCCGTGGGGCTGTGGTCCGGAACCATCACTTTCGCCGGTACGCAGGTCGCGGCCACCATGTCGTTCCTCGCGGACGGCACGATGTGCGCCTCCCAGCCGCCGGGGCCGAGCGGGGGTGCCGACGGCTCGGGACGCTGGTGGCGTACCGGGCCGTCGGCCTTCGCCTTCCAAGGAGTGGAACGTTTCTTCGATGGCTCCGGCACCACCACCGGCTTTCTGAGCTTCTCGCACGCCGCGGTGCTGCCGAACGCCTCGGAGTTCACCTCCACCGGAGAGGGGACCTACTACGACGCGGACGGCGTCGAACTGGGGACCACGCCGGCCACCTCCCATCTGACGAAGGTGAGCGCGCAGCCGCAGCCCTGCTGAGGCCGGCGAGGTCGGGCCCTGCGGCCCCGGTCAGTTGGGCCCGCCGGTCATCCGGACGCGGGACGGTCCCGCAGAATCGTCCGCGACCGGGTGAGCAGCCGGCCCTCCTGGCGGACCAGTTCGTCCGTGACCGCGAACGTCGACTCGAAGCGGACCTGTCCCTCGGCGTCGGTGACCGTCACCAGCGAGGTGTAGCCGACGTGCAGGACGCCGTCCGGCGCCACGTCCACCAGATAGTGGTCGTTCCAGTGCCGGGCGGTCACCTCGCGGTAGCGCGGGAGCGCCTTGCGGGCATGGGCGAGCAGGGCGTCGCGGCCCTTCAGCTCGGTGCCGTGGTGCATATGGTGGGTCACCCCGTCCGGGGTGAACGTACCGGCGTACCCGTCGAGATCGAGGCGGTCGAGCAGATTCATCTGCCGGGCGTAGAAGCGCAGGATCTCGACGTATTCCTCGGCGTTCGCTTCCCTCGTGCTCATGCGTCTCTCCTTGGGGTCGTCAAGGGCGTGGGCGGCAGCGGTGACCGCACGGGCTCAGGCGTGGCTGAACTGGCGGCGGTCCGGGGCGGGTTCGAGGAACTCCTCCAGTCGCGGATCCGAACGCAGCACCGCCTGCTGCAACTTGCGCAGTCTCAGGGAGGGTTCGACACCCAGCTCCTTGTTGAGCGTGTTGCGCAGGGTCTTGTAGGCGTGCAGCGCCTGCCACTGCCGGCCGGAGCGGTAGAGGCTCACCATGTAGTGCGCGCACAGGTTCTCGTGCATGGGCTGCTGGGCGGTGAGCACGGTCAGCTCGCTGAGGACGGCCTGATGGCGGCCCAGTTGGATGTCCGCGCCGATGCGGTTCTCCAGGACGTTGAGCCGGCTCTCCTCCAGCCGGGCCACCTCGATGGAGAGCAGCGGCCCGATGCGGACATCGACCAGGGCCTTGCTCTGCCACTTGCCGAGCGCGGTGGCGAGCAACTGCGACACCGACTCGTGGTCGCCCTTGGCCATCGCCTGGTGGCCGGCCTTCGCGAGCTGCTCGTAACAGCACACATCCACGTTCTCCGGCGGGATGTCGAGGAGATAGCCGTCGAACCGGGTGACCAGGATGTCCTTGGCGGTGCGGGCGGAGCCCTTGGGGAGGGCGGAGTCGATCAGCTTGCGCAGTTGCAGGATGTACGTCTGGAGCGTGGTACGGACGCTGGACGGGGGGTGGTGGCCCCACAGTTCCTCGACGAGGTTCTGTACGGACACGATATGCCCGGCATTCAGAGCCAATAGCGCCAGTACCTGGCGGGGTTTAGCCGCTGTGGGAGCGATCGAAGTATTGTTCAGGACTGTCTTTAGCTCTCCCAGAAGTCGTACGTGCATGCTTTCCCCCAGGTTGATTCTTCTGCTGGATGTTCCCGTGGTTCGGGCATCCCGGGTGGTGCCTTGCGCCTGATGATGGTGAAGCGCCGCAGGTGAGCAGTGTTGTCTAACGATCATCCTGCTGATTCCCCAAGCGAGCCTCAAGCACGACGCTTGAGTCTGGCTCAATACGTTCACCCAGGCGGACAAGGTGTACATTGCCGTTTCTTTATCGGTCGCAACCCGCTGCCGGTGGAGTTTGCCGACACCGGCGAATGGGCGACGACTTTTCAGGTGTTCCCGTTCCGGCTCGACCTCACTTTCATTCGATCGGGTGAATCTCGATGTTGTGCGTTGCCGCCTTCGGCGCGGCGAACCTCAACAGGTCCATGCCCTCCTCCCCGATCTCGTCCCGGGCGGCGCGCGGCAGCGGCTCGAACGGCCGGATCACCAAGGCCGCTCCGTCGTCCCGGTCGTGCCGGATCCGCCACCGGGCGTGTACCCGCCCGTCCACGATCAGTGCCGGTTCCACACTGACCGGGACCCGGCGGTCCGGGTCGAGCATCCGGTCCCGGTCCGCCCACGCCAGGAGCACGTTGTCCAGGAGCGCCAAGAACCGCACGGGCGCCGGGTGGTCCGCGCCGGGGCGCGGCGCGTCCGGCAGATCGAACAGCTCCTGGCCCGACCCGCCCCTCAGGATCACCAGGTGGGGCCTCAGCCGCTCGACGACCTCGCGCAGCCGGGTCATCCCGCTCCACGCCTGGACATCGCGGACCGTGGCCGGGCCGAACGCCGCGAGGTACCGCAGCACCAGCCGCTCCACCGGCGGCGCCGTCTCCAGCGACCGCCCGAGCCACCGCTCGGCGAGGGTGTACGGCGTCGTCCCCCGCCGCCCCCAGACACCGTCCGGCGGCGGATGCACGATCGCCAGCAGGGCCTGCGCCGAACGGGCCAGGCCCACCGCGTCCCGGTCGGGCCACCGCTCCCCGAGCGCCGCGGCCAGCTCCGGCCGGGTCAGCGGCCCGGCGGCGAGCAGGTCCCGCACCGCGCCGGTGAGTTCGGCCAGGTCCAGACCGGCGGTCACCCGGCCCCAGGCGCCCTTCTGCCAGCGGTCCAGCATCGGCTGGAGCACCGGGCGCAGCCACCGGTAGTCGTCGGCGGTGACCAGGTGCTGGGTGCCCCGGTACAGGGTGGAGCGGACCACCCGCCGCTCCTGGAGCAGTTGGGTCAGATCCTCCTGGAGGAACCCCGGTATCCGGTTCCACAGGCCGATGTACGGCGGATCGGGATCCTGCGCCTGGAGGCCCGCCAGCCGGTGGATCACGTCGAGCGGGGTGCGGCCGGCCCGGTCCAGCAGCAACTGCCGTGACAGGGTGGCCCGGCCCAGGGCACGGAGCGAAACTGTGGTCTCCATGTGAGGAAGGCTAGCCAGATCGAGGTCATCTTCCGGCCGCGATACCAGGGGATCGGCCATACTCCGTGCCTTCCTCCACCGCGCGTCCACCCGGCTTCGAGCCGGCGCGCCGAGGCTGGTCCGCGTTGCCGGGCGCCGGGCGGAAGGAACAGGGAAGCGGCCATGCAGACGCGTTCACTGAAAGTGGCCGGGGCCCTGGAGTTCACGCCCCCCGTGTACCGGGACGAGCGGGGGCTGTTCGTCTCGCCGTTCCAGGAGAGCGTCCTCGCCGAGGCGACCGGGAGACGGCTCTTCCCGGTCTCCCAGATCAGCTTCAGCAGCTCCCGCGAGGGCGTCGTCCGCGGCATCCACTACACCACCGTGCCGCCCGGCACCGCGAAGTACGTGTACTGCCCGCGCGGCCGGGCCCGGGACTTCGTGATCGACCTGCGGACCGGCTCGCCCACCTTCGGGCAGTGGGACAGCGTGCTCCTGGACACCGAGCACTTCCGCGCCCTCTACCTCCCGGTCGGCGTGGGCCACGCCTTCGCCGCGCTCACCGACGACACCGTCATGGCCTACACCATGTCCACCGAGTACGTGGCCGCCCAGGAACTGGCCGTGTCCGTCCTCGATCCCGCGCTGGGGCTGCCGCTGCCCGACAGCGCGGCGAAGCTGCTGTCCGAGCGGGACCGGATCGCGCCGACCCTCACCGAGGCCCGCGCGCGCGGCCTGCTGCCCGACTACCACCGGTGCCTGGCGGCGGAGGCGGCCCTCGCCGGCCGCCCCGGACCCCGCGCGCGGCTGACCGCCGCCGGCCCGGGCACACCCGGCCGTACGCCCGGCCCACCGGACCCCGCGCGCGGCTGAGCGTCGTCGGACCGGCGCACCCGGCGGTACGCCCGGCCCACCGGACCCCGCGCGGCTGAGTGTCCCCCCGGCCTTCCCCGTGAGTCCCCCAGCCAGCCCCAGCGAGGTGCACACAGATGAAGATCCTGGTCAACACCGGCCCCGCCCACCCCCTCTTCTTCCCCGTCGTCCCGCTCGCCTGGGCGCTGCACGCGGCCGGGCACCAGGTGCTGGTCGCGGCCCCCGAGAGCTTCGAACCGGTGATCCGCGGCGCCGGACTGCGCATGGCCCCGGTCCACGGCCCCCTCGACATGGGCGAGGTCATGGGCCGCGACCGCGACGGCAACCCGCTGAAGGTCCCCGACACCGACGAGGAACTCGCCGACGGCATCGGCTCCGGCTTCGCCCGGCTCGCCACCCGCACCCTGGAGCGCACCCGCGCCCTCGTCGCCACCTGGCGGCCCGACCTGGTCGTCACCGAGTCGTACTCGTTCGGCGCCGCCGCGCTGGCCGCCGCCGAGCACGGCGTGCCCTGGGTCAAGCACACCGTCGGCCCCGGCGATCTGCCGATCGTGGACGCCGTGGCCCGGGAACTCGCCCCGGAGACCAAGGAGTGCGGCCTCGACGTCCTGCCCGCCCCCGACCTCGTCCTCGACAACTGCCCGCCCCTGATGGGCGGCGCCGCCGACGGCGCGGTCCCCCTGCGGTACGTGCCCTACGGCGAGCCCGGCGCGGTGCCCGCCTGGTCGCTGCGCCCCGGTGACGCGCCCCGGGTGCTGGTGACGCTGGGCTCCGTGCAGCCGCAGATCGGCGGGCTGCCCGCGCTGGGGCGGATGCTGCGGGCGGTCGCCGAACTCCCCGTCGAACTGGTCGTCGCCGTCGCCGACCATCTGCTGCCGCGGCTCGGGGAGTTGCCCGGCAACGTAGTCGCCGCCGGATGGCAGTCGCTGACCGCCGTCCTGCCCGGCTGCGACCTCGCCGTGCACCACGGCGGACCCGGCACCATGATGGCCTGCTCCGTGCAGGGCCTGCCGCAGGTCGTCGTCCCCGGCCCGGGCAAGCCGCTCACCGAGATCCGGCGGCTCACCGAGCACGGCGGCGCCATCGAGCTGGCGCCCGCCGCCCTCACCCCCGACACCCTGCGCGAGGCGTGCCGCACCCTGCTCGACGACCCCGGGCGGCGCGCCCGCGCCCTCGCCGTGCGCGACGACATCGCCGCCCAGCCCTCGCCGCTGCGGACGGTCGCTGTCCTGGAAGACCTGGTCGACGCCCGAGCCGACGCCCGAGCCGACGCCCGAGCCGACGCGCGAGTCGGCGCGTGAACCGCCCCGCGGGCCGGCGCACGGGCCGGTGGACGGGCCGCCGTGTGAACCGCCGCGCGAGCCGGTGCACGAGCCCCGGCCTGCATCGCCGCGTGCACCGCCGCACACCGCGCCGGGCACCCCGGTGACCGGTCACCCGGCGGGGCCGCCCGCGCGGGTCGCCGTGCTCGGCGGCACCGGCTGGGTGGGCCGGCATGTGTGCGCGGAACTGACCCGGGCGGGCGCCGAGATCCTCGTCGTCGCCCGGCGGCCCGTGCCCTCTCTCGCCGGGCACCCCTTCGTCCCGCTCGACCTCGCCGGGGCCCCGACCGCCGAACTGCGGTCCCTGCTCGCGGACTTCGGGACCACCGCCGTCGTCAACGCCACCGACGCCGCCAACGCCACCGACGGCTGGACCGTCGGGGAACCCGCGCTGACCCGGCTCAACGTCGACCTCGTGGAACGCCTCGTCGCCGCCGCGGCCGGACTGCCCCGGCGGATCCGCCTGGTGCATCTGGGCACCATCCTCGAATACGGCGAGACCCCCTGGGGCACCGTCGTCGCCGAGACCCGTCCGCCGCGCCCCGCCACCGACTACACCCGCAGCAAACTCGCCGGGTCCAGCGCCGTCCTGGCGGCGGCCCGGACCGGCGCCGTCGACGCCATGGTGCTGCGGCTGACCAATGTGTGCGGGCCCCACCCCTCGCCGGTCAGCCTGTCCGGCAGACTCCTGCGCCAGCTCACCGAGGCCCTGCGCACCGGGGAGCCCATGACCATCGACGTGGCCGACGCCCGGCGGGACTTCGTCGACGTCCGCGATGTCGCCGACGCGGTCGCCCTCGCCGTCGCCTCCCGGGTGACCGGCCGGGCCGTCAACATCGGCAGCGGCACCGCCACCGACATCGCCGCCGTGGCCCGGCTGTTCGTGGCGGCAGCCGGGTTCCCGGCGGCCACGCTGCGCGAGCGGCGCCGGGAGACCGTCAGCCTCGGCGGCTCCTGGACCTGCGCCGACAACCGGCTCGCCGCCACCCTGCTCGGCTGGCGGCCCCGCCACGACCTCCGCTCCTCCCTGCGCGACATGTGGCGGCTCGCCACCACCGCCTGACGACAGCACAGAGGGAGGGGACGCCGACCGGCGCCCCCTCCCTTTCCCGTGCCCGCGGATCACTCCGCCGGGCCGTCCTTGCGGACCCCGACGAACAGCCCGCAGCGGAACGGCCCGCCCTCCACGTACTCCACCGAACAGCCCGCCCCCTCGAACGCCGCCCGGTACTGGTCCCGGGTGAACAGCGACATCCGGTGCACATCGGTGAAGTGCCGGATCCCCCGCCCCTTCAGCGCGTCGATGTAGTGCACCACGATCGGCACCTCGTCACCCTCCCGCACCGAGTACGACACCCGCACCGCGACCCGGTCCCCGGTGCGGACCACGTCGTGCGCGATGTACTCCGGCGTGAAAGCCTCCGGGAAGTACCAGGGCTCCAGCAGCAGCACACCCCCCGGCACCAGATGCCGGGCGGCGGACCGCACCGCCGCCCCCAGATTCGCCACCGAACCCACGTACCCGATCGAGCTGAACATGCAGATCACCGCGTCAAAGGTGCGGCCCAGCGCGAAATCGCGCATGTCGCCGTGGTGGACGGGCACCTCCGGCACCGCCTCCCGCGCCCTCGCGAGCATCGCCTCCGACAGCTCCAGCCCCTCCACCCGCGCGAACCGCTCCCGCAGCAGGCCGAGATGGGCGCCCGTCCCGCAGGCCAGGTCCAGCAGCGAGGACGCACCCGGACGGCGGGCCCGCACCTGCCGGACCACCTCCGCGCACTCACCCGCGTAGTCCTTGCCGCGCGCCCCGTACACCAGGTCGTAGATCTCCGCGAACTCCGCTCCGTACACCGCCGTCACCGCCCCGTCCGTACGCCGCGCCGCCCGCCTGCGGGCTCGCGGGTGTCCCAGTCGATGTGGTGGCCGAGCATCCACACCGGGGTGTTCTCCGGGCCCTTGGCCTCGATGCCGCGGAACGCCCGCCTTATGAAGAAGTCCCGCACCATCCGGCCCACCGGCCCCGCGAGATTGCCGTCCACATTGCGCTTGCCCTGCGCGACGATCCCCTCCACCCGCTCGCGCCGCGCCCGCTCGTACGTCACCAGCCCCGCGTCGACACCCGGCGCGTCCCGGAGGCACTTGGCGAGGATCACCGCGTCCTCCAGAGCCACCGAACCGCCCTGCCCGGCCGTCGGCGAGACCGCGTGCGCGGCGTCGCCGACCAGGACCATCCGGTCCCGGTGCCAGCGCGGCACCGTCGGCAGGTCGTAGTTGGCCGACGGCACCGAGATCTGCGTCGACGTCCGCACCACGTCCAGCGCCGGCATCCCGTCCCGGCGGAACAGCTCCACGATTTCCTCCCGCCAGTCGAGCCCCGGGCGGCGCAGCTCGGCGGCGTCCGGCTCGGCCGGGCGCGGCGGATTGGCGAACCACCACACATCACCGTCCGGATGCTGCGCCGACATGAAGAAGCTCCGCCGCCCGAAGTACATCCGCAGCACCCCCGGCGTCCCCTCCAGCGGGCGCCCCGGCGACACCCCGAACGCGTTCACCGTGCCCAGATAGCGGGGCCCCGGCGCGCCCGGGTCGATGACCGACCGCACCCGGGAGCGGATCCCGTCCGCGCCGACCAGCAGATCCCCGTCGGCGTACGTACCATCCTCGAACCGGGCCCGCACCCCGCCGCCCAGCCGCTCCGCGTCCGTCAGCCGCTTCCCGTACCGGATGGGGATCCCGCGCGCCGCCACCTCCTCGCGCAGCGTCCGGTACAGATCGGCCCGGCGCAGCGTCTGGATGATCGCGCCCCGCCCGGCCTGCGCCTCGGTGGAGATGTCCCGGGTCAGCCGCCGCCCGTCGGAGCGGTAGAACGCGATGGCCGGGGTGACGAAGCCCAGCGCCCGCACCGCCTTGTCCAGGCCCACGCACTCCAGCGCGTCCAGGCCGTTGGGCGCGATGTTCATGAAGTTGCCCGCGTGGTCGGCGGTGCAGTCGAACGCCTCGTGCACGACCGGGTCGAACCCGGCCTTCTGGAGGGCGATGGCGGCCACCGGGCCCGCGATCCCCCCGCCGACGACCAGAACGCGTGTCATACGAGCCTTCTCTCGGAGCCGGAATCGGAATCGGAGTCGGAATAGGGGCGGGAGCCGGAGCCGGAGCCGGAGCCGGAGCCGGAATCGGAGCCGGAGCGGGAATCGGGGCGGGAGGTGGAGCGGGAGCTGTCGTCGGCCGGGATCTGCGGCCGGGGGACCGTGCTCGGGCAGCGCGGATCGCTCGCGGGCAGCACACCGTCGATCAGATACGCCTCGACGACCGCGTCCACCCCGGGATTGCGGGCGAAGGCGTAGATCTCGTGCCCGCCGCAGTCCACGACCGTCACCAGTCGGTGGCCGAGCCGCTCGGCCAGCGCCGCACCGCCCGGATAGTGATCCACGGGATCGCCGTCCGCGTGCACCACCAGCCCCGCCGGATAGCCGTCCCGGACCAGCTCCACGGGCGGCTCCGGCGCGGTGAACGCACGGAACGCGCCCGGCAGCGGCTGCGCCCGGGTCACCCCGCAGCCGTACGGGTAGCGGTCGCGGAACAGGCGCACATCGGCGAAGTACGTCTCGATGTCGGAGGGCCAGTCCTTCTCCAGGATGACCGCGTCCAGGACCCCGCCGCGGACCTCGCCGGTCTCCTCCGGCGGCCACAGCCGCTCCCCGGCGAGCGCCTTCTCCGCCGCCGGACCGTCCGCCGCCCGCAACTCGCCCACCAGTAGCCCCAGTTGCTCCCAGCGGGAGCGGTCCGCGGCCCGCCAGCCGAGCGCCGAGTCCAGCAGCGTCCGCAGCCGCGCCCCGTCCGGCAGGGCGCCCACCCGGGCGGCGGTCTCCTCCACCGCCTCCAGGACCGCGGCCGGTGAGGTGCCCAGACCGAAGTGCCGGTCCCGGCCGGCCGTCCAGGCGGCCCACACCTCCACGTTCTCCCGGTGCGCGACGCCCTGCGCCATGCCCTGCTCGCGCCAGGTCCAGTCCGGGTGCACACAGGAGTCCAGCACACTGCGGTCCAGCCGCTCCGGGAACATCGTCCCGAACACCGCGCCCACATAGGTGCCGTAGGTGTAGCCGAGGTAGTTGACGGTGTCCTCGCCCAGCGCGGCGCGGACGACGTCCATGTCCCGGGCCACATTGCGGGTGCTGAAGTGCGCCCGCGCGGCACCGCCGCCGCGCTGATTGCCGTCCTCCCGCTCCCGCGCCTCCTCGGCGAGGTCCGCGAACACCGCGTCCGGCGGACGCGAGTCGACGGGCACCCGGCGCGGGGCGGTCAGGGCCAGCAGCGGGGTGGAGGCGCCGGTGCCGCGCGGGTCGAAGCCGATCAGGTCGTACACCTCGGCGAGCGGGGTGGCCGCCAGCGCGTCGGGGAAGCGCCGGCCCAGGCCGAAGTAGCCGCCGGGACCGCCGTTGACGGCCAGCAGCACACCCCGGCGGCGGGCCGGGTCGGTCGCCCGGCGCCGGCTCAGCGCGATCGTCAGCCGCCCGGCGGCGGGGTCGGCGTAATCCAGGGGCACCTCGACGGTGGCGTGCTCCAGCCCGTCCGCCGCCTCCGGCACGGCGGACCAGTCGGGGCGCTGCTCGTGGAACGCGGTCAGGGCAGGGGTCGGGGGCGGGTCGTCACGGGTCATACGGGCGACCCTGCCCGTCACGCCTCGAACAGGCGTGGAGCAGGACTCGACCCCCGCCCTCCGCAGCGCCGCTCCAACTGTCCTCCGGCGCGGCTCGACACCCCTGCCGCAGGCTGCGTTCCGGACCACCGACGCGACGCAGGAGAGAGAGGCGGCACCCGGCCATGACTGTGCCCACCCCGAAGGACGTGGCGCTGCTGCTGCCCGGCCAGGGCGCCCAGCACCCGCGGATGGCCGCGGGACTCTACGGCCACGAGGAGGCGTTCACCCACTGGATGGACGAGGCGTTCCGGCTGCTCGGCGCCGACGGCCCCCGGCTGCGCCGCGCCTGGCTCGCCGAACGCCCCTCGCCGGACCACGACGATGTCACCGTCGCCCAGCCGCTGCTGTACGCCGTCGGCCACGCCCTGGGCCGGATGCTGCTGGAGTGGGGGGTGCGGCCGGTCGCGCTGCTCGGGCACAGCGTCGGTGAGTTCGCCGCCGCCACCCTGGCCGGGGTGGTCGACCTCGCGGACGGCGTACGGATGATGCGCGAGCGGGTCGAGCTGTTCGCCCGGACCCCGCCCGGCGGGATGCTCGCCGTGTCCGCCGCGCCGGACGAGGTCGCCGATCTGCTGCGCGGGGGCGTGTACCTCGCCGCGGTCAACGCCTCCCGCCAGGTGCTGCTGGCGGGTGAGCGCGCCCCGCTCGCCGGGGCGGCCCGCGCCCTGCACGCCCGCGGCACGGTCTGCCGCGAGGTACCGGCCCGGCAGGCGTTCCACAGCCCCGTCGTGGAGGGCGCGGTCAAGGCGTCGCTGCCCGGCTGGCGCTCGGTCCGCCTCCACCCCCCGCGCCTGACCCTCTACTCCGCCTACACCGAGGCCGTCCTCACCCCGGACCAGGCCCTGGACCCGGAGTTCTGGGCGTCCCAGGCGTCCGGCACGGTCCGCTTCGCCCCCACCCTGACGGCCCTGCTGGCCGCCCACGACTGCCTCCTCGTCGAGACGGGCCCCGGCAACACCCTCACCATGCTGGCCCGCCGCCGCACCCCGGTCACCGAGGGCCGCAGCGCGGTCCTCCCCCTCCTCCCGGACCGCCACCGGGGCGACGGGGCGGACCGGGAGGCGGCGGCGAGGGCACACGCGGCCCTGCGGCCGTCGGCCCCGGCGTCCCCCGGCCCGGAGTCCCGCGCCCCGGCATCCCGCACCCCGGAGTCCCCCGGCCCGGCGTCCCCCGCCCCGGCATCCCGTGCCCCCGCGTCGCCGCCCGCCCCGTCCACCTCCCACCCGTCGCACAAGGAGCCGCAGTGACGCTCACCGAAGTCACCCATCGCATCGACGTGCCCTCGGACGCGGAGGCCGCCTACCGGATCGTCGCCGATGTCACCCTGTGGCCGCTGTACTTCCCGCCCACCGTCCGCGCGGAGCGCCTCTCCTTCGACGGCCGGGAGGAGCATCTGCGGATCTGGGCCCTCGCCGACGGCGAACTGCGCACCTGGCGGTCCCGGCGGGTGCTCGACCCCGAACGGCGCCGCGTCGCCTTCCACCAGAGCCACCCGAAGCCCCCGGTCGCCGAGATGGGCGGCGCCTGGCGCGTCGAGGAGCGGCCCGGCGGCGGCTGCACCGTCGTCCTCGACCACCACTACCGGGCCGTGGACGACGACCCCGCCCACCTCGCCCGGATCGAACGCGCCGTCGAGCACAACAGCACCGCCGAGCTGGAGAATCTGCGGCGCGCGGTGCTCCGCTCCGGCGAGGAGGCGGAACTGCTCCTGGAGTTCACCGACACCGAGACCGTCCACGGACCGCTCCCCGAGGTGTACGCCTTCCTCCACGACGCCGACCAGTGGCCCGCGCGGCTCGACCATGTCGCCGCCCTCGATCTGCGCGAGGACAGCGAGGGGTTGCAGGTCCTGCGGATGGACACCAAGGCGCCCGACGGCTCCGTGCACACCACCGTCTCCGGGCGGGTCTGCGAACGGGACCGGCGGATCGTCTACAAGCAGACCACCCTGCCCCCGGCCCTCCAGGCCCACAACGGGGAGTGGCTGTTCGAGGAGACCGCGCCCGGCGTGGTCCGGGTCACCGCCCGCCATCAGGTCCTGCTCAGCCCCGAGGGCATCGCCGCGCTCCCCGAGCCGCCAGCCTCGCTCGACGCCGCCCGTGCCGCCGTCCGCGGGGCGCTCGGCGGCAACAGCCGGGCGACGATGGCCCGCGCCCGCGCCTTCGTCGAGGCCGCCGGGGCCTCCCGGCCCGCCCCGCAGGCCCCCTGAACCCCCCGAACCCCCCGCCCTCCCACCACCACCGTCGAAGTTGAAAGGGACCCCCTCATGGCCGCACTGACTCTGGACGAACTGAAGGACTTCCTGCTGCGCGCGGCGGGCGAGGACGAGAGCCTCGACCTCACCGGCGACATCCTCGACACCCGCCTGGTCGACCTCGGCTTCGACTCGCTCGCCGTCATCGACACCCTCAACCGCCTCGAACGCCACTACGGCGTCAAGCTCCCCGAGGAGGCCACCACGGACGTGGAGACCCCGGCCGATCTGCTGTCCCTCGTCAACCACCAGGTCGCCGAGGCGGCCTAGCCCTCCGGGCATCACGGGGCATGACGGGGCCTGCCCCCTCAGGGCACCCCGGGGCGTGACGGGGTCTGCCCTCCAGGGCACCCCGGGGCGTGACGGGGTCTGCCCTCCAGGGCACCCCGGGACATGACGGAGGGGGCACGACGGCACACCACGCTGCCGTCGTGCCCCCTCCGTTCGTCCGCGCCCGCGCCCTTTCGTCCGCGTCCCGCGTCCCCGCGTCCGCTTCCGCGTCCCCGCTTCCGCGTCCCGGCGCCCGCTTCCGCGCCCGCGCCCTACGGCCGGGTCAGCACCAGTGCCGACGCGAAACCGCCGTGCCCGCGCGTCAGGACCAGCGCGCTGTCCACCCGCTCCGCGCGGGGCTCGGACCCGACGACCAGGTTGACCCGGGGATCGACGTCCTCGGGTCCGAGCCCCGGCACCGCCGGGATCAGACCGTCGCGCAGGGCCAGCAGCGCCGCCACCACATCCAGCGCCGACCCGCCCGACAGCAACCGCCCCACCAGCGCCTTCGGCGCGCTCACCGGCACCCGCCGGGCCCCGAACAGCTCCGCCAGCACCGCCGCCTCCGCCCGGTCCAGGGGCCCGCTGCCCACCGCGTCCGCGAACACCACCCCGATGTCGTCCGGGCCCAGCCCCGCGTCCCGCAGCGCCGTACGGGCCGCCCGCAGCAGCCCCCGCCCGGACCCGGCCGGGTCGGGATCGAACGCCGACCCGTGCCCCGCGATCACCCCGTACCGGTGCGGAGCGCCCCGCTCCAGCGCCCCCGCGCGGGACTCCACGATCAGCACCGCCCCGCCCTCGCCGGGCACATAGCCGGTCGACGCCCCGCAGAACGGCAGCCCCGCCCGCGCCGGATCATCGTCCCGGCACACCCCGTCCGCCGCCGACAGCACCGACACCCCGTACGGGCAGAGCATGCTGTCGAAGCCGCCCGCGGTCATCACCGGGGTGCCCGAGCGGACCCTGCGGCGCGCGTAGGACAGCGAGTCGACGCCGCCCGCCTGCTCGGAGACCACCACCCCGCCCGGCCCCCGCATCCCGTGCCGGATCGAGATCTGCCCGGTGTGCACGGCGTAGTACCAGGCGAACGACATATAGGGGCTGACCGACTCCCAGCCGGTGCCCCACTGGAGCTGGAGCTGCCGCTGACCGAACTCCAGCCCCCCGGTGACCCCGGTGACCGCCGTGCCCATCGCCTCGCCGGGCAGCTCGGCCGGGATGATCCCGGCGTCCGCGAGCGCCTCGTCGGAGGCGAGCAGCGCCAGCCGGGTCAGCCGGTCGGTCTGCGGATGCATCCGCTTGGGCACGGCCACCTCCGCCCCGGACGCCGGTACCTCGGCGGACAGCCGCACCGGATAGCCCGAGGCGTCGAACCGGCCGGTCGGCCGGACCGCCGAGATCCCCTTGAGGGTGGCCGCCCAGTACTGCTCGGCGCCGATACCGTTCGGCGCGGCGACCCCGATGCCGGTGATCACCGCGTCCCGGGTGAGGTCTCTCCTGTCCGTCATCGGTCCCGTCCCGCCGTCGTGAGCACCATCGCGCTCTGGAATCCGCCGAATCCGCTGCCGACCGTCAGCACCGCGTCCAGTCGCCGCTCGCGCGCGGTGTGCGGGACGTAGTCGAGGTCGCACTCGGGATCCGGCTCGTGCAGATTCGCCGTCGGCACCACCACGTCGTGCTTCAGGGACAGCGCGCACGCGGCGATCTCGATCGACCCGATCGCGCCCAGCGAGTGCCCCACGATCGCCTTGATACCGCTCATCGGCGTCCGGTAGGCGTGCTCGCCCAGACTCCGCTTGACCGCGGCCGTCTCGTGCCGGTCGTTCTGCTTGGTGCCCGAGCCGTGCGCGTTGACGTAGTCGATGTCGACCGGGTTCAGCCGGCCCTCGTCCAGCGCCGCGTCGATCGCCTCGGACATCTCCAGCCCGTCCGTCTTCAGCCCGGTCATGTGGTACGCGTTGCAGCGCGAGGCGTACCCGGCGACCTCCCCGTAGATGGTCGCCCCGCGCCGCCGGGCGTGCTCGTACTCCTCCAGGACCAGGACGCTCGCGCCCTCGCCCAGCACCAGCCCGTTGCGGGTGCGGTCGAAGGGGCGGCACGCGGTCTCCGGGTCGTCGTTGCGGGTCGAGGTCGCCTTGATGACGTCGAAGCAGGTGAGGGTGATGGGGGAGATCGGCGCGTCGGAAGCGCCCGTCACCATGACCTCGGCGGTGCCCTCCCGGATCAGCTCGGCGGCGTACCCCACCGCGTCGATACCGGAGGTGCAGCCGGTGGAGATCACCGACGCCGGGCCCAGCGCCCCGCTGAGCAGTGCCACCTCGGCGGCCAGCGAGGTCGGGACGAAGTAGTCGTACAGATGCGGACCGGCGTAGCGGGCGTCGACCAGCCAGGAGCGGCCCTCGGCGGACTGCACCGCGTACTCCTGCTCCATCGTGGTCGTGCCGCCGACCGCGCTGCCCATCGCCACCCCGGCCCGCTCGGCGAGTTCGCCGTCCAGGGTGAGGCCACTGTCGAGCAGGGCTTCGCGGGCCGAGGCCAGCGCGAGCTGCACCATCCGGTCGGTGCGGCGGATCTGCTGCCGGGTCAGTCCGTGGGCCAGCGGATCGAAGTCGCACTCAGCGGCAACCCGGCACCGATGACCGCTCGCGTCGAACCGGCTGATCGTCCGGGTCGCGGGGGTGCCGCTGACCAGGCGCCGCCAGAACGCGTCGGTCCCGATGCCTCCCGGTGCCGTCACGCCGATGCCGGTGATCACGGCCCTTCGTGGCGTGTCTCGGACCATGGGACCTCCTTCGGGAATCGTTGGACGCAGGGTGCGTCCGCCCTCTCGACTCGCGCTTCAGGCGCGTCGGAGCCGGGCACGCGGCGACCGCCGCGGGACCCCCCTTCGAGCCCCCCTTCGAGCCCTGCGTCGAGTCGCCCTCGACGGGAGGTCGAGCCGCTCCGAGCACCGTGTCTGTCTGCGCGGGCGCCGCGCAGCACCCGACACCACCTGACCCGGCGGGCCCGGACCCCGGGCCCGCGCGAAAGGACCCCTCGATGACCTCGCAGGCCATTCCCGACGTACGCAAGTCGGTCGTCGTCCCGGTGCCGCCCGCCGACGCCTTCCGGGCGTTCACCGAGCGGCTCGCCGACTGGTGGCCGCCGTCGCACGTCCTGCTCACCACCCCGCGCACCGGCCTCGCCATGGAGCCGCGCGCCGGGGGGCGTTACTACGAGTGGGACGCCGAGGGCCAGGAGGTCGACTGGGGGCGGGTGCTCACCTGGGAGCCGCCGCACCGGCTGCTGCTGACCTGGCGGGTGGACGGTTCCTTCCGGCCGCTCCCCGACGACGAGGGGGCCAGCGAGATCGAGGTCCTCTTCACCCCCGAGCCCGGCGGCGGCACCCGGGTGGAGCTGGCCCACATCCGCCTCGACCGGCTCGGCGCCGACGCGGAGCGCATCGTCAAGGCGCTGGACGGACCGAGCCCCGGCGAGACCCTCGCGCGGTTCGCCGAGGTCGCCCGATGACCGTCCCCGGCACCCGCGAGGTGGCCGCCCCGGGCACCCTCCTGGAGATCGCCGACGGCGTCCACGCCTACGAGCAGTTGCCCGGCGGCTGGTGCATGAACAACGCCGGGCTGATCGCGGACCGGGGCCGGGCCGTGCTGGTGGACACCGCGGCGACCCGCGCCCGTGCCCGGCGGCTGCGCGAGGCCGTGGAGCGGGTGGTGCCGGGCGGCCCGGACACCGTCGTCAACACCCACTTCCACGGCGACCATGTCTTCGGCAACGTCGAGTTCACCCCGGCGGCCACCGTCGTCGCCCATGACCAGACCCGCTCGGACATCGCGGAGGCGGGCCACGGGCTGTGCCAGTTGTGGCCCGGGGTCGACTGGGGGGACATCCCCCTCGTCCTCCCGGACGTCACCTTCCCGGACGAGATGACCCTGCGCGCCGGGGGCCTGACGGTCCGTCTGCTGCACGCCGGTCCCGCGCACACCCCCGGTGACGTGGTCGCCTGGGTCCCCGAGCGCAAGGTCCTCTTCGCCGGGGACGTGGTCTGGTCCGGGGTCACGCCCTTCGTGCTGATGGGGTCGGTCGAGGGCTCGCTCGCCGCCCTGGAGGTGCTGCGGGCCCTGGACCCCGAGGTGGTGGTGTCCGGGCACGGGCCCGTCGCCGGACCGGACGTGCTGGACGCCACCGCCGCCTATCTGGAGCGGCTGCGCGACCTCGCCCGGCACGGCCTGCGCACCGGCGCCACCCCCATGGCCACCGCCCGCGCCGCCGACCTCGGGCCGTTCGCGGGCCTGAAGGACCCGGAGCGGCTGGTCGCCAATCTGCACCGGGCCTACGCCGAGGCCGAGGGGCTCGCGCCGGGCGCCCGGATCGATGTGGCCACCGCCTTCCGCGAGATGGTCGCCTTCCACGGCGGCCTGCCCCCCTGCGCCGCCTGACCACCCCCGTACGCCACGCCCCCCTGCGCCGCCTGCCCCCCCGTACGCCACCCCCCGTACGCCACCCCCCCGTACGCCACCCCCCCCCGTACGCCACGCCCCCTCCGTACGCCACGACCACCCCCGGAGCCCCCATGCCCTCCTCGTCCGCATCACCCACCACCCCCCGCAGGACCGCGTTCATCACCGGCGCCAGCAGCGGCATCGGTCTCGCGGTCGCCCGTGCCCTCGCCGCCCAGGGCATCGCCGTCTACGGCTGCGCCCGGGACGCCAAGAACATCGCCGCCGTCGTGGAGGACCTGCGGGCCGAGGGCCACGAGGCGGACGGCACCTCCTGCGACGTCACCTCCGCCGCCGAGGTCTCGGCCGCCGTGTCCGCCGCCGTCGACCGCTTCGGCGCCATCGACATCCTGGTCAACAGCGCCGGCCGCAACGGCGGCGGCGAGACCGCCGACCTCGGCGACGACCTGTGGGAGGAGGTCCTCGCGACCAACCTCACCGGGGTCTTCCGGGTCACCCGCGAGGTGCTGCGCCACGGCGGGATGCGGGCGGCGGGCTGGGGCCGCATCATCAACATCGCCTCCACGGGCGGCAAGCAGGGCGTGATGTACGCGGCCCCCTACACCGCCTCCAAGCACGGCGTCGTCGGCTTCAGCAAGTCCGTCGGCTTCGAACTCGCCAAGACCGGCATCACCGTGAACGCCGTCTGCCCCGGCTATGTCGAGACCCCGATGGCCGTCCGGGTCCGCGAGGGCTACGCCCGGCACTGGGGCATCACCGAGCAGGACGTCCACGACCGCTTCACCGCCAAGATCCCCCTGGGCCGCTACTCCACCCCGGAGGAGGTGGCGGGCCTGGTCGGCTACCTGGTGACCGACACCGCCGCCTCGATCACGGGGCAGGCGCTGAACGTGTGCGGGGGGCTCGGCAACTACTGATCGCGTAGCCTGGACGGATGCTCAGAGAGGTCACCGCCACCCGCTACCTGGAGCCCCTGCACTCCGGCGGCTCCGTCCCCGGTGTGGTGGAGGCCGATGATCTCGGTACCTATGTCCTGAAATTCACCGGCTCCGCCCAGGGCCGCAAGGCGCTGGTCGCCGAGGTGATCGTCGGGGAGCTGGCGCGGGCGCTCGGGCTGCGCTTCCCGGAACTGGTGCTGGCGCACTTCGACCCGGAGATCGCCGACGGCGAACCGCACGCGGAGGTGCGGGCGCTGCACCGGGCCAGCGCGGGGCTCAATCTCGGCATGGACTATCTGCCGGGCGCCCGGGACTTCACCCCCGAGGCCGCGCGGACGTTCCGGGTCGACCCGGCCGAGGCGGGCCGGATCGTCTGGCTGGACGCCCTCACCGTCAATGTGGACCGGACGATCCACAGCTCCAACCTGATGATCTGGCCCACCCTGGGCACCGTCCCGCCCCGGCTGTGGCTGATCGACCACGGGGCGGCGCTGGTCTTCCACCACCGCTGGGACGCCACCGACCCGGCCAAGCGCTACGACTTCCGTCATCACGCCCTCGGGCACTACGGCCCCGATGTCACGGCCGCCGACGCGGAGCTGGCGCCGAAGGTGACGGAGGAGTTGCTGAGCGCGGTCGCCGCCGAGGTGCCGGACGCCTGGCTGGCGGACGAGCCGGGGTTCGCGACCCCGGACGCGGCCCGCGCGGCGTACGTGGCGTTTCTGCTGGCCCGGGTGCGGTCCTCCGCCGCCTGGCTGCCCACCGGCTTTCCGACGCCCGAGGAGATCGCCGCCGAGGAGGAGCAGCGGGCCGCGAGGACCCGGCAGGGCCGCCCGGCCTGGCTTCGGCAGGTCCCCGACCTGCACGGCAGACCGCAGGTCGAACAGGATGGGTCGGTGCATTCGGGATGAGCCGGGTTCAGATCGAGTACTGCACCCAGTGCCGCTGGCTGCCGCGCGCGGCCTGGCTGGCGCAGGAACTCCTCACCACCTTCGAGGCCGAGCTGACCGAACTGGCCCTCAAGCCCGGCACCGGCGGGGTGTTCCTGGTCCGGGTGGACGGCGAGGTGGTCTGGGACCGCCGTGAGCAGGGTTTCCCGGAGCCCACGGCGGTCAAGCGGCTGGTCCGCGACCGGGTGGCCCCGGGACGCACCCTGGGCCACTCCGACCGGACCGGACCGGGCTAACCCTTGAGCTGCTCGTATGCCGGGAGGGTCAGGAAGTCGGCGTAGTCGGCGTCCAGGGAGACCGCGAGCAGCAGATCGTGCGCCTGCTGCCAGTGTCCGGCGGTGAACGCCTCCTCGCCCAGCTCCGCCCGGAGGTCCGCCAGATCCTCGGCGGCGACCTTGCGGGCCAGTTCGGCGGTGACCGGCTCCCCGTTGTCCAGGACGACCCCCGCGTTGATCCACTGCCAGATCTGGGAGCGGGAGATCTCGGCGGTGGCCGCGTCCTCCATCAGGTTGAAGATGGCGACGGCGCCGAGTCCGCGCAGCCATGCCTCGATGTACCGGATGCCCACCTGCACCGCGTTGACCAGGCCCGCGTAGGTCGGCCTGGCCTCCAGGGAGTCGACGGCGATCAGCTCGGCCGCCGTGACCTGGACGTCCTCGCGCAGCCGGTCCTTCTGGTTCGGCCGGTCGCCGAGCACCTTGTCGAAGGACTCCATGGCGATCGGCACCAGGTCGGGGTGGGCGACCCAGGAGCCGTCGAAGCCGTCACCGGCCTCCCGGTCCTTGTCGGCGCGGACCTTCTCGAAGGCCACCTTGTTGACCTCGGGGTCCCGGCGGGACGGGATGAACGCCGCCATTCCGCCGATCGCGTGCGCCCCGCGCTTGTGGCAGGTGCGGACCAGGAGTTCGGTGTACGCCCGCATGAACGGGGCGGTCATCGTCACCGCGTTGCGGTCCGGCAGGACGAACCTGGCGCCGCCGTCGCGGAAGTTCTTGACGATGGAGAAGAGGTAGTCCCAGCGGCCGGCGTTCAGCCCGGAGGCGTGGTCGCGCAGCTCGTAGAGGATCTCCTCCATCTCGTAGGCGGCGGTGATGGTCTCGATGAGGACGGTGGCGCGGACCGTGCCCTGCGGGATGCCGACGTAGTCCTGCGCGAAGACGAACACCTCGTTCCAGAGCCGGGCCTCCAGGTGCGACTCGGTCTTCGGGAGGTAGAAGTACGGGCCCTTGCCGAGGTCGATGAGGCGCTGCGCGTTGTGGAAGAAGTACAGCCCGAAGTCCACCAGCGCGCCGGGCACGGGGGTGCCGTCGGCGTCGACGAGGTGGCGCTCGTTCAGATGCCAGCCGCGCGGACGCATCACGACGGTGGCGAGGTCCTCGTCCGCCTTCAGGGCGTACGACTTGCCGGAGGCGGCGTCGGTGAAGTCGATCTTCCGGGTGTAGGCGTCGCGCATGTTGACCTGGCCCAGGATCACGTTCTCCCAGGTGGGCGCGGAGGCGTCCTCGAAGTCGGCGAGCCAGATCCGGGCGCCGGAGTTCAGGGCGTTGATGGTCATCTTGCGGTCGGTGGGGCCGGTGATCTCCACCCGGCGGTCGTTCAGCGCGGCGGGGGAGGGGGCGACGCGCCAGGTGTCGTCGGCGCGGATCGCGGCGGTCCCGGGCAGGAAGTCGAGGGTCGAGGTGCGGGCGATCTCGGCGCGGCGCTCGGCCCGGCGGGCGAGGAGTCCGTCACGCCGGGGCGTGAACCGGCGGTGCAGCTCGGCCACGAAGGCGAGCGCCGCGTCGGTGAGGACCTCCTCCTGCCGGGGCAGGGGCTCGGCGTCGACGATGGCCAGCGGAGACGGCGCTGGTGCGGACATGAGCTGTCACTTCCTTCAGCGAGCTACTTCGACGAGCTACTTCGGCGAGCTACTTCAGCGAGTTACTTCAGCGAGTTACTTCGGTGAACCCTGCGCATCACCGCCACAGGCATGCGTGGCACCGCGTGCCCAGGCAGACAAAAGGGGCGGCACCCGCCCGGGAGGGACGGGCGACCCTTCTGAACAGTGGATAGTAGTTTCCTCATGGTGGAAGTTCAACGGTCTGTCGATATCGAGAATCATGGATTCGAGCCAAAGTGGCGCAGGGTGCCATCCCCCTCACTCAAGGTGGCCGAGATCGTCCTCGGTGTCGATGTCGTAGGCACGCGCCACGTCCCCGCACTCGACGAGCGCGATCTGCGCCTCGTGCGCCCTCAGATACGCCCGTGCCCCCTGGTCCCCGCTCGCGCTCCGGGCGATCCCCGCCCAGTGCGCCGCCCCGAACAGCACCGGATGCCCACGTACGCCGTCGTAGGCGGCCGAGACGAGGGAGCGCCCGCCCGTGTACGCCCCCAGCACCCGGCGGACCGCCTCCGCGCCGATCCCGGGCTGGTCCACCAGCAGCACCAGCGCCGCCCCGGCCCCCGTCCCCGCCAGCGAGGCCAGCCCCGCACGCAGCGAGGACCCCATGCCCCGCGCCCAGTCCGGATTGTCCACGAGCACGCACCCGTCCAGCGTCGCCCGCTCCCGCACCTGCGCCCCACCGGCCCCCAGCACCACATGCACCCGCTCACATCCGGCCGTCCGCAGCACCTGCGCGGCGTGCTCCACCAGCGGCCGTCCCCGGTGCGTCAGCAGCGCCTTGGGCCGCCCGCCGAGCCGCCGCCCCCCGCCCGCCGCGAGCAGCACCCCGGCGACCGGGCCTGCGCCCTCTTCCCGTTCCGTCATGGCTCTTGCTTACCCCACCCGTGCGCCCGGGGGCGCACGCGGCGGAGTCAACCGCGCGTTCCCCGGAGCGCCGGGGGCGCGCACGGCGGACTGAATTTCGGCCCGCGTGGTGGCGCGCGCCGCTCGGGGTGGCGTTTACTGACCCGCGTCCGCAGGTGCCGACCACCTCCGGCGGGCGACAGGGCGGGAACACGCAGGGACAGCGCACGGGCGCGTGCGCAGGGGGAGAACTGTGTTCAACAGCTTGGGGCAGAAGCCCGTGACGGACAGTGGTGACGATCCGAGGGCGAGGGAGCTACGGACCGCGGTGTCCCGGCTGCGCCGCGAACTCGCCGCGCATCCCGCCGACTTCCCGGACCGCACCATCGCCGAGGACGAACTCGCGGCCCTGGCCGCCATGGTCACCCACGGCCCACCGGAGCCCGCGCGCCTGCGCCGCTCCCTCCTCCTCATCGCAGCGGCCATCGGCTCGGTCAGCGCCCTGTCGAGGGGCTTGGGAGAGGTGAGGAGAGCGGTGGAACTGTTCGGCGCAACGCCGAGGACTTAAGGGGTTTCAGGGGCGCTGGGGGTACCCCCTCTGGGGGAGGAACTGCGCGGGAAGCGACCACGAACCCGCACCCGCCGCCCCCCGCCGAACCCCACCCCCCGTCAGGCGCCCGAACTGGCCAGTGCCTCCGACAACTCCAGGGCAACCCCCTGAAGCACCGGCACAATCCGCTCGGTCGCCTCCTCCGTCACCCGCCCCGCGGGCCCGGAGATGGAGATCGCCGCCGCCGTGGGCGAATCCGGCACCGGCACCGCGAGGCACCGCACCCCGATCTCCTGCTCGTTGTCGTCCACCGCGTACCCCACCCGCCGTACGTCCTCCAGCGCCGCGAGGAACCCGTCCGCCGTGGTGATCGTCTTCTCCGTCGCGGCCGGCATCCCGGTCCGGGCCAGCAGCGCCCGCACCTCCTCCGGCGGGAACCCGGCGAGCAGCGCCTTGCCGACCCCGGTGGAGTGCGGCAGCACCCGCCGCCCCACCTCGGTGAACATCCGCATGGAGTGCTTGGACGGCACCTGCGCCACGTACACGATCTCATCGCCGTCGAGCAGGGCCATGTTCGCGGTCTCGCCGGTCTCCTCGACCAGCCGGGCGAGGTAGGGGCGGGCCCAGGTGCCCAGCAGCCGGGACGCCGACTCACCCAGGCGGATCAGCCGGGGCCCGAGCGCATAGCGCCGGTTGGGCTGCTGGCGTACGTACCCGCAGGCGACCAGGGTGCGCATCAGACGGTGGATGGTGGGCAGCGGCAGGCCGCTGCTCGCGGAGAGTTCGCTGAGGCCGACCTCGCCGCCCGCGTCCGCCATCCGCTCCAGCAGGTCGAAGGCGCGCTCAAGGGACTGGACGCCACCGCTGGGCCGGGAGGGGGCGGAGTCGGTGGTGCTGGCGCTCGACGTCGGCACGGCGCGTTCCTTTCGGGGCGGGCAGGAAGGGCAGAAGCCTACCCGGCGGCCGGTCGGCTGCCCGCCGGTGCGGAGCCGGGTTCCCCCGGGCTCTCTCTGGGTTCTATTGATCGGAAGCGTAA
Organism: Streptomyces sp. NPDC093252; assembly: GCF_040683675.1. NCBI lineage: Bacteria > Bacillati > Actinomycetota > Actinomycetes > Kitasatosporales > Streptomycetaceae > Streptomyces > Streptomyces sp. NPDC093252. The sequence continues at coordinate 118,885 of NZ_JBFBEM010000019.1, read as the reverse complement.
TTCCGCCTTGCGGAAACGTCCAGATGCGCGGGTCGGGTGCACTGTGGGAGAAGGGTGCCTCTTGACGGGGCCCGGACGGGAGTGAAGACTCCAGCGGCAGAATCGACTTCAACAAAACGTTGAATGGAGAGGGGGGCGTGTGTCCGACGACGACAGTGCAGACGACGACAGCGCGCGGGTGGCCGCGCGGGTGGCCGATCTGGTGCTGCGCTCGACCCGGGTCGTCACCCCCGAGGGGACCCGCCCGGCGTCCGTCACCGTCACCGACGGCACCATCACCGCCGTCCTGCCCCATGACGCCGAGGCAGGCGGGCGCCTGGTGGACCTCGGCGCGCAGGTGCTGCTGCCGGGGCTGGTGGACACCCATGTGCATGTGAACGACCCCGGCCGCACCGAGTGGGAGGGCTTCTGGACCGCGACCCGCGCGGCGGCGGCCGGTGGCGTCACCACCCTGATCGACATGCCGCTCAACTCCCTCCCGCCCACCACCACCGCCGGGAACCTCCGCGTCAAGCAGGCGGTCGCCGCCGACAAGGCCCATGTAGACGTCGGCTTCTGGGGCGGCGCCCTGCCCGGCAACACCGCGGACCTGCACCCGCTGCACGACGCCGGGGTGTTCGGCTTCAAGGCGTTCCTGTCCCCGTCGGGCGTGGACGAGTTCCCGCACCTCGACCGCGCCGGGCTGGACCGGGCGCTGACCGAGATCGCCGGGTTCGGCGGGCTGCTCATCGTGCACGCCGAGGACCCGCACCGGCTGGCCGGGGCCCCGCAGCACGGCGGCCCCCGGTACGCCGACTTCCTCGCCAGCCGCCCCCGCGCCGCCGAGGACACCGCCATAGCCGCGCTGCTCGCCGCCGCGAAGCGGCTGGACGCCCGGGTGCACATCCTGCACCTGTCCTCCTCCGACGCCCTCCCGCTGATCGCGGCGGCCCGCGCCGAGGGCGTCCGGGTGACCGTCGAGACCTGCCCGCACTATCTGACCCTCACGGCGGAGGAAGTGCCGGACGGGGCCAGCGAGTTCAAGTGCTGCCCGCCCATCCGGGAGGCCGCCAACCAGGACCTGCTGTGGGCGGCGCTCGCCGACGGCACCATCGACTGCGTGGTCACCGACCACTCCCCGTCCACCGCCGACCTCAAGACCGCCGACTTCGCCACCGCCTGGGGCGGTATCTCCGGCCTCCAGCTCTCCCTGCCCGCGGTCTGGACGGCCGCCCGCGCCCGGGGCCACGACCTCACGGACGTGGCCCGCTGGATGTCCGCCCGCACCGCCGCCCTGGCCGGACTGGACCACCGCAAGGGCGCCATCGCCCCCGGCCGCGACGCCGACTTCGCGGTCCTCGCCCCCGACGAGACGTTCACCGTCGACCCGGCGGCCCTCCAGCACCGCAACCGGGTCACCGCCTACGCGGGCCGCACCCTGACCGGCGTCGTGCGGTCCACCTGGCTGCGCGGCGAACGGATCTACGCGGACGGCGAGTTCACCCCGCCCCGGGGACACCTCCTCACCCGCCCCGCGTGAGCGCCCCCGACCGGCACCCCCCCACCCCCGTCCCCGTCCCCGAAAGGAAGAAGAGATCACCGTGACGGCGATTCCGAGTTTCACCGGCGACGCGCAGCCCTACGGAGGCGGTGACCCGTACGCGGACCACCGCACCGCCGACTTCCCCTTCACCCGCCACGCCGATCTCGCCGACCGCCGGCTCGGTGCCTCGGTCGTCGCCGCCAACGACGAGTTCTTCGCCCAGCGGGAGAATCTGCTGCTGCCCGGCCGGGCCGTCTTCGACCCCGAGCACTTCGGGCACAAGGGCAAGGTCATGGACGGCTGGGAGACCCGGCGCCGCCGCGGTGCCTCCGCCGGGCACCCCTGGCCCGCCGACGGGGACCACGACTGGGCGCTGATCCGGCTCGGCGCCCCCGGCGTCGTCCACGGGATCGTCGTCGACACCGCCCACTTCCGCGGCAACTACCCCCAGTCCGTGTCCGTCGAGGGCACCGCCGCCGACGGCTCGCCCGCCCCGGAGGACCTCCTCGCCGACGGCGTTGAGTGGACCACCCTGGTGCCGCGCACCCCGGTCGGCGGCCACGCGGCGAACGGCTTCGCGGTGTCGGCGGAGCGGCGCTTCACCCACCTTCGGGTCAGCCAGTACCCCGACGGCGGGATAGCCCGGCTCCGGGTCCACGGCGAGGTCGCCCCGGACCCGGAGTGGCTCGCGGCACTCTCCGTCTTCGACGTGGTGGCCCTGGAGAACGGGGGGCGCGTCGAGGACGCCTCCGACCTCTTCTACTCACCCGCCGCCCACACCATCCAGCCCGGCCGCTCCCGCAAGATGGACGACGGCTGGGAGACCCGCCGCCGCCGCGACCGGGGCAACGACTGGATCGGCTACCGGCTCACCGCCGAGTCCGAGATCCGCGCGATCGGCATCGACACGGCCTACCTCAAGGGCAACAGCGCGGGCTGGGCCTCGGTCTCCGTCCGCAACGAGGCGGACGGCGGGGGCGGCGACGCGGGGGAGTGGCGGGAGATCCTGCCGCGCACCCGCCTCCAGCCCGACACCGCCCACCGCTTCCCGCTCCCGGCCCCGTCCCCGGCGGCCACCCACGCCCGTATCGACATCTACCCCGACGGCGGCATCTCCCGCCTCCACCTGCACGGCACCCCGACCGCCCGCGGCCTCGCCGCCCTGCGCACCCGCCACCGGGAACTCGGCGGCTAGCACGCCCCCCGGATCCCGGCGCGCGATGCGGTCGGCGCGGGCGTTGAATGGAGGGTGCCCGGGACCGGCGATGAGTTCGGGCGGTCGCGGGGGTCTGCCCTGACAGCGCGCACCGAGACAGGCGCGCTCGCACAACGCACCGAGACAAGCGCGCCGAGACAGTGCACCAGGCGCACCGACCGCACCCCGAGAGGCGGCCCCCATGTCCAAGCTCGTCCTCACCGCGTTCGTCAGCCTCGACGGCGTCCACCAGGGCCCCGGATCGCCGCACGAGGACACCCGCGACCACTTCACCCAGGGCGGCTGGACCGTCCCCTACGCCGACGAGGACTTCAGTGTCTTCGTCGCCGACGCCTTCGGCCGGGTGGGCGCCTTCCTCCTGGGCCGCCGCACCTACGACATCTTCGCCGACTACTGGCCCCGGGTGACCGACCCCCGCAACCCGGTCGCCGCGCCCCTGAACGCGCTGCCGAAGTACGTCGCCTCCACCACCCTCACCGATCCCGCGTGGGCGCACACCACCGTCCTCGGCCCGGCCCTCGCCAAGGAGGTCCAGGAGGTGAAGGACCGCACCGACGGCGAGGTCCAGGTGCACGGCAGCGCGGTGCTGGCGCGCTCGCTGCTCGCCGAGGACCTGGTGGACACCCTCCATCTGCTGACCTTCCCGGTGGTGCTCGGCGCCGGGCGGCGGCTCTTCGGCGAGGGCGGACTGCCGACCGCGTTCCGGCACGGCGGCGGGCGGATCACCTCCAAGGGCGTCTCCATCCAGACGTACGAGCGCGTCGGCCGCCCCCTCTACGGAGAGTTCACCCTGCCGGACGAGGCGTGACGACCGGTCGACCCGATCGACCCAATTGACCAGGCCGTCCAGGTCGCCATGTTCCGCCCGGTCAGCGTCCCCGCCGGCTCTCCGCCGCCGCGAAGAGGGCGAACGCCAGCACGATCAGCACGACGCTGGCGAAGACCTCGTAGTCGGCGAGGAAGCGGTGCACCAGCCCCCCGCCCCAGCCGGTGAACCGCCGCACCAGCCCCAGCACACCCTGCGCCAGGACGAAGAACCCGAGAATCTCCAGCAACCGCTTCATGCCCCCGACCCTCCCGCGCCCGGCACCGGGCGGGCATCGGCCGCCGGGCGCGGACCGGGGCGCCGGAAGTCCCGCCCCCGCCGCGCGCGCCGCGCCGAAAGTATCGGTCACCGCGACTTTGGTCGGAGATCACCCGCGCGACACGGTGCCGGGGCACGGGACTGCGTAGATTTGTCGACCGTGAGAGGTCAGGTCCAGCACGCGGCACAGCCGCCGTCCGGGTATTCGTTCGCGCGCCGCCGATGGCTGCTGCCGTCCGCCGTCGTGCACGAGCTGGACCCGGACGCCCCCCGGTCGGTCCGGTCGGGGCGCCCGCGCCGGACCGCGCGCGACTGGATCGTGGACTTCTCCCTGTTCCTGCTGGCCGCGACCATCGGCCTGCTCGACGCCGACAGCATGAGCAGCTACGGCCTGTCGCCCGCGCTGGCCGCCCTGGACCAGCTTCTCGGCGCCCTGGCCTGCGCCGCGGTCTGGCTGCGCCGCCGCTGGCCGGTCGGCCTGGCCGTCGCGCTGCTGGCGGTCTGCTTCGTCTCCAGCACCTCGGGCGGCGCGTACCTGGTCGCGCTGTTCACCGTCGCCGTCCACCGCCCCTTCCGGTACGTGGCCTGGATCGGCGGGGTCAGCCTGCTCCAGGCCCCCGTCTTCTACTGGCTGCGCCCCGACCCCGAGATGCCCTACCTGGTGGTCATCGGCTTCTCGGTGCTGCTGCTGCTCGGGGTGATCGGCTGGGGCCGCCTCGCCCGCTCCAAGCGCGAGCTGATGCTCAGCCTGCGCGACCGCGCCCGGCACGCCGAGAGCGAGGCCCAACTGCGCGCCGACCGCGCCCAGCGCCTGGCCCGCGAGGCCATCGCCCGGGAGATGCACGACGTACTGGCCCACCGGCTCACCCTGCTCAGCGTGCACGCGGGCGCCCTGGAGTTCCGCCCCGACGCGCCCCGCCCGGAGATCGCCCGCGCGGCCGGGGTCATTCGCGAGAGCGCCCACGAGGCGCTCCAGGACCTCCGGGAGATCATCGGCGTCCTGCGCGCCGCGGACGCCGACGAGTCCGGCCGCCCCCAGCCGACGCTGGGCGCCCTGGACGCCCTGGTCGCCGAGTCCCGCGCGGCCGGTGCGAAGGTCCGGCTCGACCAGCGGGTCACCGACCCCGGCACGGTCCCCGCGTCCGTCGGCCGCACCGCCTACCGCATTGTCCAGGAGGGCCTGACCAACGCCCGCAAGCACGCCCCCGGCGCGGAGGTCGCGGTGACCGTCGGCGGCACCCCCGGCGAGGGCCTCGACGTCCGGGTCCGCAACCCCGCCCCCGACGGTGAGGTCCCCCCGGTCCCCGGTTCCGGCCAGGGCCTGATCGGCCTCACCGAACGCGCCACCCTGGCCGGCGGCCACCTCACCCACGGCCCGACCCCCGACGCGGGCTTCGAGATCCGCGCCTGGCTCCCCTGGCCCCCGGCGGCGGGACGCGGCGAGGGGGTGGGGGCGGGGGGTGAGGGGTGATTACGTAGGGGGCATGACTGCCATCCGACTGGTCCTCGTGGACGACGACCCCCTCGTCCGGGCGGGGCTGGCCCTCATGCTGGGCGGGGCCGAGGACATCGAGATCGTGGGTGAGGCGGCCGACGGGGCGGAGGTCGACGCGCTGGTGGAGCGGGTGCGGCCGGACGTCGTGCTGATGGACATCCGGATGCCGGCCGTGGACGGGCTCACCGCCACCGCCCAACTGCGCGGTCGCCGGGACGCCCCCCAGGTCGTGGTTCTCACCACCTTCCACGCCGACGAGCAGGTGCTGCGGGCGCTGCGCGCCGGGGCCGCCGGATTCGTGCTCAAGGACACCCCGCCCGCCGAGATCCTGGACGCGGTCCGCCGGGTCGCCGCCGGTGATCCCGTCCTCTCCCCGGCCGTCACCCGGCAGTTGATGGAACGCGCGGCGGGCACCCCGGGCGGTGACGACCGCCGCACCCGCGCGCGGGGCAGGATCGCCGCCCTCAACGACCGGGAGCGCGAGGTCGCCGTCGCCGTCGGCCGGGGGCTGTCCAACGCGGAGATCGCGGGGGAGCTGTACATGAGCGTCGCCACCGTCAAGACCCATGTCTCCCGGGTCCTCGCCAAGCTCGGCCTCAACAACCGCGTCCAGATCGCCCTGCTCGCCCACGACGCCGGACTCCTGGAGGAGTGACGGGCGGTCAGACGGGCTCGTGGCCGCCCAGGATCTCGCCGATCCGCACCGGGCGGTGCTCCCGCCGGGACCGGTCGCACGCCTCGGCGATCCGCAGCGCCTGCATCGCCTCCCGCCCGTCGCACGGGTTGGCCCGCTCCCCGCGCACCACCTCCACGAACGCGGCGAGTTCGGCCTCGTAGGCCGGTCCGAAGCGTTCCAGGAAACCGGTCCACGGCTTGCTGGCGGGCGGGGGACCGGTCGGCTCGGTGGAGGCGATCGGGGTCCGGTCGTCCAGGCCGACGGTGATCTGGTCGCGCTCCCCGGCCAGCTCCATCCGGACGTCGTACCCGGCGCCGTTCAGCCGGGTCGCGGTGGCCGTGGCGAGGACGCCGTCCTCCAGGGTCAGCACCACCGCCGCGGTGTCCAGGTCGCCCAGCTCGCGGAAGGGCGAGCCCGCGTGGTCCGACCCGGCCGCGTACACGTCCACCACCTCCCGGCCCGTCACCCACCGCAGCGCGTCGAAGTCGTGGATCAGCGTGTCCCGGTACAGCCCGCCCGAGGCCGCGAGATGCTCCACCGGCGGCGGCACCGGGTCCGAGGTCAGCGCCCGTACGGTGTGCAGCCGGCCGAGCCGCCCGGACCGTACCGCCTCCCTGGCGCCCGCGTAGCCGGGGTCGAAGCGGCGCTGGAACCCCATCTGGAGGACCGTCCCGGCGGTCTCCACCTCGGTGATCGCGGCCAGCGTGCCCGGCACGTCCAGCGCGATCGGCTTCTCGCAGAACACCGGCAGCCCGGAGCGCGCCGCCCGGCCGATCAGTTCCGCGTGCGCGGAGGTCGCCGTGGTGATCACCACCGCGTCCACGCCCCAGCGGAAGATCTCGTCCACGCCCGGCGCGGCCGTCTCCCCGAGCCGGTGCGCCAGCTCCTGCGCGCGGGCCGGGTCCGCGTCCGTGAGGATCAGTGAGCCGACCTCCCGGTGGCGGCTGAGCGTGTTCGCATGGATCGTTCCGATGCGGCCCGTACCGATGACCCCGATGCGCATGGAATCAAGGTGAGGCCACCCGGCCCCGCTGTCAATCCGTATGTCCGGACAATCGAACTACACAACTTCCCGTCAACCCGTCACGGGGCTACGCTCGCCCCGTGCCGAAACCAGATGTGGACCCGACCGGGCGCCTCGACCTGAGCGTCGACCGCAGTTCCCCGGTGCCGTTGTACTTCCAGCTCTCCCAGCAGTTGGAGGCCGCCATCGAGCAGGGCACGCTCACCCCGGGCAGCCTGCTGGGCAATGAGATCGAGCTGGCCGGCCGGCTCGGTCTGTCCCGGCCCACGGTCCGCCAGGCCATCCAGTCCCTGGTCGACAAGGGGCTGCTGGTCCGCCGCCGGGGCGTCGGCACCCAGGTGGTGCACAGCCAGGTCAAACGCCCCCTGGAGCTGAGCAGCCTCTACGACGACCTGGAGGCGGCGGGCCAGCGCCCCGCCACCAAGGTGCTGGTCAACACCGTCGTCCCGGCCTCCGCCGAGATCGCCGCCGCCCTCGGTGTCCCCGAGGACAGCGACGTGCACCGCGTCGAGCGGCTGCGCCTCGCGCACGGCGAGCCGATGGCGTACCTCTGCAACTTCCTGCCGCCCGGTCTGCTGGAGCTGGACACCGCCCAGTTGGAGGCGACCGGCCTGTACCGGCTGATGCGGGCCGCCGGGATCACCCTGCACAGCGCCCGCCAGTCCATCGGCGCCCGCGCCGCCACCGCCGACGAGGCCGACCGCCTGGGCGAACCGGTGGGCGCCCCGCTGCTCACCATGCAGCGCACCACCTTCGACGACACCGGCCGCGCGGTCGAGTACGGCAGCCACACCTACCGTCCGGCCCGCTACTCCTTCGAGTTCCAGCTCCTCGTCCGGCCCTGAGCCGCTCCGCTGTTTGTGCTGTTGTCCGGTCAATGTGACCGAGTCGCGCTCCCCGGTCGCCGGGGGCACGATCCCTGTGTTCGATAATCGGGCGTTCGGGTCCGGTGGGACCCCGGTCTCCGTCCGCTCGCCGGACGCGGCGGGCGCGCGACGCGGACACGGCACAGACACAGCACAGACACGGCAAGAAGGGGCTCGGCCTCGTGGCACGGTTTCGGACCTGGGTAGGCATCGCGCTGGCGGGAACGCTCTGCGTGTCCCTCGCGGGATGCAGCAGCACCGGCGGCAAGCGCGCCGAGGACGCCCGCAAGGCCGCGGCCGAACGGGGGAAGTCGGCCGTGACCACCCCGCGCTGGACCTTCGCGATGGTCACCCACTCGGGCGACGGCGACACCTTCTGGGACATCGTCCAGAGCGGCGCCGAGGAGGCCACCGCCAAGGACAACATCAACTTCCTCTACTCGCACGACGACGAGGCCCAGCAGCAGGCGCAGCTCGTGGACGCCGCCGTGGACAAGAAGGTCGACGGACTGATCGTCACCCTGGCCAAGCCGGACGCCATGAAGGCGGCCGTCGCGCGGGCGGTGGCCGCCGGGATCCCGGTGGTCACCGTCAACTCGGGGTCGGCCGAGTCCAGGGCGTTCGGCGCCCTCACCCACATCGGCCAGGACGAGACCGTCGCCGGACAGGCCGTCGGCGAGGAACTGAACCGGCGCGACCGCACCAACGCCGTCTGCGTCCTGCACGAACAGGGCAACGTCGGCCACGAGCAGCGCTGCGCCGGCCTCGCCGAGACCTTCGACGGCCGGGTGCAGAACCTGTACGTCACCGGCACCAACATGCCGGACGTCCAGTCCTCCCTGGAGGCCAAGCTCCAGGCCGACCCGGACATCGACGCCGTGGTCACCCTCGGCGCCCCCTTCGCCGACACCGCCGTCAAGGCCAAGCGGGCCGCGGGCAGCGACGCCGAGATCGACACCTTCGACCTCAACGCCAAGGTCGTCGCCGGACTGGCGGACGGCACCCTGGGCTTCGCCGTCGACCAGCAGCCCTACCTCCAGGGCTACGAGGCGGTCGACCTGCTGTGGCTGTACCGCTACAACGCCGATGTCCTCGGCGGCGGCAAGCCGGTGCTGACCGGCCCGCAGATCATCACCCGGGACCAGGCGGCCGAGCTGGCGGAGTACACCCGGCGGGGGACCCGATGAGCACCGCCCCCGACACCGCCCCCACCGGAAGACTCCTGCGCACCTCCCCCCTCCGCCGTCTGCTCGCCCGCCCCGAACTGGGCTCGGTGGTCGGTGCCGCCGCCGTCTTCGTCTTCTTCGCCTTCGCCGCCGACAGCTTCCTGCGCCCCGCGAGCCTCAGCACGGTCCTGTACGCCGCGTCCACCATCGGCATCATGGCGGTGCCCGTCGCGCTGCTGATGATCGGCGGCGAGTTCGACCTCTCGGCCGGGGTGATGGTGACCTCGTCCGCCCTCGTCTCCTCGATGGTCAGCTACCAGCTCACCGCGAACGTCTGGGTGGGCGTCGCCGTGTCCCTGCTGGTCACCCTGGCCATCGGCGCCTTCAACGGCATCATGCTGACCCGCACCGGCCTGCCCAGCTTCATCATCACCCTGGGCACCTTCCTGATGCTGACCGGGATGAACCTGGGCTTCACCAAACTGATCAGCGGCACGGTCTCCACCCAGTCCATCGCCGACATGGAGGGCTTCCCCACCGCCCATGACCTGTTCGCCTCGACCCTCACCCTCGGCGGCGTCGACTTCAAGGTCACCATCCTGTGGTGGTTCGCCCTGGTCGCCCTCGCCTCCTGGATCCTGCTGCGCACCCGCGCCGGGAACTGGATCTTCGCGGTCGGCGGCAACAAGGACGCCGCCCGCGCGGTGGGCGTCCCGGTCACCGCCACCAAGATCGGCCTCTACATGGGCGTCGCCCTCGGCGCCTGGATCTCCGGCCAGCACCTGCTGTTCTCGTACGACGTCGTCCAGTCCGGCGAGGGCGTCGGCAACGAGCTGATCTACATCATCGCGGCCGTCATCGGCGGCTGTCTGATCACCGGCGGCTACGGCAGCGCGGTCGGCTCCGCGATCGGCGCGCTGATCTTCGGCATGACCAGCAAGGGGATCGTCTTCGCCGAGTGGAACCCCGACTGGTTCAAGTTCTTCCTCGGCGCGATGCTGCTCCTCGCGACCCTGCTGAACGCCTGGGTCCGCAAGCGCGCGGAGGCCGCCGCATGACCGCGCCCCTGATCGAACTCACCGGCATCGGCAAGCGCTACGGCGCCGCCCGCGCCCTGGAGGGCGTCTCCCTCACCGTCCGCGCGGGCGAGATCACCTGCGTCCTGGGCGACAACGGGGCCGGCAAATCCACCCTCATCAAGATCATCGCGGGCCTCCACCCCCACGACGAGGGCACCTACCACCTGGACGGCACCCCCGTCCGCCTGACCTCCCCCCGCCAGGCCCTGGACCACGGCATCGCCACCGTCCACCAGGACCTGGCCGTGGTCTCCCTCATGCCGGTCTGGCGCAACTTCTTCCTGGGCTCCGAGCAGCATCGCGGCCGTGGCCCCTTCCGCCGCCTGGACGCCGCCCGGATGCGCGCCACCACCCGCGAGGCCCTGCTCCGCATGGGCATCGACCTGCCCGACGTCGACCGCCCCATCGGCACCCTCTCCGGCGGCCAGCGCCAGTGCGTGGCCATCGCCCGCGCGGTCCACTTCGGCGCGAAGGTCCTCGTCCTGGACGAACCGACGGCCGCGCTCGGCGTGAAACAGTCCGGCGTCGTCCTCAAGTACGTCACCGCGGCCCGGGACCAGGGCCTGGGCGTCGTCCTGATCACCCACAACCCCCACCACGCCCACCTGGTCGGCGACCACTTCGTCCTCCTCCGCCGAGGCACCCCCGCAGGCACCCACCCCCGCCACACCATCACCCTCACCACCCTGACCACCCAAATGGCAGGAGGCACAGACCTGGAAGCCCTACGCCACGAACTCCACCGCCCCTGACCCCCCATCGGGCCGCCCCCTTCAGGGGCGCGGGGAACTGCGCGACAAGCCACGACGCCGCCGCACTCTCCCCACCACCGCACCCCACTCCCTCCCAGGGGCGCGGGGAACTGCGCGACAAACCACAACGCACCCGCACCCTCCCCACCACGGCCCCCACCCACCCCCTCCCAGGGGCGCGGGGAACTGCGCGACAAGCCACGAAGCACCCGCACCCTCCCCACCACCGCACCCCACCCACCCCCCAGGGGCGCGGGGAACTGCGCGACCAGCCACAACGCCGCCGCACACCCCACCCCACCCCCCTCACCCACCCCCCAAGGGGCGCGAGGAACCGCGCGCTCACCCCCAACACCCCGCACCCCCAGATCCCGCCCCGTTCGCAGCCAAACCCCCTCGTGGGGCAGAATCGGCCCCGATGAGCACCTACCGCGACCTCGCCTTCCCGAAGGCCCTGGCCAACGCCACCCGGGCCGGAGGCGCCCCCATCGGCTCCCGGCGCGCGCCGGCGCTCCGCACGGTCGGCACCCGGGAGCGCCGCTCGCACCTCACCGCCCCCCGCGTCCCCACCGTCGGCATCGACATCGGCGGCACCAAGGTCATGGCCGGGGTGGTCGACGCCGACGGCCAGATCCTGGAGAAGCTCCGCGCGGAGACCCCGGACAAGTCCAAGAGCCCCAGAGTCGTCGAGGACACCATCGTCGAACTGGTCCTGGACCTCTCCGACCGCCACGACGTGCACGCCGTCGGCATCGGCGCCGCCGGCTGGGTCGACGCCGACCGCAACCGCGTGCTCTTCGCCCCGCACCTCTCCTGGCGCAACGAACCCCTCCGGGACCGCCTCGCCGGCCGCCTCTCCGTCCCCGTCCTGGTCGACAACGACGCCAACACCGCCGCCTGGGCCGAGTGGCGCTTCGGCGCCGGACGCGGCGAGGACCACCTCGTCATGATCACCCTCGGCACCGGCATCGGCGGCGCGATCCTGGAGGACGGCCAGGTCAAGCGCGGCAAGTACGGGGTCGCGGGCGAGTTCGGGCATATGCAGGTCGTCCCCGGAGGGCACCGCTGCCCCTGCGGCAACCGCGGCTGCTGGGAGCAGTACAGCTCAGGGAACGCCCTGGTCAGAGAGGCCCGCGAGCTGGCCGCCGCGGACTCGCCGGTGGCGTACGGGATCATCGAGCACGTCAAGGGGCAGATCTCCGACATCACCGGCCCGATGATCACCGAGCTGGCCCGCGAGGGCGACGCCATGTGCATCGAGCTGCTCCAGGACATCGGCCAGTGGCTCGGCGTCGGCATCGCCAATCTCGCCGCCGCCCTCGACCCGTCGTGCTTCGTGATCGGCGGCGGGGTCTCGGCGGCCGACGAACTGCTGATCGCGCCCGCGCGGGACGCCTTCAAGCGCCATCTCACCGGCCGCGGCTACCGCCCCGAGGCCCGGATAGTCCGGGCCCAGTTGGGCCCCGAGGCCGGGATGGTCGGCGCGGCGGACCTGGCGCGGCTGGTCGCCCGCCGCTTCCGGCGCGCCAAGCGCCGCCGGGTGGAGCGCTACGAACGCTACGAGCGCTACGCCGAGGCCCTGCGCACCGCCACGTCCCCCTCGACCCCCCCTTCCGCTTCCCCCTCGACCTCGACCTCGACCCCGCGGGAGCCGATGTGACCATGTCCCTGCCGCGGGAGGCGATGTCCCCGAGCGAACCGCCGGGCCCGCCCGAGAGCCCCGGCCGCCGGATCCGCCGCCGCGCGCTGACCCTGATGACCATCGTGCTGCTCATCGGCATCCCGGCCGGCTATCTGGTGATCTCCGCCAACCAGAGCCGCGACAGCGGCAAGAAGAAGGAGGAGAAGTACGCGGCGACCGGGCTGACCTTCGCCTGGCCGTCCAAGGTGCAGCTCCGCCTCTACCAGGTCCCCATACCGCGCCCGGCGGGCAAGGTCGCCTACTACGAGACCAACAACTGGCGCACCAGCCGCCTCTACGTCCAGTTCCAGACCCCCAACGCCAACCTCGACGAGTTCCTGCGCGGGATGGGCACCACCCGGGTCGCACTGGAACGCAACCGCATCACCATCAGCGAACGCGACCAGCAGGTCAGCGGCTGGAACTTCGACACACCCGGCCCCTGGTACGGCCTGGTCCACGACCAGAAGGACCCGCACCCCAGCCAGGACGTGATGGTGAGCCTCGCGGACCCCAACAACCCGTTCGTCTATCTGGTGTCCCGCACGACCCCGTGACCCGGGGCGCCCGGTCGTCGCCGGGGCCGATTGTCAGAGGCCGCCCGTAGAGTCGAAGACACCTGGAACGACACACGGGCGGGAGGTGACCAGACGTATGGCGACCACGGCCACGGTCACGGCGGCGGGCGGCACGGCGAGCACGGGGACGGACGGGGTGCCGCTGCGGCTGGCCGCCGTCTTCCTGCCCGCACCCCTGCCCCGGGACGGCCGGATGGCGTTCTGGGACCCCGAGGGCGGCCCCCCGCCGCCCGCCCCGGCCCCGGGCGAGAGCGTGGACCTGACGGTCGTCCGCCCCCACGGCACCTCCGTACGCCGCCGGCAGGCCCCGGCCGTCACGCTCCCGCTCGCCGCCGCCCTGCCCCTGCTGGTCCGGGCCCGGCACGACCCGGCCGCCCACCCCGCCACCGCCTGCTGGGGCGCGGCGGCGCTGCACGCGCTGCGGCTGGCCGCGCGGGGCCGTCTGCTGCCGGGGCTGACCGGCGCCGGATTCGACGCCTGGCGGGCGGGCCCCCTCGACCCCGCCGACATCGCCCATCTGCGCGCCCTCGCCGCCGCCCTGCCCCCCGAGGGCCACGCCGTGCCGCTGCCCGGCCCCGGCCCGCTGCGGCTGCCCGAGCCGGAGGCCCTGCTGCGGTCCTTCCTGGACGCGGTCGCCGACACCCTGCCCCGCACCCCCGCCGCGCCCCACGCGGCCGGGAGGCCCTTCGCCGACGCCCGCCCGCAGCGCCTGCCCGGCGCCCGGGACTGGGCCGCCGAGGTCGCCGCCGGGATGGACGCCGGAGTACGGATCTCGCTGCGGCTCGACCTGTCCGCCCACGACCTCTTCGACAGCGGCGACGGCGGCCACGCGGGCGGCGCCCGCGCGCGGGGCGCCGGTGCGGCCGTCGTCCAGGTGCACAGCCTCGCCGACCCCACCCTCGTCGCCGACGCCACCGCGCTGTGGGCGGGGGACGCCGACACGGCCTTCGGCCCCCGCTCCCGGGTCGACGCGGCGCTCGCGGTCCGCCGCGCCGCGCGCGTCTGGCCCCCGCTGGAGCGGCTCGCCGAGCGGGACGCCCCCGATGTCCTCGCCCTCTCCGAGGAGGAGCTGGGCGATCTGCTCGGCATCGCCGCGACCCGACTGGCGGCGGCCGGAGTCGCCGTCCACTGGCCCCGGGACCTCGCCCAGGACCTCACCGCCTCGGCCGTCGTCCGCCCCGCCCCGGGCTCCGCGACCGACGGCACGGGCTTCTTCGAGAGCGAGGACCTGCTCCAGTTCCGCTGGCAGCTCGCCCTCGGCGGCGACCCGCTGAGCGACGCCGAGATGGACGCGCTGGCGGAGGCCCACCGCCCGGTCGTCCGGCTGCGCGACCGCTGGGTGCTGGTCGACCCGGCCCTGGTCCGCAAGGCCCGCAAGCGCGACCTCGGTCTGCTCGACCCGGTCGACGCCTTGGCCGCCGCCCTCAGCGGCAGCGCCGAGATCGACGGCGAGACGGTCGAGGCCGTACCGGTCGGCGCGCTGGCCGCCCTGCGCGACCGCCTCACCACCGGCGTCCACCCGGCACCCCCGCCCCCCGGCCTCGCCGCCACCCTGCGGGACTACCAACTGCGCGGGCTGGCCTGGCTCGACCTGATGACCTCCCTCGGCCTCGGCGGCTGCCTCGCCGACGACATGGGCCTCGGCAAGACCGTCACGGTCATCGCCCTCCATCTGCGCCGCGCCCGCCCCGAACCCACCCTCGTGATCTGCCCCGCCTCCCTGCTCGGCAACTGGCAGCGCGAGATCACCCGCTTCGCCCCCGGCGTCCCGGTCCGCCGCCACCACGGCACCGAACGCACCCTCGCCGACCTGACCGGCGGTTTCGTCCTCACCACCTACGGCACCATGCGCTCGGCCGCCACCACCCTCGCGGCCCACCGCTGGGGCCTGGTCGTCGCCGACGAGGCCCAGCACGTCAAGAACCCCTACTCGGCCACCGCCAAGGCCCTGCGCACGATCCCGACCCCGGCCCGCGTCGCCCTCACCGGCACCCCCGTCGAGAACAACCTCTCCGAGCTGTGGGCCCTGCTCGACTGGACCACCCCCGGGCTCCTCGGCCCCCTCAAGTCCTTCCGCGCCCGGCACGCCCGCGCGGTCGAGAACGGCGAGGACGCCGAGGCCGCGGAGCGGCTCGCCAGGCTGGTCCGCCCCTTCCTGCTGCGCCGCAAGAAGTCCGACCCGGGCATCGTCCCCGAACTCCCCCCGAAGACCGAGACCGACCACCCCGTCCCGCTCACCCGCGAACAGGCCGCGCTCTACGAGGCGGTGGTCCGGGAGTCGCTGCTCGCCATCGAGACGGCGGACGGCATCGCCCGACGCGGTCTGGTGCTGAAGCTGCTCGGCGCGCTCAAGCAGATCTGCGACCACCCCGCGCTCTACCTCAAGGAGGACCACCCGGGCGGCGCCGGGACGGACCGGCTGGCCGCCCGCTCCGGCAAACTCGCCCTGCTGGACGAACTCCTGGACACGGTGCTCTCCGAGGACGGCTCGGCCCTGGTCTTCACCCAGTACGTGGGCATGGCCCGGCTGATCACCGGCCATCTCGCCGCCCGCGCGATCCCCGTGGACCTCCTCCACGGCGGCACACCGGTACCGGAGCGCGAACGCATGGTGGACCGCTTCCAGGACGGGGCGACGCCGGTCCTGGTGCTTTCCCTCAAGGCGGCCGGTACGGGACTGAACCTCACCCGCGCGGGCCATGTCGTCCACTTCGACCGCTGGTGGAACCCGGCCGTCGAGGAGCAGGCCACCGACCGCGCCTACCGCATCGGCCAGACCCAGCCCGTCCAGGTCCACCGCCTCATCACGGAGGGCACGGTCGAGGACCGCATCGCGGAGATGCTCGCCGCGAAACGCGCCCTGGCCGACGCCGTCCTCGGCACGGGCGAGGCGGCCCTCACCGAACTGACCGACCGCGAGCTGTCCGACCTGGTGTCCCTGCGGAGGGAGTCATGAACGGGACGGGAGGGGAGGACCGGGGGCGCGAAGACCGGGAGTACGAAGACCGGGGGCGCGAGGAGCCCCGCATGGAGGGGGCCCGTATGGAGGAGGCCCGTATCCCGGGCTCGGGGACCGGCGCGGGCGCCTGTGGTGATGCCCCCTCCGGAGTCGGTGCCGCCGAGGCCGCCCGGCGCGCGCTGCGGGCGGCGCGGGCGCGGGAGCGGGGCAGCGGGGCCGGGGGAGAGGACGACGAGGGCCCCGGTTCGGGTCCGGTGCCGGTGGTGCGGACGCCCCGGCGGCCGACGGCCGGCCCCCGCCCCGGTGACGCGGCGCGGGCCGCGCTGCGGGACGCGGTGTCCGCCCGGCGGGCCCGGGACGCCGGGGGCGACGGAGCGGCGGCGGGGGAGGAGGCCCCGGCCGGGGCCCCCGCCGCGTTCCGGGAGGCTGCTCCGGCCCGGGTGCCCGCCCCGCTCCGGGAAGCCCCTCCGGCCGGGGCGCCCGCCCCGCTCCCCGCCGGGCGACCCGGCGACGCCGCCCGCGCGGCCCTGCGGTCGGCCCTCGCCGAGGAGCGGAGCCGCGCCGGTACGGATGCCGGGCCCGCCCGGGACCGGAGCCGCCCCGGCGCGGATGCCGGGTCCACCGAGGAGCGGAGCCGCCCCGGCGAGGGTCCCGCCCCCGCCGAGCAGCACCGCCGCCCGCGCGAGGAGACCCGCCCCGCCCCCGGCACGACCCGTCAGCCCGGCCCCGCCTCCGACACCGGCACGGCCGCTCACCCCGGCGCCGACACCCCCGTCCCCTCGCCCCACCCCGCCGTCTCCCGGCTGCTCGCCGCGCTCGGGCAGCCGCCCGCCCCCGAGCCGCCCGAGCGCCGCCCCGCGCAGGCATCCCCACCCCGCGCCACCGCCGACACCCCGCACCCGACCCGGAATCCCACCCCGCACCCCACCGCCGACACCCCGCACCCCACCGCCAGCACTCCGAACCCCACCCGCAATCCCGCCCCGAACCCCACCCCACCCCCCTCCATGGCCTCCCCCCGCCGGGACGGCGATCACCGGCGGACGTTCCCCGCCCTCGCGCCGGGCGCGGGTGACGGGTTCGCCGGGACCTGGTGGGGCGGTGCCTGGATCGCGGCGCTGGAGGAGGGCGCCCTCGACGCCAAGCGGCTGGCGCGCGGGCGGGGGTACGCCGAGCAGGGGCATGTCGACGCCATCACCGTCACCCCGGGGCTGGTGCTGGCGTATGTGCAGGGCAGCCGCGCCCGGCCCTACCGGGTGCAGGTGCGGCTGCTCACCCTGGGGGACGACGACTGGGAGCGGTTCCTCGACGCGGCGGCGGAGCGGCCCGGCCATATCGCCGCGCTGCTCGACAAGGAGATGCCGCACGCCCTGGCCGAGGGCGAGGTGCGGCTGCTGCCCGGCCCCGGCGACCTGGACCCCCAGTGCAGTTGCCCCGACCGCGCCCACCCCTGCAAACACGCGGCGGCCCTCTGCTACCAGACGGCCAGGCTGCTCGACGCCGACCCCTTCGTCCTGCTCCTGCTGCGCGGCCGGGGCGAGCGGGAGCTGCTGGACGCGCTGTCCCGGCGCAGCGCCGCCCGCGCGGCCCGCGCCGCCCAGGAGCGCGCACCGGCCGCGCTGTCGGGCGTCCGCGCCACCGCCGCCCTCGCCCCGCGCCGCCTCCCCCCGCTGCCGCCGCCGCTGCCGGTGCCGCCGCACCCCGAGCAGCCGCCCGCCTATCCGGCGTCCCCGGGCGGCCCCGACCCGTTCGCGCTGGACCAGTTGGCCACCGACGCGGCGGCCCGCGCGCACGCCCTGCTGGCGACCGGCCGCGACCCGGTCGCCGGGCTGACCCTGTGGCAGGACGCGGTCCGGCTCGCGGCGGCCCGCCCCGGCTCCGGTCTCACGGCCGGTACGCGCGCGCTGTACGCGTCCCTCGCCGCCGCCACCGGGCGCACCTCCGCCGAGCTGGCCCGCGCGGTCGCGGCCTGGCGGCAGGGCGGGTTCGAGGGGCTGGCCGTCCTCGAAGAACCCTGGGATCCGCCCGCCGGACGCTTCGACCGGGCCCGCCCGCTGCTGCGCGCCGCCGACCTGCCCGCGTTCCGCCCCTGGCGCAACCGCCTCACCCACCCGCACGGCCGGGTCCAGCTCCGCCTGGGCCGGGACGGCCTCTGGTACGCCTATGAGTCGGACGAGTCGGAGCCCGGCGCCGACGACTGGTGGCCCCGGGGCACCCCCGACCTCGACCCGGTCGGCGCCCTCACCGGCCTGGGCACCGAGGAGTAAGGCGCGGGGAGGAGGGGTGCGGTGCGGCGGGCCGGGATTCCTGGTTCACTCGACGCCATGGCCCGGATCCTGATCGTCGAGGACGACGCGGCGTCCGCGCTGGCGCTGCGGCGGCTGCTCGCGCGGGACGGGCACGAGGTGGTGGCCGCCGCGGACGGCCGGGAGGCGCTGCGGGCGCTGTTCGAGGAGCGCCCGGAGCTGATGGTGCTGGAGACCCGGCTGCCCGAACTGGACGGCTGGCAGGTCCTGGCCCGCACCCGCGACATGAGCGATCTGCCGGTTCTGGTGCTGTCCGCGGGCACCGACGCGGCCGACCCGGTCCGCGCGCTGCGCTCCGGCGCCGACGACCATGTCCGCAAGCCCTACGACGACGAGGAACTCCTCGCCCGGGTCGAGGCGCTGCTGCGGCGCGCCGGACGCCGCTGGGAGGGCGAGCGCGCCTCCCGCAATCTGCGCCTGGTACCGGAGCGCCGGGTGGTGGTCTGGTACGGGGGTGAGGCCCGGCTCAGCGATCTGGAGTTCGGGCTGCTGCGGCTGCTGGTGCGGCACCGGGGGCAGGTGGTCACCACGGAACGGCTGCTGGACCAGGTGTGGGACGACCGGTCGGCGGTGGGCCGGGACCGGGTGAAGTTCGCGGTCCTCCGGCTCCGCCGCAAGCTCCGCCGCGCCTCGGGCGGCACGGGCGGCGACCCGGTGGAGGCGGTACGGGGCGTGGGATACCGGTTCACCGACCCGGACGACGACGGGGGAGGCCGGGGGGACGGGGGCGCCGGGGGAGCCGGAGGAGCCGGGGACGCCGGAGGAAGCGGTGACGCCGGAGGAAGCGGGAAGGCGGGCGCGGCGGGCGAGCTGGGGGAGGTGGGGAAGCCGGGGTAGACGGGGGAGGCGGGGACGCCGGAGGAAGCGGGAGAGGCGGGCGAGCCGGAGGAGGCGGAGGCGGCCGGGAAGGCGCAGGAGGCGGAGGAGCCGGGGAGGCCGGAGGAGGCGAGGGAGCCGGGTAGGCCGCCGGAGGGGAGGCGGAGGAGGCGACGGAGCCGGGGGAGGCCGGAGGAGGCGGAGGAGGCGAGGGAGCCAGGGTTGCCGGAGGAACCGGAGGAACCGGAGGAACCGGGGGAGCCAGGGAAGCCGGAGCAGGCAGGGAAGCCGGAGGAAGCGGGCGAGGCGGAGAAAGCGGAGGCGCCGGAGCCGGGAGCGCCGGAGGCGTATCGCGTCAGGTGGGCTGAGTGGACCAAGGTCCCACCCCACCCGGGCCCAACAACCCCCTCCCCCCGGGCCCAACGGACACGTCCGAACGGCACCTTTCGTCCGGTTCCGGCGCGGAGCAACCGTCCGGCAACCGAAACCCCCGGTTTCCGCAACCGTCGCCGCTCACCCTGGTGCCCCATGAGCACTCACCCGGGTTCCCGATGAACACCCTCCCCGCCCACAGCGTCGCCCTCGTTCTCGGTACCCGGCCCGAGCTGGTCAAACTCGCCGAGCTGTGCCGGATCCTCGGCCCCGCCGCCCGGATCCTGCATACCGGCCAGCACTACGACGAGGAACTCTCCGGCGGCTTCCTGGCCGAGCTGGGCCTGCCCGAGCCGGAGTATCTGACCGGCGTCGGAGGCCGCCCCCGCGCCCGGCAGATCGCGGCGGCGCTGCGCGGCCTGGACGAACGGTTCGCCGCCGAGGCACCCCGGGCCGTGGTCGTCCAGGGCGACACCAACGCCGCCCTGTCCGGCGCGCTCGCCGCCAACGCCCGCGCGCTCCCCCTCGTCCATGTGGAGGCGGGGCTGCGCAGCCACGACCGGGCCATGCCCGAGGAGCACAACCGGGTCCTGGTGGACCGGCTCTCCGACGTGCTGTGCGCGGCCACCCCCGAGAACCGCGCGCTGCTGCTCGCCGAGGGCATCCCCGCCGACCGGATCACCGTCACCGGCAACACCGTGGTCGAGGCGGTCCACGCCCATCTGCCGCCGCCCGGAGAGCGCGCCCGGCTGCTGACCGGCCACGGTCTGCTCACCGACGGCTATGTGCTGGCGACCGTGCACCGCCCGGAGAACACCGACGACGCCGCCGTCCTGGCCACGGTCCTGGGGGAGCTGAACGCGCTGGCGGCCCGGCTCCCGGTGGTGCTGCCGCTGCATCCGCGCACCCGGGCCCGGATCGAGGCGGCCGGGCTGTCCCCGCTGCTGGCCGCCCTGACCGTGCTCCCGCCGACCGGATACGGCGAGTTCCTCGCCCTCGCCCGGCAGGCCGCGCTGATCGTCTCGGACTCCGGCGGCATCCAGGAGGAGACGACCGTGCTGGGCCGCCCGCTGGTCGTCGTCCGCAACTCCACCGAGCGCCCCGAGTGCCTCACCGACTTCGCCGACCTGGTCGCCCCCGGCCCGGCGATCGGCGCCGCCGCCCGCCGCCGGCTCGCCGAGGGCGCCGAGGGCCTGCGTCGGCTCTCCGCGCTGCCCAGCCCGTACGGCGACGGCACCGCGTCCCGCCGGATCGCCGACCTGATCGCGGACCTGATCGCCGACACCGTGCAGCGCGACACCGTGCAGCGCGACACCGTGCAGCGCGGCGCCGCGCCCGCGCCCCGGGGCGGACTGGAGGCCGCCGCGTGATCGTCACCCTCCTCGTCTCCGTCCTGCCCTTCCTCCTCCTGGCCTGCTTCCTGCTCTACTGGGCGGGCGCCCGCCACGCCTACGCCCGGCGCCGCCCGACCGAGGCCGGGGACCCGGCCGCGTACGACTGGCACTTCTTCGTGCCCTGCCGGGACGAGGAGGCGGTGATCGCGATCACCGTGAACCGGCTGCGGGCCGACTTCCCGGACGCGCACGTCTGGGTCGTCGACGACGCCAGCGACGACCGCACCGGGCCCATCGTGGCCGGTCTCGCCGTCTCCGACCCCCTCGTCCATCTGGTCGCCCGGCGGCGGCCGGACGCCCGGATCGGCAAGGGCGCCGCGCTCAACGCCGCCTATCAGGCGCTCAACGAGCATCTGGCGCCGCTGCCCGGTGTGGACCGCGACCGGGTGGTGGTCTGTGTGGTCGACGCCGACGGCCAGGTCGGGGCGGACGCGCTCGCCCGGGTCAGCGGCCCGGACGGGTTCGGCGACCCGGACACCGGCGGCGTGCAGATCGGCGTACGGATGCGCAATGTGCGCGACGAACGGCCGCTGCCCGGCCGGGGGCGGGTGGCGAACGCGTACGCGCGGCTGCTGGTGCGGATGCAGGACGCCGAGTTCGCGGTGTCGAACACCGGGATGCAGTTGCTGCGCCGCCGTACCGGATCGGTCGGGCTCGGCGGGAACGGGCAGTTCACCCGGCTGGCCGCGCTGGACCGGATCGCGGCGGCCGAACGCCGCCCCTGGCAGCGCGACGCCCTGCTGGAGGACTACGAACTCGGCGTCCAGATGCGGCTCGCGGGCTACCGGGTCACCCATGTCCCCGACGCCTGGGTGACCCAGGAGGCGCTGCCGCACACCCGCCGCTTCCTCACCCAGCGCACCCGCTGGGCGCAGGGCAACATGAGCTGCGTCCGCTACTCGGGCCGGATCATCGGCTCGCGCCACTACACCGCGCGCGGGGTCCTGGAGTCGCTTTACACCTTCGTCCAGCCGCTCGCCCATCTGGCGATCCTGCTGCTGACGATCGCCCTGGTGGTGCTGGCCCTGCTCGGCGGCGGGGCGGCGCAACTGCTGCTGGCGGTGTGGCCGCTGGTGCTGGGCCTGGCGGCGGTGTCGATCGTCCCGTTCCTCCTCTGGGGCCCCGCCTACCGGAGCGCCTTCGCCCCCGACCGCTCCAAGCTGACCGGGGTGCTGTGGGGACTGGCGCTGTGGCTGTACGCGTACCACCTCTTCGTGGTGTCGGTGCGCGGCTTCGCCCGGCTGCTGACCGGCCGGACCGGCTGGGCCAAGACCCGCCGCAACGCCGAGGCCGTCGGCGACGGCCCCACCGCCCTGGAGTCCTGAACCCCCCCCGTTCCGTTGTTCCGTCACGCCGGGCGCTGCGCGGCCATCAGCGCCATGTCGTCGGTGGCCGGACCGCCCGAGAACGTCCGTACATCGCTGACCAGCGCGTCGAGCAGCCGCAGCGGGGAGAGGAAGGTACGGCCCTTCAGCCGGGCGGCGGGGTCGTAGAAGGCGCCGGTGAGGTCGCGGGCCTCGGAGAGCCCGTCGGTGTAGAGCAGCAGGGTCGCCTCCGGCGGGAACTCCCACTCGTCGGGGCGGCGCGGTCCGGGCGCGAGTTCGGCGAGGCCGAGCGGCAGCGAGTAGGCGCGGGGGGTGAGCGGGTCCACGGAGCCGTCACCGGACAGCAGCAGCGGGACCGGGTGTCCGCAGTTGACGATCCGCAGCACCCGCAGACCGGGCGGGATCTCCACGAGGACGCAGGTGGCGAAGTTCTCCGCGTGCTCGGTGTCGTCCGTGCCGCTGCCGAGTCCGCCCTCGCGGGCGAGCGCGCGCTCCAGCCGGTTCGCCACCCCGGCGAGCGCCCGCTCGGTGTGGGCGGCCTCCCAGAACGCGCCGAGCAGCACGGTGACGGTCTCGATCGCGCCCAGCCCCTTGCCCCGCACATCGCCCATCAGCAGCCGTACCCCGTACGGGGTGGAGCGGGCGCCGTAGAGGTCGCCGCCGATCAGCGCCTCCTGCTCGGCGGCCTCGTAGCGGGTGCCCAGCGTCAGCCCGTCGATCCGTTCGGCGGGGGTGGGCAGGACGGCCCGCTGGGCGGTCTCGGCGAGGCTGCGCGCGGAGGCGAGCTGCTCGCGGCCCCGGCGCACCACGGTGTTGAGCAGCGCGGCGATCGCCGTGACGAACACGATGGTGGCCAGCTCGGTCGCCAGCTCCTGGACGCCCGCCGAGGCCACGACCGCACCCGCGACCATGTCCAGCAGCACGGCGCAGCAGATCGCGATGACGCCGTACGCCACCGTCGTCCACAGCGAGAACAGCGGCGCCGCCATCAGCGGGGCGGACACGAAGAACGGGGTCCCGCTCAGGGACGGGGGCGTGAGGGACTGGAACCCGATCCCGAACAGGATCAGGAAGGCGGGCAGCAGCCGCGACAGCCGTACGGCCAGACCGGTGCCCGGAGCCTGCCGCGACCCGCCCTCCAGAGAACGGCCCCCGGACCTCTCGGGCCGCTCGGGGGACCTGCCCGGTACGCCTGTCCGCCGGTCGTCCATGGCTGCCCCCGGATCGGCTACGCGGCGTTCATCGCCGGGCGCGGCGATGGGCGAGGAGCAGCCCGAGGGCGATGCCCACGACGAGGGTGACCGTGAGGACGCTCCACAGCGGGAGCGTGACGGTGGGGATCCAGAGCCGGATCGTGACCGAGTTCGTGTTCGCCGCGATGAACCAGATCGCCAGTGCCGCGAGCACCAGGAACCCGATCGTGCGCAGCCGCACGTCCCGTCCCCTGACCGTCAGGGTGGAGGGTTCATGCGGCTTCTTTGTCGCGTACTGGGGCATGTGTCCCATTATCTTACGGCGGGGGTCGAGGGGCGATACGCGGCAGGACAGCCGGGTGACGGACGGCCTCACGCCGAAGGCCCCTCACCCTGCGTGGCCGCCGGTGCCGGTACGTGTGCCGGGATGCGTGCCTAGGCGGGCGCCGGGATGTGCGCCGGGATGTGCGCCGGGGTGTGCGCTGGGGGGATGCCCGGTGTGCGTGCGCGGGCAACCGGGTGGCGCGCCCCGCTTCTACGGTGGGCCGCAGCCGCGCCGGAACGGCCGGTATGTCTCGCACAGCCCCAGGAGACCCCTATGTCCGACGCCCTCACCCCCGTCCAGCCGGTGCTCGAACCCGCCGCGAAGGCGTTCGCCGAGGCCACCGCCGCCCCGCCCTACCTCTTCGACCTCGCCCCGGCGGACGGCCGCAGGGCGGTCGACGAGGTCCAGTCGGGTGAGATCGCGAAGCCCGAGGTGGATGAGGAGTGGGTCACGGTGGAGGGCGGGCCCACGGGGAGTGTTCCGGTGCGGATCGTGCGGCCGAGGGGTGTTTCGGGGGTGCTGCCGGTGATCGTCTACATCCATGGCGCGGGGTGGGTGTTCGGCAATGCGCACACCCATGACCGGCTGGTGCGTGAGCTGGCCGTGGGGGCGGGTGCGGCGGTCGTCTTCCCGGAGTACGACCGTGCGCCCGAGGCCCGCTACCCGGTGGCCATCGAGCAGAACTGGACGGTGGCCCGGTGGGTGGTCGCGGAGGGTGCCGCCAGGGGGCTGGACGCGGGGCGGATCGCTGTCGCCGGGGACTCGGTGGGCGGGAACATGAGTGCCGCGCTGACGTTGATGGCCAAGGAGCGGGGCGGTCTGGATCTGGTGCAGCAGGTGCTGTTCTATCCGGTGACGGACGCGGCGTTCGACACGCCGTCCTACCGGCAGTTCGCGGAGGGGTTCTTCCTGCGGCGGGACGGTATGCGGTGGTTCTGGGACCAGTACACGACCGATGAGAAGCAGCGTGCGGAGGTCACGGCGTCGCCGTTGCGGGCGTCGCTGGAGCAGTTGGCGGGGCTGCCGTCGGCTCTGGTGATCACGGGTGAGGCGGATGTCCTGCGGGACGAGGGCGAGGCGTACGCGAACAGGCTGCGGGCGGCGGGGGTGGCGGTGACGGCGGTGCGCTACCAGGGGATCATCCATGACTTCGTGATGCTGAACGCGCTGCGGGAGACGCATGCCGCGCAGGCGGCGATCGACCAGGCCGTGGGCGTGCTGCGGAAGGCCCTGCACCCGGCCGCATGACCCGGTGACCGGCACGCGACGACTGTCCTCCCCCGCCCCGGCCGCCCCCCTCGTACAACCCAGCCCCACAGCCCAGCCCCACAGAGCAGCCCCACAGAGCAGCCCTACAACCCAGCCCTACACAGAACGGAAACCCTCATGACCGACTCCACGCCCACCGTCGTCCTGGTGCACGGTGCCTTCGCCGACGCGTCCAGTTTCGCCCGGGTCGTCCCCGAACTGCTGGCCGACGGCCTGAAGGTGCTCGTCCCGGCGGTGCCCAACCGCAGCCTGACCGGCGATGCCGCCTACCTCGCCTCGGTGATCCGGGCGATCCCGGGCCCGGTCGTCCTGGCCGGGCACTCCTACGGCGGCGCGGTCATCACCGTCGCGGGCGCCGAGGAGAATGTGACCGGACTGGTCTACCTGGCCGGTTACGCCCTGGAGGAGGGCGAGAGCCTCGGCGAGCTCCAGGGCCGCTTCCCGGACTCCGACCTGGCGTCGGCCCTGGTCTACACGCCCTTCCCGGTCGAGGGGTCGGACGAGCCGGGCACGGATGTCACCGTCGACCCCGACCGGTTCCCCGCGATCTTCGCCGCCGATGTGGATCCGGATCTGGCGAAGGTGCTCGCCGTCTCCCAGCGGCCCCTGGCCGGTGCGGCCTTCGCCGAGGCGGCCCCGGTCGCCGCCTGGAAGTCCAAGCCCTCCTGGGGCCTGGTCTCCAGCGCGGACCACACCATCAACCCCGAGGTGGTCCGCTACGGCTACGAGCGCGCCGCGATGACCACGGTCGAGGTCGACTCGTCCCATCTGGTGATGCTCGCGCACCCGAAGAAGGTCGCGGACCTGATCCGCGAGGCGGTCCGCGAGACCACCGGCTGACCCCGGAGCCCCGGAGCCCCGGAGCCCCGGAGCCCTGGAGCCCTGGAGCGGCCGGACGGCGAGGGCCGGGGTCCCGGTGTTCCCCCCACCTCGGGCAGGTACCGGTGTCAGACGTTGCGCCGGTACTGGCCGCCCACCTCGAAGAACGCGTCGGTGATCTGCTGGAGGGTGCAGACCCGGGCGGCGTCCATGAGCACGGCGAAGACATTGCCGCCGCTCACCGCCGCCTCCCTGAGGGCGGCCAGCGCCGACCGGCTCTCGTCCCGGTGACGGTCCTGGAAGGCCCGTACGCCGTCCAGTTGGGACCGCTTCTCCTCCTCGGTGGCCCGCGCCAGTTCGACAGTGCCGCTCGCACCGGTGTCCGCGTGGGGGGCGCGGAAGGTGTTGACGCCGATGAGGGGCAGGGTGCCGTCGTGCTTGCGCTGTTCGTAGAGCATCGACTCGTCCTGGATCCGGCCGCGCTGGTAGCCGGTCTCCATGGCCCCGAGAACGCCGCCGCGCTCACTGATCCGCTCGAATTCCACGAGCACCGCTTCCTCGACCAGATCGGTGAGTTCATCGATGATGAACGAGCCCTGGAGGGGGTTCTCGTTCATCGCCAGCCCCCATTCCCGGTTGATGATCAGTTGAATGGCGAGGGCGCGGCGGACGGAATCCTCGGTGGGGGTGGTGACGGCCTCGTCATAGGCGTTGGTGTGCAGGCTGTTGCAGTTGTCGTAGATCGCGGTGAGGGCCTGGAGGGTGGTGCGGATGTCGTTGAAGTCCATCTCCTGGGCGTGCAGGGACCGGCCCGAGGTCTGCACGTGGTACTTGAGCTTCTGGGACCGCTCGCCCGCGCCGTACTTCTCCTTCATCGCCACCGACCAGATCCGGCGGGCGACCCGGCCGAGGACGGAGTACTCGGGGTCCATTCCGTTGGAGAAGAAGAACGACAGACTGGGCGCGAAGTCGTCCACCTGCATGCCCCGGGCGAGATATGCCTCGACATAGGTGAAGCCATTGGCCAGGGTGAAGGCGAGCTGGCTGATGGGATTCGCGCCCGCTTCGGCGATGTGGTATCCGGAGATGGACACCGAGTAGAAATTGCGGACCTGGTGCGCGATGAACCATTCCTGGATGTCGGCCATCATGCGCAGCGAGAATTCCGTGGAGAAGAGACAGGTGTTCTGGCCCTGGTCCTCCTTGAGGATGTCGGCCTGCACGGTGCCCCGGACGCTCGCCAGCGCCTTCGCGCGCAGACCGGCGGCCTCCTCGGCGGACGGGTCGCGGCCCTCCTCGGCGCGGAACCGCTCGGTCCGCTGGTCGATGGCGGTGTTGAGGAAGAACGCCAGCACGGTGGGCGCGGGGCCGTTGATCGTCATGGAGACCGAGGTGGTCGGCGCGGTCAGGTCGAAGCCGTCGTAGAGGGCCTTCATGTCGTCCAGGTGGGCGACGGAGACGCCCGAGGTGCCGACCTTGCCGTAGATGTCGGGGCGTTCGTCGGGGTCCCGGCCGTAGAGGGTGACCGAGTCGAAGGCGGTGGACAGCCGGGTGGCGGGCTGGCCCTCGGAGAGCAGCTTGAAACGCTGGTTGGTGCGGTGCGGATCGCCCTCGCCCGCGAACATCCGCGCCGGGTCCTCGCCATCGCGCTTGAAGGGGAACACCCCGGCGGTGAACGGGAAGTGGCCCGGCAGGTTCTCCCGGCGCCAGAACCGGACCAGTTCCCCGTGGTCGGTGAAGCGGGGCAGGGCGACGCGGGGGATGCTGCTGCCGGACAGTGACTCCCGGGTCAGCCGGGTGCGGATCTCCCGGTCCCGGACCCGGACGGTCCGCTCGTCGCCCGAGTAGGACGCCACCACCGCCGGCCAGTTCTCGATCTGCTCGGCGACCTCGCGCGGCAGTTGCGCTGCGGCCGAGTCGAGCAGCGCTTCCACGGCACCGGCGTCCCCGCCGGACGCGGTCAGCTCCCCCCGGACGAGGCCGAGCCGCTGGACCCGCCGGGCCGCCTCGGCGAGCAGCTCCGTATCGGCGTGGTGGGCGCGGACCGTCTCGGTGATCTCCGCGAGATAGCGCGCCCGCCCGGTCGGCACCACCTGCCGGATCCCGGAGGAGTGCCGCACCCCGACCGGGGCCAGGGTGCCCTCGGACAGCGTCAGCCCGGCCCCGGCCAGGACCGTCCTGAGGTGCTGGTAGAGCGCGGTAACGCCGTCGTCGTTGAAGGTCGCGGCGGAGGTGCCGTACACCGGCATGTCCTCGGGCCGCCGGTCGAATGCCTCCCGGTTGCGCACGAGTTGCCGGCTCACATCGCGCAGGGCGTCCTCGGCGCCGCGCCGCTCGAACTTGTTGACCGCGACGACATCGGCGAAGTCGAGCATGTCGATCTTCTCCAACTGCGAGGCGGCGCCGAACTCGGGGGTCATCACATACAGCGAGGTGTCGACGAACGGCACGATCGCCGCGTCCCCCTGGCCGATGCCCGGTGTCTCGACGATCACCAGGTCGAACCCGGCGGCCTTCACCACGTCGATGACATCGGAGAGATGCTCGGGCACCTCGCGGCTGCCCCGGGTGGCCAGGCTGCGGAAGAAGATCCGGTTGCCGTCCAGGGAGTTCATCCGGATCCGGTCGCCGAGCAGGGCACCGCCGCCGCGGCGCCGGGTCGGGTCGACGGCGATCACCGCGATCCGCAGCTTGTCCTGCTGGTCCAGCCGGAACCGGCGCACCAACTCGTCGGTCAGCGACGACTTGCCGGAACCGCCGGTCCCGGTGATGCCGAGCACCGGCACCACCCGGGCCGCCGCCGCGGCCCGCACCTCCGCCAGCAGGGCGGCGGGCAGTCTGCCGAGTTCCGCCCCGGTGAGGGCGCGGGCCGTCGCCGACCGGTCACCGGCGAGCACGGCGGCGGCCTCGGCCGGGCGGACGTCCCAGAGGTCGAAGTCGCAGTCCCGCACCACCGAGTTGATCATCCCGGCCAGCCCCATGCGCTGGCCGTCCTCCGGGGAGAAGATGGTCACCCCGCTCGCGCGCAGCCGGGCGATCTCCTCGGGCACGATCACCCCGCCGCCCCCGCCCACCACCCGGATGTGCTCCGCCCCCCGCTCGCGCAGCGACGCCACCAGGTACTCGAAGTACTCGACATGCCCGCCCTGGTAGGAGGAGACCGCCACGCCGTGCGCGTCCTCCTCGATCGCCGTGTCGACGACCTCCCGCACCGAGCGGTTGTGGCCGAGATGGACCACCTCGGCGCCCTGGGACTGGAAGATCCTCCGCATGATGTTGATGGCGGCGTCATGGCCGTCGAACAGCGCGGACGCGGTGACCAGGCGGACGGGGTGCGCGGGACGGTGCAGGTCGCTCATCTGGGGGTCCTTCTCGGACGACGGGCCGGCCGGCCGGCGGGATCGGGATGCCGACACTGAGATAGTAGGACGTCCTAGTAAATTGCAGAAGTCGAGCGCACTGTGACCGGACGCACAACCCGGACACCACCGGAGCCCCAGCCCGGACACCCCCGGAGCCCCCGAACCCCCCGGAGCTGTCGGAGCCCCCGGCCGGCCACCCCCGCCGGAGATCTTCGCGGAGCCTCCACCCCACGACTTGGCGGCGGCGGGACGAAGCCCGCTAGATTCACCCCGGCGAAGTGACATCTCGTAACAGATGAGAGGCTCGGACGGGTGAGCGAGACACCACCGAACACCCTGCAATACCGCTGTGACGGACCGGAGGACGCCCCGGTCCTGATTCTTGGTCCCTCCCTGGGGACCACGTGGCACATGTTCGACCGCCAGGTACCGGAACTGGCCGAGCAGTGGCGGGTCTTCCGGTTCGACCTGCCCGGACACGGCGGCGCCCCCGCCTACCCCGCCGGTTCCGTCGGCGAGCTGACGGCCCGGCTGCTGGCCACCCTCGACTCGCTCGGCGTCCAGCGCTTCGGGTACGCCGGGTGCGCCCTCGGGGGCGCGGTCGGTGTGGAGCTGGCGCTGCGCCACCCCGAGCGGCTGGCGTCCCTCGCGCTGATCGCCGCCTCCCCGAGATTCGGTACGGCGGACGAGTTCCGTCAGCGCGGCGTGATCGTACGCACGAACGGACTCGACCCGATCGCGCGTACCGCGCCCGACCGCTGGTTCACCGGCGGGTTCGCCGCCGCACAGCCCGCGATCACCGACTGGGCCGTCCAGATGGTGCGCACCACCGACCCCGGCTGCTACATCGCCGCCTGCGAGGCGCTCGCCACCTTCGACGTCCGTGCCGAACTGGGCCGGGTCGGGGTGCCGACGCTGGTGCTGGTCGGCTCCGACGACCAGGTGACCGGCCCGGCCGAGGCCCGCACGCTGGTCGCCGGGATCCCGGACGCCCGCCTCGCCGTCGTCCCCGGGGCCTCCCACCTCGTCCCCGTCGAACAGCCCGCCGCGGTGACCGATCTGCTCGTCCGGCACTTCTCCACCGCCTGGCAGCACCCCCATGACACCGGGCAGACCGCGCTCCCGGCCGTCCCCACCAAGCCCGCCCCGGTCGCGCCGGTACCGGTCAGCCCGGTCGCCGAGATCGCCCCCGCCGTCCTCCCCGCCCAGCCGTCGTCCGGCCGCCCGGACCCCTACGACGCCGGGATCAAGGTCCGCCGCGAGGTGCTCGGCGACGCGCATGTGGACCGGGCGCTGTCCGAGGCCGACGAGTTCTCCGGCGACTTCCAGGAGTTCGTCACCCGGTACGCCTGGGGCGAGGTCTGGGACCGGCCGGGCCTGGACCGCCGCACCCGGAGCTGCATCACCCTCACCGCGCTGGTCGCCGGGGGGCATCTCGACGAACTCGCCTTCCATGTCCGGGCCGCCCTGCGCAACGGGCTGACCCCCGCCGAGATCAGGGAAGTGCTCCTCCAGGCCGCCGTCTACTGCGGGGTCCCCGCCGCCAACAGCGCCTTCAAGGTGGCCCAGCAGGTGGTCCGCGAGGAGACCACCCCGGCCGAGTAGGCACCCCGGGCCCGGCCCCGTGCCCCCACCCCACCCCACCCCGCGCGGCGCACCGCCCCGGGCGGCAGGATGGGGGCATGAGGCTGATCAAGAAGTCGCACGCGTGTGTCCGGCTGGAGAAGGACGGACTGACGCTGGTCATCGACCCCGGCGGGTTCAGCGAACCGGACGCCGCCGTCGGCGCGCACGCCCTGCTCGTCACGCACGAGCACCCCGACCACTTCCACGAGGGGCGGCTGCGGGCCGCGCTGGAGGCCGACCCGGCGGTCGCGCTGTGGACCCTGGGGTCGGTCGCCGGCCAGCTCTCGGCCGCCTTCCCCGGCCGGGTCCACACCGTCGGGCACGGCGACACCTTCACCGCCGCCGGTTTCGACATCCAGGTGCACGGCGAACTGCACGCCGTCATCCACCCCGACCTCCCCCGCATCACCAACGTCGGCTACCTGGTCGACGGCGGCCGGATCTTCCACCCCGGCGACGCCCTCACCGTCCCCGACCACCCCGTCGAGACCCTGCTCGCCCCGGTCCAGGCACCCTGGAACAAGATCTCCGAGGTCATCGACTACGTCCGCGAGGTACGCCCGCAGCGCGTCTACGACATCCACGACGCCCTTCTCACCGACCTCGCCCGCCCGATCTACGACACCCAGCTCACCCACCTCGGCGGCGGCGCCGAACATCTGCGGCTGCCCCCGGGAGGCACCGCCGACCTCTGAGCCCGGGGCCGGTCACGAGGGCGTTGTCAGACCCGCCGGGTAGGTTGGTGGACATGCGCATCGCGACCTGGAACGTGAACTCGATCACCGCCCGACTGCCGAGGCTGCTCGCCTGGCTGGAGAGCAGCGGCACCGATGTGCTCTGCCTCCAGGAGGCCAAGCTCGCCGAGGACCAGTTCCCCTTCGAGGCGCTGCGCGACCTGGGCTACGAGGCCGCGGTCCACGCCGACGGGAGATGGAACGGCGTGGCGGTCCTCTCCCGGGTCGGCATCGAGGACATCGTCAAGGGCCTGCCCGGCGACCCCGGCTACGAGGGCAAGCACGAACCCCGCGCGATCTCCGCCACCTGCGGCCCGGTCCGCGTCTGGTCGGTCTACGTCCCCAACGGCCGCGAGGTCGACCACCCCCACTACACCTACAAACTCCAGTGGTACGAGGCCCTGCGCGCCGCCGTCGCCCCCGACGCCGAGGGCAGCCGCCCCTTCGCCGTCCTCGGCGACTACAACGTGGCACCGACCGACGACGACGTCTTCGACACCGCCGCCTTCGAGGGCCTCACCCATGTCACCCCCGCCGAGCGCGCCGCCCTCGCCGCCCTGCGCGACACCGGCCTGACCGATGTCGTCCCCCGCCCCCTGAAGTACGACCACCCCTACACCTACTGGGACTACCGCCAGCTCGCCTTCCCAAAGAACCGCGGGATGCGCATCGACCTGGTCTACGGCAACGAGCCCTTCGCCAAGGCCGTCTCCGACGCCTATGTGGACCGCGAGGAGCGCAAGGGCAAGGGCGCCTCCGACCACGCCCCGGTCGTGGTCGACCTGGACGTCACGCCGTAACGGACGGGCGGGCGGACGGAGGCTGGGCGGACGGCCGGGCGGTGCCGTGCCGGTGCCGGGGCCTCACAGCGTCCCGAGGTCCACCGCCCCGGCCAGCGCCGCGAGCCCCGCGTCCCCGGGGTGCAGATGGTCGCCGCTGTCGTACGCCGGGAGCATTCGGTCCGGCCGCGCCGGGTCCCGGATCACGGCGTCCAGATCGAGCACGCCGTCGAAGACCCCGCCGCCCCCGCCGTTTCCGCCGCCGCTCTCGTGGATCCAGGCGTTGACGGCCGTGCGCTCGGCATCCACGGCCGCCGTGCAGCCGCTGCGCCCGCCGCACGGCAGGATCGTCGCGCCCAGCACCCGCAGCCCCCGCGCGTGCGCCCGGTCGGCGATCTCCCGCAGCCCCGCCGTCACCCGGGCCGCGTCCCCTCCGGCCAGCAGATCGTTCACGCCGAGGAGGACGATCACCGTCCGCGCCGAGGGCTGGGCGAGGACATCGCGGTCGAGGCGGTGCAGCGCGCTCACCCCGGCCGCGTCCGTGGACACCCCGTCGCCGGGATAGCGGTCCGTGGTCACCCGGTTGCCCGCGATGCCCGCGTTGAGCACCCCGAAGTGCGGGACGAGGTGCTGCGCGAGCAGCCGGTCCGCCAGGGCGTCCGGCCAGCGGCGGTTGGCGTCCACGGTGGACCGGTCGCCGTCGGTGATGGAATCGCCGAGCAGCACCAGTGAACCGGGCCCGTCGCCGACCTCCACCCCGGTCAGCAGCGGCCAGTGGCCGATCGTCGCGGTGAACGCCGTCCCGGCCGGGTCGCCGGTCAGATCGCCGGGGCCGCCGCCCACATACGAGCGCTGGACCGCCAGCCGGTGCACCGGCAGGGCGCTCACCGTGCCGGGCAGATGAAAGCTGACCAGGAGATTGCTGTCGGCCGGGACCGCGAACGGCAGCGGGTCGCCGTACACCTGCGTCCCGGCCGGGACGGTGGTGCCGGGCGCGCCGCCGAAGGTCACCGGCACGGGGACGGCGTCCGCCGCCGCGCCCTGCGCCTGCACCGCGACCGTCGCCGCGCCGATCCGGACCGGGGTGCCCGCGAAGGCGTTGTCGAAGCGGAGCCGCAGGCGCGGACCGCCGGTCGAGGTGTGCACGACCAGCCGCAGCGTCCGGTCCGTCCAGGGGCCGACGCTGATCAGCCCGGACGGCGCGGTGGCCCAGGTGCCGGTCCAGCCGTCCGCCGGGGCCCGCACCGCCACCGCGAAGACATGCGCCCCGGGCGCCTGCGGCAGTTGTACGGCGACGACCTCGCGGTCCGGGTCGAGCGGCACCGACACGGCGTACAGCCGGGCCTTCTCGGCGAGCTGCCCGGCGGGGGTGTTGATGTACGGCAGGGCGACGGCCTTGGTAGCGAGCGGCCCGGTCCGCCAGTCGGGCACGGCGAGACCGTACGGGGCGAGCGAGCCGTCGGCGTACGCGACGAGGCCGGTGCCGGTGATCTCGGTGCCGGTGGTCCCGGCGACGAGGAACGCCAGCGCGTCCCCGCGTCCGGCCACCGCCGCCCACTGCCCCGCGGCGCCGGCGTTGTCCGGCTCGCCCGGCGCGGTCGCGGGCCAGGTCAGCCGGGCCCCGCCCAGGGTCAGCACGGCACCCGGGGCCCACCCGGCGGCGGCCAGCGCCGAGGCCGACAGCGAGGCACCGGCCCCGTCGAAGTCGGCCTCGGCGGGGCGGCTGTCGTCGCTGACGGCGATGTTGTCGAAGAGGGCGGACAGGGGGAGCGCTCCGCGCGCTTCCGGGGCGAGGGAGGTGGAAGCGAGCGCCGGAGGGTGCGCGGCCGAGGCCGGGGGGAGCGGCAGGCCGGTCAGCAGCAGGGCGACGGCGACGGCCACCGCCACCCGCACCGCCGTCACCGTCACCGTCACCGTCGGCGGGGTCCGCCCCATCGCCCCTCGGCCCCGCTGCGACAACCGACCCTCCCTGTGCTGTGTCCGACCGCCGGTCCGGTCCCGCCCGTCGCCCGTCGTGGCCGGGGCGCATCGCGACCGTAGGCAGGGTCCGGGGGCCGGTCAACGCGCCATGCCCCGGGCGGACGGGAAATCGACCGGTCGCCCGGGTCCGCGCGCCTGTGGTGCGTACGGGGGTGCGAATGACACGCTGGGCGTATGAACATCCCTTTCCTCAGCGGCAGACACGGCAAGCGCCGGGGCGATTCCGGCCGGGTGGCGGTGGTCTCCGGCGGTGCCGGCGTCCGGGACCCCGCCGGGCTCAGCGATCTGCTCGCCGAGTGCGAGCTGCTGCGCAGACAGGCGGGCGGTGCCGGGGTGGAGCTGGACGACTCGCCGGAGTCGCTGGAGGCGATCGACCAGTTGCTGCCCCGCTGGCGGGACGACGAGGAGACCCTGATCTGGCTCGGTACCGACGCCGGTCTCTATCTGGGAACGGTCCTGGTGCGCACGGTCGAGGGCGCGGCCTGGAACCTCTGGCCGAGCGGTCAGCCGGTGGTGCGGCTGGCCTCGGGCCGGGAGTTCGACGTCGTGACCGCCGGGCACGAATGGGCGGCGAGCGGGGTCCCGGAGCTGTCCCAGTTGTACGCGGAGGTCGCGGAGGCGTGAAGCCCTGGCCTTGAGATCGAGTTAAATACGGCTTATGCCCGAAAAGTGCGTGTCGTGAGTTAACGGCAATCTTGTCTGGATAGTTTGCGGCAACCACGACTCGGCGGAGAGTGAGTAGGGCTGCCTATGGTCATCGATCCTTTGCCCGAGCTGCGGCGGGCGCTGCTGCCCGGCGGGGAGTCCCCGCTCGGACCCTAGAAGGGGGTCCGGCGGAGCATCGCGGAGCCGTATCCGCCCGGCAGCGGCCGGAGATCACTGCTCGCGCAGCGGAATCGACCCCCAGGACGGGTCGTTCGCGGGCGAGGAGAAGGTCAGCCGCGCGCCGGTCGGGTTGTGCTCGGTGCGGAGCGGGTCGACCGTGTCGACGACGGCGCGTGGCTGACCGGCTTGCCGAGGCCGAGCGGGCCCACGTCACAGAGGTATACGACGGGGGTTCCGCTCCCCTCGGCCGGAACGGCCCCTCACGACGTCATGGCTTGGCCCGGTGGGAGGCGCGGATACCGGCCGTGGTCTCCAGCGCGGCCGTCGGCAGCGGGGCCTGGGCCGCCCGCGTCACATCGGCGACCACCTCCACCACATCCGGCCCGTACGCCTGGGAGTTGCTCACCTTCAGCAGCAGCACGAACGAGTGCCGGCCGTGCTTGCGGGCCAGCCGCTCATGATGGCGGGCCAGATAGCGCGTCGCCGCCTGATGGGTGATCGCCCGCTGCCCGCAGAACAGGAACACCGGCCGCACCTCGTCCCCCTGACCGGCCGTCAGCCGCGCCAGGATCACATGCTCGGCCCGCCCCGGCTCCAGCCGGTAGCGCTCACCGCCGATCTGGAAGGCGCCCCGGTCCGGCCCCGGCTCGGGATCCACGTTCACCCGCACCCCCGGCAGCAGCGAGGCCAGGTGGGCCGTCATCCGGCGATTCGACGAGGGCCCGCCGACGCAGAACTCCGTCCGCTCGCCGAAACCCTGCTGTGCCGCGTCGTGCGCGACGACCTGGGCGGCGGCGTTGCAGTCCTTGATCAGCGCGGCGAGTTCCAGCAGCGCGAACACATCGTGCCGGGTCACCGTCAGCTCCGGCCCGCCCGAGTCCCGGTTCACCACCAGCAGCGACTCGGCGTTGTCCGGCAGCCCGAAGAACGCCTGTTTGCGGCGGAGTCTGCGGCGCCACAGAGAGGAACGGGCCAGCCAGCCGATCACGGCACCGAGCGCCACCGCTGTCAGACCGAGGACGATGTTGCGCACGTCGTCATTCATGGGCGCGCATGCTAGCGGTCGGAGGCGAATTCGTGTTCGGGCGCCGGGCGCCCGGCGCCGGGTGTGGGGGTGCCGGGTGCCGGGTGCGGCGGGGCGCGAGGGGATGATCTCCGCCGGTGGCCCAAGTGTGCTCCTGACGCGCGCATGCTCAGTCCACTAGGCTGCGCGGACGGTTCCTGACTGGAGGTGCGCATGCGTCGCCCTGTCGTGCGGAAGCTGTCGGTCCTGGCGGTCTCGGCCGCCGTCGTCTCGGTGGGGGCCGCCGCGCCACCCACCGCGACGACGGCGCCCGGCACGGACCGCGCCCCCGCCTCCGCACCCGCACCCGCAGCGGCAGCGGCAGCCGCACCCAAGGTCCCGGTCGCCGTGGGCTCCGGCGGTGCCGTCTCCAGCGTCGACGCCGACGCCACCGCCGCCGGGATCGCCGTCCTCAAGCAGGGCGGCAACGCCGTGGACGCCGCCGTCGCCACCGCCGCCGCGCTCGGCGTCACCGAGCCCTACTCCGCGGGCATCGGCGGAGGCGGCTACTTCGTCTACTACGACGCCAGGTCCCGTACCGTGCACACCCTCGACGGGCGGGAGACCGCGCCGCTCAGCGCCGGGCCGGACCTCTTCCTGGAGAACGGCAAGCCGGTCCCGTTCGCCGAGGCGGTCAGCAGCGGACTCTCCGTCGGCACCCCCGGCACCCCCCTCACCTGGCAGAACGCGCTGGACAAGTGGGGCAGCAAACGGCTCGGCACCCTGCTGCGCCCCGCCGAGCGCCTCGCCCGCGACGGCTTCACCGTGGACGCCACCTTCCGCGCCCAGACCGCGAGCAACGAGGCCCGCTTCCGCTACTTCCCCGACACCGCCGAACTGTTCCTGCCGGGCGGGCAACTCCCGGTCGTCGGCACCACCTTCAAGAACCCCGACCTGGCCCGCACCTACGCCGAACTGGCCCGCGAGGGCGTCGGCACCCTCTACCGGGGCGACCTCGCCGACGACATCGTCGACACCGTCAACGCCCCGCCCGTCGACCCCGCCTCCGGGTGGAACGCCCGTCCCGGCGACCTCACCGCAAGGGACCTGACCGCGTACCGGGTGAAGTCCCAGGCCCCGACGAAGACCACGTACCGGGGACTCGGTGTCTACTCCATGGCACCGTCCTCCTCCGGCGGCACGACCGTCGGCGAGGCCCTGAACATCCTGGAGGGCACCGACCTCTCCGCGGCGAGCGACACCGCGTATCTGCACCGGTTCATCGAGGCCAGCCGGATCGCCTTCGCCGACCGGGGCCGCTGGGTCGGCGACCCGGCCTTCGAGTCCGTCCCCACCCGGGAACTCCTCTCCCAGCGGTACGCCGACTCCCGCGCCTGCCTGATCAAGGACGACGCGGTCCTCACCAGCCCCCTCGCCCCCGGCGACCCCCGCGACCCCGCGCCCTGCGCGACCGGCGGCACGGCGGCGCCGACCACCTACGAGGGGGAGAGCACCACCCATCTGACGACCGCCGACAAGTGGGGCAACGTCGTCTCCTACACCCTCACCATCGAGCAGACCGGCGGCAGCGGGATCACCGTCCCGGACCGCGGCTTCCTGCTCAACAACGAGCTGACCGACTTCTCCTTCGCCCCGGCCAACCCGGCCGTCCACGACCCCAACCTCCCCGGCCCCGGCAAGCGCCCCCGCTCCTCGATGTCCCCGACGATCGTCCTCGACGGCCACGGCAAGCCGGTCGTCGCCCTGGGCTCACCCGGCGGCGCCACCATCATCACGACCGTCCTCCAGACCCTCACCGGGCTCCTCGACCGGGACCTGCCCCTGGTCGATGCCATCGCCGCGCCCCGCGCCAGCCAGCGCAACGCCGCCCAGACCGAACTGGAACCCGGCCTCTTCGGCAGCCCGCTGCGCGGGGAACTGGAGGCGATCGGCCACTCCTTCCGCGCCAACCCGGAGATCGGGGCGGCCACGGCGGTCCAGCGGCTGAGCGACGGGAAATGGGTCGCGGCGGCGGAGACCGTGCGCAGGGGCGGGGGGTCGGCGATGGTGGTGCGGCCGTCGAAGTGAGCCGGTGGCCCAGGGGCTTCTAGGCGGGCTGTCCCGAGGTCCGTTGCGTCGTGAAGGTCAGCCGGTCGTCGCGCACATCGACGCTCACCTCGTCCCCCGCCCGCGCCTCGCCGTTGAGGAGCAGGCGGGAGAGGCGGTTGTCGACCTCGCGCTGGATGGTGCGGCGCAGCGGGCGGGCGCCGTACTCCGGCTGATGGCCCTGCCGGGCGAGCCAGTCGACGGAGGCGGGGGTGAAGGCGACGGCGATGTCCTGGGCGTGCATCAGCCGGCGGGTGTGCTCCAGGAGCAGATCGGTGATGCGGTGGAGCTGCTCGGGGGTGAGACGGCGGAAGACCACGATCTCGTCGATCCGGTTCAGGAACTCGGGGCGGAAGTGGTCGCGCAGCGGGCGCAGGATCCGCTCCCGGCGGGCCTCCTCGTCCGCGTCGGTACCGTCCGGGCCGTCCGCGCCGCCCGCGCCGAAGCCGATGCCCGCGCCGCCGCCCCGGATGATCGCCTCCGAGCCCAGATTGCTGGTCATCACGATCACCGTGCTGGTGAAGTCGACCGTGCGGCCCTGGGAGTCGGTCAGCCGCCCGTCGTCCAGGACCTGGAGGAGGACGTTGAAGACATCGGGGTGCGCCTTCTCCACCTCGTCCAGCAGGAGCAGCGAGTACGGGTGGCGGCGGACCGTCTCGGTCAACTGGCCCGCCTCCTCGTGGCCGACATAGCCGGGCGGCGCGCCCACCAGCCGGGACACCGTGTGCCGTTCCTGGTACTCGCTCATGTCCAGGCGGACCATCCGGTCCTCGCTGCCGAAGAGGGCCTCCGCGAGGGCGCGGGCCAGTTCGGTCTTGCCGACGCCGGTCGGGCCGAGGAAGAGGAACGAGCCGATCGGGCGGTCGGGGCTGGACAGTCCCGCGCGGGAGCGCAGCACCGCGTCCGACACCGCCGCCACCGCCTCGTCCTGGCCGATCACCCGGCGGTGCAGATGCTCCGCCAGGCCCAGCAGCCGGTCCTTCTCCTCCTCCGTGAGCCGGGCCACCGGGACGCCGGTCAGCCGGGACACCACCTCCGCGATGTCCTCGCCGGTGACCTCGAGATGGCGGCCCTCGTCCACCTCGCCCTCCCCGGAGGCCCGGGTGATCCGGTCCCTCAGCTCGCGGATCCGGTCGCGCAGCCGGGTGGCGTCCTCGTACTTCTCGTCCGTGACCGCCTGGTCCTTCTCCCGGGTCAGCCGCTCCGCCTCGCGCTCCATCGCCCGGACGTCCGTGCCCTTGGTGCGCGAGCGCAGCCGGACCCGGGCGCCCGCCTGGTCGATCAGATCGATCGCCTTGTCGGGGAGACGGCGGTCGGTGACATAGCGGTCCGACAGCTCCACCGCCGCGTCCAGCGCCTCATCGGTGTAACGGACCTGGTGGTGGGCCTCGTAGCGGTCGCGCAGGCCGCGCAGGATCTCCAAGGCGTCGGCCGGGGTCGGCTCGGGCACCAGGATCGGCTGGAAGCGCCGGGCCAGCGCCGCGTCCTTCTCGATCCTGCGGTACTCCTCCAGCGTCGTCGCGCCCACGATGTGCAGCTCGCCCCGGGCCAGCGCCGGTTTGAGGATGTTGCCCGCGTCCATCGCGCCGCCGCCCTCGCCGCCGGATCCCGCGCCGACCACGGTGTGCAACTCGTCGATGAAGACGACCAGTTGGTCGGAGTGGGCGCGGATCTCGCCGACGATGGTGGTCAGACGCTCCTCGAAGTCGCCCCGGTAGCGGGTGCCCGCGACCACGCCCGTCAGATCCAGCGCCACCACCCGGCGGCCGGTGAGCACATCGGGCACGTCCCCCTCCGCGATCCGCTGCGCCAGCCCCTCCACGATCGCCGTCTTGCCCACGCCCGCGTCCCCGATCAGCACCGGGTTGTTCTTGCCGCGCCGGGACAGCACCTCGATGGTCTGCTCGATCTCCTCGTCCCGGCCGATCACCGGATCGATCCCGCCCGCCCGCGCCAGCTCCGTGAGATCCCGCCCGTAGGTGTCGAGGGTGGGGGTGCCGGTGGGCGCGGGCGCGGGAGCGCCTTCGGTCCGCGGTCCGGGCGCGTCCGGCACCTCGGGCGGCAGCCCGTCCGGGGAGAACCGGGCCGCGTTCAGGATGTGCCCCGCCGCCGAGTCCGGGTTGGCCGCGAGCGCGGTCAGTACGTGCTCGGGGCGGATGTACCCGGCCCCGCCGGCCCGCGCCAGATCGTGCGCGTCCAGCAGGGCCCGCTTCACGGCCGGGGTCAGCGACAGCGAGGTCAGCGGCGGAGCGGCGGCCTCCGGGTGCTG
The DNA here is from genome assembly GCF_040683675.1 of Streptomyces sp. NPDC093252. Classification (NCBI taxonomy): domain Bacteria; kingdom Bacillati; phylum Actinomycetota; class Actinomycetes; order Kitasatosporales; family Streptomycetaceae; genus Streptomyces; species Streptomyces sp. NPDC093252. The sequence goes on along the minus strand of NZ_JBFBEM010000019.1, from coordinate 78,284 downwards.
TGCCGGGCCGGTCCGCTCGTCGATCTGCGAGGCCATCGCGTCGGGGTCGGCGCCCGCGCGGGTCAGCAGCCCCCGGGTCGGCTCCGCCGCGAGGGCCGCGCGCAGCAGGTGCTCGGTGTCCAGATCCCGGCTGCCGTGCTCCGCCGCGTACTGGGCCGCGCCCCGGACGAGATCCCGGGCCGGTGGGCTGAGCAGGCGCCCGATGTCGATCTGGCGGGGGGCGGGGCGGGGGCCCCCGAAGAAACGGGCCAGGAATTCACCGAAGGGGTCCCCGTCCGGGGGGCCGCCCGGGGGAGGGTAGCCGGTGGTCATGGGAGGAGGTCCGTTCCGGGTGGGGGAGTGACGTGCGAGACCTGTCGTGCGTCATGCGTCATGCGTCCGGTGTGCGCGGGGTCCGTCCGCCGGGCGTACCTGTCTGCGCCTGCCTGTACCTGTCTGTACCTGTCTCAACACCTTCGCATGTTCTCGGGGGGCGGGCATTTTCGCGTGGGGTCTACTCCGTTGTCCCCCGCGTCTCGCTCACCCTCGTCACCCCCGTCACCCCCGTCGGCCCCGTCATTCCTTCCCGGCTCGTCAGGATCCGTGGTCCCGCGTCCGTGATCGCCACGGAGTGCTCCGTGTGGGCCGCGCGGGAGCCGTCCGTGGTTCTGAGGGTCCAGCCGTCCGGGTCCACCCGGTAGTCGTCCCGGCCGCTCGCGATCAGCATCGGCTCGATCGCCAGGGCCATCCCGTGGCGCAGCCGCATGCCCCGTCCCGGGCGGCCCTCGTTCGGCACCCCGGGGTCCTCGTGCATATGGCGGCCGATGCCGTGCCCGCCGAAGCCCTCCATGATCCCGTACCCGGCCGACCGGCAGACCGTGCCGATGGCGTGGGCGATGTCGCCGATGCGGTTGCCGACCACCGCCGCCTCGATCCCGGCCGCGAGCGCCCGCTCGGCCGTCTCCACCAGCCGCAGATCCTCCGGGCGCGCCCGGCCCACCACGAAGCTGATCGCCGAGTCACCGACCCAGCCGTCCAGCTCCGCCCCGCAGTCGATGGAGACCAGGTCGCCGGAGCGCAGTCGGTAGCGGGTCGGGATGCCGTGCACGATCGCGTCGTTCACCGAGGCGCAGATCACCGCGGGGAAGGGGACCGGTGCGAAGTGGGGGCGGTAGTTGAGGAAGGGCGCCCCGGCGCCCGCCTCGCGCAGCACCCCGCGCGCCACCTCGTCCAGCTCCAGCAGGGAGACGCCGACGGCGGCGGCCTCGCGTACGGCGGTCAGTGCCCGGCCGACGATCTGGCCGGCCGCGTGCATGGCGTCCAGGGATGTGTCTGTCTTCAGTTCCACCATGCCAATTACTATACCGGTATAAAAATGGGGTGCACCCCGTACACTGGCTCGCATGGTGCGCACTCCTTTGACCCCCGAAGAGCGGGAACGCGGCGAGCGGCTCGGCCGGCTGCTGCGGACGGCCCGCGGCGACCGCAGCATGGCGGAGATCGCCGCCCGTGCCGGGATCTCCCCGGAGACGCTCCGCAAGATCGAGACCGGCCGGGCGCCGACGCCCGCCTTCTTCACCGTCGCCGCCCTCTCCGACACCCTCGGGCTCTCCATGGACGACGTGGCCCGCGCGTGCGGCACGGCACCCGTGCAGGCGGTGGCCTGAGAGTCGCCCGGGAGCGGTCCGGGGTTCGCCCCGGACCGGACCTGACCGGACGGCGGCATTCCCTGCCGTGGTCCGAGTCGCACTCCGGGCCCCGGTCCGCACGGCATTCTGCGCCGCAGTCTGAAAAGCCCCCGTAGCAGCGGTGTAACACAACTGGTGTTCGCTGAGGCGGAAGTTCTCCCTTTAGTGCAGGGGTGAAGCGATGGCTGTGGATCAACTCCCGGGCCGGATGCGGGAGTTCGGGAACTACCTGGGCGAGCTGCTGGCGCGCCTCGATCAACGGACCGGCTGGTGCGCGGTGTTCTGGCAGCGCGACCCCGACGGCCTGCGGGCCTGCGTCGACGGGCGCGAGGTGGCCCCCTGGGACGTGGTCGAGGCGCTCCTCCAGGACCTCGCCGCCGCCCACGGCCCCGCCACCGCCGCCCGCGACCGTGACCGGGCCCGCGCCCTGCACGCCGCAGCCCTCATCGCGTACGACGCCCGGCCCGGCGCCCGGGACGACCTCGGCGACCGGCTCGACGTCATGCTCCGCGAACAGCGGTACGCCGCCGACCGCCTCGCCCACCTGGGCCGGGCCCTGGTCGCCGCCACCACCCGGCAGGAGTCCGACGCCCTGCGCCTGGACCTCGCCTGGGCCCGCGACGACCACGACCGCGCGAGCGCCCGCTGCGCCGAACTCCGCCACCGCATCGACCGGTGGGAACACGCGCGGGCGGGAAGCGGACAGGGGTGGGAGAGGGGGGCGAGGGAGGCGCCGGGTGTGCCCGGGCCCCGGACCCGGGGCTCGTCGGACCCGGACGCCCCGCCCCGTACTCCCCGCGCCGAGGGCTGGCCCGGGGCCGTCGCCGGGGGAGTGGCCCGCATCGACCGGCGCCCGGGGAGCAGCGGGGGCGGCGGCGCCGGGCGGGAGACGGAGAGGCCGGAGGCGGGACCGGCGGAGCGCTCCGAGGCCCCCGCCCCCCTCGACCCCGCCGACCCTCCCAAGCCCGCCAAGTCCAGGAAACGCGCCCGGGGCAGCGCCCGCTTCGCGGGGATGCTGGACGCCGAGACGGCCGACACCGCCCCGGCGGCGGCCCCCGTACCCCCCGCCGCGCCGCCCGACCGGCCCCGGGCGCCCGCCCCGCGGACCGCTCCCGGCAGCCCGCGCGGGGCCCGGTTCGCCGGGGCCACCGCTGCCGGCCCGGCCGCCGCGCGGCCCACGACCCCGGAGTTCGACGAGGCCGCCGCGCGCGAGATCGCGGACACCGTCCACGGGCTCGTCCGGCTGCGCCGCCAGGGGCGGAGCGGGGAGGCGCACGCACTGCTGGCGGAGATCGCCCACTGGCCCGCCGAGCGGTTCGCGCCGCTCGCCGCCGAACTGGAGCGGGCCGGAATGGCGGCGGACTGGGCGACGCTGCTGTGGGAGGCGGGCTCACTGCCCGCCGATCAGTTGGTCGCGGCGGCCGACGCGCTGGCCGCTGACGGGCGCGGCGCGGACGGGCAGCGGATACTGCGCCAGGGCGTCGCCCGGCCCGCCGGGGAGATAGGGCGTGCGCTGGTGGGACTGGTCGCCGACGGGCGGCAGCGCGAGGTACGGGTGCTGCTGGACGCGTATGTCCGGGTCCGCACCCCCGAGGAGGCGGTCCGCAGCACCGGCGCCGACCCGGAACGCCTGGTCCCGCTCCTGCTGGAGGCGGCGCGGGACGTGTCCGAGGAGCGGTACTGGGATCTCGTCCACGCGCTGCGGGTGGCCGGTAGCGGGGTGTGATCCCGCCGCGCGGAGCGGGGCAGGCACCGGGCGACCGGCTCCTTCCCCCGCCGATGCCCCCGGCTGACCTCCCCCCGAGAAAAGAACCCCCTTCCCCCACCGGAGTGCGAAACGCCGCAGACACCCCGTCGTGGTCGCAATGGTCTTGGCAAGGCCCCCACGGGGGCATACGTTCGTGCCCCTACGTCCGCTTCTACGGGCGTAGAGGCTGACGCCCCGGCGAAGGAGCAGCTCATGGCGAACGTCGTCCGCGCCGCTCTGGTCCAGGCCACCTGGACCGGCGACACCGAGTCCATGCTGGCCAAGCACGAGGAGCACGCCCGCGAGGCGGCCCGGCAGGGGGCCCGCGTCATCGGGTTCCAGGAGGTCTTCAACGCGCCCTACTTCTGCCAGGTCCAGGAACCCGAGCACTACCGGTGGGCCGAGCCCGTGCCCGACGGGCCCACCGTGCGCCGCACCCAGGCGCTCGCCCGGGAGACCGGGATGGTGATCGTCGTCCCCGTCTTCGAGGTCGAGCAGTCGGGGTTCTACTACAACACCGCCGCCGTGATCGACGCCGACGGCAGCTATCTCGGCAAGTACCGCAAGCATCACATTCCGCAGGTCAAGGGCTTCTGGGAGAAGTACTACTTCAAGCCCGGCAATCTCGGCTGGCCGGTCTTCGACACCGCCGTCGGGAAGGTCGGCGTGTACATCTGCTACGACCGGCACTTCCCGGAGGGCTGGCGGATGCTCGGGCTGGGCGGCGCCCAGCTCGTCTACAACCCGTCCGCCACCTCCCGGGGCCTGTCCGCGTACCTGTGGCGACTGGAGCAGCCCGCCGCGGCCGTCGCCAATGAGTACTTCGTCGCCGCCATCAACCGGGTCGGGCAGGAGGAGTACGGCGACAACGACTTCTACGGAACCAGCTATTTCGTCGACCCGCGTGGGCAGTTCGTGGGAGAGGCCGCGAGTGACAGCGAGGAGGAACTGATCGTGCGCGACCTCGACTTCGGACTGATCGACGAGGTGCGGCAGCAGTGGGCCTTCTACCGCGACCGCCGCCCCGACGCCTACGAAGGGCTGGTACAGCCGTGACCAAGGACCTCTACGCCCGCCACCGCTCCGTCCTCCCCGACTGGCTCGCCCTCTACTACGACGACCCGCTGGAGATCACCCACGGCGAGGGCCGCCACGTCTGGGACGCCGAGGGGCGCCGCTACCTCGACTTCTTCGGCGGCATCCTCACCACCATGACCGCCCACGCCCTCCCCGAGGTCACCAAGGCGATCACCGAGCAGGCCGGGCGGATCCTGCACTCCTCCACGCTCTACCTCAACCGGCCCATGGTGGCACTCGCCGAACGGATCGCCCAGCTCAGCGGCATCCCCGACGCCCGGGTCTTCTTCACCACCTCCGGCACCGAGGCCAACGACACCGCGCTGCTCCTCGCCACCACCTACCGGCGCGCCAACACCGTCCTCGCGATGCGCAACAGCTACCACGGCCGCTCCTTCGGCGCCGTCGGCATCACCGGCAACCGGAGCTGGTCACCCACCTCCCTGTCGCCGCTCCAGACGCTGTATGTGCACGGCGGTGTCCGCACCCGGGGCCCCTACGCCTCCTTCAGCGACAGCGAGTTCATCGCGGCCTGCGTCGCCGACCTCAAGGACCTCCTCGGCCACACCCGCCCGCCCGCCGCCCTGATCGCCGAACCCATCCAGGGCGTCGGCGGCTTCACCTCCCCGCCCGACGGCCTCTACGCCGCCTTCCGCGAGGTCCTCGCCGAGCGCGGCATCCTCTGGATCGCCGACGAGGTGCAGACCGGCTGGGGCCGTACCGGCGAGCACTTCTGGGGCTGGCAGGCACACGCCCGCAGCGGCCCGCCCGACATCGTCACCTTCGCCAAGGGCATCGGCAACGGCAGCTCCATCGGCGGGGTCATCGCCCGCGCCGAGATCATGAACTGCATCGACAGCAACAGCATCTCCACCTTCGGCGGCACCCAGATCACCATGGCCGCCGGACTCGCCAACCTCGCCTATCTCCTCGACCACGACCTCCAGGGCAACGCCCGCCGCGTCGGCGGACTCCTCATGGAGCGGCTGCGGGCCGTCACCGCCCAGATCCCCGCCGTCCGGGAGGTCCGCGGGCGCGGGCTGATGCTGGGCATCGAACTCACCCGGCCCGGCACCGACCGGGCCGACCCCGAGGCCGCCTCCGCCGTCCTGGAGGCCGCCCGCGACGGCGGACTCCTCATCGGCAAGGGCGGCGGCCACGACACCAGCGCCCTGCGCATCGCCCCACCCCTCTCCCTGACCGTCGCCGAGGCCGAGGAAGGCGCCCAGATCCTCGAACACGCCCTGCGCCGCATCCAGTAGGCAGCCACCCCGGCCAACCACCCCGGCAACCACCCCGGCCACCGCCCCGGCAGCCACCACCACGCGCCCACCACCGCGAGGACCGTCATGACCACCACCCCCGCACCCCCGTCCTGGCAGACCCTGGAACCGGCGCTGTCGGTCCGGCAGATCCTCACGCTGGAACGGGTCCTCGCCGGGGAGCCCGAGGTGGTGGCCGGCGCGAGCAGGCTGGACCGGCCGGTGCGGTGGGTGCATGTCGCCGAGGCCGCCGATGTCGGGGTGATGCTCACCGGCGGCGAGATGGTCCTCACCACCGGGGTGCTGCTCGCCGGGGACGAGGACAAGCAGGCCGAATACGTCCGCTCCCTGCACCGCGCGGAGGCCGCGGCCGTCGTCCTCGGACTCGGCCGCGCCTTCCCCGCCCCGCCGGACGCCATGCGCCGGGTCGCCGAGCGGTGCGGGCTGCCCATGGTGGTGCTGCACCGGCCGTTCCCGTTCGCCCAGCTCACCGAGGAGGTGCAGTCCCGGCTGCTACGGCGCAAGTTCGCCGCCGTCAGCCTCTCCGAGTCCGTCCGCACCGAACTCACCGCCCTGATCACCGCGGGCGCCCCCCTCCAGCGGCTCCTGGACGAGATCGCCCGGCACAGCGCCTGCCCGGTCGTCGTCGCCAACCTCGCCCACCGGGTCCTCGCCACCGCCGGGGAACGGCCCGCCGTGGACGACGTGCTGCGCGACTGGGAGCGCATCGCCCGCCAGGCCGGGCGCGCCGAGGGCGCCGGCTGGATCCGCGCCGACCTCGGTGGACGCGGCGAGCGCTGGGGCCAGATCGTGCTCTGCGGCCACCGCGGCGACACCGCCACCGGCCGCCTCCTCGCCGACCGGGCCGCCGAGGCCCTCGTCCTGCACCGGATGCTCGGCGGCGGGCAGGCGTGCAGTTGGGAGGAGCAGTCGGCGCGCGGCCTGCTCACCGACCTGGTCAGCGGCGTCGTCCCGGCCCGCCAGCTCCTGCCGCGCGCCCGCGCCGCCGGACTCCCCGTCAACCGGCGCACCTTCGTCCCCCTCGTCGTCCGCGACCGCACCCCCGAGCAACTCGACCGGGTGCTGCGGCTGCTCGGCCTGTCCGGGATCGCCGCCGAACTCGCCGACGGCGCCACCGCCGTCCTGCTCAGCCTGCCCCGCGACCAGGACGCCCCCGCCCTCACCGCCCACCTCGCCGCCCGGCTGCGCTCCGGCGCCCCCACCGTGGTCGCCGCCGCCGACGCCCGTACCGCCTGGGAGGACATCCCCGCCGGACTGCGCGAGGCCCAGCACGTGGCCGACGCCGTCGCCGACTCGGCGCACGCCCTCGACCTGCCCGACGTGGTCAAGCTGCGGGACGTCCATCTGCGCGGCCTGATCCGGCTGCTGCGCGACGACCCGTACGTCCAGTCCTTCGCCGAACGGGAACTGGACGGCCTGCTGTGCACGGCCGACGAGGACCTCCTCGCCGTCCTGCGCACCTACCTCGCCACCGGCCGCAACAAGTCCCGCACCGCCCAGCTCCACCATGTCTCCCGGCCCGCGCTCTACCGGCGGCTGGAGCAGATACAGACCCGGCTCGGTGTCGACCTCGATGACTTCGAGCAGGCGGCCTCGGTCCACATCGCCCTCCTCGCACATGATGCGCAACAGGGCTGAAACCTGCGACGACCTGCGAAAACGGCGGTGAAACATGGACTGGCGCCGACGTGACACGGTGACACGCCACACCCCCGCATCCGTGACACGGTGCACCTCAACGACGGCCCTGGGCCTTCCTACGCTCACCGGACACCGAGCTGCCCGAGCTACCGGAGCTACCGGAGGTCCCGATGAGCCGAGTGATCCGAGCCGCCGTCTTCCAGACCGCGTGGACCGGCGACAAGGAATCGATGATCCAGGTCCACGAACAGGCGGCCCGCGACGCCGCCGCCCAGGGCGCCCACGTCCTCTGCTTCCAGGAGCTGTTCTACGGACCGTACTTCTGCCAGGTCCAGGACCCCGCCTTCTACGCCTACGCCGAACAGATCCCCGAGGGCCCCATCGTCCGCCGCTTCCAGTCCCTGGCCCGCGAACTCGGCCTGGTCCTGGTCCTGCCGATGTACGAGGAGGAGCAGCCCGGCGTCCTCTACAACACCGCCGCCGTGATCGACGCCGACGGCACCTACCTCGGCAAGTACCGCAAGACCCATATCCCCCAGGTCCGCGGCTTCTGGGAGAAGTTCTACTTCCGCCCCGGCAACTCCGGCTGGCCCGTCTTCGACACCGCCGCCGGGAAGATCGGCGTCTACATCTGCTACGACCGCCACTTCCCCGAGGGCTGGCGCGCCCTCGGACTCGCGGGCGCCGAGATCGTCTTCAACCCCTCGGCCACCTCCCGGGGCCTGTCCGGCTACCTCTGGCAACTGGAGCAGCCGGCCGCGGCCGTCGCCAACGAGTACTTCGTGGGCGCGATCAACCGCGTCGGTGTCGAGAAGCTGGGCGACAACGACTTCTACGGCACCAGCTACTTCGTGGACCCGGAGGCCCGGTTCGTCGGCGAGGTCGCCAGCGACAAGGAGCCGGAACTGGTCGTCCGCGACCTGGACCTCACCAAACTGAGGGAGGTCCGCGACCGCTGGCAGTTCTACCGCGACCGCGAACCGGGTACGTACGGCCCACTGACGGCTCCGTAGCCGACCAGGGGCGCGGGGAACTGCGCGACCAGCCACACACCACCGCACCTCTCACGACGGCATCAACCCGGCAGGACACCCCATGACGAACCGCACCCTCATCACAGGCGGCTTGGTCATCACCGCCTCCGACGAACTCCACGCAGACATCCTCATCGAGGACGGCCGCATCGCCGCCCTCGCGGCGACCGGCACACCGACCGCCGAGTCCTGGACAGCCGACCGGACGGTCAACGCCACGGGCAAATACGTCATCCCGGGCGGCGTGGACGCCCACACCCACATGGAACTCCCCTTCGGCGGCACCTTCGCCTCCGACACCTTCGAGACCGGCACCCGCGCCGCCGCGTGGGGCGGCACCACCACCATCGTCGACTTCGCCGTCCAGACCGTCGGCAAGAGCCTGCGCGACGGCCTCGACACCTGGCACGCCAAGGCCGAGGGCACCTGCGCCATCGACTACGGCTTCCACATGATCGTCTCCGATGTGCACGAGGAGACGCTCAAGGAGATGGACCACCTCGTGGAGGAGGGCGTCACCTCCTTCAAGCAGTTCATGGCCTACCCCGGCGTCTTCTACAGCGACGACGGCCAGATCCTGCGCGCCATGCAGCGCTCCGCCGACAACGGCGGACTGATCATGATGCACGCCGAGAACGGCATCGCCATCGACGTTCTCGTGGAACAGGCCCTCGCCCGGGGCGAGACCGACCCCCGCTACCACGGCGAGGTCCGCAAGGCGCTGCTGGAGGCGGAGGCCACCCATCGCGCGATCCGCCTCGCCCAGGTCGCCGGCGCCCCCCTCTACGTCGTGCACGTCTCCGCCGCCGAGGCCGTCGCCGAACTCGCCCGCGCCCGCGACGAGGGGCTGAACGTCTTCGGCGAGACCTGCCCCCAGTACCTCTTCCTGTCCACCGACAACCTCGCCGAGCCGGACTTCGAGGGCGCCAAGTACGTCTGCTCCACCCCGCTGCGCCCCAGGGAGCACCAGGCGGCGCTCTGGCGGGGCCTGCGCACCAACGATCTCCAGGTCGTCTCCACCGACCACTGCCCGTTCTGCTTCACCGGCCAGAAGGACCTGGGCCGGGGCGACTTCTCGAAGATCCCCAACGGGCTGCCCGGCGTGGAGAACCGGATGGACCTGCTGCACCAGGCCGTCGTGGACGGCCACATCAGCCGCCGCCGCTGGATCGAGATCGCCTGCGCCACCCCGGCGCGGATGTTTGGCCTCTACCCCAAGAAGGGCACCATCGCCCCCGGCGCCGACGCCGACATCGTCATCTACGACCCGCATGCCGAGCAGGTGATGTCCGTCGACACCCACCATATGAACGTCGACTACTCGGCGTACGAGGGCAAGCGGGTCACCGGCCGGGTGGAGACGGTGTTCTCGCGGGGCGTGCCCGTGATCACCGACCGGGTGTACACCGGCCGTGCCGGGCACGGGGAGTACACCCCCCGCTCCACCTGTCAGTACCTCAGCTAGGAGAGGCGCTCATGGACTTCGGACTCGTCCTCCAGACCGATCCGCCCGCGTCCCGCGTCGTCGACCTGATGCAGCGGGCCGAGCACAACGGCTTCACCCACGGCTGGACCTTCGACTCGGCCGTGCTGTGGCAGGAGCCGTTCGTCATCTACAGCCAGATCCTCGCCCGGACCGAGCGGCTGACGGTCGGCCCGATGGTCACCAACCCGGGCACCCGCACCTGGGAGGTCACCGCCTCCACCTTCGCCACCCTCAACGACATGTTCGGCAACCGCACGGTCTGCGGGATCGGCCGGGGCGACTCCGCGATGCGGGTCGCCGGACGCAAACCCAACACCCTGGCCCGGATCAGCGACGCCATGAAGGTCATCCGGGCCCTCGGGCGCGGTGACGAGGCCGATCTCGGCGGCGGGACCAAGGTGAGGTTCCCGTGGATCAAACCGGGGGCCCGGCTCCCCGTCTGGATGGCGGCGTACGGGCCCAAGGCGCTGAAGATGACCGGTGAGGAGGCCGACGGGTTCATTCTCCAGCTCGCCGATCTGTATCTCACCGAGTACATGGTGAAGGCGGTCAAGGACGCGGCCGTCGCCGCCGGACGCGATCCGTCCGAAGTGACCATCTGTGTCGCCGCGCCCGCCTATGTCACCGAGGACGACTCGCCCGAGGCACTCGCCCACGCCCGCGAGCAGTGCCGCTGGTTCGGCGGGATGGTCGGCAACCATGTCGCCGACCTGGTGTCCAAGTACGGGGCCCACTCCGCCGCCGTCCCGGAGGAACTCACCGACTACATCAAGGCCCGCGAGGGCTACGACTACTCCCACCACGGGCGCGCCGACAACCCCGACACCGCGTTCGTGCCGGACGAGATCGTGGACCGGTTCTGTCTGATCGGCCCGGTCGAGAAGCACATCGAGAAGCTCACCGCCCTGCGGGAGCTGGGCGTCGACCAGTTCGCGGTCTACGACATGCACGACGCCCAGGAGAGGGTCATCGACGCGTACGGAGCCCGGGTGATCCCCGCGCTCCACGCCATCTGACCGGCCCCTCTCCCCGTCTCCCCCGCACCCCGCACACGGCACCGACCCCCCACCCGCCCGCCGCCCCTCCCCCCCCCCGGCCGTCCCGGGACAGGGGCGGCGGGGTCACCCCCGCACGGCCTCTCCCATCCGCTCCCTCGCTGATTGGCCTGCCCATGACCGACACAGCTCCGACGGGGTCGCCCGCCGCCCAGCCCGCCCCAACCCGGACCAGCCACCCCACCACCCAAACCACCGACGCCTCCGGCCGCATAGAACTCGTCCCCGGCGCCTTCCCCACCGACAGCCGTTTCGCCAACGACGACCTGAGACCCGTCCCGGTCTCCGAACGCAAGTGGACCACCTACAACTTCGCCGCGTTGTGGATCTCCATGGCGCACTGCATCCCGAGCTGGACCCTGGCCTCCGGGCTGGTCGCGCTCGGCATGGACTGGAAGCAGGCGGTGTTCACCATCGCCCTCGCCAACATCATCGTGCTGCTGCCGATGCTGGCCACCGGGCACGCCGGACCCAAGTACGGCATCCCCTTCCCGGTGCTGGCCCGCGCCTCGTTCGGGCTGCGCGGGGCCAATGTCCCGGCGATGATCCGGGCGGCGGTGGCCTGCGGCTGGTTCGGCATCCAGACCTGGATCGGCGGCAGCGGCATCTTCGCCCTCGGCTCCAAGCTGACCGGCGGCCACTGGGAGAACGCCGGGCAGATCGCCGGGAACCCCTGGCCGCTGTGGCTGTGCTTCCTGCTGTTCTGGGCGCTCCAGATCGCGATCATCTACCGGGGCATGGACTTCCTGCGGCACTTCGAGAACTGGGCCGCGCCCTTCGTGATCGTCGGCGCGTTCGTGCTGCTGATCTGGATCGCGGTGAAGGCGGACGGGTTCGGCCAGTTGCTGTCCCAGGAGTCGCAGCTCGGGTGGGGCCCGGACTTCTGGCCGGTCTTCTTCCCGTCCCTGATGGGCATGATCGGCTTCTGGGCGACGCTCTCGCTGAACATCCCCGACTTCACCCGCTTCGGCGCCAGCCAGCGCGCCCAGACCTGGGGCCAGTCCCTGGGCCTGCCCACCACCATGACCCTCTTCGCGATCCTCGCGGTGCTGGTCACCTCCGGCTCCGAGGTGGTGTACGGCACCGCGATCTGGGACCCGGTGGAACTCGCCGCCCGCGCCGACAACCCCTTCGGGCTGCTCTTCGCGCTGATCACCGTGCTGGTGGCGACGGTGTCCGTGAACATCGCCGCGAATGTCGTCTCACCCGCCTACGACCTGGCCAATCTCGCCCCCCGGCTCATCAACTTCCGTACCGGCGCGCTGATCACCGGGGTCGTCGGCATCCTGATCTTCCCGTGGAAGCTGATCTCGACGCCGGAGTTCTACATCTTCACCTGGCTGGGTGTGGTCGGAGGGCTGCTGGGCACGGTCGCGGGCATCCTCATCGCCGACTACTGGATCATCCGCCGTACGGTCCTGCACCTCGCCGATCTGTACACCCCGGGCGGGCGCTACTGGTACACCAACGGCTGGAACTGGCGGGCGCTGGCCGCGTTCGGGCTCGGCGGGCTGCTGGCCGTCGGCGGGTCGTACTCCACGGTGAACGCGGAGGGCGTCAGCTCCGGGCCGTTCCCCGAGGACGGGCTGATCCCGTTCCTCCAGCCGCTCGCCGACTACGGCTGGGCGGTCGGCCTCGGCACCTCGCTGCTGGTGTACGTGGCCCTGATGGGCGGTCGGCGCCGCACGGGATGACGACTCGGCCGCCGCCCTCCGGGTCCTACGCCCCGGCGTCCTGGAGGGCGGCCACCGCCTCCTTCGCGGCCTTGATGGCACCGGTGTTGATGGTGTCGGTGCTCGGCGCGTCCTTCGACTCGAAGTCGCTGCCGTTGTAGGTGATGATCACCAGCGCGTTGGCCGCCCGGACCACGACCGTGCCCTCACGGGTCTTCTGGTCGTCCTCGGTGGTGAGATTGACGACCGAATATGCGGCGTCACCCAGACCGGGGACCTCGCCCCCGCCGTCCTTCTCCCCGACGCGCTGCTTGTAGTACTTCTCGGCGTCGGCGTCCGTCTCCATCACCTCGTAGGAGACATCCAGCCAGCGGTAGTCGTAGCCCTTGAGCGCGTTCCAGGAACAGGTGCGGCGGGCCTCGGTGTCCGTCGACGGGATCTCCTTGCCGGCCGCCTCCACACCCGGCACCAGCGAGGTCACCGTCTTGTCGGCGACGCTCTCGCAGGGCGCCGGGGCGGCGGCGTAGGTCTTGGGGACCGCCGTGGTGGACGGGGCGGAGGCCGACTGGCTCCCGGTCTCCTCGGGGGTCTTGTCCCGGGCGACGGGGGCGGTGTCGGGGCCGGAGGCCATGACCCAGCCCGCGAGGGCGAGCACGGCGACCGGGGTGAGCCGCGCGGTGAGGGCCAGCGGCAGCGGAAGAGAACGCACGGCGCACACTTCTCATGGGGGGATGGCACGGAGTGAGGTCCGCACCGCGGACGGGACGCCAGTGTCACACGACTCCCTGTGGGGCGAAACCCCGAACTCGCTGTGTACCGGCCCGGTGACGCAATCCCGAACCCACCGCCCCGAGTGCCCCGTTATGTCACATCCGGAGCGGTCGGCCCGTTCAGCGCCGCCAGCCCGGTCAGGTGGCCGCCCCGCCACCCCGGTGGCCCACCCCCACCCCCCGCGCCCCCCACGCCGACTCGATCCGGTCCACCGCCAGGAACGCCCCGTAGGCCACCAGATGCACCAGACAGTGGTCCGAGTGCTCCGGCCGCCGCCACGCCGCCACATCCTCAGCGGTGATCCGGTACGGCGCCAGCGCGGCCAGCAGCGCCAGCCGTGCCCCCGGCCGCTCCGCCCGGCCCGGGAAGGTCTGCCGGGTCAGTGACGGGTGGCCGCCGTCCCAGTCCCGCAGGGCCCGCCGTACGAGGTGCTGGTCGTCGGCGTCCAGCAGGCCCGCGCCCATCAGGGCCGCCTCGCGCAGCGCCGCGTACGCCGGTCCGACCGGGCCCCCGTCGGCCCAGGCGGGCGGCGGCCCGGCGGGAGCCCCGTCCAGCAGCGCCAGCGACGCCCCCGGCACCGGCTCCCGGCGCAGCGACGGCGCCAGCGAGCGCCCCGCCAGCCGGCGCACCGCCCGGAACCGCTCCGCCCCGCCCGGCAGCACCGTCTCCTTCAGCAGCGCCGAGGTGATCCGGTTGATGAAGTGGAACGACAGCGCCGTCCCCAGATAGGCGGGCGCCTGCTCGCGCGGGAAGGGCAGCGGCTCGGGCACGCCACCCGGCGTCCGCGACCGCCGCCCCCACTCCACCAGCCGCGCCTGCCCCGGATCCTCCGGCGTCCCCCCACCCGCCACCCGCTCGGCCAGCCCGTGATCACCCCCGGCATGCAGCAGCACCGTGTGCGCGGTCACGCAGAACGGGCACCGGTTGGCCTGGGACACCCCCAGCGCCACCAGCTCCTTCCCGGTCCGGTCACCGGGCCCGGCGAGCAGTGACTCACGCATCAGCGCCCAGGTCGGGGCGAGGATCGCCGGGGCGGAGGACAGGACCACGAAGGTGGCCGGTTCGTCGATGCCGAAGTCCCGGCCGAGCTGCCGGTACACCTCGGCGACCAGCCCGCTCGCGGACTTGGGGGGCAGGGGTTCGGTGTGCAGAAAGGATGAGGTCATGGCGGTAACTGTGGCCGCGGGGAGGGGGCTTGGGCGTCGTACGGGCGGTGGTGATTTCGGCTGCTTCCGGTGGGGCGGCGGGGGCGGGGACTACTGCGCCGGGAGTAGTGCGGGAGTTGTCCGCAGGGCTGACGCCGGGGGCGGTGCGGGCGTCTAGGGTGCGGTCATGAGCGAGCGGGCGCGGTCATGAGTGAGCGGCGGGAGCGGCGGATCCGGGCGGCCGACCTGGCACTGGCGGCGGTCGTCGGGGCCCTGGTGGGGACCACGGCCGCCTTCGACGCCGGTACCACCCCCTTGGACTGGGCGCTGATCGCCGTGGCGAGCGGGGTGCTGGCGCTGTACCGGCGGGCGCCCCGGCTCGTGCTGGCCGTGGCCACCGCGGCGGGCACCGGGTATGTCCTGCACGCAGAGCCGGGGCCGCTGGCCGCGCTGCCGGTGCTGGCGGGGGTGCACATCGCCGCGCGCGTCGGGCACCGGGCGCTGGGGGCGGCGGGCGGGGTGTTCCTCGCCGGGTTCGTGCTGACCGGGCCCGGCGGGCGGGAGATCACCGAGAAGGCGGCGCTGCTCGCGGGCTGGTTCCTGTGCGCGGTCGTCACCGGTCTCGCCGACCGCAACTGGCAGGCGTATCTGCGCCAGACCGAGCAGCGGGCGCTGGAGGCCGAGCGGACCCGCGAGGAGGCGGCGCTGCGCCGCGCCGGGGAGGAACGGCTGCGGATCGCCCGCGAACTGCACGACTCGCTCACCCACAGCATCTCCATCGTCAAGCTCCAGGCGGGCGTGGCCGTCCATCTGGCCCGCAAGCGCGGCGAGGAGGTGCCGCCCGCGCTGCTCGCCATCCAGGAGGCGGGCGGCGAGGCCATGCGGGAACTGCGCGCCACCCTGGAGGTGCTGCGCACCGACGAGCCCCCCGGCAGCCCCGCCCTGCTGGTCGAGCGGGCGCGCGCGGCCGGACTGACCGTCGGCCTCGCCGTCACCGGCGCCGAGCGCCCCCTGCCCCCGCCGGTCGAGCGTGCCGCCTACCGCATCGTGCAGGAGTCCCTCACCAACGCCGCCCGGCACGCGGGCCCCGCCGAGATCCGGGTCCGCCTCGACTACGGCCCCGCCCGCCTCGCCGTCCAGGTCGACGACGACGGCACCGCCGACCCCGGCCGTCCGCCCCGGCCCGGCACCGGGCTCACCGGGATGCGCGAGCGGGTCACCGCGCTGGGCGGCACCCTGCTGACCGGGCCGCGCCCCGAGGGCGGCTTCTCCGTCCGCGCCGAACTGCCCCTGGACCCGGGCGGCGGCGGGGCGCGGGGGCGGGCGGCCGATCTGGAGGGCGCCCGGTGATCCGGGTCGCGCTGGTGGACGACCAGGCGCTGATGCGGGCCGGGTTCCGGGCCCTGCTGGAGGCCGAGGACGGGATCGAGGTGGTCGGCGAGGCCGCCGACGGGGAGCGGGGCCTCGCGCTGATCCGGGCCACCGTGCCGGACATCGCGCTGGTCGATGTGCAGATGCCGGTGATGACGGGCATCGAGGCGACCAGGCGGATCGCCGCCGACCCGGACCTCGCCGCCGTCCGGGTCGTCATCCTCACCAACTACGGTCACGACGCCTATGTCTTCGAGGCGCTGCGTGCCGGGGCCGGCGGGTTTCTGCTCAAGGACACCGAACCGGCCGAGCTGCTCCAGGCCATCGAGGTGGTGGCCCGGGGCGAGGCGCTGCTGTCGCCGTCCGTCACCCGCACCCTCATCGGCGAGTTCGTCGCCCGGCCGCCCGACCGGGCCACCGCGCCCGGCCTCGGGCATCTCACCCGCCGCGAACGCGAGGTCACCGCGCTCGCCGCGCGCGGACTGAGCAATGAGGAGATCGCCGCCCACATGGTGATCAGCCCCCTCACCGCGAAGACCCACATCAGCCGCGCCATGACCAAGCTGGGCGCCCGCGACCGGGCCCAACTGGTCGTGTTCGCCTACGAGTCGGGGCTCGTCACCGCCCGCGCCACCTGAACCGGCGCGGGCGCGGGCGCGGGCGGCGGACCCCCGGCCCGGCTCGCCGCCGCGAGCACGAATGTCACACTCACCAGCAGCGCCCACGCCCCGAACTTGGTGACCGCCACCGGCTCCCAGCCGTCGAGCTGATGCGGGTAGCGCCAGGCGCCGCTGTAGGTGGCGAGGTTCTCGAGATACCGGGTGCCGACGGTGTAGTGGACCGTGGTCCCGGTGAGCGCGATCAGCAGCAGCGCCGCCAGCGGGCCGCGTACGTCGGGCAGCCAGTGGTGGGTGAAGAAGTTGAGATGGATGCCCGCCGCCACGACCGCCGTCCAGCGGGGCCGGTAGGCCACCAGGTGCAGCTCCATCAGATGCCAGGCCCGGCAGACATAGCTGCCGAGCGCCGCGTAGAGAAACCCCCCGTACAGGGGCGCCCCGCGCCGCCCGTTCAGGAGGCGGGCCCGGCTTCACGAGGCGGAGTCGAGCCCGGTTTCAGGAGTCGAAGCCCAGCCCGAACCGGTCCAGGGTGCGCAGCCACAGATCGCGGTGGCCGCCGTTGCGGTCGGCGCGGTCCAGGGAGCGGCGGGTCAGCTCCACCCCCGCGTAGCGGGCCGGTTCCGGCGGGAACGGCAGCGGCTTGGTGCGCACCATCCGCAGCCGGGTCCGCTCGGTCTCCCGCCCGGACAGCAGATCCAGCATCACCTGGGCGCCGAACCGGCTCGCGGCGACCCCGAGGCCGGTGTAGCCGAGGGCGTAGGAGACCCGGCCCGCCAGCGCGGTGCCGTAGAACGCGGTGAAGCGGGTGCAGGTGTCGATGGCACCGCCCCAGGCGTGGCTGAACCGTACGCCTTCGAGCTGCGGGAACGTGGTGAAGAAGTGCGCGGCGAGCTTGGCGAAGGTCTCCGGGCGCTGGTCGAGTTCGTCGCGCAGTCCGCTGCCGTAGTGGTAGATGGCGTCGTAGCCGCCCCACAGGACGCGGTGGTCGTCGGTGAGGCGGAAGTAGTGGAACTGGTTGCCCAGGTCGGACATGCCCTGCCGGCCGCGCCAGCCGATCGAGTCGAGCTGGGCCCCGGTGAGCGGCTCGGTGGTCAGGACGTAGTCGTAGACGGGGACGGTGTACAGGCGCAGCCGCTTGAGGAGGGACGGGAAGACATTGGTGCCCAGCGCGGTGTGCCGGGCGCCGATCCGGCCGTACGGGGTCTCCAGGACGACCGCCGGGGTGCCGACGCCCTCCCGCAGCCGCCGTACCGGGGTGTTCTCGTACACCCGCACACCCGCCCGCACACAGGCGTCGAGCAGGCCCCAGACCAGGCGGGCCGGGTCGGTGAGGGCGTAGCCCTCGCGGTCGTGGGCGCCGGCCAGGAAGGTGGGGGAGCGGACCTCGGCGCGGATCTCCTCCCCGCTCAGGAAGTCGATCTTCCGGCCGTGCGCGGCGGCCAGTCGGCACAGCGCCCTGACCTCCTCCACCTGGTGCGGTGCGGTCGCGGCCCAGAGTTTGCCGTCCCGGCGGAAGCCGCAGTCGATGCCGTACCGGGTCAGGGTCTCCTGGATCTCGTCCAGGTTCTCCAGGCCCAGTCGCTCCAGCTCGGCCAGTTCCTCGGGCCAGCGTTCGGCGCCGTTGCCGAGGCCGTGGGTGAGGCTGGAGGAGACGAAGCCGCCGTTGCGGCCGGACGCGGCCCAGCCCGCCGTGCGGGCGTCGACCAGGACGACATCCCGCGACGGGTCGCGCTCCTTGGCGAGCAGCGCGGTCCACAGCCCGGTGAAACCCCCGCCGACCACGGCGAGATCACAGACCGTGTCACCGGTCAGGGCGGGGCGGGGCGCGGGCGCGTCCGGGCTGTCGAGCCAGTGGCTGCGCGGCAGCGCCTCGGCGAGCGAGTCGGCGTACGGGACGCTCACGGTCACGGGAACAACTCCTGTTCTGGGGGTGGCTCAGGCGATGTGCAGGGTGTGGGGGAGGCGGGACAGGCTCCGGGCCCCGTCCGGGGTGCAGAGCACGGTGTCGCCCATCTTGATCCCGAACCCCTCGTCGGGCAGATGCAGATTGGGTTCGACGGTGAAGGACATGCCCGGCGCGAGGATGTGCGGGTCGCCCTCGACCAGCGTCATCGGCTCCAGCCACCCGGGCGGATAGGCCACCCCGAGGCTGTACCCGATGCGATGACAGCGACGCCGTACGAGATCCAGCTCGGCCAGCACCGCGTTGCAGGCGTCGTCCGGGGCGGGCGCGGGCGCGCCGGGACCGGCGGCGGCGATGGCGGCATCGGTGGCCCGGCCCACGCACTCGGCGACCTCCCGCACCCGGGGCGTCGGTTCGCCCACCACGACCGTCCGCATCAGCACCGCGTGATACCGGTGCACCACCCCCGCGAACTCCACGCACACCACGTCACCGCGCGACAGCGTCCGCCGCGACGCCATCCCGTGGACCATCGCGCTGCGCTCCCCGGACACCACCATCGGCGGGATCGCCGCGTACTCGCTGCCCGCCTCGCCCAGCGCCAGACTCGCCACCCCGGCCAGCTCGGTCTCCGAGATCCCGGGCCGTACGGCGGCGAACACCCGCTCCATGGCGTGGTCGGCCATCTCGGCGGCCTGCGTCTGATAGGCGATCTCCGCCGGGGACTTGATCAGCCGCTCCTCCGGCACCAGATCGGTGGCGTCCACCCAGCGCACCCCGGGCAGCAGCGCCCGCAACCGGTCCCAGTTGCCCGGCAGCAGGGTGAACGCGCCCAGCTCGATACCGACGGCGGCCCGGTCAAGACCGCGCCCCCGGATCGAGTCCGCGATCACCTCCACCGCGTCCTCGGTGGCGATGTCGTACACCCGGGGCGCGCGCAGCCAGGACAGCGCGTGCACGCCCGGCTCCTCGGTGGTGCGGGTGATGTACTCGGGTTCGCCGTCGCCGGAGTCGATGACGAGGGCCTGCGGCCAGAGGTAGCCGACCGAGCTGACACCGGTCAGCCAGTGCACGACGTCCGGCATGCTGACGACCAGTCCGTCCAGGCCCCGCGCGGCCATCCGGGCCCGCACCCGGCGCAGCCGGTCGTCGTAGGTGGGCAGGCCGAAGGGGAGTTCCATGGTGACCTCTCAGAGGGGGAGGGGGTGTCAGAGGGCGGCGGTCGGCCAGTGGGGCGCGAGGGCGGCGCGGGTCCGTTCGATCGCGGTGTCACCCCGGTGGATGTCGTCCGGTACGTAGGCGATCGGGTCGGCGAGGGCGGCCGGGCGGCCGAGCAGGCCCTCGACGGTGGCGTGCAGACAGTAGGCGGCGTAGCTGCGGGCGTAGCCGCCCTCCTGGGTGAGGACGAGTCGCCCGCCGGTCAGTTCCTCCGCCAGCCGCCCCAGCAGTGTGCCCAGGCGGTGGAAGCCGGCCATGGTGACGTTGTGCCGTCCGTTGGCGTCGAAGGCGGAGGCGTCCTGCCCGGAGGCGGCCACGATCAGGCCCGGCCGGAACGCCCGCAGCACCGGCGCCACCACCCGCTCGAAGGCATCGGCGTACGCCCGGTCCCCGGCCCCGACCGGCAGTTCCACATTGATGTTGTGCCCGAGCCCGGCCCCGCGCCCCAGCTCCTCAGGGCCACCGGTCTGCGGATGACTGGCCCCCCAGGCCCCGTGCGCCATGTGCAGCGAGACGGTCAGGACATCGGACCGGTCGTAGAAGCATTCCTGGGTGCCGTTGCCGTGGTGGACGTCCCAGTCCACCACCGCGACCCGCTCGACGTCCCGCTCCCGGGCCCGCTGCGCGGCCAGCGCCGCGTGCCCGAACACGCAGTAGCCGTCGGCCTGTTCCGGCTGGGCGTGATGCCCCGGGGGCCGCACCAGCGCGTAGGCCGTCCGGCACGTCCCGTCCAGTACGGCGTCCACCGCGGCGAGTGCCGTCCCTGCGGCGGCCAGCAGCGGTTCCCAGGAGCCGGGCGCGACGGTGGTGGTCGAGGTGAGCCAGTGCCGCCGGGTGCCGCCCCGCTCGGCCAGCTCCCGCACCTCACGGACGTACGACGGGCTGTGGACGGTGGTCAGTTCGGCCTCGGTGGCGAGGCGGCCGGGGCGCCAGACGAGGGCGTCGGCGACCGGGCCGCGCTCCAGGACCGCCTTCATGTTGCGCAGGCGGGGCGCGCTCTCGGGATGCAGTTCGGGCTCGGCGAGCAGCGCGGAGGGGGCGGCCTCCCAGAAGCCGGAGCCGGTGTCGTGGTCAAGGACGCGGGCGTCCCAGAAGACATGGATACGGTCGTTCATACGGATGCTCCGGTCACTCCTGCGAGGGGGTCATCGAGTAGGTGAAGAAGGCCGGTTCGTCGCCGGTGTTCTCCAGGTGGTAGGTCCAGCCCGGCGCGAGATAGACGCAGTCCTCGGGACCCAGGTCGAAGTGCCCTTCGTCCCAGGTCAGCCGGAGCCGCCCGCGGATGATGAAGTAGGTCTCCTCGACCGGGCCGTACCAGTGGTCGCCGTCGGCGGTGTCGTCGGCGGCGCGGGACGACCAGACGTTGGTCTTCTCCCCGGGGTCCATCCAGGCGGCGCCGAGCATCAGATCGGAGCCGTTGCGGCCCTTGGTGATGGCACGGGCGATCCGCACCTTGGTGACGGCCTCGGCGGCCGGGGTGACGGGTACGTCGGAGAGGGCGACGACGCTGGGGGGTGTGCGGGTGGACATGGGGGCTCCTTGGAGGTTGGAGGTGGGAAGGGGTGTTCAGGGACGCACCGGGAGGGGGTGTTGAGGGACTGACCGGGAGGGGAGGTTCAGGTACTGACCGGGAGGAGGGCAGGGACTGACCGCGAGGGGGGTTCAGGGGGCGACCGGCACCAGGGCCGACCGCTCCACGGCCCAGACGACCCGCGCCGCCGTCCCCGGCACGGCGGGGTGCTCCTGCCCGGCCGGTTCGCGGAGCTGGAGGCGGTGGCCGCCGGGCAGATCGACGGCGACCCGGCGATGGGCGCCGAAGTAGACGGTCTCGGTGACCGTGCCGTCCAGATGGTGATGGCCGCCCGGCACCGGGTCACCGGGGGCCAGCAGCCGCATCCGCTCCGGGCGGACGACCAGGGCGACCTCCTCGGGTCCCGCCGTCGCGCCGGGCGGCACCGGCAGGTCACCGTCCGGGCAGCTCAGCACACCCGGGGTGCGGCAGTGCCCGGTGAACACATTGGACTCGCCGAGGAACTGCGCCACGAACAGCGTCGCCGGGGCCTCGTACAGCTCCTCGGGGGTGCCGACCTGCTCGATCCGGCCCTCGTTGAAGACGGCGATCCGGTCGGAGAGGGCGAGCGCCTCCTCCTGGTCGTGGGTGACGAACACGAAGGTGATGCCGAGGTCCCGGTGCATGCGGGCGATCTCGCCCTGCAACTGCTCGCGCAGCTTCTTGTCCAGCGCGCCCAGCGGTTCGTCCATCAGCAGCACCCGTGGGTTGAACACCACCGCGCGGGCCAGCGCCACCCGCTGCTGCTGGCCGCCGGAGAGCTGCCGGGGCAGCCGGTCGGCCATGCCGTCGAGCTGGACCATCCGCAGTGCCTCGGTCACCCGCCGCCCGATCTCCGCCCGGGGCACCTTGCGCTGCTCCAGCGGGAAGGCGATGTTGCGGGCGACGGTCAGATGGGGGAAGAGGGCGTAGTGCTGGAAGACCATGCCCAGGTCCCGCTGGTGCGGCGGCAGCGCGGCGACCTCGGTGCCGTCGACGGTGATGGCGCCCTCGGTGGCGGTGGTGAACCCGGCGATCATGTCGAGGGTGGTGGTCTTGCCGGAGCCGGACGGGCCGAGGAAGGTCATGAACTCCCCGGCCCCGATGTCCAGGGACACCCGGTCGACGGCGGCGCGCCCGCCGTACCGCTTGGTGAGGTCGCGCAGCCGGACGGCGGCGCCGGACGTCGTCGCGGGCCGACCATCCGTCGTGGTGGGGCGGCCGGGGACGGTACCGGTGGTGTCGGGCATGTCAGTGCTTCCCCTCGCGCCCGGTGCGGCGCAGCAGTTGCGGCAGCAGGATGAGCGCGGTCGTGGCGACGAGCACGATGCTCGACGCGGCGGCGATCGTCGGATCGGTCTCCACGGTGACGCTGCTGAACATGGTGACCGGGAGGGTGTGCAGGGTCGGGCTCTGGAGGTAGAAGGCGATGACCACCTCGTCCAGCGAGGTGACGAAGGCGAACACCGCGCCCGACAGCACCCCCGGCGCGATCAGCGGGGCGGTGATCCGGCGGAAGGTGGTCAGCGGGCTCGCGCCGAGCATGGCGGCGGCCCGGTCGAGCCGCCGGTCGTAGCCGCGCAGACTCGTCGACACGGCGACCACCACGAACGGCACGGCGAGCGCGGTGTGGGCGACGACGAACCCGATCGCCGTCCCGGCCAGCCCCCAGTTGAGGAAGGCCGCGTACACGGCGATGGCGGCCACGATCTGCGGCACCACCATCGGCGCCATCAGCAGCCCGTTGATCAGCCCCTTGCCGGGGATGCGGCCCCGGTCCAGGGCGAGCGCGGCGAGCGTGCCCAGCACGGTGGAGAGCACGGCGACGGCCAGGGCGATCTGGAGCGAGGTGAGCAGCGAGTCCCGCCACACCGGATCGGTGAAGAAGTTCCGGTACCAGTCGAGGGACCAGTTCTCGGGCGGGAAGGCGAAGCTGCGCTTCCCGGTGAAGGACAGCGGGATGACGACGAGGGTCGGCGCCATCAGCAGCGCCCCCACCAGGGTCGCCCACAACCGCAGCCCGAGGCCCCCGCGGAACAGGGAGTTGTCGTCCATGGTCAGTCCTCCGCCCTGCCGTGACCGGTCCCGCCGAGCCCCAGCGCCGCGCCCGCCCGGCTCACCCGGGCCACCAGGAGCAGCAGCAGCGCGGTGAGGGCGAGCAGCAGCACCGAGAAGGCACCGGCGCCGCCGAAGTCGAGGAGCTTCTCCACCTTGGTCCCGATGACCTGCGCCACCATCGACTCCTTGGGCGAGCCGAGCAGCTTCGGCGTGACATAGAAGCCGAGGGCCAGCACGAACACCAGGGTCGTCCCGGAGATCACCCCGGGCAGCGACAGCGGCAGATAGATCCGCCGGAAACAGGTGGCCTTCGACGCGCCCAGCCCCGAGGCCGCGCTCATCAGCCGCCGGTCGATGCCGCTCATCACGCTGTAGAGCGGCAGCACCATATAGGGCAGCAGCACCTGGATCATGCCGATGGCGACGCCGGGCGCGGAGCCGAGCAGCCCGCGCCCCTCCCGCCCGAACAGCGAGCCGAGCATGCCGAGCGGCCCGCCGTCCTGGAGCAGCACGATCCAGGCGAAGTTCCGCGCCATCAGACTCGTCCAGAACGGCAGCAGCACCAGCGCCATCAGCACGGCCCGC
The DNA here is from genome assembly GCF_040683675.1 of Streptomyces sp. NPDC093252. NCBI lineage: Bacteria > Bacillati > Actinomycetota > Actinomycetes > Kitasatosporales > Streptomycetaceae > Streptomyces > Streptomyces sp. NPDC093252. Next base: position 54,404 of record NZ_JBFBEM010000019.1, on the reverse strand, counting down.
GCCTTCGGCCCGGTCACGGTCATCAGATACGCGTACGGATACGCCAGCAGCAGCGTGGTCACCGCGACGACCAGCGCCATCACCAGCGTCCGGACGACCACCCGCGCGGTCGTCGGATCGGCCAGCAACTCCCGGAAGTTCCCGACCCCCACCTCGGGTTCGGCGAACGCCTGCCGCACGATGTCCACGAGCGGATACCCGAAGAACACCACCAGCACCAGCAGAGCGGGCAGCAACAACAACGCCTGCCGATCGACCCTCACCCGCCTCCGACCCACCAGAGACTCGGTCATGACGTACTACCTCAATCCAGAGAAACGGGACGAGCAAACGCAGCCCGCTTGCGGCGCAGGCCTCTTGGGGGCGCGGGGAACTGCGCGACCAGCCCCCACGACCCGCACCCGGCAACGCAACCCCAGCCACATCACCCGGTAGCCCACGAAGTCCACTTCTCCGTAGCCGCATCCTGGTTCTCCGCCCACCACGCCACGTCCTGATAGAACCCCTTCTCCTGAACCTCGGCGCGAGCCGTGTTCCACTGCTCCGCCAGCGCGTCCAGCTCCGGCTTCGCATCGGAGTTGACCGCGGCGTAGGGCTGGTCCTCGGCGAACGCGGACTGCGCCTCCGCGCTGGTGGCGTACGCGATGAAGTCCATCGCCAGGTCCTTGTTCGGCGCCCCCTTCGGCACCATCAGCACGGCATACGCCAGCATGTTGTCCTCCCACACCGGGGTATAGGCGGAGCCGTTCTTCGCGGCCATGTAGGCGCGGCCCGACCAGACCAGGGCCATGTCCGCCTGCTTGGACTCCAGGGCCTGCTGGCTCTGCGCGGAGGTCTCCCAGAAGGCGAGGTCGTCGCCGAGGGCGTCGAGCTTGGTGAAGGCGCGGTCGTAGTCCAGCGGGTAGAGCTGCTCCGGGGTGACCCCGTCGGCGAGCAGCGCGGCCTCCATGGAGCCGCCGGTGGCGAACCCGGGGGCGAGCCGCTTGCCGGGGAACTTCTCGGTGTCGAAGAAGTCGGCGACGGAGGTGGGCGGAGCGTCCGGGTACTTCTCGGGGTCGTACACCAGCACCAGCGAGTACATCGCGTCCGGCACCGCGCAGTCGCTGACCGTGCCCTCGGGGAACTTGGTTTTGTCGATCTTCGTGAAGTCCAGCTTCTCGGCGTACTTCCCGCACGCCCCGACCGGGAAGAACGGCTCGGTGTCGACCACGTCCCAGGTGACGCGCCCGGCGTCGACCATCGTCTTGATCTTGGCGTAGTCGGTCGGCTGGTCCTCGATCGCCTTGACCCCCGCCTCCTCGGCCCAGGGTTCCAGCCAGGCCGTGGCCTGCGCCTTCTGATAGCCGCTGCCGTACGAGGTGAAGGTGAGGCTGTCCGAGCCGCTCCCTGAGGAGCCGGAACCGGTGGAGCAGGCGGTGGTGAGCAGGGCCAGCGCGGCGGTGAGCGCCGCCGCGCCGAGACAGCGCGAACGTATCTGCACGGTCGGTCCTCCATCCGGAGATGACGGGATGAGATGAGGTGAGACGGGGTGAGACGGGGTGACTTCGAGGTCGCGGCCCTGGTGATGGCCGCTGAAGTGGCAATATGCGCTTATTATTGCGACCGGCGCGCGGTTGGCAATACCCTCGGGCCAACTCGTTGACACCCCGGGAGGGCACACACACATGGCCGAGGTCGACCTGAAGGACCTGCGCCGCCTCCAACTCATCAGCGCGGCCAGCGAAGTGATCTGCCGCAACGGTGTGGACGGCGCCCGGCTCAAGGACATCGCCGAAGAGGCCGGTGTCTCCCTCGGACTCGTCCAGCACTACTTCCGGCGCCGCGAGGAACTGATCAGCGAGACGATCAGCTCCATGCTGGAACTGACCCTCGTCACCTGGCGGTCGGTCTCCGAGCGCGAACCCGACCCGGTGCGCCGCCTCTTCGCGCTGCTGCGCTTCCAGGTCGCCGGCTGGGCCCCGTTCACCAAGCGCTGGTCGTTCTGGATCGAGTTCTGGTCCGCCGCCAACCGCGACGAGACCCTCCAGACCTACGCCCGCGATGTCTACGAGCGCTGGCAGGAGCCGTTCCGCACGGCCATCGACGCCGGGGTGCGCACCGGCGACTTCAGCACCGCCATCCCCGCCGAGCGGGTCAGCCTCATCCTGATGTCCCTGGCCGACGGCGCCGCCATCCACGTCCTCATGGCCCATGACTCCCTGGACGAGGACGGCATGTTCGACCTGCTCATCGACATGGCCTGCCGCATCCTCGACATCGATGCCGAGGTCCGCGACCGCGCCCTCGGCGACCTCCCCCGCATCATCAGCCCCCGCTACCCGCAGGAGCCCGCGCCCGCCGACAGCATCGACTGGTCCCCGCTCATCGAGGCCCGGCCGCGCTGACCGCTCCCGCCGCCGCTTCCCTGTGAGTGCCGGTCACAGGACGAACGCCTGACTGGTTGCCGCGCGGCCCCGCGGAAACCATGGGCGCGTCCCGACCACACCCCTGGAAAGCGAGTGATGCACCGTGAGCGCCAGCGGACGAACGGGTCCGCCCGCCGGGCCGGCGGCCGGACCCGACCAGTCCACCCAGGACACCTTCCCCCGGTGGCGGTACGCCGGGGTCTTCCTGCTCCTCTTCCTCTTCGGCACCGAGACCTTCCTGGTCTCCCCGCTGCTGCCGACCATCGCCGACGACATCGACGTCTCCGAATCCGCCGCCGCCCAGAGCGTCACCGCCTATGTGCTGGTGTACGCGATCAGCGCGCCCTTCCTCGGGCTGCTCAGCGACCGCTTCGGGCGCCGCCGCACCCTGCTCGCCGGGACCGCGCTGTTCCTGCTCTCCAACGCCGCCGCCGCGCTCTCCGGCTCCCTCGCGCCGCTGATCGTCTCCCGCGCGGTCGCCGGACTCGCCGCCGCCGCTGCGGGCCCCGCCATCTGGGCGCACATCGCCGAGACCGCCCCCGACCGGGTGCGCGGCCGGGCGCTGGGCCTCGGCATGGCGCTGTTCTCCTGCGGCCAGGTCGTCGGCGTCCCCCTCGGCGGACTGCTGGCCGGGATCGCGGGCTGGCGGTCCGCGTTCTGGGCGCTCGCGCTGGGCACCCTGGCCGCCGTCCCGCTGCTGCTGCGGCAGGTCGGCGCCGACCCGGTCAAGGCGGCGGAGGCGGGCAACGCCAAGGGGGCCGTCGCCTCCGTCGTCGCCGCCTGGCGGCATCCCGCGCTGCGCCGCGCGCTGACCGTCAACACGGTCTTCCACGCCGCGAACCTCGGCGCCTACACCTTCCTCGGGGTGGTCCTCGTCCAGCGGTTCGATCTGTCGGTGACGGCGCTCGGGCTGGTCGGGATCCTGGTCGGCGCGGGCAGTGTCGCCGGATCGCTGCTCGGCGGGCGGCTCGGCGACCGGGACCGCGCCGCCGGACGCCACCATCTGCCGCTGCTGCCGCTGTGGGGGGTGCTGCTCGCCGCCGGGATCGCCCTGTCCGCCGTCGGCCCCGGGATCGTCCTGGCGCTGCTCGGGGTCACCCTCTGGTTCGTCGCCAGCGGGGGTTTCGTCACCGACCAGCAGACCCTGGCCGGGACCGCAGCCCCCGATCTGCGGGCCACCTCCAGCGCCTGGCTGACCTCCACCATGTATGCCGGGACCGGGCTCGGCGCCTGGGCGGTCGGCGCGTTCGCCGACACCGCCCTCGCCACGCTGATCGCCGGGGGCGGCCTCGCCCTGGTGGCCGCCGGGGCGGCGCTCGCGGTGACCAACGGGCTGCGCCGGACGGCGGGGACACCGCGGGCGGGGGAGCCCGCCGTGTCCTGACCGCACGCGTACGGCGGTGACCGGCGGACGGGGCTCAGCCCGCCCGCCGGTCTCCCGTGTCCCGGGGCACCGACCGCAGGGGGCGTCGGCACAGCTCCGTCATCCGCTCCCGGTCGGCCTCGGTGAGCGGGGTGAACAGCAGCACCAGCGCCGACGGGTCGTCCACCGGATGGAACGACGACAGGGACAGCGCGGTCGGCGCACCGCCGGGCGGCTCGACCGTCACCGAGCGGGCGGTCAGCTCCGCCACCGAGTGGCAGCCCCACCAGTGGCTCAGCTCCGGCGCGTCCTCGGCGAGACGCTCGTACAGCTCCCCGGTGCGCGGGTCGGCCAGCGCGGGACCGGCCTGGGCGCGGAAGTGCTGGAAGATGTTCATGGCCAGCGGCTCCCAGTCGTGCAGCACCGTCCGCAGCCGGGGATCGGCCACCATCAGCCACATCAGATTGCGCCGGTCCGCCGGAACGGCCTCCGGGCTGCCCCACAGCGCCGACCAGGCCGCGTTCCAGGCCAGCAGATCGAAGTGCCGGTCCAGCAGCACCGCCGGGCTCGCCGGCCAGGAGTCCAGCACCGGCCGCACCGTCTCGGCCAGTCCGCCCCCGGCGCCGTCCGGGGTCACCGGCTCGTGGTACCCGGCCAGCCGCATCGCGTGCCGCAGCCCGGCCGCGTCCAGTCGGAGCGCCCGCGCCACCGAGGTCAGCACCTGCCGGGACGCGGTCACCCGGCCCTGCTCCAGCCAGGTGTACCAGGCCAGCCCGACCCCCGACAGCGACGCCACCTCCTCCCGGCGCAGCCCCGGGGTGCGCCGCCTGGGCGTCGCGGTCAGCCCCACGTCGGCCGGTTTCAGCAGCTCGCGGTGGGCCCGCAGAAAGGCCCCGAGTTCCTGACTCGGTCCGGGCGTTGTGGTGGACATGGACGGGCTCCTCGGCGTACGGGGGACAGCGGGGGACGGGGTCGGGCGGGGTCGGTCGGGAGGTGGGCGGCGCGGTCCGGGAGGGGAGGACCGCGCCGCTCAGCCTAGGGCGTGTCGTGGCGCGGGGTGAGTTTCCAGAGGCGGACCGGCATCGCGCTCACCCGGCCCGCGTGCTGCTGCCGCTCCCAGGCGGCCCGGCCGACCTCCCGGTAGAAGGCGGCCCGTTCGGGGGCGGGCAGGACGGCGGCGTAGTAGTCGCCGAAGGTCGCCGCGTGGAAGTGCTCGTACTGGGCGGCGTCCCGGACGGTGACCACCGCCTCCCGCTCCCAGTACGCGGTGATCTCGAAGAACTCCGCCAGGAGCGCGCCGAGTTCGGGGACCGGGCGGGTGCGGGTGGCGATCGGCAGCACCCCGTGGTCGCCGAACAGCCCCGGTACCGCGTCCCGCCGCACCCCCAGCCCGGTCAGCGCGTCCCGGACGATGTCGTCCTCACCGCCCAGGCCGTGCCGGTCGGCAGCGGGGTGATAGGTCGTCAGGAGAAAGGAGCCGCCCGGCCGCAGATGCGTCCGCACCCACTCCAGCACCCGGTGCTCCACCGGATACAGCCAGTGCAGTACCGAGGTCATCGTCACCACGTCCGCGCGGTGCGGCAGCGGGGCCGGGGCGGTGAGATCGGCGCGGTGCAGCACCACCCGGGACCCGGCCGGGCGCAGCCGCTCGGTGGCCTCGGCGATCCGGTGCTCGGAGCGCTCCAGGCCCACCGCCAGCCGCAGCGACGGCAGTTGCTCCAGGGCCTCCTGGAGCAACTGCCCTATGCCGCTGCCCAGATCGATCAGCACCTCGGGCGCGCCGGGCACCCGGTCCAGCACCCAGTCGCGGTCGTGCACCTGGCGCAGTCGGCTGGCGTCGTCGTAGCCGCCGAGGATCCGGGCCTGGGCCTCGGTCCGGGAGAGGGTCACGGTCGGGTCTCCTCCGTCGTCGGGGCGGGCGCCGCGATCAGGGACTCCAGCCGACCGCGCACCTCGCTCTGGTCGTAGCGCTTGAAGAGGTTGATGCGGTTGCGGGCCAGGTCGCCGCGGTGGACGAGTTCGTACAGGTGCTGGCGCTGGCCGAAGGCGTCGCCGGTCAGTTCCCAGGCCAGGCGCAGCAGCCGGGACTTGCGGGCGGCGTCGGTGCCCCGGCCGCGCATATAGCGGTCCAGGAAGGGCCGCAGCCGGGGGTGGGCGAGATCCCGCTCGGTGGGCTGCATCAGCAGCCCGGACGCCCCGATGCGGCGCAGCACGTCCACCGCCCCGTCGGCCACCTCCGCCGACCACACCCGGCTCGCCGCGGTGTCGCCCGGCGCCAGCAGCCCGCCGTCGGTGACCTTCGCGCGGGCCTCGGCGGCGTCCAGGAACAGCTCGGTCAGCTCCGCGTACGAGGCGAGACGCCCCAGGTCCTCCTGGATGTTGCGGAACCCGTCGACGCCGATGCTCTCCGCGACCAGCGTCGCCGTCGCCAGCAGGGTGCGCAGCCGCTCCCGGTAGCGGACATGGCCGATATACGCCGACCAGGCGTTGATCCGGCCGAGTCCGGTGCGGGCGAGGTCGGCGTCCCGCAGCAGGAACACCCGGTCCCAGGGCACCAGCACATCGTCGAAGAACAGCATGGCGTCCTGCTCGTCGTAGCGCGCCCCCAGCGGATGCGCGTGCCCGAACGGCTCGGCGCCCAGCGGCTCCCGGCACAGCGTCACCAGCCCCGGCGTGTTCAGCGGCAGCGCGAACCACACCACGAACTGCTCGCCCCGGCGCTGCGCGAACGACGCCGAGAGATAGACCAGGACCTCGTGCGCCATCGGCGCCAGGGTGGTGAGCTGCTTCGCGCCGCGCACCACGATCCCGTCCTCGCGCTCGGCGAGGACGCGCAGCGCGAGATCGGGGTCGTCGACCGGGTCGGCGGAGCGGTCGATCTGGGGATCGCCGAGCGCGTGGGAGAGCACCAGATCGTTGGTGGCGCAGTGCCGGTACCAGGATTCGGCGTTGGCGCCGAACTCGGGGCGCGCCGCCGCGAGCCGGTTGCGGAAGTCGTAGACGCCCACCGCGATCGACGCCATGAACGCGGGGGAGCGCCCGTGCTGGCCGAGCGAGGCGGCGTGCCAGAACTCGGCGCTGCGCCGCTGGAGCCGCAGCTCCTCCAGGGTGCGCGGCGGCTGGTAGGCGCGGGCCAGCCGCAGCCCGGTGTCCGGGTCCTTGTAGGTGAGCAGCTCGCGGTGGTCCGGGTCGTGCTGGAGGTCGAGCAGCCCGGCGAGGGTGTCCACGGCGGGCCGGAACGCCGGGTGCCCGGCCGGGTCGGTGATCCGGGTGCCGTCGAGATACAGCTCGCGGCCGTCGTCCAGCTCCGCCCGGTAGCGGTCGCCGTCGAGCAGCCCCAGGCCGGGGCCGTCGGTGTCCAGCAGGGTCATGTCAGGGCTCCCGGGAGGGTAGGGGTGGCGGGGCGAGCGCGCGGTAGCCGCCCCGGTGGTAGACCAGCGGGTCGCCGGGGCCCGCGTCGGCGGCGGTGACCCGGCCGACCAGGACGGCGTGGTCGCCGCCGGGCAGCACGGTGTGCAGTCGGCAGTCGAACCAGGCGAGACAGTCCTCCAGGACCGGCGCCCCGGTCGCCTCGGTCCGCGTCGGCGCCACCGTGAACGCGGTGAGCGCCCGGCCCGCGCCCGGCGCGGCGAAGTGCCGGGCCAGCGGCTCTTGATGACCGGCGAGCACCGACACCGCGTACCGGCCGTCGGCGCGGACCGCCCCGGCCAGCGGGCTGCGGGCGCTCACCGCCACGCTGACCAGCAGCGGGTCCAGGGAGAGGGTGCACAGCGAGGACACCGTCTTGGCGAACACCTCGTCCCCGTGGCGGGCGGTCACCACGGCGACGCCGGTGGTCCAGCCCCGCGCCGCGTCCCGGAAGGCATCGGCGAGGGTGCCCCCGGCGCGCGGCCCCAGCAGCGGGGTACGCCCCTCGGCGGCGCGGGCGTTCACCGCAGGCCCACGCGGTAGGCGCGCAGCCACTCGTCGACCTGGACCAGATGATCGAGGCCGCCCACCGGATTGGGCGCGGTGCGCGGACTGGGCAGCGGACGCCCCTCGGCGAGCGCGGTGCGCACCAGCTCCCGGTCCACCAGCTCGAACACCGGGGCCGCCGGATCGGCCAGCAGCGCGTGCGCCCGCGCGGTGAGCACCTCGGTGTAGCGGACGGCGGGCGTCGACGGATACCCGCTCTTGGGCCGGTCCGCCACCACCGAGGGCAGCAGATCCCGTACGGCGTCCCGCAGCAGCCCCTTGGGCCGCCCGCCCGGTGCCTTCAGCGCCCAGGGCACGTTCCAGGCGTACTCCACGAGCCGGTGGTCGCAGAACGGCACCCGTACCTCCAGGCCCACCGACATGCTCACCCGGTCCACCCGTTCCAGCAGCGGCGGCAGCCAGCGGGTCAGCGCCAGATGGAACAGCTCCCGGGTCCGCCGGTCCGCGCCGGACTCCCCGGCCAGATACGGAGTACGGGCCAGCTCCGCCCGGTACTGCGCCGCCGTGTACTCCTCGGGCCGCACCTCGGCCCGCACCTCGGGGCGCAGCAGCGCGGCGGGGGTGGCCCGGCCGTGCAGCCAGGGAAAGGTGTCGGCGCCGACGGCGGCCGGATCGTGGAAGTAGGGATAACCGCCGAACACCTCGTCGGCGGCCTCGCCGGACAGCGCCACCGTCGACCGGCGGCGCACCTCGCGGAACAGCAGATGCAGCGAGGCGTCCATCTCGCCCCAGCCCGGCCGGTCCCGGGCCCGCAGCACCGCCTGCCGGGCGTCCAGCAGATCGTCGTCCGGGATGACCACGGAGGTGTGCAGGGTGCCGATGTGCCCGGCCGCCGCCGCGACGAACGGGGCGTCGGCTCCCGTCCGCCAGTCATCCGGCGCCCGCTCCGCACTCCCCGGGAAGTCCACGGAGAAACTGCTCACCTTCCCCTGCCCCGCCCGCTCCCGGGCCAGCGCGGCGAGCGCGGTGATGGCACTGGAGTCGACCCCGCCCGACAGCAGTGTGCACAGCGGCACATCACTCATCAACTGCCGCTCCACCGCGTCCCCGAGCAGCTCGCGCACCCGCCGCCGGGTGCTCTCCGCGTCGTCGGTGTGCTCGCGCGACACCAGCTCCCAGTACCGGGACTCCCGGGTGACGGCCCGCCCGACCCGCACCACATGACCGGGCCGTACTTCCCTCAGCCCCCGGAACAGCCCGTGCCCGGCGGTCGGCGCGGCCGGCAACGCGAACAACTCCGCGATCCCCTCCCCGTCCAGCTCCGCCCGGAACAGCGGGTTGGCCAGCACCGCCTTGGGCTCGGAGCCGAACAGCACCCCGGTGGCGTGCGCGTGCCAGTACAGCGGCTTGATGCCGAGATGGTCGCGGACCAGGAGCAGTTCCTCCCGCCGTCCGTCCCAGAGCGCGTAGGCGAAGATCCCGTTGAACCGGCGCGGCGCGTCCGCCCCCCACTCCAGATGCGCACGCAGCACCACCTCGGTGTCGGAGCGGCTGCGGAACGCGTGCCCGCGCGCCTCCAGTTCGCGCCGCAGCTCCCGGTGGTTGTACAGCTCCCCGTTGTAGGCGAGCACGGTCCGCGCCTCGTCGGGCCCGGAGTCGGGCCCCTCGCCGACCGGCTGACTCCCGCCCTCCGGATCGATCACCGACAGCCGCCGGTGCCCCAGCGCCGCGTGCCGGGACAGCCAGGTCCCGGCCGCGTCGGGCCCACGGCACGCCAACGTCCCGGTCATCGCGGACACCGTCTCCCCGCGCGTCCGCAGATCGGTCTCCCAATCGACCCATCCGGTCACACCGCACATCACTGCTCCCGGGAGATGTTGTCGTCGGACCCGGCCGTCACCGCCGCCGTCGCCTCCCAGCGGCAGCCGTGCCCCGTGGGCCCGGTGCGCAGGTCGTGGGACGGCTCGTACCCCTTGGCGCGGATGTTGGCGGAGAGCGCCTTGGTGCAGTACGTGCACGGCGAGGCGAGGGTGAGCCGGACGCCGGAGCGGCGGGCCCGCTCGCGGTAGTCCCAGATCGCGCAGTGGGTGATGGTGAGCGCGGCCCGCCCCGGCCCGGCCCCATCGTCGAACTCGTACTCCGACCCGTACAGCTCCGCCTGCCGGGCGATGCGGTGCACCGGATCGGCGGCGCCCCGGCCGTGATCGGGCTCCACCTCGCGGTGCACCTCGGCGATGGCCCCGGCCCAGGCCAGCAGCGACTCCTCCCCGTACCGGCCCACGAGGAATCGTTCCATCAGGGCCTGGCCACGGAAGAAGACCCGCTGCCAGTCGGCGGCGGTCGCGGTGACCGGGTCGGGCAGATCGGCGAAGATCTCCGCCTGGAGCCCGAACCAGCCGGACAACTGGGCGGCGTCGTAGCGCGAGGCCAGCAGCCGGGTGAGCCCCGACTCGGCCTCGTGCAGCCGCTGCCGCCACAGCGCCGACCGCTCGGCCTCCGGCATGCCCCGGTAGATGTTGCGCGGCGGATCGGCGGAGCCCACCGGACCGGGCTCCCCCGGAGGGCGCAGCACGGCCGGGCCGGAACCGGTCCGCGCGATGCCTCCTTCGGGCGCATCGCTCATCTCGGAACTCCTTTGTGTCGGACATCCGTGCGATCGAGTCACCCCACGCTACGAACCCCGCCCCACCCCCCAGAAGCCCCGAACGGACCTCCCCACGGCGACGATCGGAGCCCCCCACCTACTCCAAAGGTCGCCCCCCCCGCCTACTCCAGGGACCCGGGGCGGCCCGGATTCAGGGGCGCGGGGCGGCACCGATTGAGGGGCGCGGGGCGGCACGGATTCAGGGGCGCAGGGTGGCCCGGATCCAGGAACGCGGGGCGGCGCGGATTTCAGGGGCGCGGGGAACTGCGCGAAGAGCGACCACCGTCCCGCACCCACCCCCGAACCCCCACCACCCCACCCCCCTCAGGGGCGCGGGGAACTGCGCGAAAAGCGACCACCGTCCCGCACCCACCCCCGAACCCCCACCACCCCACCCCCCTCAGGGGCGCGGGGAACTGCGCAAAAGAACGACCACAACCCGCACCCACCCACAACCCAGACCCAACCCCAACCCGGTCAACCAACCAACCCATGGCGATGCGCATACAACGCCGCCCGCAACCGATCCGACTGCCCAATCTTCCGCATCGCACTGGTGAGATGCTTCTTCACCGTCGCCTCCGCCAACACCAGCTCCCGCCCGATCTCCGCATTGCTCAACCCCCGCCCCAACTGCGCGAGCACCTCCCGCTCCCGCCCGGTCAACCCGCAGTGCTGCGGCAACGGCTCCGCCATGTCATGGGCCGACACGGGCGCCGACACCCGCACCGCCGGCGGCGGTGGCGCCGGCAGGAACACCGAACCCCCCGCCCCCGCGATCCCCACCGCCCGGATGATCCGCTCCTCCGCCAGATCCAGCGGAAAGCACCCGCTCGCCCCGGCCAGCAGCATCCGGCTCGCCTCCGCCGTGCTCTCGGCCCGCCGCAGCAGCAGCACCCGCGCGTCCGGCACCACGTCCGGCGCCCGCACCAGGGCGACCAGCGCCAGCTCCTGCGCGAGCGTCCCCCCGCCGCCCAGCAGCACCACGTCCGGCCGTACCCGGCGCAGCGCCTCCGGCAGCCGGGGGAAGTCCCCGGAGCTGCCGACCACCGCCGTACCGGGGTCGGTGTTCAGCACACTGCGCAGCCCCGCGCTGGCCACCGGATGCCGCTCCGCGAGGAAGACCCGGGTCAGCAGCCCCGGCGTGGGCCCCGGACCGTGGTCGCCGGGCCCGGCGCAGGTGGGGTGACCGCAGTCGCAGCCCCCGGCCGCCCACACCCGGCGGACCTGGCCCGCCGCCCGGTCGTCCCGCTCGGTGAGCAGTTGATGCGCGGCGATGAGATCGAGCGGATTGTCGATCTCCGCCTGCCCGGCCCGGCGGGGGCGGGTCCGGGTCGCGGCGGTGAGCGCGGTCACCGGGCACGCCCCGGGGTCAGGGAGCGGCCCGAACGGGCACGGCGGTACGGCTTCACAGGGGTCCCCTCGGCGGCGACGGCTGATGGAGGCGGGACAGGGACGGGGAAGGGCGCGCACGGACGGACGGACCGCCGTATCAGCGCCCGGCGCCGCCGCGACAGAACTCGTCGAAGAGCCTGCGGTGCCACGAGCCGCCGATACCGACCAGAGTGAAGTCGGTTCGCCGATGAGACATGCCAAGAGCGTAATTCGGCCGCTCAGCGGGGGTCAACAAGGGCCGGATCACGCCCGGACGACGGAATCGTGTGTTCCGTACTACAGGTCCTATGACCCCCGGTATCAGCATCAACACCTGGCTGGCTCTGCCCGCCGACCCCCCGCACGCTTCACAACACCACTCAGGGCCACGGCTTTTTGGGGGCGCGAGGAACTGCGCGACCAGCCCCCACCCACCCGCACCCGCAACCCGCACCCGCAACCCGCACAACTCCCCGAAGGGACCCGCACATGCCCGCCATCCCCCCAACCCCACCCCCGTGACCCGCTACCTCACCCGACGCCTCCTCTACGCCATCCCCACCCTGATCGGCGTCACCGTCGTCGTCTTCGCCTCCGTCGCCCTCGTCCCCGGCGACCCGGTGACCACCTTCCTCGGCCCCGGCGCCCCCGCCGAGTCCCGCGCCCGTCTCACCGAACGCCTCGGCCTGGGCGAACCCCTCCCCGTCCGCTACCTCGCCTGGCTGCGCTCCGCCCTCCAGGGCGACCTCGGCGTCTCCCTCTCCGCCCAGCGCCCCGTGGGGGACGTCCTGCTGCCCGCCCTGTCCCAGACGCTGGTCCTCGCCGGAGCCGCCTTCCTCCTCGTGCTCACCGGCGGCACCCTGCTGGGCGCCCTCGGCGCCACCCGCCCCCGCGGCGGAAGGGCCCGGCTGTCCCGCGCGCTGTCCACCCTCGCCGTGTCCGCGCCCCAGTACTCCGTGGCGCTGCTGCTCATCGCGGTGTTCGCGGTCGGGCTGCGCTGGTTCCCGGCGGGCGGCACCGAGGACCTGTTCACCGGCGGCTCCACCGCCGACCGCCTCCACCATCTGGTGCTGCCCGCCGTCGCCGCCGCGCTGGTCCCGCTCGGACTGACCGCCCGGGTCTTCGGCGCCGCCCTGACCGACGTCCTGCACTCCGACCTCGCCGACGGACTGCGCGCCCGCGGACTGACCCGCACCGCCGTGCTGCGGCACTGCGTCCACAACGCCTCCCCGGCGCTGCTCACCATCGGCGGGCTCCAACTCGCCTATCTGCTGGAGGGCGTGGTCTTCGTGGAGACCCTCTTCGCCTGGCCCGGCATTGGACGGCTCCTCTACGACGCCCTGTCCGCCCGGGACCTGCCGCTGATCCAGGCCGGGGTGCTGCTGATCGCCGTCGCGTTCGTGGCCGTCAACATCCTCGTCGACACCGCCCACGCCCTGATCGACCCCCGGCTGCGAGGCACCCTGTGAACCCGGACCCCGCAACCGAGCAAGCGCGACGGCGGCTGCCGCGCCCCGGGCTCCTGGTGCCCGCCGTCCTCGCCGCGCTGCTGCTGGTGCTCGCCGTCGCCGGGCCGTGGCTCGCGCCCGAGGACCCCGACGCCGGGGGACTGCGCGAGCGGCTGCTCCCGCCCGGCAGCCCCGGCCATCTCCTCGGCACCGACTCCCAGGGCCGGGACCTGCTCAGCAGGCTGCTGGTCGCCGCCGGTCCCTCGCTGGCCGGGGGACTGCTGCCGGTCGCCGTCGCCACCGTCGCCGGGGGGCTCCTCGGCATCGCCGCCGGACTGGGCGGACGGGCCACCGAACACGCCCTGCTGCGCACCCTGGACGTGCTGTACGCCTTCCCCGGGGTGCTGCTGGCCATCGTCGTCGCCACCGTGATGCGGCCCGGTCTGACCACCACCGTGGTGTCGCTGTCCGTGGTGCTCACCCCGGCCGTCGCCCGGGTCGCCTTCACCGAGGCGCGGCGGGTGCGCACCGCCGAGTTCCTGGCGGCGGCCAGGGTCAGCGGCGCGGGACCGCTCACCCTCGCCGTGCGCCAGGTCGTCCCGGTGATCACCCCGGTGCTGCTGGTGTACTCCTCGTCGCTGGTCGGACTGGCCGTTGTCTACGCCGCCGGGCTGTCCTTCCTCGGCCTCGGCGTCCCGCCGCCCGCCGCCGAGTGGGGCGCCATGCTGGACGAGCTGCGGCCCGCCCTGCTGACCCGTCCCGAGGTCGCGGTGCTGCCCGCACTCACCGTCCTCGCCGTGTCCGTCGTCTTCAACTGGCTCGGCGAGGCCCTCCGGCACGGCACCGAGGAGGCTGGCCATGACTGACAACGCCCCCGCCCCCGAGCACCTCACCCTTGAGGACTTGACGGTCACCCATCACACCGGCACCGGCACCGGCCGGGTGGTCCGCGCCGTCGACGGGGTGTCGCTGACCGTCGCGCCCGGCGAAGCCCTCGTCGTGGTCGGCGAGTCCGGCTCCGGCAAGTCCACCCTGGCCCGTACGGTCCTCGGCCTGCCCGGCCGCACCGCCCGCGTCTCCGGCTCCGTACGGCTGTCCGGCACCGAACTGCTCACCCTGGACGACCGTGCCCTGAGCCGGGTCCGCGGCCGGCGGATCGGCTATGTCCCGCAGGATCCGGACGCCGCCCTCGACCCGCTGCGCCGGATCGGCGCCCAGGTCGTCGAGGTCCTGCTGCGGCACCGGATCGCCACCGGGCGGCGCGAGGCGCGGCGGGCGGTGCCCGCGCTGCTGGAGGCGGCCGGGCTCACCGCACCCGACCGGATCGCCCGCAGCCACCCCCACCAGCTCTCCGGCGGACAGCGCCAGCGGGCCGCCGTCGCCCTCGCCCTGGCCTGCGCCCCCGGCCTGCTGATCGCCGACGAGCCCACCACCGCCCTGGACGCCCTGGTCCGCGCCCAGGTCCTCGATCTGTTCGCCGGACTGCTCACCACCCGCTCCACCGCCCTGCTCCTGGTCACCCACGACCTGGGCGCCGCCCGCCGGATCGGGGACCGGGTGGCCGTGATGCGGGCCGGGCGGATCGTGGCCGAGGGCCCCGCCGACCGGCTCCTGACCGCCCCCGACCACCCCTATGCCGCCGCCCTGGTGGCCGCGCGGCCGGGAGGCCCCCGATGACGACCCCGCCCGGCCCTCCGGCGGCCCCGACCGAGACGGCCCCACCGTCCAGGGACCTGCTCGTCCTGGAGAACGTCACCAAGCGCTACCCCGCCGGATCCGGTGCCCCGGCCATCGACGGCGTCTCCCTGCGCGTCCCGGCCGCGCGGACCGTCGCGCTGGTCGGCGAGTCCGGGTCCGGGAAGTCCACCCTGGCCCGGCTCGCCCTCGGTCTGCTCGTCCCCGACTCCGGCACCGTCCGCTTCGACGGCCACGACCCCGGACGGCTGCACGGCCGGGCCGCCCGTCCGGTCCGCGCCCGGCTCCAGTTCGTGCCCCAGCACCCGCGCGGCTCCCTCAACCCGGCCCTGCGCGCCGGTACGGCCGTCGCCTTCGCCCTGCGCCTGCACGGCGTCCCGCGCGCCGACCGCCCGGCCCGGGTCGCCGCCCTCTTCCGCGATGTCGGCCTCGATCCCGCGCTGGCCGCCCGCCGCCCCCGCGAACTGTCCGGCGGACAGCTCCAGCGGGTCGCCATCGCCCGCGCCCTGGCCACCGGCCCCGACCTGATCGTCTGCGACGAGCCGACCTCCGCCCTGGACACCACCGTCCAGGCCCAGGTCCTCGATCTGCTCACCGGCCTCCAGCGGCGCCTGGGACTGGCCCTGCTCTTCATCTCCCACGACCTGGGCGTCGTCCGCCAACTCGCCCACCGGGTCGTCGTCCTGCGCCACGGCCGGGTGGTCGAGGAGGCCCCCACCGACGACCTCTGGCACCACCCCCGCCACTCCTACACCCGCGCCCTGCTGGCCGCCGACACCCCTGTCCCCGTCTCCACCCCCGAGATCACGAGGAAGCCATGACGCACCACCGCACCACCACCCCCGACCGCCCCCCGGCACGCGTCCCGCGCGCCGCCGCCCTGGCCGTCACCCTGCTGCTGACCGCCACCGCCTGCGGCGGCACCGCCGCCGGTGACGGCGAGGGCGACGGCGGCGGCACCCTCGTCATCGGCGCGACCGGCAAACTCCCCAACCCCGACACCGTCATCGGCGGCGCGGGCTACGAGGGCAAACGCCTGGTCAGCTTTCAGATCTACGAGGGACTCACCCGCTACGACCTGACGAAGAAGGACGGCCCCGCCGAGATCACCGGCGCCCTCGCCACCTCCTGGAAGGTCGCCGAGGACGGGAAGACCTGGGACTTCACCCTGCGCGACGGCGTCACCTTCCAGGACGGCACCCCCTTCGACGCCGACGCCGTCGTCTTCAACCTCGACCGCTACCTCGACGAGGACAGCCCCCACTACACCGACGCCCTCGGCGCCGCCGCCGGGGAGTACGCGGGCGGCATCACCTCGTACGAGAAACTCGCCGACGACCGGGTCCGGCTGGTCACCGAGGAGCGCAACGGGCACTTCCCGCAGGACCTCGCCCATGTCCTGATCGCCAGCCCCACCGCCGTACGGGAGACCGGCACCGAGAAGTTCTCCGAACACCCCGTCGGCACCGGGCCGTTCGCGTTCGTGTCGCAGAAGCCCGGCGAGGAGATCCAGCTCGCCCGCCACGACGCCTACTGGCGCGGCGCCCCCGCCCTGGACCGGCTCGTCATCAAGGCCCTCCCCGACGCCGCCGCCCGCACCGCCGCCCTGCGCTCCGGCTCCGTCAACTGGATCGAGTACCCGAACCCCGACGACATCCCGAGCCTGAAGGCGGACGGCGCCACCGTCGTCACCAACAGCTACGACCACCTCTGGTACTGGATCCTCGACACCACCGCGAAACCCTGGGACGACCCCCGGGTGCGCCGCGCCGCCAACTACGCCGTCGACCGCGAGGCCATCGCCGAGGAACTCCTCCAGGGCACCGCCCGGCCCGCCCGCCAGGCCGCCCCGCACGGCACCTTCGCCCACGACCCGGCCGGTGACGTCTACGACCACGACCCCGCCGAGGCCCGGAAGCTGCTCGCCGAGGCCGGGTACCCGGACGGCTTCAAGACCTCCGTCACCGTCCCCACCGGCGGCTCCGGCAATCTGATCCCGGTGCCCATCGCCGAGGCCGTGCAGCGCGATCTGGCCGCCGTCGGCATCGACGCCGAGATCCGCACCACCGACTGGTCCACCCTGATCGGCGCCGAGGCCGAGGGCGAGGTCGCCCTGGACTCCCAGGCCATCGCCCAGTCCACCACCCTGTTCCAGTCCGAGGCGCTGCTGCCGCTGTTCATCGGCACCGACAGCCCGTTCTGGACCGGCGGCTACAGCAACCCCGAGGTCGACAAGCTCCTCGCCGCCGCGGGCGCGGCCACCGACCGGGAGACCCGCGAGGCCGACTACACCGAGGCCCTGCGACTGGTCACCGAGGACGCGCCCTGGCTGTTCGTCGTCAACGACAGCAATCCCCGGGCGCTCGCGCCCCAGGTGAAGGGCCTCGTCCAGCCGCAGTCCTGGTTCCTCGACCTCACGACCGTACGGGTGGCGTCATGACCTACTCCGCACCGCAGGCACCCAAGTGGGGCGTCACGCTCCCGCTGCCGGGCCTCACCATCGACCGGCACCGCTTCCTCATCGAGCGGCTGCCCGACCTCGGCTACACCGATGTCTGGAGCGCCGAGGGCGGCGGCACCGACGCCTTCACCCCGCTGGCCACCGCCGCCGCCTGGTCGCCCAAGCTGCGGATCGCCACCGGCATCGTGCCGGTGCACACCCGGGGCCCCGCCGTCCTCGCCCAGACCGCCGCCACCCTCGCCCAACTCGCCCCGGGCAGGCTGCTGCTGGGCCTCGGCGCCTCGGTGCCCGCGCATGTCACCGACATCAACGGCATCCCCTTCGACGCCCCCTACCAGCGCACCCGCGATGTGCTGCGGTTCGTCACCCGCGCCCTGCGCGGCGAGCACATCGCCGGGGACTTCGACACCTTCTCCATCACCGGGTACCGGCTGCCGCACCCCCCGCCCGACCCGGTCAAGGTGATCCTCGGCGCGCTGCGCCCCGGCATGCTCAAGCTCGGTTTCCGCGAGGGCGACGGCGCCATCACCAACCTCCTCTTCCCCGAGGACGTACCCAAGATCCTGGACGCGGTCGGCCCCCAGCCGCCCGGCAAGGAACTCGTCGTCAAGGTGTTCGTCTGCCCCACCGAGGACACCGACTACGCCCACCGCGCCACCCGCCCGTTCCTCGCCTGGATCCTCAACCGCGAGCCCTACCGCAAGTTCCACGAGTGGCTCGGGCACGGCGAACTGCTCGGCGAGTCGCACCGCAAATGGGCCGAGGGCGATGTGGAGGGCGCCCAGAAGGCCCTGCCGGACGAGGTGGTCGACGGGCTCTTCATCAGCGGCTCGCCGGAGGAGTGCCGCGAACGCATCCTGCGCTACCACCGCCCCGGCGTCACCACCATCCAGCTCTATGTGTCCCTGCCGCCGGAGGTGTTCGTGAGCCGCTCCCGGGTGCTGGACACCCTCGCCCGGCTGGGCCCGGCGGCGGGCTGACCGGTGCCGGACTTCCCCGATCTCGAACTGCGCGGCGGCGTCCGTGCCGCCCCCCTGCCGGGCGCCACCCCCGCCGAGCGGCGCGCCCTGCGGTTCGCCCCCGACCCGCGCGAGCGCGACGCCGACCCCGCGTACGTGACCCGTACGGCACGCGAGAACGAGGAGGACGGACTGGACAGCGCCCTGGTGGTGCAGTCCAGTTCGTGGCCGGACCCCTGGCTGGTGGCGGGCTGGGCGCTGGCCGCCACCAGCAGACTGCGGATCGCCGTCGCCCACCGCGTCGGCACCACCGCCCCCACGGTGTCGGCGCGCGCCCTGGCCACCCTGGACCGGCTCTCCGGCGGCCGGGCGGCGGCCCATGTCATCGTCGGCTCCAGCGACGCCGATGTGGCCCGCGACGGCGACACCCTCGGCAAGGCGGACCGCTACCGCCGCGCCGGGGAGTATCTGGAGATCTTCGGGCGGACCCTGCGCACCCGGGAGGACTTCGACCACGACGGCGAGTTCTACACCCTGCGCGGGGCCCGCTCCGGCCTGCTGCCCCGCCCCCGCGCCGAACTCCTCTCCTTCGGCGGCTCCTCGCCCGAGGGCGTCGAACTCGCCGCCCGGCACGCCGATGTGTACGCGGTGTCGCCCGCCCCGCTGTCGGTGACCCGCCACCGCATCGCCCGCGCCCACTCCGCCGCCGGGGCGCACGGCAGGCGGCTGCGGATCTGGCGCCATGTCACGGTGGTCACCGCCGGGACCGACGAGGAGGCCGAGCGCCGCGCCCGGCAGGTGCGCGCCGAGGCGCTCCGGCTGACGTCGGGGCAGGACGCGGCCCGCTACCGGGACGCCGTCCAACTGGACCGCGACCGGGAACGCGACCGCGCCCCCGACCTCACCGCCTATGTCTCCCGGGCCCTGGCCGGTGCCTACATCGGCTCCCTGGACACGGTCGCCGCCCGGATCGGGTCGCTGCGCACGGCCGGGGTCGACATCGTCCAGCTCGACATGGCCCTGGAGACGGACGAGGACCGCGCGCTGCGCCGGGCCCTGGTCCAGCGGCTGAGGGCTCCGGGCCGCCGGGGCTGGTGACCCGGATCCCCTAATCCCCGGATCCCCGAATCCCCGGCTGCCGCCACTCCGGGGATGACCCGGGTGCCCCGGCTGTCCCGCTGCGCATATCGCCACCCACAGGTGATTATCAGCCAGTACTTAGGTTAGGCTAACCATGGTTTTACCAACTCTTGGCCGTCCGGCCCTGTGCTGACGGCTGTCCTCTCCCGTTCCCGTTTCTTCAGGAGTCGTCCCCGTGCGCGCACACCGCTTCCGCAAGTCCCTCCTCGTGACAAGTTCGGCCCTGTGTGCGGGGCTGGTGCTGAGCGCCTGCGGCAGCGGGTCGGACGGGAAAGCGGAGCCGGCCGGCGCCGAGGGCGCGAAGACCGTCACCATCCCCACCGCCAAGGGCGAGGTGGAGGTCCCGCTGAAGCCCGCCCGGGTGGCCGCGCTGGACAACACCTCCTTCGCCACGCTCAAGGCGTTCGGGGTCAAGCCGGTCGCGGTGCCCAAGGCGCTGCTGCCGAACGAGGGCTTCGAGGACTGGAAAAACGATTCCTCAATCCAGGATGTCGGCACCCACCGCGAGCCCCGCTTCGAGGCCCTCAACGCCGCCGAGCCGGACCTGATCATCGGCGGCTACCGCTTCACCGACCACCACGACAAGCTCTCCAAGATCGCCACCACCGTCGACGTGGCCCCCTCCGACGAGGCGAAGGACGGCTATGTCAACGCGCTGCTGACCCAGACCGAGACCCTCGGCACGGTCTTCGGCAAGGAGGCCGAGGCCAAGGAGATCACCGGCGCGCTCGACAAGGCACGGACCGACGCCGCCGCGGCCACCCAGGGGGAGAGCGTCTTCCTCGCCGTCGCCAGCGCGGGCAAGGTCGACAACGGCGCCAGCCGCATCGGCCGCCTCGCCGAACCGCTCAACCTCAAGAACGTGCTCAGCGCCGAGGGCGAGGACAGCACCTCGGTCCACAACGACTCCGGCCTCGCCCCCGAGACGGTCGCCAAGCTGAACCCCGACTGGGTCATCATGCTCGACCGGGACGCCGCCGTGGGCACCGAGGACGGCTCCGAGGCCGTCGCCGCGCAGAAGATCGTGGACGGCATGGAGGCCTGGGACAAGACCACCTTCCGCACCAAGGACCAGGTCATCTACCTGGACGACGACTTCTACCTCTCCGAGGGCATCCAGGCGTACACCACCGCCTTCACCCAGGTGTCGACGGCGTTCGGCGCGGCGGGCTGAGCCGCCGCCCGTGAAGTCCGGCCCGGCCCCGCCCCGTCCCGCAGCACGGGCGGGGCCGCGCACCTACCGGACATCCGGCCCCGCCTTGAGGAAGCCCGTCGCGAACGGGCCGGGGCCGCGCAGCCGCCGGACATCCGGCCCGGCCCTTGGGAAGTCCGTCCCGCACGGTCCGGGGCCCGAACCCGCCGGACACCAGCCCCGGCCTTCGGAAGCCCGTCCCGCACGGGTGGGCCGGGGCCGCCCCGCCCCGCTCACCGCACCTCCGCCCGGAAGCCCCATGAGCCGACCTCCCTCCCCGCCCGCGCCGGCCGGACCCGCCCCCGCGCCGCCCGCCGTCGCGCCCCGGCCGCCGCGCCGCGCGGCCCTGCCGCTCGCCGCCCTCGCCGTCCTCGCCCTGATCGTGGTCTCGCTCTTCGTCGGCGGCTACGACATCGACCTGAACGCCCTGTTCACCGATCCCGAGGCCCGGCGGATGTTCCTCATCTCCCGCGTGCCGCGCACCCTCGCGCTGGTCCTCGCCGCCGCCGCGATGGCGGTGTCCGGGGTCGTCCTCCAGATGCTGGTGCAGAACCGGTTCGTGGAGCCCACCACCACCGGCACCAGTGAGTGGGCGGCCCTGGGCGTGCTGCTGCTGACCCTGGTGGCACCGGCCGCCCCGCCCCTGGTGAAGATGGGCGCGGCCAGCGCCTTCGCCTTCGCCGGGGCGCTGGTGTTTCTCTTCGTGCTGGGCCGGATCGCCCTCAGATCGCAGGTCATCGTGCCGATCGTGGGCATCATGCTGGGCGCGCTGATCAGCTCGCTGACCCTCTACATCGCCTCCTCCACCAACCTCCTCCAGATGCTGGCGACCTGGCGCTCGGGCGGCTTCAGTTCCGTGGTGCGCGGCACCTACGAACCGCTGTGGCTGGTCGGCGCCATCGTCGTCGGGCTGTATCTGGCGGCCGACCGCTTCACCATCGCCGGACTCGGCCGGGACACCGCCGTCAGCCTCGGACTGCCCTACCGGCGGATCCTGTTCACCGGGCTCGTCATGGTCGCCCTGGCCACCGGGGTGACCACGGTCGTCGTCGGGTTCATCCCCTTCCTCGGGCTGATCGTGCCCAACCTGGTCTCCCTGGCACGCGGCGACGACGTCCGCCGGAACCTGCCCTGGGTGGTGCTGTGCAGCGTCGCCCTGATGATCGTCTGCGATCTGGTCGGCAGGGTCGTCGTCTTCCCGCTGGAGATCCCGGCGACGGTGGTGCTGGGCGCGGTGGGCGCGGTGGTGTTCGTGGTGATGATCCTGCGGCAGCGAGGGAAGGCATATGTCTGAGCGTCAGCCGGGGGTCCTGCCGGTGCCGGGCCGGTCAGCGCCCGACGCGGGGAAGCGGGCCCCCGACCGTGGCCGCCGCCCCGGACTGCCCGTCCCGGTCCGGCTGGGTGTCGCCGCGCTGCTCGCCGCCGCCGCCTCCGCCGCGTTCCTCCTCCTCTTCATCCAGGGGTCCTTCGACTTCGCCATCGAGCGCCGGCTGACCATGTTCGGCACCATGGCCGTCGTGGCGTTCGCGCAGGCCGTGGCGACGGTCGTGTTCCAGACCATCACCCACAACCGGCTGCTCACCCCGTCCATCATGGGCTTCGACGCCGTCTACATCCTGATGCAGACGCTGCTGGTCGTGGTGTTCGGCGGCAGCGTCCTCGCGGCCACCGACGGGGTGCCCAAGCTCCTCACCCAGACCCTGCTGATGGCCGGGTTCACGGTGCTGCTGTTCAGTTGGCTGTTCTCCGGGCGGCGCGGCAGCCTGCATGTCCTGCTGCTGGTCGGGGTGGTGCTGGGGCTCGCCTTCCGCAGCCTCTCCGACTTTCTGCAACGGCTGCTGTCACCCGCCGAGTTCGACGTCCTGTCGGCCCGGCTGTTCGGGCGGCTCAGCAGCGCCGAGGCCGCGCATCTGCCGCTGGCCGCCGGGGTCTGCCTGGTCGTCGGAGCGGTGGTCTGGCACCGCCGGTACCGGCTCGACACCCTGCTCCTCGGCCGGGACACCGCGACCGGCCTCGGCATCGCCCACAAGCGCGAACTGACCGTGCTGCTGCTCCTGATCGCGGTCCTGATCGCGATGTCCACCGCGCTCGCGGGCCCCATGACCTTCTTCGGCTTCGTCACCGCGATGCTCGCCTACCAGTTCTCGGGCACCCACCGGCACGCCGTGGTGCTGCCGATGGCGTTCCTCATCGGGCTGATCACCCTCGCGGGCGGCCAGTTCGTGATGGAGCACGTCTTCTACGCCTCGGGCATGCTCACCGTCGTCATCGAGTTCCTCGGCGGGGCGGTCTTCCTCGTCCATCTCCTCAGGAAGGGCACCCTGTGATCGAGTTCACCGACCTCACCAAGAGCTACGGCGACCACACCGTGCTCGGCCCGGTCTCCGGCCGGATCCCGGCGGGCGGGGTCACCTCCCTGGTCGGCCCCAACGGCGCCGGGAAGTCCACGCTCCTCACCATCATCGGCCGCCTCGCCGAACCCACCTCGGGCACGGTCACCGTGGACGGCCTGGACATCCACCGGGCCAAGTCCCCGGAGGTCGCCCGCACCCTCTCCATCCTCCGCCAGGAGAACCACTTCACCGCCCGGGTGACGGTCCGCGACCTGGTCTCCTTCGGCCGCTTCCCGCACAGCCGCGGCCGGCTCACCCCCGAGTGCGTCGCCAAGGTCGACGAGGCCCTCGACTTCCTCCACCTCGGCGACCTCCAGCACCGCTACCTCGACCAGCTCTCCGGCGGCCAGCGCCAGCGCGCCTATGTGGCGATGGTGCTGGCCCAGGACACCCGGTACGTCCTGCTGGACGAGCCCCTCAACAACCTCGACATGAAGCACTCCGTGCGGATGATGAGCCAGCTCCGCCGGGCCGCCGACGAACTCGGCAAGACCGTCGTCCTGATCGTCCACGACATCAACTTCGCCGCCGCCTACTCGGACCGGGTCATCGCCCTGCGCGACGGCCGGGTGGCGGCCTCCGGCCCGATCGACGCCATGATGCGGGCCGATGTCCTCAGCGAGGTCTTCGACACCCCCGTGCGGATCCACGAGATCGACGGCAGGCGTACGGCGGTCTACTACCGATGACGGGGGGCAGGGGCGCGAGGGGGGAGTCACTGCCCCGGCGTCACCAGCCCCGACTCGTAGGCGAACACCACCGCCTGGGCCCGGTCGCGCAGATCGAGCTTGGTCAGGACGCGGCTGACATGGGTCTTCACCGTCTGCTCGGCCAGCACCAGGGTCGCGGCGATCTCCGTGTTGGACTGGCCGCGCGCCACCAGGGTGAGGACCTCCGTCTCCCGCTCCGTCAGGGCCGCCAGCCGCTGGGTGGGCCTGCCCCGGGCGGGCGGGCGCTGCCGGGCGAAGTCCGCGATGAGGCGCCGGGTCACCGACGGGGCGAGCAGCGCGTCCCCCGACGCCACCACCCGGACCGCCGCGATCAGATCGGCGGGCGGCGCGTCCTTCAGCAGAAAGCCGCTCGCCCCCGCCCGCAGCGCCTCATAGACATAGTCGTCCACATCGAACGTGGTGAGCATCAGGACCCGGGGCCGATGGGTCACGCCCGGCGGGGGTGACAGAAGACGCCGGGCGGCCTCCAGACCGTCCATCTCCGGCATCCGGACATCCATCAGGACCACATCGGGGTGGGTGCGCCGGCTCAGCTCCACACCCTGGACGCCGTCCGGGGCCTCGCCCACCACGTCGATGTCGCTCTGCGCGGCCAGCAGCGCGGCGAAGCCCGCCCGCACCATGGCCTGGTCGTCGACGATGATGACCCGCGTCGCCGTCACGTGAAGTCCCTTCTGTCCAGGGGGAGTTGGGCGGCCACCCGGAATCCGCCGTCCGGCAGTGGCCCCGCGTCGATGGTCCCACCGGCCAGCCGCACCCGCTCCCGCATCCCCACCAGACCGTGCCCGGTGCCGCCCTCCTCCAGCGGCGCGAGGGGCGCCTCGGGCGGCGGCCCGTTGACGACGAGGACGGTGAGCCGCCGCCCGCCCTCCGCCGCGGCCCCCTCCGCCGCGGCCCCCGCTGCCGCCGCCCCCTCCGTCACCGACACCCGCACCGACGCCCCCGGCGCGTGCCGCACCACATTCGCCAGCGCCTCCTGGACGATCCGGTACGCCGACAGCCCCACCGCCTCCGGCACCTGTGCCGCGCACGGCGAGAAGTCCACCGGCACCCCCGCCCGCGCCGTCGCCTCCACCAACTGCCCGATCCGCGTCAGCCCCGGCTGCGGCGCCAGCTCACCCCGCCGGGTCTCCTCGTTGCGCAGCACACCCAGCAGCCGCCGCATCTCCCCGAGCGACTCCCGCGCGGTCGCCGCGATGGACGTGAACTCCTCGCGCACCTCGGGCGTCAGCCCGTTCAGCCGGTACGCCGCGGTGTCCGCCTGCACGGTGATGACCGACATGTGGTGCGCCACCACATCGTGCAGCTCGCGCGCGATCCGGGCCCGCTCCTCCAGCAGGGTGCGCCGCCCCCGCTCCGCCTCGCTGATCGTCTCCTGCTCGGCCAGCCTGCGCTGCGCCTCGTACCGCTCGCGCAGCGCGCCGCCCAGCACCAGGGCGACCCCGCCGAGGACGGTGAGCAGCACACCGTTGCCGCCCGTGCCGCTCGGCCGGAAGAACTCCAGGACGACATTGGCCCCGGCCGTCGCCAGCCACACCGTCACCAGCGTCCGGCGCGGCGCCCGCAGCCCCAGGGCGAGGCAGAGCCCGGTGTACCCGACGATCACCGTCGGCGGGAACGGCCACAGCCGCTGCGCCGGGAAGTCCACGGTCAGCAGGACGAACGCACCCACCACATCCGCCGCGAAGACCACGTACCAGGCGTACAGCGGGCGGACGACGGCCGGCAGCAGCGGTGCCGTCTGCGCGATGGCCAGGGCGGCGGCGAGGCTGCCGTTGAGCCCGTAGTCGACGGTGAGGACCCGGATGGTGGTGGGCAGCAGCGCCACGCTCAGCGCGAACGCCACGACCCAGGGCACCAGCCGCACCCACCGCCGCGAGGCCCCGGCGAACAGCGCACGCTCGGGCTCGTCCTGCACGGGGTTCATGGGCTCCACCTTATGCGCGGGGGGACGGTGCCCCTGTGTTCCGGGGGTGTGGGTGTGCTGGGGTGTTCCTGTGCTCGGGGGGCTGTGGGCCCGCCGGGGTGTTCCCGTGCTCCAGGAGGCGTGGGCCCGCCGGGGTGTTCCCGAGCAGTGGGCGTGGTGGCGGTTGTGCTTGTCCTTCCACCAGGCGTGACCTCACTGCCCGGCCCCTCCGGCGGGGGCAGGGGCCCGTCGGCCCGTTCGGGGTGCGGCGGCGCGGTGTCGCGGGTCAGGGACATGGGGGTGCTCCCGGGTTCGTGATGGACGGGGGTCTTGGAATGGTGGCTGTCACGCGGCCAGCGCGAAGACGGCGAAGCCCGCCGCCAGCAAACCCGCGGCCACCCGGCGCGCCGGACCGGTGCGGTCCCACGGGGTCTCCAGGGGCCGGGCGAACCGTGCGATCAGCACCAGCAGCCCGGCGAACAGCGGCAGCCAGGCGAGCCGGGCCAGGATCCAGCCGGCCGAGTCCGGCGCGGTGGTGAGACCGGCGACCTCACCCAGATGCGCGGCGGGCACCGCGGCGGCCAGCATCGCCGTCTGGTGCCAGCACAGGATCGTCATCGCCGACAGATTGACGATCACCACCGGCGCCCACAGGGCGGGCCGCCGCAGCAGCCGGGTCAGTTGGTCGCGCAGCAGGATCGCCGCACCGGACTGGGCCGCCGCGAGCGCCAGGACGAGCAGGGACGGCGGGTGGGAGTTGGTCCGGGACACCCCGGGCACCCCCACCATGGACGCCGGGTAGTGGAAGGCCAGCAGCAGCACGGCGAACAGCACCGCGCCCCCCGCGCACAGCACCCAGGCCGCCCGGCGCCCCAGTCGCCCGTCCGCCCAGGACACCCCGAGCTGATAGGCGAACATCCACCCCGGCAGCAGATTCAGCAGACCCACCCAGGACGGCACCGACTCCGCGAACGGCCCGTAGCGCAGCAGGTCGACCATCGCGACCGAGCCGAGCAGCGGCGCCGCCGCCCAGACCCCGAGCCGCCGCGAGGCGCGGACACAGTACGGGGTGAGGGCCGTGATCACGGCGTAGACCCCGACGAACCACAGCGGCTGCACGACCAGCGTCGACGCGGTGCGCAGGGTGACCGTCGGCACCCCGAACCCGTAGTGGAGCACGGGCAGCAGCAGCGCCCACACGGCGGTCACCCCGAGGACCGGCCGCCCCAGCCGCGCGAGCCGCCCCGTCACCCACGCCCGCACCGGGCCCTGGCGGCGCCGGTAGGAGAGGTACGAGGAGTAGCCGCCGACCAGGAAGAAGACGCCCAGCATCTGAAGGACCCAACTGACCGGCGCGAACCCGCCGAACACGGTGAGCGGACTGGCGTTGTGCAGCCCGCCGCCGGAGTCCAGGGTGAAGCCGCCGAGCAGCCAGTGCCCGGTCGGGACGGCGAGCAGCGCCAGCGCCCGCAGCCCGTCGACGGCACGGTCCCGGTGGGCGGGGGTGCGGGCCTCGATCCTCGCGGCGAGCGCCGCCGTGGCGGTACGCATCACAGGGCTCCGTCCGCGATGGCCGCGAACGCGGTGAGGGTGGAGGTGCCGGGGGTGAAGTAGGCGTCGTGCGCGGGCACGTCGTCGGCGGCCAGCACGGTCGCGCCGAACGCGGCCGAGGTGGGGTCGGCGCCGTGGCCGAGGCCGAGGATCTCGACATGGGGGACGCGGCGGATCCAGTCGTGCTCCGACACCGCCGCCCAGACCCGGGCGTCCGTGCCGAGCGCGGTGACATCGTCGGCGCGCATCCCGGGGGAGCCCATGACGACGATGTCGCTCGCGTCGGTGCCGGAGGCGGCGAGACCGCAGACCACCGAGCCGTAGCTGTGGCAGAAGAGGGCGGGGTCGGGCAGCCCGGCCGCGTCCAGCCCCTCGGTGAGCCGGGTCAGCCGCTCGGCGCCGGACTCCGCGAGCCGGCCGGTGGCTAGGTCGGGGCCGATCCCGGAGGGGGTGGCGTACCCGGCCCAGGCGATGACGGCGGTGTCGTCGCCGGCCGCCGCCCGGAGGTCCTCGGCCCAGCGCTCCGTCCGGCCGCTGGTGGCGAGGTCGATGTCCGCGCCGGGCACGATCACCGCCACCCGGGTGGCGCTCTCCAGATCCCCGACGACCCGCGCGATCAGACCCCGGCCGCGCGGATCGTACGCCAGCACCTGCTCCCCGGCGGCCGAGTTCGCCTCGTACCGCAGGGGTACGGGTACGCCGTCGAGGTTGCCGACCACGCCGGGGTGCTCCTCGACCAGCCGCCGCCGCTCGGCGCCGGTCAGCCCGGCGAAGAACGCCGCCACCTCGGCCGGGGTGGCGGCAGCGGGGTCCGGCAGGTCCCTGCCGAGCGAGTCGTCGGCGCGCCAGGCGGCGGTGCCGGGCGGCGCCCCGCCCGGCGCGTCCACACCGCCCGCCGAGGCCCAGCCCGCCGTGGTACCGACCAGCAGCGCGGTCAACGCGGCGATGGTCAGCGTCCTCCTGAAGCGGCGCATCCGTCCGTCCCCCTCTGTCCCTGTCCCAGTGCCGTCCCGGCCGTGGCGGCCGAAGGGAAAGGTAGGAAGCCGGAAGGGGGCCCGACGTCATACCGGGGAGCCGAGTCGGGGGTGATACCGGGGTAGGGGGTGGACTACGGGCGGGGCAGGCGTCCGGATGGATGCGTGGCGCGTGCCCCGTATGCCCTGTCCGTACTCAGGGGAGCGGGTGGACGTGCGCGGCCGGGCCGCCGCCGACGTCAGTCCTCCAGGCAGGCCCTGATCATGCGGCCGAGAAGTCCGACGATCACGTCGTCCTCGGGCGAGGGCTCGTCGTACTCCTCGCCCACCAGTGCTCCCGTGCCGAACAGGCCGAAGCCCATGACCAGGGATTCCAGTACCCGGGTCTTGGCCTCGATGTGCGGGTCGCCCTCCAGCCGGTCGCGGGCGGGCTCCCGGATGCGCTTGATCAGCTCGCGGCGGAGCAGGGCGCCGTTGTCGAGATCGATGGACCGGACGAGGGCGAGGGCGGGTTCGCGGCCGGCGGGGTCCCGCCAGTGGTGGAAGAACCTCTCCGCCATCTCCTCGGGCGTCGCCTTCGGGTCCCAGTCGTAGGGGTGTCTCTCCTGGGCCTGGGCCCCCACCAGCTCGAACAGCGCACGCTTGGAGACGAAGTAGCGATTGACCAGGGCCGGTGTGACACCGGCGTCGTCCGCGATCTCCTGGAGCGTCACATGGGCGAAGCCGCGTTCGGCGAATCGTTTCGACGCGGCGCGGAAGATGTCGTCCCGGGTAGCGGCCGAGTCCTTGACCCGCTGCGTCGTCCGCTTCCGGGGCCGGGTGGTTCCCTTCGCCCGTCCGGTCCGCGGTGAACCTGCCTCGTCCATGTCCACGAGTCTGTCACACGCCCGGACGGCGCCCCGGGCGGATCAGTTGCCGCAGATCGGTGGCCGGTTCGGCCAGGGCCTGCGCGGATACCGGCTTGCCCGCCTCCATGACGGCCCTGGCGACACGGACCGCCCTTGGGTCGCCGAGACCGGCGACGGCCACCAGCCGGTCACCGCGGAGCCAGTACGCGAGGAAGCGTTCGGGGCTCGCCCCCGATCGCAGGACCACCTGGTCCCGGGACCCGGCCCGGCCGAACATCTGGAGGGACGTGCCGTACTGGTCGGACCAGAAGTAGGGGGTGGTGGAGTCGGTGGACGGCCGGCCGGCCAGACCGGCTCCCACGCTCTGCCCGTGGCGCATGGCCGCGTCCCAGTGCTCGATCCTGCCCCGTCCGGCCAGGGCCGGGTGCGTCCGGCTCGCCACATCGCCGGCGGCCCAGAGCCAGGGCCGGTCGGTGCGTCCGTGCCGGTCGACCACGATCCCGTCGAGGCAGGTGACACCGGCCTCGCGGGCCAGCCGGTCGTTCGGGCGCACGCCGACGCCCACGACCACGGTGGCCGCCGGGAGGCGTCGGCCCCCGGACAGGACGACCTCCTCCACCGCCCCGGACCCCGTGAAGCACCGGACGGTCTCGCGCGTGATGATCCGGACGCCTCTCGCCTCGTGCCGCCGGGTCACGAGTCGGGCGACGGCCGGGCCCAGCGGGCCCTGGAGGGGATGTTCACCCGCTTCGACGACCGTCACGTCCAGGCCCGCCGTCCGTGCCACGGCGGCGACTTCGAGGCCGATGAAGCCGCCGCCGACCACGACGAGGGGGCCGCCGTGTGCGAGGGAGGCGAAGAGCTTCCGGGCGTTCTCGGCGGTGCGCAGGGCGTGGACGCCCACGAGGTCCTCGCCGGGGACGCCGAGGCTCCGGCAGAGCACGCCGGTGGCGAGGAGTACCTGATCGGCCGGCAGACTCTGCCCGTCGCCGAGTTCGACCCTGCGCCGGTCGCCGTCCAGTCGCCGGACCGGGGTTCCCAGCAGCAGGTCGATGCCCTGCTCGGCGTAGTGCTCGGCGGGAAAAATGGGGCGGGTCGGCCGTTCCGGGGCCGCCGGCTTGGACAGGGGCGGCCGTTCGTAGGGGAGCGGTGGCTCGGAGTCGATCACGGTGATCCCGCCGTCGTAGCCGTGCTGCCGCATCGCCGTGGCGGCCGACACCCCGGCGATGCTTCCGCCGACGATCACATGATGGGTTCTGGGCATGGCTGTCCTCAGGGGGAGGGGTGAGGGGATGGTGGTGGCGGACCCCGGTGGCCGGCGCCCGCCACCGAGGAGTCAGGCTTCCGCGGGCCTCGGGGGAGTCCCGAGGCCGCTGACGTCGATGACCGTGCCGGTCACGGTGGCGGACTCCCGTCGCGCCGCGAGGAGCACATACGCACCCACGTAGTCCTCGGGCTCGACATCGATGCGCAGGGCGGTGACGGTCCGCATGAGGTCCTTGACCGGGTACGCGTTCTCGATGGAGGTCGCCGCCAGTCCCATCGCCGAGGGCCCGCGCAGATCGGTGGCCATGCCGCCGGGGGCGACGGCGTTCACGCGGATCTCCGGCGTGAGTTCGTAGGCGAGCTGTCTGACCAGACCCACCCCGGCGTGCTTCGACGCCACATACAGGGGGCCTCCGCCGCGCGGGTACAGGGCCGCGTTGGAGAGCGTGCAGATGAGGGATCCCCGTGAGGTCCGCAGCGCGGGGAAGGCGGCCTTCGCGCCGAGCAGCAGGCCCTTCACATTGACCGCGAACAGCTCGTCGAATCCGGCCGTGAGGTCCTCCGGATCGCTCTCGGCGAGCGAGCGGCCGAAGTCCCACAGACCGGCGTTGCCGACGAAGGTGTCGAGCCGGCCCCGCCAGTCGAGGGCGGCCTCACAGGCGCGGACGTTGTCCTCGTAGCGGGTGACATCGCCGGTCACCGCGCGCACCCGGTCGCCCAGGTCCTCGGTCAGGGCGATGAGCTTGTCCTCGGAGCGGTCGAAGGCGAGGACATGGGCTCCCTCGGCGGTGAACCGCTCGGTGATGGCCCGTCCCAGACCGGAACCGGCGCCGGTGACGACGGCACAGACGCCGTCGAGTCTTCCCGGGGTCGTCACGGTGATTGCTCCTTCACAAGGTAGGCGGCCGGGAGAGCGACCAGGACGACGCCGTCCACACAGGCGACGGGATGGGTGCTCACGGGCCTTCGCGCCGGGGGAGACACGACATCGCCGGTGCGCAGGTCGAACCGGGCCATGTGCAGGACGCATTCGACGACGCAGCCCTCGATCCAGCCGTCGGCGAGGGAGGACGTGTCGTGGGTGCAGGTGTCGTCGATGCAGAAGATGCCGCTCTCGGTGGCGAACACCGAGGTCACCGGTACCGTGCTCAGCCTGAGGCCCTCGTCCTCGGGCAGCTCCGCCAGCGTGCAGGCCCGTATCCACCTCCGGCCGGGCAGGTCGGCCGGGGCGCCCGCGACCGGGTTCGGGTGCGTGGCGCTCACAGGAAGATGCTCAGACTGGGGGAGAGGAGCGTGGTCTGCTCCAGGACGATCTTGCGGGCGGCGATCCGGAAGGGATAGCCGCCGGTCGCCGGATCCGTGGGGCGCAGGATGTCGAAGCGCTCGCCGACGAACCAGTCCTCGTGCCGCTCCAGGCGGCTGCGGTAGACGGAGAAGTTGGACACGACGTCGAGTTCACCGGCCCGGGGACCAGGGCCGATCCGGACATTGGTGAGAAGACGGCGGGTGCGCGAGGGCGGCTCCTCGGTCCAGGAGACACCGGAGGTGTAGCGGCGGACACGGCCGGCCAGGTAGTAGTGGTTGTCGTCGATGACGGCACTCTCGTTCCGGCCCGCGATCTCGCGGTGCCGTTCGCGATGGGTCCTGGTCATCCGGGTGGGCAGCCAGTAGTGGACGTCCTCGGTGAAGAGGTCGATCCACTCCTCGTACCGGTGCTGGTCGAGGAGTTCGGCCTCCGCGTAGAGGAACTGCTCGACCAGGTGCTGGGTCTGCACATCGACGGTGCGCAGGGCCGGAGCCGGGGCCGGGGCCGGGAGGGCGGACGGTGTGCTGCGGTCGGCGGTGGTCATGGCGCGCTCATCCCTGCCTCGTGGGGGACACGGCGGCCTCACGGGCCCGGTCCGCCTCCTGGATACCGGCCCAGGGCCTGCCGCTCACCAGGTCGTGCCAGCGGCGGTAGAAGCCGCGCGCCGCCGTCTCCGCGTACACGTCGTTCGACAGGCCCGGAAGGCCGTGCGCATCGCGTTCCTCGAAGCCGAGGCCCATACCGGTGTGGAAGCGGCTCCGCCGGGCCTGGAATCCGCGCAGGATCCGCTGGATCTCGGTCCAGTTCTCGCCGTCGTCGGTTTCGAACGAGCCCGCGGGGCTGAAGCCGTTCTGCGTCCAGCGCCGCATCTCGGTCCGCACGGACGGCGGCGCGTCCCTGGGGACGTAGGTCCACGCCCACACCTCGATCGAACCCGGCCCGCGCGGATGCCAGACCCGCATGGTCTGGAATCCGCCGACATTGAGCCAGGAGAGGTTAGGGAAGATCGTGTGGTGGTTGCTCACCTTGAGGGCGCGGTCCATCCCGATGCGGCGGACGATCTCCTCCTCCCGGCCGACCAGCCACTCGTACGCCTCCCGGCGGAACTCGTTCTCCGGGGGGACGGTGATCATCGGCATGAAGAAACCGCCGGAGCCGTGCCCGTTCCCGCTGAACTGCCGCCCCGGCCACGCGGGGTCCGCCGTCGGCTGGTCGTCGCCGGGACCATCGGAAAGGGCCAGCATCCCCGAGGCATGGGAGACGGGCACGTGGTACATGTCGCCGCCGAACTGCTCACTCGCGAACTTCCAGTTGCAGTCGATGACCCATTTCGTGGTGCCCGGCACGAATTCCAGCCCGGCGTCGAAGCGGTCCGCCAGGGCGTCGAAGAAGAAGGCCATGTCTCCGAGATAGTCCTCGAATTCCGGTGTCTCCTCCGACCAGGTGCCGAAATAGAACCCCTTGTGGTGCGCGATGCGCGGCACTTTGCGGGCGCTCCACCGGGACTTGTCGATCTGCCCGTGGTAGGCGCGCTCCTCCAGCGGCACATTGATGAGGTTGCCCTCAAGGTCGTAGGACCATCCGTGATACGTGCAGGTGAACGTCTTGCTGAGGCCCGTGTCCGCCCGGCAGATCCGCATTCCGCGGTGGCGGCACTGGTTGAGGAACGCCTTCACCGAGCCGTCCCGCTGCCGGACCACGAGCACCGGGTCCTCGGCCATGTACGTCTGGACGAAACTGCCCGGCTTCGGCAGTTGAGAGTCATGGGCGAGGAACAGCCAACTGCGCCCGAAGACGAATTCGAGTTCACGCTCGTAGATGTCTGGATCCGTATAGATCCGAGGGCTGTTCCATCCCCGGTCGGGGTCGACGAGACCGTCGAGATCCATCATGGGGTCCCTCCCGTCCTGAATTGTGTGCGGCTCATGTGTCGGGCTCATGTCTGCGGCTTATGTGTGCGGCTCATGTACGTACGGCCCATGTGTGCGGCCCCTGCGCAGGGCCGGTGTGCGCGGCCCATGTGCGCGGCCATCTGTGCGGCCCGGATGGGCGGCCGGATGGGTGGCCGGATGGGTGGTTCTTGCGGGGAACAGCTTTCCGGCCGGACCGGGCCGCCCCAACCGCGATGTTCAGCGGGGCGGAACGCTCAGCCGGTGGCCCGGGACAGGTCGCGCGACAGGGCCAGCAACGCCGTGGCGCAGCGTCCCCCGACCCGGGCGCGGAACGAGGAGACCGAGACGGCCGCCACGGCGGTGCCCGTCACGGGGTCGAGGATGGGAACGGCGGCGCACCACAGGCTCTCCTGGAGTTCACCGTCGTCGTGGGCGAGCCCTTCGTCACGGACGCGCTCCAGCGCACGGGCCAGCCGGTCCTCCGTGTGCAGGGTGCGGCAGGTGAAGCGGGGCAGCGGCCCCCGCGCCAGGAAGGCGTCCCGGGCGTCGGGGCTGAACGCCAGCATCGCCTTGCCGAGCGCCGTCGCGTGGGCCGGCCGGCGGGCCCCGACCGAGGTGGCGACGCTCCCGGTGTCATGACCGAAGAGTTTCTCCAGGTAGAGGACATCCGTACCACTCAGCGTCGCCAGATGGACGGTGTCGCCGCTGCGTGCCTGGAGCTCTGTCAGATACGGCATCGCGCGCCGCCGCAGTCCGGTCGAGCGGATGGCGGGCGAGCCCGCCCGGTTGGCGACCTCGAAGAGCCGCTCCGTCAGGGAGTACCGGTTGCCGACCTTGCGGACGAACCCGCCCGCCACCATGACCGACAGGAGGCGGTGTGCGGTCGACTTGGGAACTCCCACCGTCTGCGCCAGCTCCGTGACGCCCAGGAGGCCCTTGGGGCCTCGGAACGCGTCCAGCAGACCAGCACTTTCGCGGCTGAGCTTCCGGACAGATCACTGACCGCGCTGCTCATCGAGATCACCACTTCCGCTGAGCGGGGCAGCATGTAAATGCTCATTTACATGCCGGTAATCAAGCCACGCGCCGGAATGCGTGTCAAGAGTGCGCGCACTCGCTCACCTGCTGCGAGCGGCTCGCTCCCCCCCGGCGCCGCCCGCGCGCGGGAATCCCATGAGGTGTGTTCAGCGGGGCGGAACCGCGCGCTGTCAGGGACCCGCCGCGCGGTGGAGTCTCGGCGGTACCGCCGCAGAGCCCGGCGGACGGACGCGCCCGCGACGAGGAGACACCCGTGCCACAGAAACTGACAGCCCAGGGAACCAGCCGGTCCGTCCGGACCAAGGACTGGAAGATCCACTACCACGAGGCGGGCGAGGGCCATCCCCTGCTGCTGCTCCACGGCAGTGGCCCGGGCGCCACCGGCTGGAGCAACTTCGGCCCGAACCTCACCGCACTCGCCGACCGGTTCCGGGTGATCGCCCCCGACATGCCCGGCTGGGGCGACTCGGACCCCGTCGAGTCCGCCCGGCGCGACCATGTGGACGCCGCGCTGCAACTCCTCGACGCGCTCGGCATCGAGAAGGCCGCCCTGATCGGCAACTCGATGGGCGGACTGACAGCGATCAAGTTCGCCGCCCTCCACCCGGACCGCATCTCCCACCTGGTCGCCATGGGGGCGGGAGCGCCGGGGCCGGCCGTCCTCGCGCCCGGCGGTGGACTGAGCGAGGGACTGAAGATCCTCGTCCGGGCCTGCGAGGACCCGTCCCCGGAGGCCATGCGCGCACTCGTCGACGTCATGACCTACGACTCCGCCTTCGCGACCGACGAACTGATCCGGCAGCGCTCGGAGGCGGCCCGCAAGCGTCCCGACCACCTGGTCAACTTCCTCTCCGGCTTCCCCAGGGGCATCGCGGCCAGCACCATCGAGGAGGTCGAGAGCATCCGGACCCCGACCCTGCTCCTGCACGGCCGCGACGACCGGGTCATGTACCCCGAGGGGTCCCTGAGGCTGCTCTCCCTGATCCCGGATTCCCGGCTGGTCCTCATCAACCGCTGTGGTCACTGGCTCCAACTGGAGCACGCGGACGAGTTCAACCGCCTCGTGGCCGACTTCGTCACCGCCCGGTGAACCCGGGACATGGATCACCACCGCACGTCGCACACAGAGTCGGGAGTGGAGAGTGGAGAGTGGAGAGTGGAGAGAACGATGGCTGAGGTAACGGGTCTGGGCTATGTGGTCGTCGACGCGACGGACCTCGGGGCGTGGCAGGAGTACGCCTGCGGCCTGCTCGGGATGCAGTCCGCCGTGGACACGGCCGACAGGCTCGTGCTGCGGATCGACCACAAGGCGTACCGACTGGACATCCGCCGCGCGGACCGGGACGCCGTCGCCGCGATCGGCTGGGAGGTCCGGGGACCGCGTGAACTCGACGCGCTCACCCGGGCCCTGGAGGACGGCGGCTACGCCGTGAAGCGGCTCGGCGGCGAGGCGGCGGCGCGGCGCGGGGTCAGCGGACTGGCCGAGTTCGACGATCCCGACGGCCAGCGGCTCGAACTCTTCTGGGGCTCCCGGGAGGCCGCCGACCGCTTCACCTCCCCGACCGGCGCCGGGTTCGTCACCGGCACGGGTGGCATGGGTCATGTCTTCCAGTTCGTCCGCGACGAAGCGGCCCACGCCAAGCTGTACTTCGACATCCTCGGCTTCCGGCTCAGCGACCACATCGACTTCGGTCCCGGCATGAGCGCCACCTTCGCGCACTGCAACGAGCGGCACCATTCCATCGCCTGGGCCGTCGCACCCGGCCTCCCCCCTGGGGTGGGGCACCTGATGTTCGAGGTGGACGAACTCGATCACGTCGGACGGGCCTGGAGCAGGGCCCGGGGCGGTGCGGCACCGATCACCATGGAGTTCGGCAAGCACACCAACGACGAGATGCTGTCCTTCTACTCGAAGACACCGTCCGGCTTCCAGGTCGAGTACGGCTACGGCGGCAGACTCATCGACGACACGACATGGACGCCGGCCCGCTACGACGCCACCAGCTACTGGGGCCACGAGTTCACCGAACACCGAGACCCGGACGAGCCCGACGTCTGAGCCGGCCCCGCCCGGCACGGGGTGACCCCCACCCGCCGTGCTCCCCGCCCAGGCGCTGCGAGCACGGCGGGCGCGCCGTATCAAGACCTGCCCCGGTGATGAAGTCGAGGCGCCGGAGCGCGTTGTCCGTCGGTAAGGGTGGAGAGCCGGCCGTGACCCTCGCCAAGTCGTCGGCGCACCCGTCACCGGCGGCCATACGCTCTCCGAGACCACCCCGGCCACGAGGGGCTGCCACGTCCTGGAATTCGGTGGCGAGGCTGAGCAGGTATCTGGCGAGTGCGTCCGCGTCGGGGCCGCCGATGTCGATGACGGTGGCGTCGGGGCCGTCCTGGCGGTGAGTGCCGACCGTCGGCGGGACGAGCCGCAGTGCTTGGTCCATGGGCAGCGGGAGACGGACGGTCGCATGGAGCGGGTAGGTGCCGGCTGCGATGGACCGGGAGACGAGCAGGACCGGGTCGGGCGGGTCGAGGAGTTCCACAGCATGCCCGGTCGGGTGTAGGTGGACCACCCGGTCCGCCCGGAAGGTCCGCCACTCGCCCCGTGTCACATCCCGGGCCACGAGGTACCAGCGGCGTCCTGTGTGCACGAGACGGTACGGGTCGGTCTCCCGGGTGGTGGCCCTGCCTTCCCTGTCGCGGTAGGAGAGGTGGGTGCGCTCGCCCCGGCGGCACGCGGTGGCCAGTTCCAGCAGCATGCCCGGCGTGATCTGCGGCTCGTCCGGCCTGGGGGTGTGCACGAAGGCGGCGTCCATCTCGCCGAGCCGGTCCGCGATCCGTGGGGGAAGGACCTGGCGCAGTTTCAGCAGCGCTGACAGCGCGGCCTGGTCGCCGCCGAGAACGCCGCTGAGTGCTGCCTCACGCAGTCCGACGGCCACGGCGAGTGCCTCTTCGTCGTCGAGGATCAGGGGCGGGACCCGGTTTCCGGCCCTGAGGCGGTAACCGCCCCAGGGCCCGGGGTCGGACTCGACGCCGTAGCCGAGTTCCCGGAGCCTGGCGATGTCCCGGCGCACCGTGCGCTCGGTGACCGCCGTCCGGCCGGCCAGCTCAGCGCAGGTCCACGAGGGCCGCGCGGACAGCAGTGAGACAAGTCGCAGGAGGCGGGCCGAAGTGCTGATCACATCGTGAAGTGTCCCGGATGACCAGGACGGAAACTGTCCTGGTCCCGTCGTAGCGTCTGTCCCATGAGCACTGGAAAGGCATCCGCACCCGCGATCCGCTACGCGGCCGTCACCTTCGACTGCCCGGACCCCGCCGAACTGGCCCGCTTCTACGGCGACGCCCTGGGACTGCCCGTCGTCTACTCCACTGACGACTTCGTCCTGCTCGGCCGGGAGGGCTCGGCCGGACTGGGGTTCAGCCGCCTGGCCGATTACCGACGCCCCACCTGGCCCGACCCCTCCCAGGAGAAGCAGGCCCACATCGAACTGGGCGTGGATGACCTGGATGCCGCCCAGACCTGGCTGCTCGCCCAGGGTGCCGTCGAGCCGGCGGTCCAGCCGGAACCCGGCCGGTGGCGGGTCCTGCTGGATCCCGCGGGCCACCCGTTCTGCATCACCACCCTGGTCTGAGCATGATCGGCAGACTGATGACCATGACGGCGCATGCGGGCAGAGGCGGCGAACTCGCCGCTGTCCTGCTGCGGGTGGCGCAGGGGCTGCGCGGTTTCCCGGGCTGTGAGCTCTACCTGATCAGCCGGGACACAGCCGATCCGGACACCGTGCACGTCACCGAAGTCTGGCGGGACGACTCCAGTGCGCAGGCCGCCCTCGCCGCCCCGTCGCCCGCCGGCGGTCCCGCCCCCGCAGACGTCCTTGCGCTGCTGTCGGCCCCACCGCACCGCACGGACCTCACCGTCCTGGGCGGGGTCGGTCTCCCGGCCGACGACCAGCCCTGACCAACAAGCCGCCGCGGGGCCCACGCCTGCGGGCGGGCGCGGGTCATGCGGTGTGCACGGTGGGTCGCGCGGCCCGGCCACCGGCGCCCCTCGGGCCCGGCACGGTGGATACGGCGAGTCCCCGCCCGGCCCCGCCTTCCTCCACCGGCTCCCTCCGCGGCCTGTCCATACCGGGCAGACCACCGTGATGACCGAACACCACCGCACCGAACAGCAACCCCGTGTACCGGGCAGCAAGCCAAGCCCCCCGCCCGCATGCTTGTGCGGCACCTTCACGCGGCCGTGCGTTGAGGCTTGATGGGTGGATCCGAGTCCGGTTTTGCCCCGCTGTTTCCGTGGGGTGATCGGCTTGGCCGGGTGGTGGCGCTGTGCCGGATCCATCTCCTGCACCTATCTCCTGCACCTATCTCCTGCACCTATCTCCTGCATCTATGTCCTGGTGGGCTCGGGTATCAGCTCCGCCATGACGGCCGGTGGCAGGGACGGGTTGGCGGCGGCGGCTTCCACCACGAGCCCGTCGTGGTCGGCGAGCAGTTCGACGATGGCCTCCGGCGGCAGGGCCGGGTGTCCTGCCGCGACCCGCCGTGTCTGCCTGTCAGCCAGACAGGCGAGCAGTGCCGGGCCGGTCGCGTTGGGGTGCCGGGCGATCTCACGCAGTGCCTTCCGCACAGGCGGTATGTGTCCGGTCAGGTCCTCCAGCAGGGCGGGCGGGGCCCCGGGGTTGGCCGCCACCTTGGCGACGACCCGGACTCCGTGGCGTTCGACCATGGACCGCAGTCGGGTCTCCGAGAGGCCGGGGTGCGGCGCGATGGACCCGACCACCTTCGCGTCGGGGTCGTCGGCCAGCGCGTTGCGGGTCCCGGCCGGCAGATCCCGCCGTTCGGCCAGGAGCATGCGCATCACCGGATGCGACGACCTGGACAGCTCCTCGGTCTCGGAGGGAGAAGCGGCGGCGATCCGCGGCAGCAGGGACGGGCCGATCCTGGTGACGGCGGCCAGACCGGAGAGGACATCGAGCGGCACACGGGGGTTGTGCGCCAGTCTGCGCTGCACGTCGTGGCCCCGGTCGGCGGCCAGCACACGGATCAGGGCGTCGCCGATCGCCGGGTTCTCCGCGAGCTCGGCCCGAACGCCCGGCACGGGGTCACCGCTGAGCCGCGCCGCTGACTCCGGCGGCAGGTCGGGGCGGGCGGCGAGCCGGCAGCGCAGCAGCGGCGAGGGGTGGTCGGTGAACCCGAGGAGAGCACCGACCGGTGTGGCGGGGTTCCGCAGTGCCTGCTCCGCCAGCTCGTGGAGGGTGGATCCGTGCGAGCCGGCGCACGAGGCACCCGGCCGCAGGTCCCATTCGAGCCGCGGACGGGACGGATCGTGCCGGTACGGATCGTGCCGGTACGGAGTCGCCTCGCCCTCGCAGACCGGGCACCGCTCCGCAGGCGGCAGCCCCTCGCCGGTGATCAGCATGGCCAGGACCTGCGGTGGTGTCGCCTCGTTGGCCGCCACCGCGCGGCGGACCCCGGCATGCGGGTGGCGCGCGAGACGGGCCGCCAGGTCCCCCGTGGTCCACAACGCGAGTTCCGCGACGACCTGTACGTCCGGGTCGGCGGCGAGCGTCTCCCTCACATCGGCCGGAAGCCCGGGACAGGCGGCGAGCTTCGCCCGGCGACCGGCGTCGGGGTCCCGGGCGAAGAGCCGCGCCCACTCCGGGTCGCCGGCGGCCTCGTCCAGCAGCGCGAGCGCGGCGTGCGGCTGTGTGAGGGGGTTGATGTCCGCAGCGGTCAGCCGGCCCTCGTACACGAGCCGCACAGCGCTCTCCTCGACCCGCGCGGCCAGGTCGGCCGCCTGCTCGCGGGTGAGGTCCGCGCGGCCGGCGAGGCCATGGGCGATGTCCTCGTCCGCGACCGCGATCAGGCGCCCGACCAGTTCGAAGGGCAGAGCCTCATTGACGGCGAGGCCGCACAGTACATGGTTCACAGGAAGACATCCTCGCGGACCGCAGTCGAACAGCGGATATGGTTTTCGGCCCCGGGAGCAGACCGCCACGACCGCGAAGCGGCTGACCACGGCGGCGCTCCAGAAACCGACCTCGCCCGCTTCACAGCCGATCTCCGTCACCCCGACGGCCCCCCCGCCCCGCTGGCCCGACGGCGAAACCACCGCCCTCACCCGCTGGCGCACCCTCGCCACCGCCCGCCGCGAACTGCTCCACACCTGTCCATAGGCCCCGTACTCCGAGGTCCCGGGTGCACGGGGCCTGACCGGGGCTTTCCCCGCTGTCCCTCCCGTAGCCGCCCTTCGACGCGGTCCGCCAAGCCCTCCACGAGTTCCTGGGAAGCCCGAGCGCCTGCGCCCGGCCTGCCGCGATCCCGCTCCGGGGGCTGGGGACGGGTTCTCAGTCGATGACTCCCTGGATCTCGTCGTCGCGGACGATGATGTACTCCTCGTCGGCCGGAATCTGGGTTCCGTCCAGGAGGGTCAGCGGGCCCGGGTCCTTCCCGGCCTTCTTCGCCGCATCCCAGGCAACGAGCCTCGCCTTGAATTCCTTGACCTCTTCCGCGGTGGGTTCCGCCATGTTCTCCCTCTCCGATCACGTCCGGTTGAACGGGTGGCGTACGGGCGCCTGCGCCGACGCTCCCGGCTTCCGTATCCATACCCGGAACGGCTCTCCACCTCGGTGCGCTGCTGTCCCTGCCTGCGATTCGGTGGGGTCCTCCAGGAAGGTGATGTGGGACAGGTCCATGGCACCTCGGGATCCTCACCGGGCGCCGGTACCACGACGGCGGCGTTCGACTCGCCCGTCAGCGAGGTGGCGGGCTGAGGCTGAACAGGACTGGACGTGACAGCCGGACAGCAATGCCGACCAGGGAGTAGATCGGGCGCCGTCGCCGTACGGCAGGCTCCGTGACCGCGAGGCCCGCACCGTCGGCCGGCCCGTCCTGCGCGCGTGCCGACGGGGCGCCGACCGGCCCGTCCTACGCGCCTACCGACGGGGCGACCCGGAGATCCCTGACGGGGTGACCATCACCACGGCGCACGTGGAACTGGTCACCGTCTCACCCTGGGGCGGGGCCCGCCCGTCCAGGGCGGTCCGTACGGTGTCCGCGGGGCCCGCTCGCGGACCTGTTGTGGACTGGACCGTCGAACTCCGTCCTTGGATTCGCAGAGCAGCGCCCCCTTCCCCAGTGTCAGACGAGTTCGAGAGGGAGCCCGCGTGTCATGCCTCCGGGCGCGTCTGCCCGAGTCCCGCCGCCCCGGAGTCTGATGCCATGCTGCCGCGGTCCGGCGCGGGCGTGTACCAACTGGCGAGGAGCCGGAGGGCATCTGCGGACCGGGAGCCTTCGGCGGCGACGTAGAGAACCAGCTTCTGGTCCTGCTCTTCGGGCAGGTGAAGGGCTTCGTAGTCGACTTCGACGGTTCCTGTCTCTGGATGCTCGATACGCAGGGTGCCGCTCAGGCATGCGGAGACCGTGTGCTGGGCCCACATGTGGCAGAACTCGCGGCTCTTGGTCGCGAGTTCTCCGACCAGATCGCCGAGGTAGCGGTCGTTGGGGTGGGCGCCGGCCTCCGCGCGCAGTACGGCGGCGAGGTCCGAGGCGGCGGACTCCCAGTCCCCGTAGCGGCTCCGTGCTTCGGGCGCGAGGAAGGTCCACTTGGCGAGATTGCGGTCTTTGGCAGGTACCGCCTCCATGTCGAAGAGGAAGGAGCGGGCCAGCCGGTTCATGGCCAGGATCTGAAGTCCCCGCCCCAGGACGAGTCCGGGCGAGTTGAATTCCTCCAGCATGCGGTGGACGGCGGGCCGGACCCGCAGCGGCGACAGCCCGGACCGTGGGGCGGGGCCGGTGTGGGGGGCGGCCAGGGCGTGGAAGTAGGCGCGCTCGGTTTCGTTGAGCCGGAGGGCGTCCGCCACCGCGGTCAGGACGCTCTGCGAGACATGGCGTGCGCGGCCCTGCTCCAGGCGGGCGTAGTAGTCGACGCTCACTCCGGCCAACTGGGCTATCTCCTCGCGCCGCAGGCCCGGGACGCGCCGGGACTTCGGGGAGCCGAGGACACTCTCGGAGCCCGTGAGTCCTACGTCCTGGGGCCGCAGTTGTCCGCGTCGAGCGCGCAGGAAGTCGCGGAGTTCCCTGTTGGTGTCGATGGATGCCATCGCTGTCCGTCCGTTCTCCTGGCGGGTGGGTGCGGTGCTGCGGGGGAGGACCTTGTGGCACTGGCCGCTCTGCTCGGGCGCCGGTGCGGGAGGGGGCCGGTGCGGGAAGGGGCCGGTGCGGGAGGGGGCCGGTGCGGGAAGGCGCCGGGCAGGTGTGTCCGGCGGTGGGCAGGGGTGCCTGCCCCGGACACACCGGCCCGTTTGCCCCGCCTCAGCGGTTCAGGGCCTGCCGGAAGATGTGCTCGGCGGCCATGATCGTGGTGAGGTTGGTGGCGGTCGAGGGCGCTTCGAGGAAGATGGAGGCGTCGATCACGCGGAGGTTGTCCACGCCGTACACCGAGCCGTAGCCGTCGACGACGGCCCACTGGTCGTCGGGGCCGCCCATGGGCACCGTCGAGGTGGGGTGGTGATAGCTGGCCAGGTTCCCGCGGATGGCCTTGCTGAGTTCGGCATCGGCGCGGACATCGTCGCCGGGGGTCAGCTCCCCCGCCAGGACAGCGGCGAAGGCGTCGGTACGGGCGATCGACCGGCTGAGCTTGACCCCTTCGAGCATACGGCGGCGGTCTCGGGGAGTGGCGAGGAAGTTGTAGTCGATGACCGGGGCGTCCGCGGGGTCGGCGCTGCGCAGTTTCACGGAGCCGATGGACTCGGGCCGGACCACGGCGATGGCGAGGACGATGGCTCCGCCCGTCGGGCTGTAGCTCGGGTCGATGAGGTGCGTGGCCGAGATGTGCAGGTCGAGTTCGTCCGGCCCGGCCAGGGACGAGCCCGTCCAGACGATGGCCCCGCCCGCCGGCGTCATGTCCCGGGCTTCGGGGCTCAGGGCGTAGGCGTTGTAGAAGAAGGGGTGGTCCTGGAACCGCCGGCCGACCGGGAGATCCGCCACGACCTCGATACCGTGGTCGGCCAGGTCACCGGCGACTCCGATGCCGGACCGCATGAGGATGCCCGCGCTGCCGTAGGCCCCGGCGGAGAGAATGATCTCGCCGCCCTCGTACAGGGTGCCGTCGACGGTCCGCACGCCGGTGGCCCTGCCCGCGGTGATCTGGAGCCTGTCGGCCTGCTTGCCGCCCAGGATGGTGAGGTTCGGCCGGTTGCGGACCTCTTCGGTCAGGTAGGCGAGGCCGGTGTTCTGGCGGACGCCGGAGACGATGTTGAACGGGTAGGGCGCCACACCGTTCTGCTTGTCGGCGTTCGGGTCGGTGATGCGGGTGAGGCCGAGGTGGTCCGAGGCGTCGATGAACGCCCTCAGGGACGGGGTGAGTTCCTCGTAGGTCTGCTGGTGGATCGGGAAGGGGCCGCTGCGGCCGTGGAAGGCGTCGTCCCCGGAGGAGGTGTTCTCCAGGAGGCGGTAGGTCCGGAGCACCTCCTGGAAGGACCAGTTGCTCACGCCGCGGGCCGTCCAGGCGGCGAAGTCCGCGGGGCGGGCGCGCAGCGCGACCGCCGCGTTGACCGCGGAACTTCCCCCGAGGGCCTTGCCGCGCAGCGCGGGGATCTCGGCGTCGGTCGCTCCGATCCT
Organism: Streptomyces sp. NPDC093252; assembly: GCF_040683675.1. Lineage (NCBI taxonomy): Bacteria > Bacillati > Actinomycetota > Actinomycetes > Kitasatosporales > Streptomycetaceae > Streptomyces > Streptomyces sp. NPDC093252. The sequence continues at coordinate 10,288 of NZ_JBFBEM010000019.1, read as the reverse complement.
GGCGACGTAGCCCCAGTCGTGCTCGGCGTCGCCGCCCACCTTGGCCGAGTCGAGCAGTATCTCGGGGTACTGGCCGCGCGGGTATGCCCGGCCGGCCTCCAGCAGCAGCACCGACCGTGAGGGGTCCGTGGACAGCCGGTTGGCCAGTACCGCTCCGGCCGACCCGCCGCCCACGACCACCACGTCGAACCGCTCGCTGGCCGTCTTGTTGCTCATCGTCTGCTCCCATCAGGGTCTTCGCGGCGTTTCCGGTCTGTGCCGCTGTCACCAATAAAGCCCCCGCCGGAGGGCCTGCGGACGGGTGGCACGGGCCCCGTTGTACCCAGGTCTGCCAGTTCCCCCTTCGACGCGTTGCGGCGCCCTTCGGTCGGCCCCCAGGTTCCGCCAGCCGACCGATCGACGGGAGGTCGACGGGAGGTCGACGTCATCGTCTATAGTTTCACATGTGTGACTAATTTTGGGGATGCTCGGGCGGTCGGCCTGAAACGCCGCGCGGGCGCATCGAGGCGGGCGGTCCGGTGCCGCCAGGCACACGCGATGAACGTCGCTCTTTGGACGACCTTGTCGAGTCAAGGGTCTGACAAGCTTCCCGATGACCGCTTTAATGCCGGGTATGTCTAAGCCCACGACGCGGAGCCCTGCTCGGCACGAGATGGTAATGAACCGGCTCATGGAAGCGGCCGAGCAGCTCTTTGCCCGCAAAGGGGTGGCCGGTACCTCACTCGGGGAACTGGCGGAGGCGGTCGGCCTCACTCGCACGGGCGTCTATCACTACATCCGCAACAAGGACGAGCTGCTGGAGACCCTTGTCCAGGGCTTCACCCTGCCCACCTCCCAGGATGTGCAGCGGCTCGCGCAGCCCGACTCCCGGCCCGCGATCGACAGGTTGCGGGAGGCCGTCACGAACATGGCCCTGATCGTGGCACGGCACCCGCAGCGTTTCCGGCTCCTGCTGACCAGTGAGGGTGCGCTGCCGCAGCCGCTTGCCGAACAGCATCTCCAGGCCCGCAGGCAGACCCTGGCCTCGCTGAAGGATCTGGTCTCCCAGGCGGTCAAGGAAGGCTCGTGCCGGCCCGTGGATCCGGAGCTGGCGGCCTTCAGCCTCCTCGGGGTCGCGAACTGGGTCGCCTTCTGGTACCCGCGTCGCACCGGTGCCGGTGCGGCCACCCCCGAACTGGTGGCCGCAGGGCTCACCGACATCGCCCTGGGCGGTCTGCTTGCCAACCGGGCCCCCTCGGGAACCGAAGGCGTCTCCTACATGGTCGGCCTGCTCCGAGAGGACCTCGACCGTCTGGAGGGCATGCTCAAGGACAGTTGACGCCGGATATCGGGCGCGCGGGCGGACCCATCCGCACTTCCCAAGGGACGCTGCTTCGTCCCCCCGGTACCTGCGGCAGCGCAGCCACGGAGGCGCCACCCGGTGCCTGCGGCAGCGCAGCCACGGAGGCGCCCCCCCGTGCCCGCGACAGCGCAGACACGGAGGCGACCGCAGAGACGGCCGCTCTCGCCGTGGTCGAACGAGTACTGCGCCAGCCACCCCCGCTCCAGCGGCGGTGCCGCCCGTCGGACCCGGCCATTCCTCCCGTCACGAGGCGCCGTCCGGGCCGTCCCGGTTCTGCGGCCCGCCCATGGGGCGGAGCGCGAACCGCGCGGCCTCGCTCCTGGTGCGCCGGCGCACCGGTCGCGGAGCCGCCGGCACCGACCGCTTCGCCTACCGCTTCGCCTAGACAGACGCCCCCGATTCACCGGCGAGACTGTCGGCGATGTCGTCGCGCAGCGTCTTCTTGGCTACTTTGCCGACCGGGGACAGGGGCAGCGACGGCAGGTACTCGACCCGTTCGGGCAGCTTGTAGACGGCCAGCCCCTGGGCGCGCAGGAAATCGCCGAGTGCCGCGACGGTGAGCTGCGGCGCATCGTGTTCCGGAACGAGATAGGCGCATCCTCGTTCGCCGAGGACGCGGTCCGGCATGGCCACGAGCGCGGCGCCGGCCACGTGCGGGTGCCGCAGGATCAGTTCTTCGACTTCCTCGGCGTGGATCTTCTCGACGCCCCGGTTGATCACGTCCTTGATCCGGCCGTCGATGGAGTAGCAGGTCATACCGTCGATGGCATGGCGGCGTGCCAGGTCGCCGGTGCGGTAGAAGCCGTCGTCCGTGAAGGCGTGTGCGTTGTGCTGCTCGGCGCGGTAGTAACCGCGGATGGTGTACGGCCCGCGGACGCACAGCTCGCCGATCTCGCCGTCGGCGGCCTCGGTATCGCCGCCGGGCTCCAGGATCCGGATCTCGTCGGCCGGTGAGATCGGCGTGCCGACCGTGTGGTGGCGCATCCGCTCGGATCCGTGCGGGGGTGTCACCAGGAACATGCCCTCCGCCATGCCGAACTTCTGCCGGATCCGGATGCCGAGTTCGTCGCGCAGCCGCTCGGCGATCTCCGGGGGCAGCTTCTGTCCGCCGATGATGAAGTCCGTGACCGAGGACAGGTCGGCGTGTCTGCTGCGGGGTTCGTCCAGCAGCCGCACGGCCAGCGCGGGCGGGACGAGCGGGATGGCGTCGGGCCGGGTCGTCTCGATCAGGTCCAGCAGGGTGCCGGTGTCCGCGGAGGGTGCCAGCACCAGCGTCGCCCCGCTGAGCAGGGCGGGCTGGAGCGCGACGGAGATACCGGCGTTGTGCATGATGGGCAGGGCGTACAGGACGGTGGTGCCCGGAGCCCAGCCGAGGGCCTGGGCCCAGGCCGACGCGTTGTACGCGTACTCCTCGTGCAGCCGGGGGGCGACCTTGGGCAGGCCCGTGGTGCCGCCGGACAACTGGAAGACGGCGATCTGCCGCGGGTCCAGCGTGTGGTACGGCAGGTCGGCTGGATCCGCTCCCTCTCCGGCGCCGAGGATGTCGGCGTAGGAGAGGTCCGGTGCGCTGGACGGGCCGCGGGCGATGACGATTTCGCCGATCACGCCGCCGGACCGCAGCTCGCGGGCGTGCTCCGGCAGTTTGCCGTGCCGGAAGTCCGCCTGGGCGATGAGGCCGCGCGCGCCGACATGCCGTGCGAGGACACTGATCTCACGGACGCCGTGCTGGGGCAGTGTGCACACCGGGCGGATCCCGGCCATCAGGCACCCCAGATAGGCGATCACGGTCTCGGCCACGTTCCCCATCTGGAACATCACCGCGTCACCGGGCCGCAGCCCGCTGGACGCGGCGAGGCCGGCCGCGAACTTCTCGGCGGCGGCGAACAGCTCCCGGTAGCCGAGTGTCTGCTCGGGGGTGATCAGGGCTGTCCGCTCGGCGTGCTGGGGCGCTGCGGCTCTCAGCTCCGTCGGGAGGGTCCTGCCGCTCCAGAAACCCGCGGCCCGGTATGCGTCCGATATGTCTGCCGGGTAGGGGACGAGTCCTTCTTCTCCGGCTGAGCCCGTGGACCGGGCGAACACCGTGCTTTTCGGCATGTTTGGCATGTTCGGCATGTTCGGCAATTTAACGGCTCTTCTCATGGGATTCCATGGCTGATCTTCTGTCCGGCCGTCCCCGCCCGATGGGCGGCCGGATGCGGGGTCACGGGCCGGCCGGCCCGCGGTCGGTCTGCCGACGGGAGGCACGGGCCCCGGCGGGGAAGCGTGTGCCGAGCCAGGGGTCCATGGCCTCGCCCGCCAGCGTGGCTCCGGAGGGCGCGCCCTGGGTCAGGGGCGCACCGAAGTGGCGGCCCGCCACCCGTATGTGTGTCACGTCTCCGGAGGCGAAGGAGTCCGTCATGTGCCGGGCGTCGGCCGGGAAGCACGCCTGGTCCCCGGTCAGTTCGATCAGCAGGACGGGGACGTTCACGCCGGCGGCGCAGCGCACCAGGTCCGCCCGGCTGGAGATGCCGGACCAGGTCGACAGCCAAGCCTCGGGGGTGGTGAGGCGGCCGAAGCCGACGATCCCGTAGTTGGTCAGGTCCGGCCGGCGGCCGAACAGGGAGCCGTAGGGGCGGTCGTTGGGGTCCAGGTGGAGGTCGACGCCCCGCAGATCGGCATCGGTGCGGTGCACGACGATCACCCCGGAGGCCAGGGCCCGGCGGCGGTCGCGCGGGTCTCCGGTGCGTGCGTGGCGGTGGCGTGCCGTGGCCGCGGCGGCGATCCGTTCCCGGGCGATCCGGTCGATGCGCTCCACACGGGAGCGCTGTGCACGGCGGTACGTCTCGATGAACTCGGCAGCGTAGCGGGAGGGGACCGGCGGCGGCGCGAATCCGTTGCGCGGGTCGTAGGGGTCGAGCGCCGGGTCGATCGACATCGGGTCGGCCTCGTCCGCGACGGACGGGTCGATCACCCGCATCAGCAGCCGACCCTGCCCGGGATGCGGTGCCATGAGCAGCAGGCCGTCCGGCACGGGCATGCCGGCCTCGGCCAGCGGTACGGGCTTGCCGCCGGGGGTCGCCGCGTCGCGCCAGGAGGCCGGGAGGGCCGCCTGTTCGATGTAGTAGGCGGCCAGTGCCCCTCCGCCCGAGTGGCCGACGCTGACGACCTTCTCGAATCCGTGCTCACGCAGGAAGGTGTGCCCGGCGGCCATGTCGAGCAGCGCCTGTTCGTGCAGCAGCGTCAGGTCGTTGCCGGCCGAGCGGGTGTTCTGCGTCCACACCGCGTACCCGCGGCTGAGAAGCTCCGGCACCAGGACGTGGTGCGAGAAGTCCTGTCGCGGATGCATCAGGACGGCGACCGTGGTGGCGCCCGGCACTGTCCGCAGCAGTCCGCCGACCTTCGCTCCGTCGTGGGTGGTCAGTTCGTGGGCGGAGACGGCGGTGTGACCGGGGATGACGGCCGGGGCCACATAGCGGCCCGATCCGAGCCGCTGCTCGCTCGGGGCGCTCATCGGGCGCTCACCCTCAGCGCGTCCTTGTCCTGCTGGACGATGACCGAGTTCTCGATCCCGGCGACCGCGCTGTACCAGACGGCGTGCCGGCAGCCCGTCGCCCGGCGGTCGATCACGATATCCGTGTCCGGCGCGGTGATCCGGTGGTACGGGCCGACCATGTCGACGCCCAGCAGGGGATCCCGGGAGGCCACCTCGACGAAGCCCTCGTTCTCGGGGACGTCGAGGACGTAGATGCGCGCCGTCATGACCGCGCTCCGTCCGCCGCGGTCCCGGACCCGGCGTCCTGCCACGCGGCGGCCCGTTCGACGATGAGTTCCGCCTTGCGGGTCAGGAGTTTGTCCATGGAGGGGGCCTCGCCCCGCGCGATCTCGCACAGGGCGTCGATGGTGAGCGCAGCGTCGAGGTCCTCCTGCGCAGTGACCGGCCGCAGTGCCCGGGTGATCTCGATCAGGTAGCCGTTCGGGTCATGGGTGTAGATCGATTCGATCGTCTCGTGCATGACCTGCATCTCGACCGGCCACTCCGACTCGTCCAGCCGGCGCCTGTACTCCAGGAGGTCCTCCTCGTCCTCGACGTGGATCGCGAGGTGACGTGAGTTGGCGAAGTACACCGGGGTGTCGTGCGGCAGCCGGGCCCAGGCGTCACCCGGTGCGCTCTGGTCGCCGGACGGCTCCGTGCCGAAGTAGTAGAAGAACGCGATGCGGTCCCCGTTGCCGATGTCGAAGAAGAAGTGGATGAAGTCCGGGTGCTTCTCCGGCCCCCAGCCGGCCGCGCAGATCGAGTGGACGATGGGGAACTTCAGTACGTCGCGGTAGAACCGTGTGGTGCCGACCGGGTCGAACGTGGGGAAGGCGGCGTGGTCGACCCCCCGGACTCGGTGTTCGGGCTTGTGCGTCACGGGTGCTCCTCGGGCAGTGATGGATGGGCCGCGGCCTGCTTCACGCGGCACGCAGCGGCCGGTCGGCACGCAGCAGTGAACCGGCGTCCGGGAGGTCGACGGGCAGCCCGAGGCTGCGCAGGACCGCGTAGGCCCCGGCGGTGGCGGCGGAGATCACGGGCAGTCCGAACTCGTCCTCCGCGCGCTGCACCAGATCCAGCGACGGCATCTGCACGCAGGCGGAGATGACCAGGGCGTCGGAGGAGACCAGGTCCAGACCGCGGGCCGCCTCCATGATCCGGTCGCCGGGAATGCAGCCGACGTCGCTGTTGTCCGCCACCTCCAGGGCACGCCAGCCGACGACCTCGAAGCCCTCCCCCGTGAGGTAGTCGACGACCTTCTCGGCGAGCGGCTTCATATACGGCATCACCAGGGAGATCCGCGTGGCATGAAGGTCCGTCAGGGCTGTGATCAGGGCGCCGGCGCTGGAGAGGACCTTGGCGCCGGAACCGCCGGCCGCGAGCTGCTCCGCCACGGCGAGTTCCGCGATGCGGTGCTCCCCGCGGCCGGTGGCCATGATGGCGACCAGGCAGGCGTACAGCACCACATCGACTCCGGCGTCCCCGATCTCCATCACACAGCGCTCACGCTGGGCGTTCATGGCCCGCAGCTCCTCCGGGGTCACGGAGTGCATCCGCATACGGCTGGAGTGGAACGCGAACCGCGTGCCCGTCGCGCGGGACAGGAGGCGCGGCAGCTCGGTCTCGACGGTCACGTTGGAGCTGGGGACGACCAGCCCGACTCGATTCACCATGGGTGGGTACCACCAGTCCCTCTCGTATTTGACGTTAACGGCAATTGTTCGACAGTAATGTCTGATGGTCAATGACGGATCGGGCATTCACGCTTCCCGCCGTGGCGGACCAGTTGCTCAGGTGGGCCCAGTAGCGCAGCTCGAACTCGCGCGGCGCGATCGACCCTTGGCCGTCGCGGGCTGCGAAGCGGTCGGTGCGGAGGCCGCCGACCTGTGCCGGGCCGTCGTCGCCGTCGATGGCGAAGCAGCCCGGGACGGTCCCGGCGATGGCGGCCATGACCGTGTCAGAGCCCTCGCACTGTTCAGCGGTGGTCCGGGCGGTCAGGCGGGGTCACAGCCGGACGAGGCCGCCGTCGGCCATGATCGTCTGGCCGGTGACCCGGGAACTGCTCTCGCCGGCGAGTGACAGCACGGTGCCCACGATGTCGTCGGCGGTGCCCGGTCGCTTGATGGCCTGGGTCTGCGCGAGCGCCTCGATGTGGCGCCGGTCGATGTGGGTGAGGCCGCCGGGAGTCGTGGAGGCGGTGACCCTCGCCAAGTGGCCGGGTCATGCGTCGCCGACGAACACCCTCGACCACTACGCCCACTTCATGCCCGGGCCGGGGCAGAAGGGCCGCAGAGCCATCGATAGCCTGCTGGGGGAGTAGGGGAGCCCGCTGACGCGAACTCCGCCCTTCCCCCAGGAGCCCGGCCGGGCACCGACGATCAGGGCCGATGAGGCCGGAACGCGAGGCGAGAGGCCCCATGTTCACCACCCGACCCACCCTCCAGGGCACCTTCGGCATGGCGTCCTCCACCCACTGGCTGGCCTCGCAGACCGCCATGGCCGTGCTGGAGGACGGCGGCAACGCCTTCGACGCGGCCGTGGCGGGAGCCTTCGTCCTGCATGTCGTCGAACCCCATCTCAACGGGCCCGCCGGCGAAGTGCCGATCCTGCTCGCCCCGGCGGGCGGCGAGGTCCAGGTGCTGTGCGGTCAGGGCGTCGCCCCCGCCGGTGCCTCCGCCGCCCACTACCGCGCGCTCGGCCTCGACCTCGTCCCCGGCACCGGCCCGCTCGCCGCCGCCGTCCCCGGCGCCTTCGACGCCTGGCTGCTCCTCCTGCGCGATCACGGCACCCGCACCCTCCCCGAGGTCCTCAAGTACGCCATCGGCTACGCCGAGGACGGCCACCCCCCGGTGGAGAACCTCGGCGCGACGGTGGAGTCGGTGCGGGAACTGTTCGAGACCGAGTGGACCTCCTCCGCCGAGATCTATCTGCCGGACGGCCGCTCCCCCCGCCCCGGCGAACTGTTCCGCAACCCCGCCCTCGCGGCCACCTGGCGCCGCCTCCTCGCCGAGACGGAGACCGCCGGGGCCGCCGGGGCCGCCGGGGCCGGTGACCGCGAGGCACGCATCGACGCCGCCCGCGAGATCTGGCGCTCCGGATTCATCGCCGAGGCACTGCTGCGCCAGTCCGCGCGCCCCACCCTCGACAGCAGCGGCACCCACCACACCGGCACCCTCACCGCCGCCGACCTCGCCGGCTGGTCCGCGCACTACGAGGCGCCGGTCACCCACGACTGGAACGGCTGGACCCTCTGCAAGGCCGGCCCCTGGAGCCAGGGCCCCGCCCTGCTCCAGCAACTCGCCCTCCTCCCCGCCGAACTCCCCGCCCCCGGTTCCGCCGACTACGTCCATCTCCTCGTCGAGGGCGCCAAGCTCGCCTTCGCCGACCGCGAGGCCTGGTACGGGGACGCGGCCGAGGTGCCGGTCGCCGCGCTCCTCTCCGAGGAGTACAACGCCGGGCGCCGCGCCCTGGTGGGCGACCGGGCGTCGTACGCGCTGCGGCCCGGCAGCCCCGACGGGCGTCCGCCCCGGCTGAGCGCGGCGGCCGGGAGGATCCGGGAGACCGGCGGAACGGTGTTCGACCCGATGGGGGTCGGGGAGCCGACGGTGGCCGTCCCCTCCGCTGAACCGGCCGTCGCCGCCGACGGACTCACCCGGGGCGACACCTGCCACCTCGACGTCGTCGACCGCTGGGGCAACATGGTCGCCGCCACCCCCAGCGGCGGCTGGCTCCAGTCCAACCCCGTGGTCCCCGAACTGGGCTTCCCACTGGGCACCCGGCTCCAGATGACCTGGCTGGACGAGGGCCTGCCCAACACCCTGACGCCCGGCCGCCGCCCCCGCACCACCCTCACCCCCTCCCTCGCCCTGCGCGACGGCGTCCCGGTCCTGGCCTTCGGCACGCCGGGCGGCGACCAGCAGGACCAGTGGCAACTGCACTTCTTCCTCGCCGTCGCCCTGCGCGCCCCGGTCCGCGGCGGCCTCGACCTGCAAGGCGCCGTCGACGCCCCGAACTGGCACAACGACGCCTTCCCCAGCTCCTTCTACCCGCGCGGCACCCGCCCCGGCAGCGTCACCGTCGAGTCCCGGATGCCGGACGGGGTCGTCGCCGAGCTGCGCCGCCGGGGGCACGACGTGACCGTGGGCCCCGCCTGGTCGGAGGGGCGGCTGTGCGCGGTGGCCCGCGATCCCCGCACCGGCGTGCTGTCGGCGGCGGCCAATCCGCGGGGCATGCAGGGGTACGCGGTGGGACGCTGAGCCCCGGGAACACGCATCGCCCCATGCCCTCATTTCATCCCGATACGACCATTTCCAGGGGTTCATCCGGATTCCACCCCGCGTACACAACCCGGGCGGGGATTGTCAGTGCTGCGTGTTCTCATGGAGGTATGAACGACATCTCGGAAACCATCGACGAGTTTCTCGCACGGCATGCCGGTGACGTGGCGGACGCGGTCCGCAAGGCCGCCGAGGCCGAGATCCTGCCCCGCTTCCGCCGGCTCGCCGACCACGAGGTCGACCAGAAGAGCGGCCCGCACGACCTGGTGACCGACGCCGACCGCAACGCGGAGCTGTTCCTCACCGAGGCCCTCGCCGCCCTGCTGCCCGGCTCGGCCGTCGTCGGCGAGGAGGCGGTGCACGCCGACCCCGCGTCCTACGCGGCGATACGCGCCGACGCCCCGGTGTGGATCGTCGACCCGGTCGACGGCACCCGCCAGTTCGTGCACGGCGACGACGGCTTCTGTTCCCTGGTCGCGCTCGCCCTCGGCGGAGTCGTCCTCGCGTCCTGGACCTACGCCCCGGCCCGTGACCAGCTCGCCACGGCGATCCGGGGCCGGGGCGCACTGCTCGACGGCGTCCCGCTGCTCGCCGGTACCCCCACCCCCGGCCACGACCTCCGCGTCGCCACCTCCCACCCCGACTACACCACCGACGCCCAGAAGCGCGCGCTGCTCCCGCTGTGGACGGACGGGGTGGCGCCGCGCCCCTGCGGCTCGGCCGGTCTGGAGTATCTGGCCGTCGCCCGGGGCGAGTCGGACGCGGTGGCCTTCTCCTGGGAGGCGGCCTGGGACCACGCGGCCGGGCTGCTGCTGGTGGAGGAGGCCGGCGGCGCCCACCTCACCCGCACCGGCGAGCCCTTCCGCGTCACGGGCGGCAACGCCCTCCCGTTCACGGCCGCCCGCGACCGCGCGACGGCGGAGCGCATAGCGGCCCTGCTGTCGGCCGGTCCGGCCGCCTGACGGCGCGCCGCCGGGGGAGCGGGCGCGGGCGACACCACCGGACGCGACGGCGCGGGGGCGCCGCCGGACGCGACCACCCCCGGCACCGGCCCCCCGGGGCTGTCGGGGTCAACGGATCGGGGAAGTCGACCCTGCTCAGGCTCGTCGCGGGCGAACTCCAGCCCCTGGACGGCACCGTCCGGGTCGCCGGCGAGGT
>NZ_JBFBEM010000018.1:23388-206372 GCF_040683675.1 Streptomyces sp. NPDC093252 | reverse complement strand
GCCCACCGAGCCGGAAGAAGTCGTCGTCCACCCCGACCGACTCCAGCCCCAGCACCTCCGCGAACACCCCGCACAGGATCTCCTCCTGCACAGTCACCGGGGCCCGGCCGGCGCCGGTCGCATACTCCGGCTCCGGGAGGGCCCGCCGGTCCAGCTTCCCGTTGACGGTCAGGGGCAGCTCGTCCAGACCCACGAACGCGGCGGGAACCATGTACTCCGGCAACCGGGACGCCACCAGCTCCCGCAGCCCCTCCACGCCCTCAACCGCCGGGACGACATAGGCCACGAGGGCCTCGTCCCGGGCGATCACGGCCGCCTGGTCAACGCCCGGGTGAGTGAGGAGGACGGTCTCGATCTCACCCGGCTCGACCCGGAAACCACGCACCTTGACCTGCTGATCCGCACGCCCCGCGAACACCAACTGCCCATCAGACGTCCACCGGGCCAGGTCACCCGTCCGATACATCCGCCGACCGACATCGAACGGAGACGCCACGAACCGCTCACCCGTCAGCCCCGGACGATTCACATACCCCCGCGCCAACCCGGCACCAGCCACATACAACTCACCGGCCACACCGGCAGGGACCGGCTCAAGCGCGTCATCAAGGACGTACAACCGGGTGTTCGCGATCGGACGCCCGAAAGGCACAGGCCCCGGACGATCGGTATCCACCGTCTCCGCCGCCACCATCACCGTCGCCTCGGTCGGCCCATACGTATTCACCAACCGCCGACCCACCGACCACTCCCCCGCCACCGCCCCACTGATCGCCTCAGCACCAACCAACAGGGTCTCCACACCACCCAGATCCCCCGGCTCCAACACCCCCAGCAGCGACGGCACCACACTCGCCGCGCGAACGCCCACCAATTCTGCGAGCCGCCGAGGCTCCGCCCGCTGCTCCTCACTCGCGATCCACAGCGACGAACCCGACGACAGCGCCACCGCCACATCCAGCACCGACGCATCGAAACTGAACGACGCGAACTGCAACACCCCCACACCCGGACCCGCACCCATCACCGACCCGAACACCGACACCAGATTCGCCAGACCGGCATGCGGGACAGCAACACCCTTCGGCGTCCCCGTCGAACCGGACGTATAGATCACATACGCCAGATCCCCGACAACCGCCGGAGCCTCCGCCGACTCCCCCGGCTGATCCAGATCCCCCACACCGAGAACAACCGACACACCCGCATCCGCCAGCATGAACTCCACCCGCTCAGCAGGAAGCTGCCCATCGATCGGCAGATAAGCGGCGCCCGCCTTCCACACGCCCAGGATCCCGACGATCATCTCCGGACCGCGCGGCAGCCGCAGCCCCACCACCGACTCCGGCCCAACCCCCCAACCCCGCAAATAATGCGCCACCCGATTCGCCGCCGCATCCAACTCCCCATACGACAGCTCCACACCCCCACACACCACCGCAACCCCACCCGGATCAGCCGCAGCCCAACCCTCGAACAACCCCACCACCGAACCACCCACCACAGCATCCCCGGTGTCATTCCACCCCACCACCAACCGCTCCCGCTCCCCCGCACCCAGCACCGGCACGCCACCGAGCGGGACGTCGGACTCGGCGTCCAAGGCGTCCAGCAGATTCCGTGTCGCCGTCGTGAGCAGCCCGCCGACCACGGTCGCGTCGATCGGGGCCACGGCCTCCACGGTGAAGCTGACGGTGTCCGGGCCCAGGTCATTGACCGCGACCGTCAGCGGATAGTTGGTCCGCTCCCGGACGTGGACGCGCCGGATGCCGTCGATCGGCTGCTGTTCCCTCTCCGTGTTCGCGCCCTGGTCGGCGTGGCGGTAGTTGAAGAGGGCGGTGAAGAGGGGGGTGTTGCCCGCGATCCCGCTGGCCTGCTGGGCGACCGCCAGCGGAGCGTGCTCGTGCTCCAGTAGCGCCGCCAACTGGTCCCGCATGGCCTCCACCGCGGCCCGCACCCCGATCCGCCCAGTCCGGGCCCGTACGGGCAGGGTGTTGATGAACGGGCCCAGTACCCGGTCGGCACCCTCCCCGGCGTTCATCCGCCCGAACAGCACCGTCCCGAACACCACGTCGTCCCGCCCGGACAGCACCGCCAGCACCCGCGACCACACCACATGCAGCACCGTCGCCGGACTCACGCCCAACGCACTGGCCGACTCCCGCAGCCGCAGCGCCACGTCACCCGGCAGCGGCACCAGTTCGGTGACGACGTCCGACCCGTCGCCGCGCACGTCCAGGACGCCGAAGGGTGCGGTCGGCTCGGTCACATCACCCAGCAGCCCCGCGAAGAACCGCTCATGCTCCGCCCGCGCGACCCGACGCGTCTGCGCCACGAAATTACGGAACGGCAACGCCGGCGCCAGCTCGTCCGCCCGACCCGACAGCACCGCCCGCAACTCCCGCAGCAGCACATCCATGCCCAGGTGATCCTGCAACATGTGATGCATCCGCACCGCCGCCAGCCACCGGCCACCACCACCCGGCACCTCCGCCACATGCAGATCCATCAGCGGAGCCCGACCCAGATCCATCACCGAGCCGACGGCGTCCACCAGGCTCGCGGGATCATCGCTCCCGGGGCTGGCCTCGTGCTCGACGACCGGCAGCACGGCCCGTTGCCACACCACCTGCACCGGTTCGCGCGGTCCCTCCCAGACCACGGCCGTCCGGTAGATGTCGTGCCGGTCCACCACCTGCTGAAGCGCCCGCGCGAACTCGTCCAGCCTGGCCCGTGACGCGAACTCCATCACCCGCGCGGTGACATAGACATCCGCACCGTCGCTGGCCATGAGGTGGTGGAAGAGCATGCCTTCCTGGAGCGGGGCCAGCGGGTACACATCCGCCACGTTCGCCGCGCCGCCGTCGACGGAGGCCACCACCTGGTCGATCTCGGCCTGGTCCAGCTCCACCAGCGGCAGCATCTCCGGCGTGATCCGCTCGGCTCCGTCCGGGATCAGGTTCTCCGGCACCTCCGTCGACCCGGCCCCCACCGCCCGGGCCAGCCCCGCCGGGGTCGGCGACCCGAAGAGCGCCCGCACCGACACCGACACACCCCGGTCACGCAGCCGCTCCACCAGCGACACCGCCAGCAGCGAATGCCCACCGAGCCGGAAGAAGTTGTCCTCCACCCCGACCGACTCCAGCCCCAGCACCTCCGCGAACACCGCGCACAGGATCTCCTCCTGCACCGTCGCCGGAGCCCGGCCCGCACCGGCCGCGTACTCCGGCTCCGGGAGGGCCCGCCGGTCCAGCTTCCCGTTCGCGGTCAGCGGCAGCTCGTCCAGACCCACGAACGCCGCCGGGACCATGTACTCCGGCAACCGCGACGCCACCAGCTCCCGCAGCCCCTCCACGCCCTGCCCATCCGACACGACGTACGCCACCAGGGCACCCTCGCGAACCACCACCGCCGCCTGCGAGACACCCGCCTCCGACAGCAGCACTGCCTCGATCTCACCGGGCTCGATCCGGAAACCGCGCACCTTGACCTGCTGGTCGGACCGCCCGGCAAACACCAACTGCCCGTCAGGCGTCCAGCGCGCCAGGTCCCCCGTCCGGTACATCCGCCGCCCGGCATCGAACGGAGACGCCACAAACCGCTCACCCGTCAGCGCCGGACGATTCACATACCCCCGCGCCAACCCAGCACCAGCCACATACAACTCACCCGTCACACCCACCGGCACCGGCCCCAGACCCTCGTCCAGCACATACAGCCGGGTGTTGGCAATCGGACGACCGAAGGGCACAGGCCCCGGACGATCGGCGTCCACCGTCTCCGCCGCCACCATCACCGTCGCCTCGGTCGGCCCATACGTATTCACCAACCGCCGACCCACCGACCACTCCCCCGCCACCGCCCCACTGATCGCCTCAGCACCAACCAACAGGGTCTCCACACCACCCAGATCGGCAGGCTCCAGCACACCGAGCAGCGACGGCACCACACTGGCGGCCGTCACGCCCTCCAGCTCCGCCAACCGCCGAGGCTCCGCCCGCTGCTCCTCACTCGCAATCCACAACGGCGCACCCGACGACAACGCCACCGCCACATCCAACACCGACGCATCGAAACTGAACGACGCGAACTGCAACACACCCACACCCGGACCCGCACCCATCACCGACCCGAACACCGACACCAGATTCACCAGCGAACCATGCGAGACAGCAACACCCTTCGGCGTCCCCGTCGACCCGGACGTATAGATCACATACGCCAGATCCCCGACCACACCCGGCGCCTCCGCCGACTCCCCCGGCTGATCCAGATCCCCCACACCCAGGACCAGCGACACCCCCGCATCCGCGAGCATGAACCCAACCCGCTCAGCAGGAAGCTGCGAATCGATCGGCAGATACGCCGCCCCCGCCTTCCACACACCCACAATCCCGACAACCATCTCCGCACCACGCGGCAACCGCAGCCCCACCACCGACTCCGGCCCAACCCCCCGACCCCGCAGATAATGCGCCACCCGATTCGCCGCCGCATCCAACTCCCCATACGACAGCTCCACACCCCCACACACCACCGCAACCCCACCCGGATCAGCCGCAGCCCACCCCTCGAACAACCCCACCACCGAACCACCCACCACAGCGGCCCCGGTGTCATTCCACCGTTCCAGGACCAGGGCGCGTTCCGTGGTGTCCAGGACATCCACCCTGCGGAGTCGGATGTCGGGTGTGCTGGTGACCGTGTCGAGTACGTGGGCGAACCACTCCGTGAGGCGTTGTGCGGTGGTCGGCTCGAAGAGGTCCGCGGAGGCGATCAGCGCGCCGCGCAGGCCCGTGGGGTTGCCCTCGGTGTCATGGGTCTCGGTGAGGGAGATGTCGAGGTCGAAGCGGGCCGCCCTCGCCGTGGGGGCGTCCAGGGGGGAGCCGTCGGTGTGGATCCGGGGCAGGTCCAGGACGGCGCGGTCGGTGTTCTGGACGGTGAGGGTGACCTGGAAGAGGGGGTGCCGGGCGAGGGAGCGTTCGGGGGCGAGTTCCTCCACGAGGCGTTCGAAGGGGACGTCCTGGTGGGCCAGTGCGCCGAGGCTCGCCTCGCGTACCCGGCGCAGGATCTCGCGGAACTCCGGGTCTCCCGACAGATCCGTCCGGATGACCAGCGTGTTGACGAAGAAGCCGATCAGATCGTCCAGGGCCTGGTCCGTGCGGCCGGCGACCGCTGAGCCGATGGGGATGTCCGTGCCGGCGCCGAGCCGGGACAGGGTGACCGCCAGGGCGGCCTGGAGGACCATGAACGCGGTGACGCCCTCGGCGCGGGCCAGGTCGATGAGGCGTTCGTGGAGGGCGGTGGGCAGGTGGATGGGGATCACATGGCCCTGGTGGGTGGCCTGGGCGGGGCGGGGGTGATCGGCCGGCAGGGCGAGTTCCTCGGGGGCGCCGGTGAGGGTGTGGCGCCAGTAGTCGACCTGGGCGGACAGCAGGCTCTCGGGGTCGGACTCGTCGCCGAGCAGTTCGCGCTGCCAGAGGGCGTAGTCGGCGTACTGGACGGGCAGGGGCGTCCAGGCGGGGGTCTCGCCGCGCAGTCGGGCCGTGTAGGCGGTGGAGAGGTCGCGGCCCAGGGGACCCAGGGACCAGCCGTCTCCGGCGATGTGGTGCATGACCACGACCAGGACGTGGGTGCCGGGGTCGTCGGCGGGCTGGAAGAGCGTGGCGCGCAGGGGGAGTTCGGTGGCGAGGTCGAAGGTGTGGCGGGTGGCGGCGGCGGTGGCTTCGCTGAGTTCGGCGGAGGGGACGTGGGAGACGTGGAGGTCCCAGTGGACGTCCTGGGGGGCGAGGATCCGCTGGTGGGGCTCGCCGTCGAGGAGGGTGAAGACGGTGCGCAGGGATTCGTGGCGGGTGATCACATCGCGCAGTGCCCCGGCGAGTGCGGGGATGTCGAGGTCTCCGGTGAGGCCGAGGACGGCGGGGATGTTGTAGCTGGGTCCGTGCAGTTGGGCCAGGAACCACAGGCGGCGCTGGGCGAAGGAGAGGGGCAGCCGGTCGGGGCGTTCGGCGGCGGTGAGGGTGGTGCGGACCCGGCCGCCGCCCTCGGTGGTGAGGCGGGCGGCGAGGGAGGCGACGGTGGGGACCTCGAAGAGGGTGCGGACCTCGATCTCGGCGCCGAGTGCGGCGCGGATCCCGGACACCAGGCGGACGGCGAGGAGGGAGTGGCCGCCGAGGTCGAAGAAGCTGTCGTCGACGCCGACCGAGTCCACGCCGAGGACCTGGGCGAACAGGCCGCACAGGATCTCCTCCTGGGCGGTGGCCGGGCCGCGTCCCACTCCGGTGGCGCCCGTGTACTCGGGGGCGGGGAGGGCCTTGCGGTCGAGTTTGCCGTGCACGGTCAGCGGCAGCTCGGGCAGGGTGGTCATGGCGGCCGGGACCATGTGGTCGGGCAGTCGCCGGGCGAGGGACTCCCGCAGTCCTTCCAGGTCCAAGGCGGTGTCGGTGGTGTCGCCGTCGCGGTGGGTGTCGGCGGGGACGAGGTAGGCGACCAGGCGCCGGTCTCCGGGGGTGTCCTCGCGGGCGACGACGGCGGCCCGGGCGATGTCCGGGTGGGCGGTGAGGGCGGCCTCGATCTCGCCGGGCTCGATGCGGAAGCCCCTGATCTTGACCTGGTCGTCGGCGCGTCCGGCGAACATCAGGCGCCCGTCGGGCGTCCAGCGGACGAGGTCGCCGGTGCGGTACATCCGCTGCCCGGCGTCGAACGGCGACGCCACGAACCGTTCCCCGGTCAGCGCGGGGCGCCCCGCATACCCGCGGGCCACGCCCGCGCCGCTCACATACAGCTCGCCCGGCACTCCGGCGGGGACGGGCTCCAGGGTGTCGTCCAGGACGTAGAGGCGGGCGTTGGCGACGGGCGTGCCGATGGAGGGTTCGGCGTCGGGGGTGAGGGGCTGGGACATCGACGCGCAGACGGTCGTCTCGGTCGGGCCGTAGGCGTTGACCATCCGGCGGCCGGGTGCCCAGCGCCCGACGAGTGCCGGGTCCAGTGCCTCACCGGCCGACACCAGGGTCCGTACGGTGGTCAGGTCGGCGGTGTCCAGGACGGCGAGGACGGCCGGGGGGAGCGTCACATGGGTGACGGCGTGGCGGGTGAGGAGCGCGGCGAGGCCGCCGCCGGGGGTGAGCGCGTCGGCCGGGGCCACGACGAGTGCGGCGCCGGAGCACAGGGCCATCAGGACTTCGGAGGTGGCGGCGTCGAAGCCGATGGACGCGAACTGGAGGACGCGGGCGTCCGGGTCCACCGCGAACCGTTCGATCTGCGCGGTGGCCAGGTTGACCGCGCCGCGGTGCTGGACGGCGACGCCCTTGGGGGTGCCGGTCGACCCGGAGGTGTAGATGACGTAGGCGAGCGCGTCGGGCGCGAGGGGTACCCGGGGCGGGGTGTCCTGGCAGGCGGCGAGCTGGGCCAGGACGTACGGGTCGTCCAGGGCGATGGGGAGGACACCGCGCAGGGGCAGCTCGTCGAGCACGTCCTCGGTGCCGAGGACGACGGGGGTACGGCTGTCGGCCAGCAGGAACGCGATCCGTTCGGCCGGGTACTGCACATCGACCGGCAGATAGGCGGCGCCGGCCTTCAGGACGCCCAGGAGGGTGGTGATGAGCCGGGTTCCCCGGGGCAGGCACACCCCGACCACCGACTCGGGGCCGACGCCGACACCGCGCAGATGGTGCGCGAGCCGGTTGGCCTCGGCGTCCAGCTCCCGGTAGGTGAGCACGGTGTCGTCGCCGATCAGCGCGGTGGCTCCGGGGGTGGCCGCGACCCGGCGCTCGAACGCCTCGACGACGGTGGTGTCCGTCGGGGTCGTGGCGGTGTCGTTCCACTCGGTGAGGACGCGGCGGCGGGCGGCCGGGTCGAGCAGGGTCACCGTGTGCAGGGGGACGTCGGGGGCGCCGCGCAGGGTGGCGGCGAGAGCGGCGAGGACGTTCTCCATCGCCGTGCACAGCAGTCGGGCGACGGTCTCCGGGTCGATGGGGTCGACGGCGAGGACGGTGACGCTCATCCGGGTGGGGCTGTGGTCGTTGACGGCGGCAGCGAGCGGGTAGTTGGTCTTGTCGCGGGCGAAGACGCTCTGGACGCCTTCGACGGTGTGGGTGTCGGCGGGCCCGGCCGTCGTCCCGTAGTCGTCGTGGCGGTAGTTGAGGAGCGTGGTGAACAGGGGGGCGCTGCCCGTGATGCCGCTGGCCTGCTGGGCGAGGGCCAGGGGCGCGTGCTCGTGCTCCAGCAGCGCGGCGAGTTGGTCGCGCATGCCCTCGACGGCTGCCCGCACCCCGACGCCGGAGGTCCGTACCCGTACGGGCAGGGTGTTGATGAACGGGCCCATGACCCGGTCGGCGCCCGCTCCGGCGTTCAGCCGCCCGAACAGCACCGTCCCGAACACCACGTCGTCGCGGGCGGCCAGGGTGGCGAGCACCCGGGCCCACACCACGTGCGACACCGTCGCCGGGCTCACCCCCAGTTCGCGGGTGACCCGCCGCAGCTCCGCCGTGACATGGTCGGGCAGCGGCACCTCCCGGCCCACCACATCGGAGCCGTCGCCCTGGACGTCGAGCAGCCCGTAGGGCGCGGTCGACTCGGTGACATCGCCGAGCAGCCCGGCGAAGAACCGCTCGTGCTCGGCCCTGGGGACCGCGCGGGTCTGCGCGACGAAGTTGCGGAACGGCAGCGCGGGCCGCATGTCGTCGGTGCGCCCGGCCAGCACCGCCCGCAACTCGCGCAGCAGCATGTCCATACCGGTGTGGTCCTGCACCATGTGATGCATCCGCACGGCGCCCAGCCACCGGCCGCCGCCCGCCTCGGCCACATGCACGTCCAGCAGCGGGGCGCGGCGCAGTTCCATCACGGAACCGGCGAGCGCCAGCAGCGCCCGGGTCGGGTCCGGGTGCGCGGCGTCGAGGGCGTGCTCGACGACGGGCAGTGCGGCGTGCCGCCACACCACCTGGACGGGCTCCGGCAGCCCCTCCCAGACGACACCGGTCCGGTACACGTCGTGCCGGTCGACCACGTGTTCCAGGGCGCGCAGGAAGGCGTCGAGCCGCTCCCGGCCGTCGAACTCGATCACCCGGACGGTGAGGTACACGTCCTCGCCGCCACCGGCCATGAGGTGGTGGAAGAGCATGCCTTCCTGGAGCGGGGCCAGCGGGTAGATGTCGGCGACGTTCGCCGCCCCGCCGTCGACCGTGGCCACGATCCGGTCGACGGCCGCCTGGTCCAGCTCCACCAGCGGCAGCATCTCCGGCGTGATCCGCTCGGCTCCGTCCGGGATCAGGTTCTCCGGTACCACCGCCGACCCGGCCCCCACCGCCCGCGCCAGCCCCGCCGGGGTCGGCGACGCGAACAGCGCCCGTACCGACACCGACACACCCCGCGCCCGCAGCCGCTCCACCAGCGACACCGCCAGCAGCGAATGCCCACCGAGCCGGAAGAAGTCGTCGTCCACCCCGGCCGACTCCAGTCCCAGCACCTCCGCGAACACCTCGCAGAGGATCTCCTCGCGCACGGTCGCGGGGGCACGGCCGGCGCCGGTCGCGTACGCGGGGGCGGGGAGGGCTCGGCGGTCCAGCTTCCCGTTCGCGGTCAGGGGCAGCTCGTCCAGACCCACGAACGCGGCGGGAACCATGTAATCCGGCAACCGTGACGCCACCAGCTCCCGCAGCCCCTCCACGCCCTCAACCGCCGGGACGACATAGGCCACGAGGGCCTCGTCGCGGGCGATCACGGCCGCCTGGTCAACGCCCGGGTGAGTGAGGAGGACGGACTCGATCTCACCCGGCTCGACCCGGAAACCACGCACCTTGACCTGCTGATCCGCACGCCCCGCGAACACCAACTGCCCATCAGACGTCCACCGCGCCAGGTCACCCGTGCGATACATCCGCCGACCAGCATCGAACGGGGAGGCCACGAACCGCTCACCCGTCAGCCCCGGACGATTCACATACCCCCGCGCCAACCCGGCACCAGCCACATACAACTCACCGGCCACACCGGCAGGGACCGGCTCAAGCGCGTCATCGAGAACGTACAACCGGGTATTCGCGATCGGCCGCCCGAAAGGCACCGGACCCGCACGGCCGGCATCCACCGTCTCCGCCGCCACCATCACCGTCGCCTCGGTCGGCCCATACGTATTCACCAACCGCCGACCCACCGACCACTCCCCCGCCACCGCCCCACTGATCGCCTCAGCACCAACCAACAGGGTCTCCACACCACCCAGATCCCCCGGCTCCAACACCCCCAACAACGACGGCACCACACTCGCCGCCCGCACACCCTCCAGCTCCGCCAACCGCCGCGGCTCCGCCCGCTGCTCCTCACTCGCAATCCACAACGCCGCACCCGACGACAACGCCACCGCCGCATCCAGCACCGACGCATCGAAACTGAACGACGCGAACTGCAACACACCCACACCCGGACCCGCACCCATCACCGGCCCGAACACCGACACCAGATTCACCAGACCGGCATGCGGGACCGCCACACCCTTCGGCGTCCCCGTCGAACCGGACGTATAGATCACATACGCCAGATCCCCGACCACACCAGGAGCCTCCGCCGACTCCCCCGGCTGATCCAGATCCTCCACGCCCAGAACGACCGAGACACCCGCATCCGCGAGCATGAACCCAACCCGCTCATCGGGAAGCTGCGAATCGATCGGCAGATACGCCGCCCCCGCCTTCCACACACCCACAATCCCGACAACCATCTCCGCACCACGCGGCAACCGCAGCCCCACCACCGACTCCGGCCCAACCCCCCGACCCCGCAGATACTGCGCGAGCCGATTCGCCGCCGCATCCAACTCCCCGTACGACAGCTCCACACCCCCACTCACCACCGCAACCCCACCCGGAGCCGACGCGGCCCACCCCTCGAACAGCTCCACCACCGAGCGGTCGTCAATGGACGTTTCGGTGTCGTTCCACTCGCTGAGCAGGCGGGTGCGTTCGCTCGGGGCGAGGACGGGGACGGTGTCGAGCGGGGTGTGCGGGGTGTCGGTGAGGGCGTTGAGGACGTTCTCGGTCGTGGTGCGGAGGAGTCGGCCGACCTCGGCCGGGTCGATGGGGGCGGCGGACTCGATGTTGAAGTTGACGCCGTCCGGGCCGAGGTCGCTGACGGCGACGGTCAGCGGGTAGTTGGTGCGGTCCCGTGCGGAGACGGTCCGGACGCCTTCCAGATGCTGGGGCCGGGCGTTGTCCGTGCCGGTGCGGCTGCCGTGGTGCCAGTAGTTGAAGAGGGAGGTGAAGAGCGGGGTGTTCCCGGCGACTCCGGCGGCCTGCTGGGCGACCGCCAGGGGGGCGTGCTCGTGCTCCAGCAGGGCCGCCAACTGGTCCCGCATCGCGTGCACCGCGGCGCGCACACCGACGCCGCCGGTCCGGACGCGGACCGGGAGGGTGTTGATGAAGGGGCCGAGGACGCGGTCCGCTCCGGCGCCCGCGTTCATCCGGCCGAAGAGCACGGTCCCGAAGACCACGTCGTCGCGCCCGGAGAGGGCCGCCACCACGCGGGCCCACACCACGTGCAGGACGGTCGCCGGGCTGACGCCCAGGTGCCGGGTCACCTCCTGGAGCCGGTCGACGGCTGCCGCGGACAGGGGGAAGGATCCGGTGGCCACTCCGCTGCCGTCACGCCGCACATCGAGCAGCCCGTACGGCGCCGTCGGTTCCGTCACATCGCCCAGGAGCCCGGCGAAGAACCGCTCGTGCTCGGCGCGCGGGACCCGCCGGGTCTGCGCCACGAAGGCGCGGAAGGGCAGGGCCGGTGTCAGGTGCTCGGTCTCGCCGGTGAGCACCGCTCGCAGTTCGCGCAGCAGTACGTCCTTGCCCAAGTGGTCCTGGAGCATGTGGTGCATGCGGATCAGGGCCAGCCAGCGGCCTTGCGGCAGGGCTGTCAGGTGGAGGTCCATCAGCGGAGCGCGGCCCAGGTCCATCGCCAGTCCCGCCGCGGCGAGGAGGGCGTCCGAGGCCGTCGCCGGGTCGGGGTGGTCGAGGGCGGGGTCGAGGGTGTGCACGGTGATGGTGAGTTCCGCGTGGCGCCGGACGACCTGGACGGGTTCGCGCAGGCCCTCCCAGACCACCCCGGTCCGGTAGATGTCGTGCCGGTCCACCACCTGCTGGAGTGCCTGGGTGAACTCGTCCAGGCGGGCCCGTGAGTCGAACTCCATGGTCCGCGCGGTGACGTACACGTCCGCGCCCTCGTCGGCCATGAGGTGGTGGAAGAGCATGCCTTCCTGGAGCGGCGCGAGCGGGTAGATGTCGGCGATGTTCGGTGCGCCGCCCTCGACCGAGGCCACCACCACGTCGATCTCGTCCTGGTCCAGCTCGACCAGCGGGAGCATCTCGGAGGTGAGGTGCCGGGCGTCCGCCGGGATCAGGTTCTCCGGCACCTCCACCGATCCGGCGCCCGCCGTCCGCGCCAGCCCGGCCGGGGTCGGCGACTCGAACAGCGCCCGCACCGACACCGGTACACCCCGGGCGCGCAGCCGCTCCACCAGGGACACGGCGACCAGTGAGTGCCCGCCGAGGCGGAAGAAGTCGTCGTCGACACCGACCGACTCCAGTCCGAGCACCTCCGCGAACACCGCGCAGACGGTCTCCTCCTGGACGGTCGCCGGGGCCCGGCCCGCACCCGTGGCGTACTCGGGCTCCGGGAGGGCGCGGCGGTCGAGCTTGCCGTTGGCGGTCAGCGGCAGCTCGTCCAGGGTGACGAAGGCGGACGGGACCATGTACTCGGGCAGTCGGGATGCCACCAGGTCGCGCAGTGCGTCCACGTCCTGGGCCTGGGCCTGGAGTACGACGTACGCCACCAGTACCTCGTCCCGAGCCACTACGGCGGCCCGGGCGACATCGGCGTGCGTCAGCAGCACGGTCTCGATCTCACCGGGCTCGATCCGGAACCCGCGCACCTTGACCTGCTGGTCGGCGCGCCCGTCGAACATCAACTGCCCGTCCGGCGTCCACCGGGCGAGGTCCCCGGTGCGGTACATCCGCCGCCCGCTGTCGAACGGCGACGCGACGAACCGCTCCCCGGTCAGCCCCGGACGGTTCACGTACCCGCGCGCCAGCCCGGCACCCGACACATACAGCTCACCCGTCACCCCGACCGGCACCGGCTCCAGGCCGTCGTCCAGCACATACACCCGCGTGTTGGCGATCGGCCGCCCGAACGGCACCTGCCCGGCCCGCCCACCGTCCACGTCCCCGATGGCCGCGATCACCGTGCTCTCGGTCGGTCCGTACGCATGCACCAGACGCCGGCCGGCCGACCAGTCCCGTGCCAGCGCCTCACTGACCGCCTCGGAACCCACCACCATCGGACCCACATGTGCCAGATCGGCCGGGTCCAGGACACCGAGCAGCGACGGC
This sequence comes from Streptomyces sp. NPDC093252, assembly GCF_040683675.1. NCBI lineage: Bacteria > Bacillati > Actinomycetota > Actinomycetes > Kitasatosporales > Streptomycetaceae > Streptomyces > Streptomyces sp. NPDC093252. Next base: position 192,999 of record NZ_JBFBEM010000018.1, on the reverse strand, counting down.
ACGACGCTGGCGGTCGTCACACCCTCCAGCTCCGCCAACCGCCGCGGCTGCTCCCGCTGCTCCTCACTCGCGATCCACAGCGACGAACCCGACGACAACGCCACCGCCACATCCAGTACGGAGGCGTCGAAACTGAACGACGCGAACTGCAACAGGCCCTCACCCGGACCCGCACCCATCACCGACCCGAACACCGACACCAGATTCGCCAGACCGGTGTGCGGGACCGCGACACCCTTCGGTGTCCCCGTGGAACCGGAGGTGTAGATCACATAGGCCAGGTCGCCGGCGATACCGGGGGCGTCCGCCGACTCGCCCGGCTGATCCAGGTCCTCCACCCCGAGGACCAGTGAGACACCGGCGTCCGTGAGCATGAACTCCACTCGTTCGGAGGGGAGTTGGGCGTCGACCGGCAGGTACGCCGCCCCCGCCTTCCACACACCCAGGATGCCGACGATCATCTCCGGGCCGCGCGGCAGCCGCAGCCCCACCACCGACTCGGGGGTGACACCCCGGCCGCGCAGAGCGTGCGCCAGCCGGTTCGCCGCCGCGTCGAGGTCGCCGTACGACAGCTCCGTGCCCCCGCCGACGACGGCCGGGGCGTTCGGGGTGGTCACTGCCCAGTGCTCGAAGAGTTCCACCACCGAGGCGTCCGGTACGTCGGTCGTCGTGTCGTTCCAGTCCCGGAGCAGGCGGTCGCGTTCGCGGGGGGCGAGGACGTGGACATGGTCCAGGGCGCTGTCGGGGCCGGTGGCGAGGGCGCGCAGGACGTTGTCGGTGGTCGTGGCGAGGAGTCGGCCCACTTCGGTGGCGTCGATGGGGGCCACGGCTTCGACGGTGAAGGTGAAGCTGTCCGGGCCGAGGTCGTTGACGGCGACGGACAGGGGGTAGTTGGTGCGCTGCCGGACGAGGACGCTGCGGACGCCGTCCATGGCCGCCTGCTGGTCGGTCGCGTCGGCGCTGTGTTCGGTGCCGTCGGTGGTCGTGGTGGTGTCGGTGGTGTCGGTGGTGGCGGTGGAGCCCAGGCCGCGGTCCGCGTAGCGGTAGTTGAAGAGGGAGGTGAACAGGGGGGTGTTGCCGGTGATGCCGCTGGCCTGCTGGGCGAGGGCCAGGGGGGCGTGTTCGTGTTCCAGGAGGGCGGCGAGCTGCTCGCGCATGGCCTGGACGGCGGCCCGGACGCCGGTTCCGGCGGTGCGGACGCGGACCGGGAGGGTGTTGATGAAGGGGCCGAGGGCCCGGTCGGCGCCCACCCCGGCGTTCATCCGGCCGAAGAGGAGGGTGCCGAAGACCACGTCGTCGCGGCCGGAGAGGACGGCGAGGACACGGGCCCACACCACGTGCAGGACGGTCGCCGCGCCGACGCCCAGGTCGCGGGCGGTCTCGCGCAGACGTACCGCCACCTCGGGCGGGAGGGGGACGACCTTGCGCACCACTCCGCTGCCGTCGCCCCGGACATCGAGGACGCCGAGGGGTGCGGTGGGTTCGGTGATGTCGCCGAGCAGGGCGGCGAAGAAGCGTTCCTGGTCGGTGCGGGAGACACTGCGGGTCTGGGCGACGAAGGTACGGAACGGGAGGGACGGTGCCAGGTGTTCGGCGCGGCCGTCGAGGACCGTGCGCAGTTCGCGCAGCAGCATATGGGTGCCCAGGTGGTCCTGGAGCATGTGGTGCATGCGGAGCAGGCCCAGGCAGCGGCCGTCGCCGGTCTCCGCCACATGGAGGTCCATGAGGGGGGCGTGTCCGAGGTTCATGGCGGAGCCGCCCGCGTCGACGAGGGCGTCGGCCCAGCGGGCGGGGTCGTCGGAGTCGACTTCGAGGACGTGGGTGACGACGGGGAGGTCGACGCGGCGCCAGACGACCTGGACGGGTTGCGGGAGGCCCTCCCAGACGACGGCGGTGCGGTAGATGTCGTGCCGGTCGATGATGTGCCGCAGGGCCTGGGCGAAGGCGTCCAGGCGGGCGCGGGAGGCGAACTCCACGACACGGACGGTGAGGTAGACATCGGTGCCCGAGCCGGCCATGAGGTGGTGGAAGAGCATGCCTTCCTGGAGCGGCGCGAGGGGGTAGATGTCGGCGATGTTGGCGGCGCCGCCGTCGACGGTGGCGGCGATACGGTCGATGTCGGGCTGGGTGAGGTCGACCAGGGGGAGCATGCCGGGGGTGATGTGCCGGGCGTCGGCGGGGATGAGGTTGTCGGGGACCTCGATGGAGGTGACGGCCGCCGCTCGGGCCAGTCCGGCGGGGGTGGGTGACTCGAAGAGGGCCCGGACCGAGACCGGGACGCCCCGGTCGCGCAGCCGCTCGACCAGGGACACGGCGAGCAGGGAGTGTCCGCCGAGGCGGAAGAAGTCGTCGTCCACGCCGACCGAGTCCAGGCCGAGGATCTCCGCGAAGGCGGCGCAGAGGATCTCTTCCTGGACGCTGGCGGGGCCGCGGCCCGCTCCGGTGGCGTACTCCGGGGCGGGGAGGGCCTTGCGGTCGAGTTTGCCGTTGGCGGTGAGCGGCAGTTCGGGCAGGACGATGACCGCGGCCGGGATCATGTGCTCGGGGAGGCGTCCGCGCAGGTGGTCGCGGAGGGACTCCGGGTCGATGGCGGTGGGGGTGGTGGTGGGGGTGGGGACGGCGTAGGCGACGAGGCGCTGGTCGCCGGCGGTGTCCTCGCGGACGACGAGCGCGGCCCGGGCGAGGTCGGGGTGGGTGAGGAGGGCGTTCTCGATCTCGCCGGGTTCGACGCGGAAGCCGCGGATCTTGACCTGGTCGTCGGCGCGGCCGTGGAAGACGAGCTGGCCCTCGGGGGTCCATTTGACGAGGTCGCCGGTGCGGTACATGCGCTGGCCGGTGTCGAAGGGGGACGCCACGAACCGTTCGCCGGTCAGCGCGGGGCGTCCGACATAGCCGCGGGCCACTCCGGCGCCCGCCACGTACAGCTCGCCGGTGACGCCGACGGGGACGGGCTGGAGGGCCTGGTCGAGGGCGTACATGCGGGTGTTGGCGAGGGGGGTGCCGATGGGGAGGGCGCCGCCGGTGAGGGAGGTGGGTGTCAGTTCGGTGGTGGCGACGCCGACGGTGGTCTCGGTGGGACCGTAGTGGTTGTGGACGCGGCGGCCGGTGGTGTGGGCGGCGGTGAGGAGGTCGCGTACCCAGCCGGGCGCGGCGGCTTCGCCGCCGAGGACGAGGGAGCGGGTGGGCAGCAGGGGTTCGTGGCCGACGGCCGCGGTGAGGGCGGCGAGGTGGGAGGGGACGACCTTGTAGGCGTCGATGGACCGTCCGGCGAGGGATTCGGCGACGGCCGCCGGGTCGGTGACGGTGTCGGCGTCCAGGACGTGGATCTGCCCGCCGGTGGCGAGGGCGGCGAAGACCACGGTGTTGCCGAGGTCGGTGACCTGGGCCTGAAGGAGGGCGTAGCGGGCCTCCGGGTCGGTCCAGTTGAGGCGGGCGGAGACGGAGGTCACGTAGTTGGCCAGGGAGCCCTGGGTGACGCCGACGCCCTTGGGCAGGCCGGTGGAGCCGGAGGTGTAGATGACGTAGGCGAGGGTGGCGGGGTCGGGGGTGGGGGTGGGGGTGGTGTGCCGGACCTCCGGGGCGGCCGGGGTCTCCGAGCCCCGCAAGTCCCCCGGGTCACCTGGATCCTCCAGGTCACCCAGGTCACCCAGGTCACCCAGGTCACCCAGGTCCTCCAGGTCTTCGAGGGCGATCGTGAGGATGGGCAGGTCGGTCGGGGTGTCGCGGGTGGCGAGGAGGAGGCGGGCGCCGCTGTCGGTGAGGAGGAACGCGGTGCGTTCCCGGGGGAGTTCGGGGTCGATGGGGAGGTAGGCGGCGCCGGTCTTCCAGACCGCGAGGGTCGCGGTGATCATCTGGGTGCCGCGGGGCAGGGCGAGGGCGACCACGGACTCGGGGCCGGCGCCGTGGGCGCGGAGGTGGCGGGCGAGGCGGTCGGCCGCCGCGTCGAGGGCGCCGTAGGTGGTCTCGGTGCCGTCGGCGTGGAGTGCGGTGGTGTGGGGGTGGGTGGCCGCGTGCTGCTCGAACCGGGCGAGGACGGTGGGGTCCTGGGTGTCGGTCGCGGTGTCGTTCCAGGTGTGCAGGACGAGGTGGCGTTCGTCGGCGTCGAGGACGTCGACGCCGGACAGGGGGGTGTCCGGGGCGGTGGTGACGGTGTCCAGGACGCGGGTGAACCAGTCGGCGAGGCGGGTGACGGTGGCGGCGTCGAAGAGGTCGGCGGCGGCGTTGACGGTGCCGTGCAGTCCGGCCGGGTGGCCGTCGGTGTCGTAGGTCTCGCGGAGGTGGATGTCCAGGTCGAAGCGGGCGGCGGTGGCGGAGCCTTCGAGGGGGTCGGCCTGGATGCCGGGGAGGGCGAGGATGCCGGGTTCCTGGTTGCGCAGGGTCAGCATGATCTGGAACAGGGGGTGGCGGACCAGGGAGCGTTCGGGGGCGAGGGCCTCCACGAGGCGCTCGAAGGGGACGTCCTGGTGGGCGAACGCGCCGAGGCTCGCCTCGCGCACCCGGGCGAGGATCTGGCGGAACCCGGGGTCGCCGGTGAGATCGGTGCGGATGACGAGGGTGTTGACGAAGAAGCCGACGAGGTCGTCGAGGGCTTCGTCGGTACGGCCCGCGACGGCGGTGCCGACGGGGATGTCGTGTCCGGCGCCGAGGCGGGAGAGGGTCACCGCGAGGGCGGCCTGGACGACCATGAAGGCGGTGGCGCCCTCGGCGCGGGCGAGTTCCGCGATCCGCCGGTGGGTGGCGGCGCCGACGCGGACGGGGACCAGGTGTCCGGTGTGGCCGGGGGCGGCGGGGCGGGAGCGGTCGGCGGGGAGGGCGAGTTCCTCGGGCGCGCCGGTGAGGGTGCGGCGCCAGTACTCCACCTGGGACGACAGGGGGCTCGCCGGGTCGTTCTCGTCGCCGAGGAGGTCGCGCTGCCACAGGGCGTAGTCGGCGTACTGGACCGGGAGCGGTGCGAAGTCGGGGAGTTCGCCGCGGGTGCGGGCGGTGTAGGCGGTGGAGAGGTCGCGGCCGAGGGGGGCGTGGGACCAGCCGTCGTTGGCGATGTGGTGGAGGACGAGAACGAGGGCGTGGTCGTGCTCGCCGAGGGCGAAGAGGGTGGCGCGGACGGGGATGTCGGCCGAGAGGTCGAAGGCGTGGCGGGTGGCGCGGGCGACGGCGGCGGGGAGTTCCGCCGGGGTGACCGGGGACACGGTGAGGTCCCAGTCGAAGGTGTCGGCGTCGAGGATGTGCTGGTAGGGGTGGCCGTCGGCGGTGCGGTAGACGGTGCGCAGGGGTTCGTGGCGGGTGAGGACGTCGCGCAGGGCGGCGGTGAGGGCGGGGATGTCGAGGGCGCCGGTCAGCCGCAGGGCGACGGGCATGTTGTAGGTGGGGCTGGGGCCCTCCATCTGGCCGAGGAACCAGAGGCGTTGCTGGGCGAAGGACAGCGGGGGGAGGGCGGGGCGGGCGGTGGGGCGCAGGGGGAGGCGGGTCGGTTCGGCGGGCTCGTCGGTGGCGGTGAGGCGGGTGGCGAGTCCGGCGGGGGTGGGGGTTTCGAAGAGGGTCCGGATGCGGATCTCGGCGCCGAGCCGGCCCCGGATGCGGGAGAGCAGCCGGATGGCGAGGAGGGAGTGGCCGCCGTGGTCGAAGAAGCTGTCGTCGACGCCGAAGGTGTCCAGGCCGAGGACCTGGGCGAAGATCTCGCAGAGGGCGGTCTCGGTGGGTCCGGCGGGGGCGCGGCGGGCGGCGGTGGCGGGGTCGTCGGGGTCGGGGAGGGCCGTGCGGTCGAGTTTGCCGTTCGGGGTGAGCGGGAGGTCGGGCAGGACGACGACGGTGGCGGGCACCATGTGGGCGGGGAGGCGCCGGGCGGTGAAGTCGCGCAGGTCGGTGTCCGTGGCGGCGCCGGGTGCGGTGAGGACGGCGTAGGCGAGGAGCCGGGTGTCGTCTCCGGCGGTGCCGGGACGGGCGATGACGGCGGCGCGGGAGACGGCGGGGTGGGCGAGCAGGGCGGCCTCGGCCTCGCCGGGTTCGACGCGGAAGCCGCGGATCTTGACCTGGGTGTCGGCGCGGCCCTGGAAGACGAGTTGGCCGTCGGGGGTCCATTTCACCAGGTCGCCGGTGCGGTACATCCGGTCGCCGCCGGGGCCGTGGGGGCAGGCGACGAAGCGTTCGGCGGTGAGGGCGCGCTGTCCGGCGTAGCCGCGGGCGAGGCCGGTGCCGGAGACATAGAGTTCGCCGGTCACGCCCGCGGGGACGGCGGTGAGGGCGTCGTCGAGGACGTAGAGGCGGGTGTTGGCGAGGGGTCTGCCGATGGGGACGGTTCCGGTGGCGAGGGCCGCCGGGGTGAGTTCGGCGGTGGTCACGCCGATGGTGGTCTCGGTGGGGCCGTAGTGGTTGAGGACGCGGCGGCCCGTGGTGTGGGCGGTGGTGACGAGGTCGCGCAGCCAGTTGAGGGGGGCGGCCTCGCCGCCGAGGACGATGGAGCGGGCGGGCAGGACGGCGTCGGGTCCGGTGTCCGCGGACAGGGCGGCGAGGTGGGAGGGGACGGCCTTGAGGTGGTCGATGGCGTGGTCGCGGAGGTGTCCGGTGACGGCGGCCGGGTCGGTGACGGCGTCGGCGTCGAGGAGGTGGAGCTGCCCGCCGGTGGCGAGGCTGATGAAGACGACGGTGTTGCCGAGGTCGGTCGTCTGAGGCTGGAGCAGGGCGTAGCGGGCGCCGGGGCCGGTCCAGTCGAGGCGCTCGGAGGCGGAGGCCACGTAGTCGGCGAGGGCCCCGTGGGTGACCATGACGCCCTTGGGGGTGCCGGTGGAGCCGGAGGTGTAGAGGACGTAGGCCAGGCAGCCGGGGTCGGTCTCGGCGGGCGGGGCGGGGTCGGTCTCGATGGCCGTCGTGAGGGCCTCGTCGATCAGGGCGACGGGGACGCCGGGTGCGTGGCCGGTGAGGGCGGGGGCGGTGGCGCGGTCGGTGAGCAGGGCGCGGGCGCCGCTGTCGGCGAGCATATGGGCGATGCGGTCGGGCGGGAGGTCGGGGTCGAGGGGCAGATAGGCGGCGCCGGTCCGCCAGACCCCGAGGATCGCGGTGATCATCTCGGCGCCGCGGGGCAGGCACAGTCCGACGACGGATTCGGCGCCGGCGCCGAGGGCGCCCAGGCGGGCGGCGATGCGGGCGGCGGACGCGTCGAGGGCGCGGTAGGTGGTCCCGGTGCCGTCGGCGACGAGGGCGGTGGCGTCGGGGGTGGCAGTGGCCCGGTCGTGGACGCGGTGGACGATCGCGCGGGGGGTGCCGGGGACGGCGGTGTCGTTCCAGTGGTGCAGGACGCGGTCGCGCTCGGCGGGGTCGAGGAGGTCGACGGCGCCGAGGCGGATGCCGGGGGTCGCGGTGACGGTGTCGAGGACGCGCAGGAACCAGGCGGCCATCCGGTCGGCGGTCGCGGCGTGGAACAGGTCGGCGGAGAGGGTGACCTGGGCGCGGAGTCCGGCCGGGTCGCCCCGGTCGTCGAAGGTCTCGCCGAGGGTGAAGTGCAGGTCGTAGCGGGAGGGCGGGGCCGCGGCGGCGTCCAGGTCGGGGCCGGTGGCGGGGTGGGCGCCGGGCAGGGTGAGTTCGGCGCGCTCGACGTTCTGCACGGTCAGCATCGTCTGGAACAGCGGGTGCCGGGCCAGGGTGCGGGTGCCGGCGAGTTCTTCGACCAGCCGCTCGAAGGGGACGTCCTGGTGGGCGAGGGCGCCGAGACCGGCCTCCTTGACCTGGGCGAGGATGTCCCGGAAGGCGGGGTCGTGGGCCAGGTCGGCGCGGATGACGAGGGTGTTGACGAAGGAGCCGACGAGGTCGTCGAGGGCGGCGTCGGAGCGTCCGGCGACGGGGATGCCGAGGGGGATGTCGGTGCCGGCGCCGAGCCGGGACAGCAGGACCGCGAGGGCGGCCTGGAGTGCCATGGAGGGGGTGGCGTTCTCGGCGCGGGCGAGCCGCAGCAGACGGCGGTGGATCTCGGCGGGGACGTGGAAGGGGACGCGGTGGCCGCGGTGGCTCGGTGCGGCGGGCCGGGGCAGGTCGGCGGGGAGCGCCAGTTCCTCCGGGGCTCCGTCGAGGGCGCGGCGCCAGTGGTCGATCTGGGTGGCGAGGAGGCTGCCGGGGTCGGCGGCGTCACCGAGGAGGTCGCGCTGCCAGAGGGCGTAGTCGGTGTACTGCACCGGCAGCGGGGTGAACGCGGGTGCCTCGCCCCGTGAGCGGGCGGTGTAGGCGGCCGACAGGTCCCGGCCGAGGGGGCCCATGGACCAGCCGTCGGAGGCGATGTGGTGCAGGACGACGACGAGGAGCCGTTCACCGTTCCCGGCGTCGAACAGGACGGCCCGGAGCGGGAGTTCGGTGGCGAGGTCGAAGGTGTGCCGCATGGCCCGGCCCGCCGCGTCGGCCAGTTCAGCGGGCGCGACGGGGACGACGGGGAGGTCCCAGTCGAGGTCGTGCGGGTCCAGGATGTGCTGGTACGGCTCTCCGTCGACGGCCGGGAACAGGGTGCGCAGCGATTCGTGCCGGGCGAGCACATCGCGGAACGCGTCGGCGAGGAGCGCGGCGTCGGTGCCGGCGCCGAGGCGGATCGGGGCGGCGATGTTGTGGAGGGCTCCGGTGCCTTCGAGCTGGGCGAGGAACCACAGCCGGCGCTGCGCGAACGACAGCGGGACGCGCTCGGGCCGCGGGACGGGGCGGACGGGGGTACGGGTGCGTCCGGTGGCGTCGGCGGCGAGCCGGGCGGCGAGTCCGGCGACGGTCGGGGTCTCGAAGAGGAGCCGCAGCGGGAGTTCGGTCCCGAGGTCGGCGCGGACGCGGGAGATCAGCCGGACCGCGAGGAGGGAGTGGCCGCCGAGGGCGAAGAAGCTGTCGTCGACGCCGACGGAGTCCACGCCGAGGGTGTCGGCGAAGGCGGCGCAGAGGCGTTCCTCCTCGACGGTGGCGGGGGCGCGGCCCGCTCCGGTGGTGTACTCGGGCGCGGGGAGCGCCGTGCGGTCGAGTTTGCCGTTGACGGTGAGCGGGAGGGCGTCCAGGGCGACGAAGGCGGCCGGGACCATGTGCTGGGGCAGCCTGGCCTCGGTGAAGGCGCGCAGGGCGTCGGGGTCGGCGGTGCTGCCGTCGCCGGGGACGAGGTAGGCGACGAGCCGCCGGTCGCCCGGGGTGTCCTCGCGGGCGACGACGGCGGCGGCCGTGGTGCCGGGGTGGCTGAGGAGGACGGCCTCGATCTCGCCGGGCTCGATGCGGAAGCCGCGGACCTTGACCTGGTCGTCGGCGCGGCCGAGGTAGACGAGCTGTCCGCCGGTGGTCCACTTCACCAGGTCGCCGGTGCGGTACAGGCGCTCGCCGCCGGTGGCGTGGGGGTGGGCGACGAAGCGTTCCCCGGTGAGCGCGGGGCGGCCGAGGTAGCCGCGGGCGAGCTGGACGCCGGCCAGATAGAGTTCGCCGCCCACTCCTGGCGGGACGGGGGCGAGGTGCTCGTCGAGGACGAAGACCCGGGTGTTGGCGACGGGCGTGCCGATGGGGACCGGGCCGGTGTCCTGGGCGGGGTCGCAGGCCCAGGCGGTGACATCGACGGCGGCCTCGGTCGGCCCGTACAGGTTGTGCAGCGCGGTGCCGGGGTGGGCGGCGTGGAAGCGGGTCTGGGTGGCGAGGGAGAGGGCCTCGCCGCTGCACACCACCCGCCGCAGTCCGGGCAGCGGGCCCACGTCGGCCTGGAGGAAGGCGTCCAGCATGGAGGGCACGAAGTGCGCCGTGCCGATGTCCTGGGCGCGGATGACCTCGGCGATGTACGCGGGGTCGCGGTGTCCGCCGGGCCGGGCCACCACCAGCGTCGCGCCCCACACCAGGGTGCCGAGCAGCTCCCACACCGAGACGTCGAAGACGGTGGGTGTCTTGTGCAGGACCCGGTCCCCGGCGCCGAGCCGGTAGTGGTCCCGCATCCACACCAGGCGGTTGACGACGCTGCGGTGCGACACGACCACGCCCTTGGGGCGTCCCGTCGAACCGGAGGTGTGGATGACATAGGCGGCGCTGTCGGGGTGGGGCGCGGGCAGGGGGTCCGCGCCGTGCGGGTCGTGGGCGGTGTCGGCCGCGACGGCGGCCACGGCCGCCGCGTCGTCCAGGACGACGGCGGGGGCGGCGTCCGCCAGCAGCAGCGCCACCCGCTCGGCCGGGTACTCGGGGTCGACCGGCAGATACGCGGCCCCCGCCTTGAGGACACCCCACAGGGCGACGAGCAGTTCGACGCCGCGTTCCAGGACGACGGCGACGGTCGTGTCCTCGCCCGCGCCGCGTCCGGCGAGGTACCGGGCGAGGCGGCCGGCGCGCGCGTCCAGTTCGGCGTAGGTCAGCTCCGTCCCCTCGTACACCACGGCGACCGCGTCCGGGGTGCGGCGGGCCCGCGCCTCGAACAGGGCGGGCAGGGTGAGCGCCTCCGCGTCGGGCCGTACGGGGGTCGCGGTGTCGTTCCAGTCGGTCAGGACCCGGCGCCGTTCGTCGGCGTCCAGGACGTCGACGCCGTGCAGCTTCAGATCGGGGTCGGCGGCGACGGCCTCCAGGACCCGTTCGAAGCGGCGGGCGATCGTCTCGGTCGTCGGGAGGTCGAAGAGGGCGTCGGCGGCGATGAGGTGGCCGGTGAGTCCGGCGGGGCGGCCCCGGTCGTCGTGGCGTTCCTCGATCATCGCTTCCAGGTCGAAGCGGGCCGCCGGAAGGTCCGACGGGAGGGCCTCGACGGTGACGCCGGGCAGGTCCAGGGTGGCCTGGGCCGCGTTCTGCACGGTCAGCATGGTCTGGAACAGCGGGTGGCGGTCCAGGGACCGTTCGACGGTCAGCTCCTCCACCAGCCGCTCGAACGGCACGTCCTGGTGGGCGTAGGCGCCGAGGCTCGTCCGGCGCACCCGGGCCAGCACCTCACGGAAGCCGGGGTCGCCGGAGAGGTCGGTGCGCAGCACCAGGGTGTTGACGAAGAAGCCGATCAGATCGTCCAGGGCCTCGTCCGTACGGCCCGCGACCGCCGAGCCGATCGGGATGTCCGTCCCGGCGCCGAGCCGGGACAGGGTCACGGCCAGCGCCGCCTGGAGCACCATGAACGGGGTCGCGCCCTCGGTGCGGGCCAGTTTCGTCAGGCGCCGGTGGGTGCGCGCCGGCACCGTGACCGGCACGCGGTGGCCGGTGCGGTCGGCGCGGGTGCCGCGCGGCCGGTCGGCGGGCAGGGCGAGTTCCTGCGGGGCGCCCGCCAACTCGCCTCGCCAGTAGTCGAGTTGGGTGGCGAGGCGGCCGGTGGGATCGGACTCGTCGCCGAGTAGCTCCCGCTGCCAGAGGGTGTAGTCCGCGTACTGCACCGGCAGCGGTTCCCAGCTCGGGGCCTCGCCGCGCAGCCGGGCGGTGTACGCCCGGGACAGGTCGCGGCCCAGCGGGCGGTGGGAGGAGGCGTCGGTGGCGATGTGGTGCAGCACCAGCAGCAGGACGTGCTCGTCCGGTGCCCGGGTGAGCAGTACTGCGCGGAAGGGTATGTCGCGGGCGAGGTCGAAGGGGGTGCGGGCCGCGGTCAGCGTGGCGGCGGGCAGTTCTTCGGGGGTGGTGGGGCGTACCGCCAATTCCCAGTCGATTTCCGCCGGATCGAGAATGCGCTGATACGGCTCTCCGGCTTCGGCGGGAAATACGGTCCGCAGGGATTCATGGCGTTCCAGTACGTCCCGCAGGGCCGCGGCCAATGCGGTGGAGTTCACCGGTCCGTGCAACGCCAGGGTGATGACGTTGTGGTAGGCGAGCCCCGAATTCTCGAGCTGAGAAAGGAACCAGAGTCGGCGTTGGGCGAACGACAACGGGATCATCAATGCCTCTCCTTTGTGCGTCGAACTCCACGCCAAGGCTCCGCATGGGCACCGATGTGCGCATTTCCGCGCTCCCCCGGCCCAGTCGGCCCGGTCATTTCAACGCATCCGGGGGCGGCGAACAAGGCTGAACAGGGGTGGTGGCCGCGGTTGCGGAGGAGAGGGGAGGCATTGCGGGGGCGGGCTGTTCAACCGGGCGAATGCGGCGGTTGAACGGGCCGGGCCGCCGATGCCGGGGGCGGCGGGAACGGGGCCGGCCGCCGGCGCCGGCAACGGCGGGAACGGGGCCGGCCGCCGCCTCACCGGGGGGTCCGGGAGGGCGGCGGCCGGGGGCCGTCCTGGGCGGGGTCCGGAGCGGGCACGCCGGGTGCCCGCATCGCCGTCAGCGCCCCTGGTTGCTCGGGTACTTCTCGTTGCAGGTGGAGTAGGCGGCGACCAGGTCCTCCTGGCTGTCGGCGCCCTCCTCCAGGGTGATGCGGGTGGTGCCGGGCTCCGGGTCCTTGGCGCTGATGCCCTCCTGACGCAGGCACTCGGCCTTCTTCACCGCGATGTCGTACGCCTCCTCGTCGACCTCCTCGGCGCCCTGCGGAGGGGCGAACTGGGCGCAGGCGGCCTGGGCCGCGTCGACGACGGCGGCGGAGCCCTGGGCGGCCTCGAACTGCGGGGCTCCGCCCTCCTGGTCCTCGGGGGCGTCGGGCACGTCCATGCCGTGCTCGCGGAGGCACTCGATGAACTTCTGCTGGCGTTCGACGTCCTGGGGGGACGTGGGGGAGGCATTGGTGGGCGAGTCCTCGCCGCCGCACGCGGTCATCCCGAAGATGGCGGCGGCGACGAGGGCGGCCGAGGCGAAAGCGTGTGTCTTCATGTCCACCAGAGTGGCGCTCGGGAGGTTTCCCCTCGGTGACCGTGGGCGTTAACCGGGGGCTTACGTAGGTACCGGGTGGGGTTCGGTGGGTGGGGGGTCGCGCAGTTCCCCGCGCCCCTGGAGGGGGTGGCTTTCCGTGGGTGGGGGGGTGGTCGCGCAGTTCCCCGCGCCCCTGGAGGGGTGGCTTTCCGTGAGTGGGGGGTATTCGCGCAGTTCCCCGCGCCCCTGAGGGGGTGGGGGGCTCGGTGGGTGGGGAGGGGAGGGGGTTGTAGGGGGTTGGGTTTCCGTGGGTGGGGGGTTGGTCGCGCAGTTCCCCGCGCCCCTGAGGGGGTGGTGGTCCCGGTGGGTGAGAGGTGCGGGACTGCTGGGGCAGGGTCACCTGAATGGCGGGGGAGATGTGCGGCGGGGTGCCCCCTCGTCCGCTCGGCCGGACGTGGGGGCACCCCTGGGTGACCGGTCTGGGGGAAGACCGGTCAGCTCGTGGCGAGCGCCTCCGTGGGAGTGAGGTTGGCGGCCCGGCGGGCCGGATACACGCCCGCGAGGGCCCCGATGGCGAAGGCCGCCAGCGCGCCGCCCACGATGGCGGAGCCGGGCAGTACCAGGGGCCAGTCCCGGTAGAAGGCGTAGCCCAGGCAGGTGGCCAGGCCGATACCGACGCCGGCGATGCCGCCGAGCGCCGAGAGGGTCACGGACTCGGTGAGGAACTGGAGCCTGATCTGGCCGCGGGTCGCGCCCAGTGAGCGGCGCAGGCCGATCTCCTGGCGGCGCTCCAGCACCGAGATCACCATGATGTTGGCGATGCCGACGCCTCCGGCGAGCAGCGCGATGGCGCCGAGTCCGAAGAACAGGGAGTTGAAGGTGCGCTCCGCGGCGGCCTGCGCGGTCAGCGCGTCCGAGGGCCGGGAGACCATCACCTCCTCCGGGTGTTCCGGGTTGACGGTGTAGGAGAGCACCGCGCGGACCGCTTCCACGGAGCTTTCGGTGGAGCGTTCGTAGAGCGTGGTGACCCGGCCGTCGAAGCCCATGCGGGTGGCGTAGTCCCAGCCGATCAGGGCGGAGCGGTCGATCTCGGGGGCGAGGGCGACATCGTCGAGGACGCCGACGACCAGGAACCACTGGCCGTCGATGTAGATGTGCCCGCCGGCGCGGTCGATGCCGAGCCGCTCGGAGGCGGTGGAGCCGAGGACCACCGCCGGGTACTGGCCGGTCGCCGAGTTGAGGAAGGCACCGGAGGCCACCGTGCCGTTGAGGGTGCCGAGGAGGTTGGTGCGGGCGGCCTGGACCGCGACGCCGCTGGTGGTCTTCGAGTCGATCTTGTCGGTGCGGCGGGCGGTGGCGTCCTCGACGAGGCCGGTGGCGGAGACCCCGGTGACGCCGGGGACGCGGGAGACCATGCCCTCGGCGCCGGTGGGCAGCTTGGACTGCTTGCCGGTGAGGGTCGTGCCGGGTTCGACGGTCAGCAGGTTGGTGCCCAGCGCCTCGATCTCGGCCATCAGCGCGGCCCGGCTGACCGTGCTGATGCCCACGAGGCCGATCATGGCGGCGACGCCGATGGCGATACCGAGCGCGGAGAGCACCGCGCGCAGCGGCCGGCCGCGCAGCCCGTCGATGCCGACGGCGGCCAGGTCGCCGGCCCGCAGGCGGGCCGGTTCCGGTAGGGGTTTCATGCCGGTACTCCCGTATCGGCCTGGATCCGGCCATCGCGGATCTCCAGGCGGCGCGGCAGTGAGGCCGCGACATCGAGGTCATGGGTGATCACCACGATGGCGGTGCCGTCGCGGTTGAGTTCGCGGAGCAGTTTCAGCACCCCGGCGCCGGAGGCGGTGTCGAGGTTGCCGGTGGGTTCGTCGGCGAGCAGCAGCGGCGGGTTGCCGACCACCGCGCGGGCGATGGCGACGCGCTGCTTCTCGCCGCCGGAGAGCTGGTGCGGGCGGTGGTCGAGCCGGTGCCCGAGGCCGACCCTGCGCAGCGCGGCGCGGGCCCTGCGGCGGCGTTCGCGCGGGGCGATGCCGTGGTAGAGGAGGCCGGTGGCGACATTGTCCATGGCGGACAGGTGCGGGGTGAGGAAGAACTGCTGGAAGACGAAGCCGATCCAGTGGGAGCGGACCGTGGCGAGGGTGCGGTCGGGCAGTTTCGCCGCGTCGTGGCCCTCGATGAGGACCCGGCCGGTGCTCGGCCGGTCGAGGGTCCCCATCATGTTGAGCAGGGTCGACTTGCCGGAGCCGGACGGGCCGAGGATCGCGACGAGTTCACCCGCGCGGACGGTGAGGGAGGCGCCGTGCAGTGCCTTGACCCCGCCGGCGTACTCCTTGCTGACGTTGTCGACCTCGATGACCGGGCTCTCGGCCGGGCCGAGGCCCCTGGGGACGGCGCGGGTGTCGTGGGACGGCTCGACGGCGGTGCCGGTGCGGTCGGTCATGACTCGGGCACCTGCACCTTCGCGCCGGCCTTCAGGTTGCCCTTGACCTCGACCTTGTCGCCCTCGAAGATGCCCAGCTCGACCGGGACCGAACGGACCGTGCCGTCGGCGTCGACTACGTTGACCTGGTACTTCCCGTCGGACGAGGCCAGCAGGGCGTTGATCGGCACCGCCAGCACGTCCTTGTGCTCCTCGCTGGTGAAGCCGACGGTGGCCGGGGCGCCGTCGAGATTGCCCGCCCCGCCCTTCTTGTCGAGGGTGATGTAGACGGGGACCGTGGCGTTCTCCGTGCCCTCGCCGGTCTGGGACTCGGAGTTGGTGTCACCGGCGGTGGCGACGGAGCCGATGGAGTCGACCGTGCCGGTGGTCTTCTCGTCGCCGGGCAGGGTCACCTCGACCTTGGCGCCCTCCTTGGCGAGGCTCTGGTCGGTGACGGGCAGGTCGACGGTGATCCGGCGGGCGGTGCCGCTGGCGGTGAGGACCGGGCCGGACGCCCGCGCGCCGAGGGTGGCCTCGACCTTCGTCACCCGGATCTCGTTGGACTGGATCACCACGTCGCCCGGCTTGACGATGCCGGTCTCGGTGACGCCGAGGTCCTCCTGCCACTCCTTGACGGCGTCGGCGGTCGCGGAGGTGAACTCCTCGTTCAGGGTGAAGGCGCCGCCGTAGCCCAGCTCGGTGAGGTTGCGCTCCAGCACCTCCACGTCCTCGCCGTCGTCCATGCCGTATTCGAGGTTCCGCCAGAACGGCGTCGACCCGTAGAACAGCGGTACGTCGTGGCCGTCGACGCCGTAGACGCGGTCGCCGCGCTGGATGACATCGCCGGTGCCGGGCAGCGCGGTGATGCGGCCGGTGCTCTCGGCGACGATGGAGCGGCTGGCGGAGTAGCCCAGCTCGCCGTCCACCTGGGTGGTGTTGACCATGTCGGTGGTGACGACCTCGGCGGTGGGCAGCGCCGAGGTGTCCGTGTCACTGCTCCCGCCGTCGTCCCGTGCCACGTAGAGGGCGCCGGCCGCGCCGACGACCAGGACCGTCGCCCCGGCGACCCAGGCCACCCAGCGGCGGCGGCGCCGGGGCGGCGGCTCTTCGTCGTCGTCGTCCGGGTCCGCGCGCTTCTCCAGGCCCCGGACGACCTCGGCCACCTCGCGCTCCTCGCGCCTGGCCAGGGCCCGCCCGGCCTCGGACTCCTCCCCGGACCGCAGCTCCCGCGCCTGCCCCTGGTCCGGCTCCCGGCCGGACTCCGCGTCCCGCTGCCGCACCGGGGGCGTGGCCTCAGACTCGATCATGGCTAAGCCTCCGATTGTTTCCCCCGGCGTCACCGCGGGCCGGACCGGAAAGGAGGTCTACGGTCGCCGGATCGGTGGGAGTTGACAAAATCTGCATGTGTTCAGCCTGGACCGCCGCAGGTTTCCCTGCGGTTACCGTGTCCCTTAACCCTCGCCTTATGGGGCGGATTGCGGCGCCCGTTCAACTGCGCCGACGCCGGGGTTGAACAGCGCGCGGCGGGCCCGGCCAGGGCATCGTGGCACCGGTACGGCTTATGGCCGCTGCGCACGCCCTGCGCACGCTTTCACTGCTTTCTCCTTCGCGGGTACGGTCGCTGACCGTCAGCCCCGGCCGGAAAGGAAAACTTCGTGGCCATGATGGGGGGCCCGCGCATGGGCCCGACGCCACTGGGCGTCGACAGCTCGATCACCAAACAGAGAATCAAGCCCGGCACCGTGCGCCGCATCGTTCCGTATGCCCTGCGCTACCGCTGGTCGTTGGCGGTGATCATGCTGACGACGGCCGTGAGCGCGACCATCACGGCGTCCAGTCCGCTGCTGCTCAAGATGATCATCGACGACGGTATCGCCCAGCGCCGCGACGGGCTGGTGATCGGGCTCGCGCTGGCCATCGCCGGGCTCGCGCTGGTCGATGTGACCGTGGTCTTCGTGCAGACCTGGTTCTCGGGGCGGGTCGGTCAGGGCATCGTCTACGACCTGCGGTGCCGGGTGTTCGAGCATGTCCAGCGGCAGCCGCTGGCGTTCTTCACCCGGGCCCAGACCGGGGCCCTGGTCAGCCGGCTCAACACCGATGTGGTGGGCGCCCAGCAGGCGATCACCACCCTGCTGTCGCAGGCGGTGTCCCTGGTGCTGACCCTGGTCCTCGTCCTCGGCATGATGTTCTACCTGTCGTGGCAGATCACCCTCGCCGCCCTGGTGATGGTGCCGTTCTTCCTGCTGCCCGCGAAGCTGGTCGGGCGCAGGCTCCAGCGGCTCACCCGGCAGGGCATGGGCCTGAACGCCGACATGGGCTCGATGATGAACGAGCGGTTCAATGTGTCCGGCGCGATGCTGGCGAAGCTGTACGGGCGGCCGGAGGACGAGGCGGGCCGGTTCTCCGACAAGGCGGCGCAGGTGCGGGACGTGGCGATCACCACGGCCGTGTGGGGCCGCATGCTGTTCATCATCATGACGCTGATCACCGGCATGACCACCGCCCTGGTCTACGGTCTCGGCGGGCTGCTCACCATCGACGGCGCCCTCCAGATCGGCACGCTGGTGGCCATGGTGACCCTGCTGACCCGGCTGTACGGGCCGTTGAACCAGTTGTCGAACATGCAGGTCAACGTGATGATCGCGCTGGTCAGCTTCGACCGGGTCTTCGAGGTGCTGGACCTGAAGCCGCTGGTCGACGAGAAGCCCACCGCGCAGCCGCTGCCCGCCACCGCCGCCGACGCCGACCGTCCCACCCCGGACATCGAGTTCGACACGGTGACGTTCCGCTATCCGACCGCCGACGAGGTGTCGCTCGCCTCCCTGGAGACGATCGCGCTGCCCGGCCCCGAGCGGCGGGACAACGCCGTCGTCCTGGACGGGGTGAGTTTCCGCGCGCCGTCCGGGAAACTGACGGCGCTGGTGGGTCCGTCGGGCGCCGGGAAGACCACGGTCACCCAGCTCGTGCCGCGCCTGTACGACCCCACCTCCGGGACGGTCCGCCTCAGCGGTCACGACGTCCGGGACCTGACCATGCGGTCCCTGAACGACACGGTCGGCATCGTCACCCAGGACGCGTACCTGTTCCACGACACGATCCGCGCCAACCTGCTGTACGCCCGTCCGGGCGCCTCCGACGCCGAGCTGATCGAGGCGTGCGAGGCGGCCCGGATCTGGCCGACGATCTCCTCCCTCCCCAACGGCCTCGACACCATCGTGGGCGACCGGGGCTACCGGCTGTCCGGGGGTGAGAAGCAGCGGGTGGCGCTGGCCCGGCTGCTGCTGAAGTCGCCGCCGATCGTGATCCTGGACGAGGCGACCGCGCATCTGGACTCCGAGTCGGAGGCGGCGATCCAGCGGGCCCTGAAGACCGCGCTGGCGGGCCGTACGTCCCTGGTCATCGCGCACCGGCTGTCCACCATCCTGGAGGCCGACCAGATCCTCGTCCTGGACGGCGGCCGGATCAGTGAGCGCGGCACGCACAGCGAGCTGCTCGCCGCCGAGGGGCTCTACTCCGAGCTGTACCGCACCCAGTTCGCCGTGCAGGGCGTGGGCGCCGTCACCGTACCGGGCCCTGCCGCGGGTCCCGTCCGCAACGGCCGCCCGAGGCGGCCCGAACACCACCGTCCCCGACCGAGAACCCCCGAGAGCGAAGGACTCTGACGTGCCGAATCCCTTCGAGGACCCGGAAGCGAACTACCTCGTGCTGGTCAACGACGAGGGCCAGCACTCGCTGTGGCCCGTGTTCATCGCCGTGCCCGACGGCTGGACCTCCGTGTTCGGTGAGGCCGGGCGGCAGGACTGCCTCGACCACATCGAGAAGTCCTGGACCGACATGCGGCCCAAGAGCCTGATCGAGGCCATGAAGGAGAAGTGACCGTGGACACCGCGGACTCGGATACCGACCCGGGCGCGGGCGCCGGGGCCTGGCGGCCGTACGAGATCAGCCCGGACACGGCCGGTACCGCCGACCTCACGGGCTGGCTCGACCGGACGGGCCCCCGGGCGCTGACCGAGTTGCTCACCGAGCGCAAGGCGCTCGTCCTCAGGGGCTTCGGGGTCGCACCGGACGCCGTGGACCCGCTGTTCGCCCGGCTGGTGCCGGACCGGCTGCCCTATGTGCACGGCAACTCGCCGCGCACCAAGGTGGGCGGCAACCTCTACACCTCGACCGAGTACCCCCAGCAGTACACGATCTCCATGCACAACGAACTCAGCTACGCGCACCGCTGGCCCACCCGGATCGCCTTCTACTGCGAGCGGGCCCCGGAGAGCGGCGGTGCCACCCCGGTGCTGGACGGGGAGCTGTGGCTCGGCTCGCTGGACGCGGAGGTCCGTGACGCGTTCGCGGGCGGTATCCGCTACGTCCAGAACCTGCACGACGGGCTGGGCTTCGGGAAGAGCTGGCAGGACACCTTCGAGACCGGGGACCGGACGGCGGTGGAGGCGTTCCTGCGGGACGCGCGCGCCGAGTGGGAGTGGACGGAGGACGGCCTGCGGGTCGTCCAGCTCCGCCCGGCGACGACCGAGCATCCGGTGACCGGGGCCGAGGTGTGGTTCAACCAGGCCGACCAGTGGCATCCGGCGGGCCTCGGCGACCAGGCGTCGGCGGAGCTGTACGACATCCTGGCGCCGGAGGAGTTCCCGCAGTACGTGACCTACGCCGACGGCACGGCGATCCCCGACGCGCACATCGAGCAGATCCTCCAGCGCGGCCTGGCCGGCGCGGTGGATGTCGACTGGCGGGCCGGGGACGTCCTGCTCATCGACAACGTCCTCCTGGCGCACGGGCGCCGCCCGTTCACCGGGAACAGGAGGGTGCTGGTCGCGATGTCGGACGTGTAGGTCCGGCATCCGCTTCCGTTTCCGTCTGTCTGTCTGTCCGGGCGCGGCCCCTGTGGTGAGGGGGCCGCGCCCGGTGTTTTTGTGCGGCGACCGGGAACCCGTCGGCCACCCGGAGGCCGGGGCCCGAAGCCGGGGCAGCCGCCCGTCCGGCAGGGCCGCTGCAAGCCCCGTGGAGCGCCGCACGGCGAGCGAGGCAGCGGGAGCCCGGCTGGCGCGCTCACGAGCCCCCAGGGCCGCGCAGGGCGCCTCTCGGGGCCACCGGACGGGCAGCGAGAACCCTGCCGCGCGCGCCGCATCCCGACCAGCCGGGCGGCACCCACCCCGCAAGCCCCGCGCGACCACCCCACCCAGCCGGGCGGCACCCACCCCACCAGCGCCGCGCGACGACCCCACCCACCCGGGCGGCGGAAGCCCCGCCCGTGCGTCACCGCACCCCCCGCACAGTCGCCGGAGGCCCGGCAGGCAGGGCGAAGGCCGGCCCGGGTGTCCCCGGCACCGGCCTTCGCCCCACCCCGTGCGCCCCCGCCCCTCAGCGCATCGGCCGCAGGCGCGGACGCGCCTCCGCGGGAGCCGGGGTGGTCGCGTTCGTGGCCATCCAGGAGGCGAGGTCGGCCGGGGTGGGGCGGTCGAAGAGGATCTGGATGGGGAGTTCCTCGCCGAGGGTCACCCGGACCCGGCTGACGAGTTTGGTCGCCAGCAGGGAGTGGCCGCCGAGGACGAAGAAGTCGTCGTGGACACCCACCACCGGCAGGGCCAGGATCTCAGCGAACGCGGCGCAGAGCGCCTCCTCGCGGGGGTCGGCGGGAGCGCGCCCCGTGCCCGCGGCGGCGGCCCGGTCGGGGGCCGGGAGGGCGGCGCGGTCCAGTTTGCCGTTGGCGGTCAGGGGCAGCGCGTCCAGGACGACGACGGCGGACGGCACCATGTGCGGCGGCAGTTCCCGCCGGGCCCGGCGGCGTGCCGTCTCGGCGAGGGCGGTGGGGTCGGTGCCGGGGTCGGCCGGGGTGACATAGGCGACGAGCTGCCGGTCGCCGGGGACGTCCTCGCGGACGGCGACCGCGGCGGCGGCCACCTCGGGGTGGGCGGCGAGGACGGTGCGGACCTCGCCGGGCTCGACGCGGAACCCCCGGATCTTGACCTGGTCGTCGGTGCGGCCGAGGTACTCCAGGACGCCGTCGGGGCGGCGGCGTCCGCGGTCGCCGGTGCGGTACATGCGGGTGCCGTCGCCGAAGGGGCTGGCGACGAAGCGTTCCGCCGTGGTGCCGGGGTGCCCGACGTAGCCGCGGGCGAGTTGTTCGCCCGCCGCGTACAGCTCGCCGGGGGCGCCCGCCGGGACCGGTTGGAGGGCGTCGTCGAGGACGTAGAGGGCGGTGTTGGGGACCGGGGTGCCCAGGGGGGCGCCGGGGGTGGGGCCGAGGGGGCCGGTGGTGATGCCGATGGTGGTCTCGGTGGGGCCGTAGTGGTTGAACACCGCCCGGCCGTCGGCCGCCCGGAGGAGCTGGGCGACCCACTCGGGGGGTGCGGCCTCGCCGCCGAGAATCAGGGTGCGGTGCGGGAGGAGCCAGCGCAGGTCGCCGGTGGCGCCGAGCGCGGCGAGGTGGGAGGGGACCATCTTGACGTGGTCGATGCGGTGCCGGGCGAGATAGCCGGTGACGGCGAGGGGGTCGGCGACATCGGCCGCGTCCAGGAGGTGGAGTTCGCCGCCGGTGGTGAGGGCGGCGAACAGGACGGTGTTGCCGAGGTCGGTGGTGAGGGGCTGGAGGAGGGCGTAGCGGTCGCCGGGGTCGCCGAGGCCGATGCGGGGCGGGACATGGGTGACGTAGTTGGCGAGGGCGGCGTGGGTGACGGCGACGCCCTTGGGGCGTCCGGTGGAGCCGGAGGTGTAGATGACGTAGGCGAGGCCGCCGGGGTGGGCGGCGGGCTCGGGCGGGGTGCCGGGCCCGGCGGCGAGGGCGGCGGCCACGGCGGGGTCGTCCAGGGCGAGGGTGGTGAGGCCGCCCATGACGGGCATGTCGTCCAGGAGGTCGGTGGTGCCGATCAGGGCGACGGCGCGGCTGTCGGTGAGCATGTGGCCGAGCCGGGCGGCGGGGTAGGCGGGGTCGAGGGGGAGGTAGGCGGCTCCGGCCTGCCAGACGCCGAGGATCGCGGCGATGGCGTCGGCGCCGCGCGGCAGGCACAGGGCGACGACGCTCTCCGGGCCGACGCCGAGGGCGCGCAGATGGTGGGCGAGGCGGCGGGCGCGCAGCTCCAGTTCGCGGTAGGGGGTGGCGGTGGAGCCGTGGACGACGGCGGTGGCGTCGGGGGTGCGGGCGGCCTGGGCGGCGATGAGCTGCGGGACGGTCCGTCCGGCCTTCGGTGCCTCGGTGCGGTTGCCCTCGGTGGCGAGGCGCAGCCGCTCGGCCGGGTCGAGGACGGGGACGGCGGTGAAGGGGGTGCCCGGGGCGTCGGCGAGGGTGGTGACGAGGTGGTCCAGGCAGGTGTGGAGGAGGTCCTGGATGCGGGCGGGCTCGGCGGGCGCGACGGCGTCGACGGTCACGGAGAAGCCGGCCGCGGTGTCCCGGACGATCAGGGTGACGGGGTAGTTGGTGCGTTCCTCGGAGTGGCGCACGGTGATGCCGTCGAGGCCGGTGCCGGTCTCGGTGAGGGGCAGGCCGTGCTGGTAGTTGAGGATCGTGGTGAACAGGGGTCCGCCGGGCGGTACGGCGCTGGCCCGCTGGGCGAGGGCGAGCGGGGCGTGCTCGTGCTCCAGGAGTTCGGCGAGGCGGGCGCGCAGCTCGGTCAGGGCGGCGTCGGTGGGGCCGCCGTCGACGCGCAGCCGCAGGGGCAGGGTGTTGAGGAACAGTCCGGCCGCGCGGTGGGCGCCGACCCCGGCGTTCATCCGGCCGGTGAGGACGGTCCCGAACACCACGTCGTCCCGGCCGGAGACGGCGGCCAGCACCCGCGCCCAGGCGAGGTGGAAGAGGGTGGCGGGGCTGACGCCGAGTGCTCGGGCGGTCGCGCGGAGCCGGGCGGCGAGCCGGTCGTCCACGGCGCGGTCGGCGCGGGTGACGGCGGCGCCGTCGCCGCGCACGTCGAGCAGGCCGAACACGGCGGTGGGTTCGGTGACATCGCCGAGCAGGGCGGCGAAGTAGCGCTCGTGCTCCTCGGCGGGGGTGCCGAAGCGGGCCTGGGCGACGAGGTCGCGGTAGGGCAGGGGCGGGGGCAGATGGTCGCCGCGGCCGGTGAGGAAGGCGCGGACCTCGTCGAGGAGGAGTCCGACGGTGGTGTGGTCGCCCATCATGTGGTGGACGCGCAGCAGGACGAGGCGGGGGCCGTCGCCGGGTTCGGTGAGGACGTGGACGCGCAGCAGGGGGGCGCGGTCCAGTTCCATCCAGGTGCCGCCGGCGGCGAGGAGCTGGGCGACGGGGTCGCGCGCGGGGTCGCGGGTGAGGTGGGTGACGGGGACGGGGGCGTGACGCCAGACGACCTGGACGGGTTCGCGCAGTCCGGCGGAGAGGATCGCCGTGCGGTACACGTCGTGCCGGTCCACGACCCGCTGGACCGCGGTGAGGAAGGCGTCCAGGCGCTGGGCGGTGTCCAGTTCCAGGACGACGGACCGCAGATAGACGTCGGTGTCGCCGTCGGCGCGGGCGAGGTGGTGGAAGAGCATGCCCTCCTGGAGCGGCGCCAGCGGGTAGATGTCGGCGACATTGGCGGCGCCGCCGTCGACGCGGGCGCAGATCAGGTCGGTCTCGTCCTGGTCGAGTGCGGTGAGCGGCAGCATGGCGGGGGTGAGCCGGGTGGCGCCGTCGGGGATGAGGTGGGGGGCGACCTCGACCGGTTCGGGTCCGGCGACGGTGGCGAGACCGGCCGGGGTCGGGGTGAGGAACAGGGCGCGGACGGACACGGACAGGCCCCGGGTGCGCAGGTCCTCCACGAGGGCGACGGCGACCAGGGAGTTCCCGCCGAGGGTGAAGAAGTCCTCGTCGGGGCCCACCACGTCGAGCCCGAGGACCCGCGCGTAGGCGGCGCAGAGGATCTCCTCCTGTACGGACCCGGGGGCGCGTCCGGCGGCGCCGCTCGCGGCCCGTCCGGGTTCGGGGAGGGCGGCGCGGTCGAGTTTGCCGCTGGGGGTGAGGGGGAGTTGGGGCAGGACGACGAAGGTGGCGGGGACCATGTGCTCGGGGAGGCGCTGGGCGAGGTGGTGGCGGGCCCGTTCGCCGAGTCCCCCGCTGTCGTCGTCGGGGTCGTCGGGGACGAGGTAGGCGACCAGTCGGGTTCCGCCGGTGAGGTCGTCGCGGGCGGTGACGGCGGCGGCGGCGACGGCGGGGTGGACGGCGAGGGCGGTCTCGATCTCGCCGGGTTCGACGCGGAAGCCGCGGATCTTGAGCTGGTCGTCGGCCCGGCCGGCGAACTCCAGCCGTCCGTCGGTGCCCCAGCGGGCCCGGTCGCCGGTGCGGTACATGCGCTCGCCGGTGGCGAACGGGCAGGCCACGAAGCGTTCCCCGGTGAGTGCGGGCCGGTTCACATAGCCGCGCGCGAGACCCGCGCCCGCGAGGTACAGCTCACCGGGGACGCCCGCGGGCACCGGTTGCAGCCAGGTGTCGAGGACGTAGGCGCGGACGCCGTCGAGGGGGGTGCCGATCGGGACGCGTCCGCTCGCGATGTCCTCGGGGGTGAGGCGGGTGGTGGTGGCGCCGATGGTGGCCTCGGTGGGCCCGTAGTGGTTGTGGATCGCGCGGTCCCCGGCCGCCGCGAGGAGGTCGCCGACCCAGGCGGGCCGGGCGGCCTCGCCGCCGAGGATCAGGGAGCGGGCGGGCAGGACGGCGGCGGGCCCGGCGTGCGCGCAGAGCGCCGCCAGGTGCGAGGGGACGGCCTTGAGGTGGTCGATGCGGTGCTCGGCGAGATGGGCGGCCACGGCGGCGGGGTCGAGCACGGCGTCGCCGTCCAGGACGTACAGGGTGCCGCCGGTGGCGAGCGCGCCGAAGAGCAGGGTGTTGCCGAGATCGGTGACCTGGGGCTGGAGCAGGGCGTGGCGGGTGCCCTCGCCGCCGAGGCCGAGGCGTTCGGGTGCGGCGGCGGCGTAGTGGGCCAGGGCGTCCTGGGTGACGGCGACGCCCTTGGGGGTGCCGGTGGAGCCGGAGGTGTAGACGACGTAGGCGAGCCGGCCGGGCCGGGGCGCCGGCCACCGGGCCGGGGCGGGGGCGGGGGCGGTCATCTCGTCCAGGGTGACGATCCGCACCTGTCCGGCGGGCTGGTCCTCGACGAGTTCGGCGGTGGTGAGGAGGAGGACCGCGCGGCTGTCGCGGAGCATGAACGAGGTGCGCTCGACGGGCTGGTGGGTGTCGAGCGGCAGATAGGCGGCACCGGCCCGCCAGACGCCGAGCAGCGCGGTGATCGTGTCGGTGCCCGGGGGCAGGCAGAGCGCGACCACCGACTCGGGGCCGATCCCGGCGGCGGTGAGCTGCCGGGCGAGGGCCTCGGCCCGCTCCCGGAGCGCCGCGTAGGACAGGGCGGTGCCGTCCTGGTGGACGGCGGGGGCGTCGGGGGTGCGGTCGGCCTGCGCCCAGAACCGTTCGAGAACGGTCGGCGCGGGGGCCGGGGCCGGGCCGCCGCTCCAGTCGGTGAGGACGCGGGCGCGTTCGGCGCCGTCGAGGAGCCCGGCCTCGCTGAGGCGCAGACGGGGGGTGTCGGTGACGGTCCGCAGCAGGCGCAGCAGTTGTGCGGCGAGGCCGTGGGCGAAGGCGGGGTCGAACAGGTCGGCGGAGGCGGTGACCGAGCCGGTCAGTCCGGCGGGGCGGCCGTCCGCGTCGACGTTCTCGTTGACCATGACATCGAGGTCGAACTTGACGCCGGGGCGGGCGCCCTCGACCGGCGCCACCTCGATACCGGGCAGGTCCAGCGCCACATCGGCGGTGTTCTGCATGGTGAGGACGGTCTGGAAGAGCGGGTTGCGGGCGACGGAGCGGGCCGGGGCGAGTTCCTCCACCAGCTTGTCGAAGGGCACGTCCTGGTGGGCGAAGGCGCCCAGGGTGACCTCCCTGACCCGGTGCAGGATCTCGCGGAACTCGGGGTCGCCGGTCAGGTCGGTGCGGATGACGACGGTGTTGACGAAGCAGCCGACGAGGTCGTCCAGGGCCTCGTCGGCGCGTCCGGCGACGGCGGAGCCGATGGGGATGTCGGTGCCCGCCCCGAGGCGGGACAGCAGCACGGCGAGCGCGGCGTGCAGCACCATGAAGACGGTGACGCCCTCGGCGCGGGCGAGTTCGGTGATCCGGGCGTGCAGGTCGGCCGGGGCGTCGAGGGGGGCGTCGTGGCCCCGGTGTCCGGCGACGGCGGGGCGGGGCCGGTCGAAGGGCAGGGCGAGTTCCTCGGGGCTGCCGTCGAGGGCCTCGCGCCAGTAGGCGGTCTGCCAGGCCATCAGGCCGTCGGGGTCGTCGTCGGCGCCGAGGAGGGCGCGCTGCCAGAGGGTGTAGTCGGCGTACTGCACGGGCAGGGGCCGCCAGTCGGCGGGGCGGCCCTGGCTGCGGGCCGTGTAGGCGGTGGACAGGTCGCGGGTGAGGGGGCCCATGGACCAGCCGTCGGCGGTGATGTGGTGGACGACGACGGCCAGGACGTGGTTCTCGGCGCCGAGCGCGAACAGCCAGGCCCTGATGGGAGGTTCGGTGGTCAGGTCGAAGGCGTGCCCGGCGGCGCGGGCGACGGCGCCGGGGAGGTCCTCGGGGGTGGTGAGTTCGAGCTGCGGCTGTCCGGCGAGGGTGTCGGCGCCCACGATGTCCTGGTGGTGCCGGCCGTCGGCTATGGGGAACCGGGTGCGCAGCGCCTCGTGCCGGACGAGGACGTCGCGGAACGCGGCGCTGAGGGCGTCGCGGTCCAGGGGGCCGGTCAGGCGCAGCACGATGGGCGCGTTGTAGGTGGTGCCGCGGCCTTCGAGCCGTTCCAGGAAGAGCAGCCTGCGCTGCGCGAAGGACGGCGGGACGAGATCGGGGCGGGTCTGGGGGACGAGGGCGGGGCGGCGCGCGGGGGTGGCGGTGCCAGTGGCGGTGGTCCCGGTCCCGGTCTCGGTTCCGGCCTCGGTCTCGGTCTCGGTCTCGGTCTCGGTCTCGGCGAGGTGGGCGGCGAGTCCGGCGGGGGTGGGGACGCGGAACAGGTCGCGCATCTCCAGCTCGGTGCCGAGGGCGGCGCGGACACGGGAGATGAGCCGGGTGGCGAGCAGCGAGTGGCCGCCGAGTTCGAAGAACCCCTCGTCGGGGCCGACCGCTTCGAGGCCGAGGACCTCGGCGAAGATCCCGCAGAGGATCTCCTCCTGCGGGGTGGCCGCGCGGCCGGTGCCGGTGGTGCGGCCGGGGGCGGGGAGCGCCCGCCGGTCGATCTTCCCGCTGTGGGTGAGCGGGAATTCGGGCAGCACCACGAACGCGCCGGGCACCATGGGCGCGGGGAGGCGGCCGGTGAGGAACGCGCGCAGCCGGCCGGGCAGATCGCCGCCGGAGCCCGGCCCCTGGCCGCCGCGGGCGTCGGTGACATAGGCGACCAGCAGACGGTCGCCGGACCCGGCGTCGGGCTCGGGGTCGCGGGCCACGACCACGGCCTGGGCGACATCGGGGTGGCCACCGAGCACGGCCTCGATCTCGGCGGGTTCGACCCGGTACCCGCGGATCTTGAGCTGTCCGTCGGCGCGGCCCACGAACACCAGGTCGCCGCCGCCGGTCCAGCGCACCCGGTCGCCGGTGCGGTAGAGCCGCCCGCCGCCGCCGTCCGGGTCGGCGACGAACCGCTCCGCGGTCAGCGCGCCGCCGCCGGTGTAGCCCCGGGCGAGGCCGGGACCGGCGACATACAGTTCGCCGGTGGCTCCGGCGGGCACGGGCTCCAGGAAGTCGTCCAGGACCAGGACGCGCGCGCGGGCGACGGGGGTGCCGATGTCGGGCGCGGTGCCGGGCACCAGGGGGGCGGACAGGGTGGCGCAGATGGTGGTCTCGGTCGGGCCGTAGGCGTTGACCAGGTCGCGTCCGGCGGCCCAGCGGTCCACCAGGTCGGGGGTGAGGGCCTCGCCCGCCGACACCAGGGTGCGCAGCGAGGGCAGGTCGGCGGGTTCGAGGGCGGCGAGGACGGCCGGCGGCAGGGTGGCGTGGGTGACGCCGTGCCGGGCCATCACCCCGGCGAGACCGCCGCCGGGGAGCAGGTCGTCGGCGGGGGCGGTGACGAGGGCGGCGCCGGTGCCCAGGGCCATCAGCAGTTCCCAGGTCGCCGCGTCGAAGCCGATCGACGCGAACTGGAGGACCCGGCTGCCGGGGCCGACGCCGAGCCGGGCGGCCTGGGTGGTGACCAGGGCGGCCACGCCCGCCTGGGTGAGGGCGACGCCCTTGGGGCGTCCGGTCGACCCGGAGGTGTAGATGACATAGGCGAGCTGGCCCGGCCGGGCCCGGTGCGGCGGGCGGGTGGCGGGCCGGGCGTCGATCGCGGCACGCACCCCGGGGTCGTCCACGGCGAGCGCCAGCAGGCCCTGCGCCGGTAGCTCGTCGAGGAGGTCGCCGCTGGTCAGCAGGGCCACGGCGCCGCTGTCGGAGAGCATGTACGCGATGCGTTCCAGGGGCTGGCGGGGGTCGATCGGCAGATATCCGGCGCCGGTCTTCGCGACGGCGAGCAGGGTGGTGACGAGGTCGGCGCCCCGGTTGAGGACGACGGCGACCACGGACTCGCGGCGCACCCCGAGCCCGGTCAGATGGTGGGCGAGCCGGTTGGCCCGCGCGTCGAGTTCGGCGTACGTCAGGAGGTGCCCGTCGGCGATCAGGGCGGGCGCGTCGGGGGCCAGGTCGGCCTGGACGTGGAACAGCTCGGGGGCGGTGAGCGCCGGGACGGGGAGGGTGTCGGCGGGGGGCGCGGGGTGCTCGTCGGTGTCGTAGAGGCGGAGGGCGCCGACGGGGGTGCCGGGTGCGGTGGTGGCCAGTTGGTCCAGGACCCGCCGGAAGCGGCGCAGCAGATCGCCGGCGGCGCCGGGTCCGTGGCGCTCGCCGTTGACGTCGACGTCGATCCGGACCGTGCCGTCGGCGGTGTCGGTGGTCTGGTCGTAGACGTTGATCTGCCGGTCCTCGGTGGGGCCGTGGGTGAGGTTGTGGACGGTGACCGCGGCGGTGCCGAAGCGGGGCGGGTAGCCGTAGCCGAGGATGTTGACATTGAGGTCGAACAGGGCGGCGGCACCGGCCGGGTTGAGTTCGCGGGCCAGGTCCTCGTAGCGGTAGCGCTGGTGGCGCAGGCCCTCGCCGATCGCGGCGGCGGTGCGGCGGACCACCTCGGCGACGGTCAGGGCCGGGGTGAGCCGCAGCCGGATCGGCATGACGTTCGAGGTCATGCCGACGACCCGCTGTTCGCGGCGCCCGATCCGGCCGAGGACGGGGACGCCGAGGACGATGTCCCGGGCGCCGCTGACCCGGTGCTGGTAGACGGCCGCGGCGGCGACGACCAGGGCGGCGAACCCGGTCCGCAGCTCGCGGGCGGCGGCCCGGACCCGTGCGGTGTCGTCGGCGGGCAGGTCGGCGCTCGCGCGGACCGGGGTCCCGGCGCGCGGCGCGCCGCCCTCGGCGCGCTCCTCGGCACCGGCCAGCGCCGTCGTCCAGTGGGCGCGGTCGCGGGCGTGGGCGGGCGAGGCGCGGTAGGCCCGTTCGGAGTCCACCAGGACCGAGGCGGGGTCGGTCGGGTCCGGGTGGTGCTCGCGGCCCGCGAGGAGCGCCGCGTACGCCTCGGCGACCCGGGCGGTGGCCAGGGACGCCCCGTGCCCGTCCGTGACGAGGTGGTGGGCGCGGTGGTACCAGAGCACCCGGCCCTCACCGACGACGAGGACGGCGACCGCGCACAGCGGGCCGGTCAGCACATCGACGGGACGGCCGTACTCCGCGCGCATCCACGCCCGGGCCGCCGCCTCGGGGTCGGGTTCGGTGCGGAGGTCGACCAGGTGCACCGGGACCTCGGCGGCCTCGTCGACATACTGCCGGGGCTCGCCGTCGACGAGGACGAAGCGGAGCCGGTAGGCGTCGACCCCGGCGAGCGCCAGCCGCAGCGCCCGCACCAGGAGGTCCGGGTCCACCCCGCCGTCGATGTCCAGGTACTCGGCGACATTGAGGACGACCTCGTCCCGCGCGACCTGCTGGGCGTACCAGATGCCGAGCTGGGCGGAGTTCAGGTGCCACGGAGCGGTGGCCTCGGCGGAGGTCATCGTCCCTCACCCGCCGACCGGAACCGGGACCCGCTGTCCGACACGTCGATTGGAATCGGCACGGGCCGTCCTCCCCGAAAGGTGAATGCTGGCGAATGGTGCCGGGCACGGCGTCGGAATCGGCCACGGCCGTGCGCGTGCCCGGCGGGGAGGTCCGCGGCACATCACGGGACTTCCCTGAGCGGTCGAGGTGGAAAAGGGGGGCGTGGCCCGCCGGGTACTGAACCTTCCGCGCCATCTTCGCCAGGGCCGTCAGGAGCGTCAACAGACACCCGCCGCCTGCGCGTTCGGGTGTTCAACCGCGGCGGCGCCACGGTTAAACAGCGGACGGCTAGGAATACGGACAGGTACTCGCGCAGACTTTCCGGGTCTTGGGGCCGCCACTGCCGCCGGCGGTGGGAGGAATCGACCGGGGAGTGGATTTCTGGTGATGGACACAGCCGCCGGGAAAACCGCGGAGCATGTTCCACCGGAGCGTCCGGCACTGCCGCCGGAGATCGCGGAACTCACCGATCCCGGCCATCGCGAGGACCCGTACCCCTATCTGGACCGGCTGCGCGAGCGCTCCCCCTACAAGCCGTTCGACGGGCTGGTCGTGGTGGGGCGGCACACCCAGATCTCGTCGCTGCTGCGCGACCCGGCGATGAGTTCGGCCCGGGACCGGGCCACCCTGGCGCCGACCCCGCGGGGGCCGCGCACCCTCAACTTCATCCATCTCGACCCGCCCGACCACACCCGCTACCGCCGGCTGGTGGCGGGCGCCTTCGCGCGCCGGCAGGTCGCGGGCCTCGAACCCCGGATCCGGGAGATAACCGCCGGCCTGATCGCGGCGGGCGCGGAGTCCGGGACGTTCGACGTGGTGGCGGGCCTCGCCTATCCCCTGCCGCTCCAGGTGATCTGCGAACTGCTGGGCGTCCCCTTCGAGGACCGGCAGCAGCTCCAGGACTGGACGGGCGTCCTGTCCGAGGAACTGGAACCGCCGCTCGGCGGGGCCCCGCAGCCGCCGGCCCGGGAGGCGACCCGGGCGCGCGCCGGGTTCGTGGCGTACTTCCGCACGCTGATCGAGGCCCGCCGCGCCCACCCCCGCGACGATCTGATCTCGCACCTCCTCCAGGTCGAGGAGCACGGCGAGCAACTGGACGACGCGGAAGTCCTGGCGACCTGTGTGCTGCTCCTCAACGCGGGCTACGAGACCACCGTCAACCTCATCGGGAACGCGGTGCTGGCGCTGCTGCGCCATCCCGACCAGTACGCGCGGCTGCGCGCGGACCCCGTGCGCAGGGCCCCGGCGGTGGTGGAGGAGGTCCTGCGCTACGACGCCCCGGTCCAGATGACCACCCGGGTCGCCCGCGAGGCCGGGTCGATCGGCGCGGCGGAGCTGCGGCCCGGGGACACGGTGCTGCTGTTGCTGGGGGCCGCCAACCGGGACCCGGAGGTCTATCCGGACCCGGCCGCCTTCGACATCGACCGCACCCCCGCCGCCCCTCATCTGACGTTCTCGGCGGGCCCGCACTTCTGTCTCGGGGCGGGACTGGCCCGGCTGGAGGGGGCGGTCGCCCTGGAACTCTTCGCCACTCATCTGGACGCGCCCCGGCTGCGCCCCGGCGAACTCGTCTACCGGCCCAATCTCAATCTGCGGGGCCCGGCCCGGCTCCCGATCGCCCTGGACGCCGTCCGCCCCGGCCGGGTGCCCGGCGCCCGGTCCGCCGCCCCCGCCGAAGGACGTTCCCATGACGCATGACCAGACGCACGACCCGACACATGACCAGAAACACGACCTGACGAACGACCGGACGTACGACCTGACCGACGCCCCCGACATCGTGACCCTGTTCCGCCAGCAGGTGGCGGCCCGGCCGGACGCCGAGGCCCTCGCGTATCTCGCCGACCCCGCCGACCTCGACGGCGGGGTGCGGCGCTGGTCGTACGCCCGCCTCGAGCAGGAGGCCCGGATCCGCGCCGTCCGGCTGCGCGCCGCACTGCCCCCGGGCTCCCGGGTGCTGCTGCTGCACCCGACCGGGCTGGAGTTCGCGGCGGCCCTGTTCGGGTGCCTGTACGCCGGGATGATCGCGGTACCGGCCCCGCTGCCGGGCGGCCACCGTCACCACCGCAGACGCCTCGCGGCCATCGCCCGGGACTCGGGCGCGGCGGCCGTGCTGACCACGGCGGACCAACGCACCGAGGTCGTCGAGTGGGCGGCGGAACTGCCGGGCGAGCCGATGGCGGTGATCGCGGGGGACCTGCCGGAGCCGGATGCCGGGGACCTGCTCGCCGCCGCCGCGCCGGACGGGTGGCGGCCGGTGCCGGTGGACCGGTCGACGGTCGCCGTGCTCCAGTACACCTCGGGCTCGACCGGCGACCCCAAGGGCGTGGTGCTCCGGCACGACCACATCCTCTTCAACGCCGCCGTCGGCTCGCCCCCGCTCGACTTCACCGGGCAGGTCGGCGGCTGGCTGCCGCTCTACCACGACATGGGGCTGTTCACCCAGATCGTCTGGCCGCTGCTGCTGGGCGGCCGTTCGGTGCTGATGGCGCCGATCGCGTTCATCCGGCGCCCGGCCCAGTGGCTGCGGATGATCGACGCCTTCGGTGTCGGACTCTCCTTCGCCCCGAACTTCGCGTTCGACCTGTGCACCCGCAAGGTCCGCGAGCAGGATCTCGCCGGACTCGACCTGTCCCGCTGGCGGGTGGCCGGCTGCGGCTCGGAGCCGATCGACGCGCGGGTCCTGGCCGCGTTCGCCGAGCGGTTCGCACCCGCGGGCCTGGACCCGCACGCGGTGACCGCCTGCTACGGCATGGCGGAGACCTCGGTGTACGTCTCGGTCGGGCGCCCCGGGCCGCTGCGGAGTCACCCGGTCGATCTGGAGGCGCTGGCCCGGGGCGAGTTCACCCCGGCGGCCGGTGGCGGGGCCACCCGGGAGATCGTCGCCTGCGGCCGTCCGGACGCCTCCTACGACACCCTGATCGTCGATCCGGAGACCCGGGAGGTCCTGCCGGGCGGGCGGCTGGGGGAGATCTGGCTGCGGGGG
The DNA here is from genome assembly GCF_040683675.1 of Streptomyces sp. NPDC093252. Taxonomy (NCBI): domain Bacteria; kingdom Bacillati; phylum Actinomycetota; class Actinomycetes; order Kitasatosporales; family Streptomycetaceae; genus Streptomyces; species Streptomyces sp. NPDC093252. The sequence goes on along the minus strand of NZ_JBFBEM010000018.1, from coordinate 159,870 downwards.
CGGAGCGTGTCGTCCGGCTACTGGGGGCGCGACGACAACGCCGACGTGTTCGACGCGGCGACGGCGGACGGCAGGCGCGGCTTTCTGCGCACCGGGGACCTCGGTGTGTTCAGCGGCGGGGAGCTGTATGTCCACGGGCGGCTCAAGGACCTGATCATCGTGCACGGCCGCAATGTCTATCCGCAGGACATCGAGTACGAACTCCGCGCGCAGCACCCGGAGCTGGGCCGTACCGGGGTGGTCTTCGCCGGTCCGGGGGCCGACCCCGGCGCCCCCGACGCGTCCGTGGTCGTCACCCATGAGGTGGTCGGCATCCCGGCCGACCGGCTGCCCGCGCTCGCCGCCGAGATCCGGCACACGGTGGGCCGCGAGTTCGGGATCGCCGTCGCCACCGTCGCCCTGGTGAAGCCGGGCACGGTCCTGCGGACCACGAGCGGCAAGGTCCGCCGCTCGGCGATGCGGGACCTGTTCCGGGAGGGCCGTCTGGTCTCGCTCCACCAGGACTAGGGCCTGTCCGGACGATCCCGGCGACAGGCCCTCACACTGACGCGCCCCTCTTCCCGCCGCGCACCCGAGGAGACATCACCGTGCACCCTCCGACGACCGGTCCCACGACGGACCCCATGACGGACGACGGCACCGAGGCCGGGCTGCGCGCCTGGCTCCGCGCCTATCTCGCCGAGGAGCTGAGGCTCACGCCCGACGAGATCGACCCCGACCAGCCCATGTCCGTCTACGGTCTGGACTCCGTCCGGGCCATCACCCTGATCACCGAGGCCGAGGACCACATCGGCTGCGAACTCGACCCCAACGCCCTGTGGGAGTACCCCACGGTGGCCGCCTTCGCCGGTCTGCTCGCCGAGCACGCGGCACGGCTGCGTCCGGCGTCGTCGTAGACCTCAGGAGGCGGTGCGGCCGGTCGCCGCGTCCGCGCAGTACAGCCGGTGCCGTCCGCCGTCCGACGCGGCGAAGAGCACCCGGTCGGCGCCGAGCGGCACCGGCCTGCCCACCTCCCCGGCGCCGCCGCGCCACAGCTCGCGGCCGTCACCGACCGCGGCGATCTCCCGCCCGTCGCCGGTGAACACCTGCTCCGGGCCGACGGCGAAGTCCCAGGGCGCGAGGGACCGGCCGTCCCGCCCCCGCACCACCTGCCGGACCGGGCGCCCCCGGGCACCGGCCCGGACCGCGTGCAGCACGGGATGCGCGGTGCCCGGCCCGCCCAGCGGCCGGGCACGGGTCACGGCGTACACCCAGCCGTCCGCGCCGACCGCGGTGTCCAGCAGCAGGACCCGCCGCCACGGCGCGACCGACACATCGAGCACCGGCTCCGCCGTCGCCCCGGATCCGTCGCGGCCGAAGAGCCGGATCCGGGCGCGGAGCACGTCCTCGAACAGGATCCCGCCGCCGTCCACCAGCTCGGGGCTGCCGTACACGCGTCTCAGGGCCCCCTCGGGGAAACGGATCCTGGACACCTCCTCCCCCGTGTCCGAGGCCCGTACGGACAGTTCCTGCTGCTCCCAGACGGGGAAGACGGCCCCGTCGACGGGCCCGCCCGGGTCGAGGAGCCGACCGTAGGCACCGCGCCAGAGTCCCTCGCCGGTACGGGTGTCCAGCGCGCGCGGGGCGTCGGCGCCGACGATCACCCGGTCCCCGCGCACCAGGACACGCCCCAGGTGGGGGAAGACGCGCTCCCACAACCGCTCCCCCGACCTCGCGTCCACCCCGGCGAGCACGCTGCCCTCCTTGGTGGAGTGGCTCCACAGCAGCACGACCGTCCCGGCGCCGAACGCGGTGGTCCGCGGGTCCTGGCCCCGGAGCGTCCAGCGCACCGCGCCGCTCGCCGTGTCCAGCGCCGCGAACCCGGCCGGCAGCGGCAGCACGACGACCCCGTCCGCGCCCACCGCCTCGGCCGGCACCGGCCCGGCGAGCGGATCACTGCACCACAGGATCCGGCCGCCCCCGGCGTCGAGGGCGGCGACCCGGCCGCCGTCCACCGGCACATACACCCGGGACCCGACGACACCGGGCGTCCCCACCTCCCCCGCCCGCAGGGTCCACAGCCGACCGTCGTCCACGTCGACGGTGAGGGGCACTCTGGCATCGGGCACGGCGGGGGCTCCTCCGGAGCGAGACGGGTCGGGTCCCCGGAGGGTAACGGGGCGGCCGGCCGGGACCGCGAGGGGGACATGCCTGGGCACCGGGCCGGGAGCTGGGGCGGGGCCCGGGTGGGGACCCAGGTGGGGTCTGGGTCGGGTCCCAGGCGGGGTCTGGGTCGGGGGACCCAGGTGGGGCCCGGGTCGGGACCCAGGTGGGGCCCGGGCATCGGGCCGGAACCGGGGCCTGGGCCGGGCCCGCCCCTCGCGGCCGACGACAGGTGGTGCCGGGCGCGTCCGGGTCGCGCCGACCGGCACTCACCGGCGCCGCAGCCGCGCGGCGTCCCGGCGGTGCCGGTACCGTCCCTACGCGATCCCCGCCGTCACATACCGTTTGCCCTCGGCGTTCTCCACCAGGATCTCCTTGACCCGGTCGGCGGGGACCGCCGCCGAGCCGTCCAGGTTGGCGCCCTTCTCGGCGCTGCCGACGTGCCAGCTCCCGGCGATCTCGCGGGTGCCGTCGTCGGCGACGACGATCAGGCGGCACAGTTCCCCGGCGGGGATCCCGCTGACGGCCGCGTTGACCCGGACCCAGTCGCTGGCCGGGGTCACCCGGACCGCCATCCGGGCGCCGGTCCCGGAGTCGGTGACCGAGGCGACCCTGACCCCGGGGACGGGGGCGGGGACAGGGCCGCTCGCGGTGACGGTGGGGCGGGGCGGCGGCTGGACGGCGTCGTTGCGTTCGGCCGCGCCGCCGAGGAGGAAGCCCGCGCCGAGCAGGGACACCGTCGTGACCACCGCAGCCGCCGCGAGGGCACCCCGGCGCCGGATGTCCGACCGGGTGCGCTCCTCGGCGACCGCGCGCAGGGTCCGCCGGAGCATCAGATCACCGCCCTCGGGCGGCCCGTCGAGAAACGCCTCGGGCGGGACCTCGCCCAGCGCTCCCTTCAGTTCCCTCAGTGCGTCCAGTTCCACCCGGCACTCCTCGCACTCGGCGACATGGCCGTCGACCTCGCGGATCTCCCCCTCGTCCAGGGCGCCGAGTGCATAAGCGCCGAGCAAAGCGCTGTCGTGCTGCTGGGTGCTCATGCCGCCGCCTCCTTCAACACCATCAGCCGGGCGCCCCCGGGGTTGTCCGCCCCGTACAGCTCCCTCAGTTGTTTCAACGCATAGTGTGACCGGGATTTGACCGTACCGGCCGGTATTCCGAGGACCTCGGCGGCCTCGCTGACCGTGCGGCCCTGGAAGTAGATCTCCATCAGGACGTCCCGGTGGTCCGGGGAGAGCCGGTCCAGGGCCGCCATGACCACCATCGAGTCGACCACCGTCTCGGCGAGGTCGTGCTCCTCGGGGACCTGGGTGGTGGTCTCGGGGACCTCGGGCGGGCGGGCCGCCCTGGCGCGGATGCGGTCGGTGATGATGTTGCGGGCCACGGTGAGCAGCCAGCCCCGTACCGAGCCCTTGCCGTTGGCCAGTTTCTCCTGGTTGCGCCAGGCGCGGATCAGGGTCTCCTGGACGATGTCCTCCGCGGCGGCCCGGTCGCCGGTCAGGCGTTGGGCGTAGGCCAGCAGGGCTCTGCCGTGTTCCTCGTAGAGCGCCCGGACCACCACCTCGTCACTCGTCTTCTGCCGGGCGCGCGACCACAGTGCCGCCATCCGCTCACTCCGTCCTTGGCCGGTCCGATGTGCGGGACACGGACGCCGGGGCCCGGCGGTTCAACGCGGTCCGTGCGGGCCGCCGTTCAGCAGGCCGCGCCCTCGTTGAGGCACTGGGCGATCCGCTCGCGCCGGGCGTCCGTCATGACGGTGATGAACAGGGCGTGATCGGTCTTCGGGTGCCGTTTCTGCTCGGGGAAGGAGTCCACCGCGTAGGGGACCCCGGGGGGCAGGTCGTAGGCGAGGGTGAGGCGCAGCCGGGGGACGGGGAAGGTGGCCGGGGGGCAGACGCCGCCCGCCGCGGGGAAGACGAGGTGGGTGCGGTGGTTGTCGCTGTCGGGGGTCAGTCCGTTCCAGCAGCTCGGGAACTCCAGGGTGCGGGTGGTGCGCTCGCCGTCCGGGCAGCGGGGGTAGAGCGTGGTGTGCCGGCCGGGGCTGCCCGAACAGCCCCACCGGGCGCGGACGTCGGCGTCGGTGGTGGTGGCGGCGACCGGGTCGCCGGTGACGGCGCGCAGCCCGGCGGGCTGGGGGACGACCTTGCCGACCGGGTTGCCCAGGAACTCGACGCGGACCTCGGTGGGTGTGAGGATCCGGCCGGTGTTGCCGTGGAGCCCGCCGCCGTGGGCGTCGGCGTCGGCGCCGGGGGCGTCCAGGCGGCGCAGCACCGGCCAGTAGTAGGCGGAGCGGTCGCCGTCGGCGCAGGTGGTGCCCGCGGCGGCGAGGGAGGCGTCGGTGGAGCGGGCGTCGGTGCTGGTGTTGCCGATGTAGTCATGGGTGTGGTGGGCGCCGCCGACCAGGCCGGGGGAGATCACCACGTTGTCGGTGTTGCGGTGGCCGCGTTCGTTGCGTCCGCAGTCGACGGTGACCCGGCCGGTGGACGCGTCGGGGCCGAGGGCGGGCCCGGGGTCGGCCGGGGGCAGCGCGGCGGCGGCGATGTACTGGTCGGCGGGTGGCGCGCCGGGGGCGCCCGGAGGCCGGTCGGCGCCGAGCGCCACGACGCCGAGCGCCACGACCAGGAGCGTCACGGCGGCCGTGACGGCGACCGCGCTCCTCGTCGGCTTCTTCCGCGGACCGGTACGACTCTGGAACCCCACCCGTACAGGGTTCCAGCTTCTGAACGGCGGTTCAATAAAATCCGAACAGCCCGTGAATCTCTGCCCGTTGAACCCTTCCGCCGCCGCAGCCGTGTCCGTCCGGGCACCCGCCGAACCCGCCGAACCCGGCGATTGCGCCGAACCCGGCGAAACGGCGAGCCCGGCGGATCGCGACGACAGACGGGAGGAACCGTGGCCGAGATCTTCGTACCCGGCGAGGAGGTGGAGCGGGTGGGTGCGCTGCTGGCCCGGGTGATGGGCCTGATCGACACGCAGAACTCCGGCTTCGACGCCCGCGCGGTGGGCGCCCCGATGGTCAACGCGGGGCTGGAGTTCGACCGTTCCTGGGACGACGGGCGGGTGCGGCTGAAGAAGAACTGCACGGCCCTCAAGGACGCCTGCGACGTGGTGCTGAAGTCGTTCCGGGACCTGGACACCGACATGGGCAACCAGCTCACCGACGCGCAGAACGGAAGCGGCGGGACCGCTCCCGGAACCCCGGCCCCGGCTCCGTCCCCGTCCCCGTCCTCGGAGGAGACCTTCTCCGCCGAGGCGACCGCGGGTTCGGTGATCGCGTGACGGCGGCCTCGGCCGGGGAGGACGGCCGCCCGCAGGCCGGGCGCGGCGAGCCCGACTCGTTCACCCTGGCCGTGCCGGACACCTGGACGCTGTACGACCTGCACGGCGACGGGCTCGCCCGGGCCCGGGTCCGGGTGCTGCGCGAGGCCCGCGACCAGGGTGAGCGGGACCGGATCAACCGCCTGTTCCGCGGCGCCCGGCGGATCATGGTGTCGGCACGGCAGCGCGGCGCCCTGTACGCGGCCGGCACGACCACCCTGTACGAGGACGGGCTGCTGATGGCCGGGGTGATGGTCTTCCGGGTGACTCCCCCGCCGGGGCACGACTTCTCGGCACGGGAGCTGGCGGCGCGGTACTCGGCCGCCGGGGAACGTGAGCGCGGCACGCGCACCGGGGAGCGCGGACGCGGCCCGCGCACCGGGGAGCGTGAGCGCGGCGCGCACCGCCGGTTCACCGTGCACGAGCTGCCGCACGCGGGCCCGGCGGGGCGGCTGACGGGGCTGGAGACGGCCGACCCGACGGGTGACCTCTCGTACCGGCTGCTGGCGGTGAACACGGTGGTGCCGGTGCCCCGGTCGCGCAGTTCGGTCGTCATCAGTTGCTACAGCCCGAATCTGCCGCTGGCCGGGGAGCTGTACCGGGTCTTCGACGCGATCACCTCGACGTTCCGGTTCACGTATGTGCGGGAGGGGCCGGTGTCCTAGGAGCTGTCCACGGCGTCGATGTCCGGCAGTGCAGGGATGACTTCACGAACGGGCTGGTCCGGACCGCGCCGCGTCCGGGCTCTTTACGGCCGTCTCCCCTTCGGGGAAGTTCTTCACCTTGAAGACGCTTTTGATTCAGCCAATGTTCATCCAATGACCGGGCGTGCGAGCGCCGGGAGAGGGCGGGGCGGGATGGCCACGGAGACAGGGACCGCGCCCGCGCCCCCCGAGCCCGCCCCGCCGGAGGGGTCTGCGGAGTCACGGGCGCCGCTCCAGCCCCTGGATCCGTCCGTCATCCGCGCCGCCGTCGGCCCGGCCGTGCTGCGTGGCGCCCGGCACTCCTGGCAGCCGGAGGACCTCGACTGGGACCGGCTGGAGCCGGACCGGCTCACCGCACTGGACCGGTCGGCCGTCCGGTTCATCACCTTCGTCGAGGATCACATCCCCGGGTATCTCGACTGGCTGCTGACCCGGTTCCCCGCGACGGGCGCCGAGCGGGACATCGTCGCCTTCCGCGCGCACCGCGAGTACTTCCGCTTCTTCGTGACCTGGGCCCAGGAGGAGGAGCGGCACGCCTCCGCGCTCACCCGCTACCAGGTGGCCTCCGGTATCGCCGCCGACGAGGACGACCTGCTCACCGAGCTGGCCCGGGAGTGCGCGAAGCCCTTCGAACTGCCCTACGACCACCCGCTCCAGGCGTTCACCTACACCCTGATCCAGGAGAAGGCCACCCAGCTCTTCTACCAGCGGTTCCTGGCCACGGTCCGGGAACCGGTGCTGCGGGACCTGCTGCGGCTGATGGCCCGCGACGAGGCCCGGCACTTCGCCCTCTACTCCCAACTGGTCACCGGATACATCGCACGCGACGGCGCGGGGACGGCCCCGTATCTCAAGGATGTCGTCGCCACCTTCCGGATGCCGCTCGCGACGACCCTGACCGGATACCGGCGCTGGTCGTACCGGCTGGCGAACACCCTGGACTACGACCACCGGGAGGCGTACGCCGCGCTCGCCCGGCTCATCGGCGACTTCGTGGACCGGCCGGGCGCGGCCGGGGGCGACGACGTACTGGAGCTGATCGACGCGCTGGGGCGGCTGCCGTGAGCGCCGACGCGGCGGGCCCGGCGACCGGGCCGCCGGACGCGCCCGTGGAGCCCGTGGAGCCCGTGCTGCTCGCGCTGGCGGACTGGGACGGGCTCGATCCGGACCCCGCGCGCACCGCCCCCGCCGAACGCGCCCTGACGGCCGGTCTCCCGCCCTGGCGGCGCCGGGAACTGCTCATCGGACGGCTCACCGCCCGCGCCGCGCTCACCCTGCGCCACGGCGACCGCGCCGCCCGCGCCGAACTGCTGCGGGACAGCGCCTCCAAGGCACCCCGACTGCGCGGGCTGCCCCGCACCACCGTCTCCCTCTCCCACACCGGCGACCGGGTCGCCGTCGCCGTCGGCTCCGCGCGGCACCGGGCCGGGGTGGACGTGGAACGCTCCGGCCGCTGCCGCCCCGCCCTCCTCCGCCGGGTCCTGGCCCCCGGCGAGGCGCCGCTCCCCGGGCAGGACCCCACCGTCCACTGGGCGCTCAAGGAGGCCGCGTACAAGGCCGTCCTCGGCCGGTGGGCCGGACTGCGCGCCTACCGGGTGCGCTGGACGCCGCACGGCCCGCGCATCACCGCGCCGGCCGGCCCTCCACTGACGGGACGCGTCTGGTGCTGGGACGGGACGGTGGTGGCGGTGGTGATGGGACCCGGCAGGTACGGCGGCGGCCCGCACGACCGGAGCACCGGTCCCGCCGCCGGTACCGGGACGCCCCCGCCCCGACCGGCGGCGACCGTCGCCCCCACCCTCCTCGACCCCCGCCCCTGGAGCACCACAGGATCCCCCGCCGCACCGACCCCCTTCACTCCCTTCGCCCCCTTCGCCCTCCTCGCCCCCGTCACCCCTCTCACGCCACCGATCGGACACCCCGCATGAGCGCTGCCGCCCCCTCCCCGGCCCTGACCTCCGCCCTCACCGCCGTCCGCACCTGTCTCGCCGCCGAGTTGGACATCCCGGCCGCCCGCATCGCACCGTCCGACCAGCTCGACCGGCTCGAACACGCCGACTCCGTCCGGCTGATGGAGGTCGTGGCACGGCTGGAGGACCGGTACGACGTGGAGTTCGACGACGACCGGGTGCGGGCCGCGGACACCGTGGCCGATCTCGCCGCCCTGGTCGTGGACGCGCTGGAGGCGGAGGGCCGATGACCGCTCCGGTGACCAACCGGCACTACGACCGGCCGCCCGAACTCTTCGAGCTGTTCCTCGACCGCCGGATGAAGTACACCAGCGGCCTGTACACCGAGGGCACGGAGTCGCTCGACGAGGCCCAGGAGGCCAAGCTGCGTTTCATCGCCCGACTGCTCGGGCTGCGCGGCGGTGAGCGCGTGCTGGACATCGGCTCCGGCTGGGGCAGCATGGTGCTGTTCCTCGCCGCCGACCTGGGGTGCGAGGTGACCGCGGTGACCCCCTCGCCCCGCCAGGCGGCGTTCATCCGGGCGCGTGCCGAGGCCGCCGGGGTGGCCGGGCGGGTCACGGTCGAGGCGACGCCGTTCGAGCGGGCCGTGCTGCCGGAGGGGGCCTTCGACGCGGTGAGCGCCGTCGGGGTGCTGGAACACCTCCCCGACCACACCCGGGCCCTCACCGCCATCCGCCGCCTGCTGAAGCGGCGGGGCCGGGTCTACGCGTCCTCGTCCTGCTACCGCAGCGCCGCCGACCGGGCGGAGTACGCGACGCGCCCGGCCAGCGAGCACGCCGTGGAGGTGTTCGGGTACACCGCGATGCCCACCCTGTCGGGGCTCGTCGCGGCCTTCGAGGACGCCGGGCTCACGCTCTCCTCCCTCACCGACCTGACCGCCGACTACCGCCGCACCATCACCGCCTGGCAGCAGCGGATCGCCGCCCGGCGGGAGCGGATGGAGGTCATCGAGCCGGGCTTCGCCGACGAGCTGGCCCGCTACCTCACCACCGCGAACGCGAGCTGGGGCTACACCGCCAAGCACTACGCCCTGAGCGCGGTCAAGGGGCGCAAGGGTGAACTGCTCCTGCCCGGCGGGGCGGCGGCGACCGAAGGCCCCGGGGGATGACCCCGCCGCCCCGGGAAGCGCGGGCGCCCCACCCCGCCGCAGCTCCCACTGTCGCTCCCACCGCCGCTCGCGCCGCCGCTCCCACCGTCGCCGTCATCGGCTCCGGCATCGCCGGGCTCACCGCCGCGTACGTCCTCGCCCGCGAGCGCCGGGTCACCCTGTACGAGGCCGAGGACCGGCTGGGCGGACACGCCCACACCCATCTGGTGGGGGCGGCGGACACCCCCGTCGACTCCGGTTTCCTCGTCCACAACCCGGCCAACTACCCCCTTCTCGTACGGCTCTTCACCGAACTGGGCGTCCGCACCCGGCCCTGTGAGATGTCCCTGTCGGTGGGCTGCGAGGGGTGCGGGCTGCGCTATGTCAGCGGCAGCACCCTGCGGACCGTCCCGGAGCGCCCCGCCGGTCTCGACCGGGCCACCTGGCGCCGGGCCCTCACCGAGAAGGCACGGTTCAGCGCGGCGGCCCGCCGCGCGCTGGCGGAGCCGGAGCCGGAGCCGGAGCCGGGGGCGGAGCCAGGGACAGGGACGGGGACAGCCCCGGGCACGGACCCGGTGACGGACCCGGGCACGGACCGGGGGACGGACCGGGGGACGACCCTCACCCTCGGCGAGTTCATCGAGAAGGAGGGCCACGACGACTACTTCGTCCGGCATCTGGTCCTCCCCCTGGTCTGCGCCGTCTGGTCCTGCGGGCCGCGCGCCGCGCTGCGCTACCCGGCCCGCTACCTCTTCCGGTTCCTGGCCCAGCACGGGCTGCTCGACGGCGGCCCGGCGACCCGCTGGCGCACGGTGGTGGGCGGCTCCGCGGACTATGTGCGCCGGATCGCCGCCCGGGTCCCCGAGATCCGCGCCGGGAGCGCGGTCACCGCCCTGACCCGGACCGCCCGGGGCGTGGAGGTGACCGACGCGCACGGCCGCGGCGCGCGCTACGACCAGGCGGTGCTCGCCACCCACCCCGCCCAGGCGCTGGCCCTGCTCACCGACGCGACCCGGCCGGAGCGGGAGGTGTTCGGAGCGATCGGCTACCTCCCCAGCGAGGTCCTGCTGCACACCGACGCCCGGCTGCTGCCCGACGACGAACGCGACCGGGCCTCCTGGAACCACCACCAGCTCCGCTGCGCCGCCGACGATCACGAGGTGAGCACGAGCTACCACCTCAACCGGCTCCACGGACTGCCCGCCGACCCGGACTACGTCGTCACCCTCAACGCGGCCGTCCCACCGGCCCCCGGGAGCGTCCTGGCCCGGATGCGCTACGAACACCCCCTCTACTCCCCCGGCATGCTCGACGCCCGGCGACGGCTGCCCGCCCTGTCCACGCCCGTCCTCGCCTACGCGGGCGCCTACCACGGCTGGGGGTTCCACGAGGACGGCTGCCGCTCGGGCGTCGCCGCGGCCCGGACGCTGGGGGTGGACTGGTGAGATACCGCTGCACGGTCGTTCACCACCGGGTCGAGGGCGGCCGGTACTCCTTCCGGTACCGGCTGCGGATGTGGCTCACCGACCTCGACGCCCCCGACCGGCGCGGACGCCTGGCCCGGTTGCTGCGCGAGGTCCGCCCGGCGGACCACCTCGGCGACCCGGCGGGACGGCTGCGCGACAACGTCGACCGGTTCCTGCGCCACCACGGCATCGATCTCGCCGGGGGCCGCGTCCTGATGCTCTCCCAGGCCGCCGGGCTCGGGTACGTGTTCGACCCGGTGACCGTGTACTGGTGCCACGACCCCGGTGGCCGGATCGTGTGCGTGGTCCTGGAGGTCCGCAACACCTTCGGCGACCGGCACTGCTACCTCGTCCGGCCGGACGCCGACGGGCCGGACGGCCGGACCGGCTCCCGCTTCGGCAAGGAGCTGTACGTCTCCCCGTTCTTCCCCCGGGACGGCCACTACGCCGCTCTCGCGCACCTGGGCGAGACCACCGTACGGCTGCGGCTGAGCCTGTACCGGGGCGGGGACCGGCCCGCCCTGGTGGCCACCCTCACCGGGGTGCGGGAGCCGCCCGGCGCCTGGCGGGACGCGCTGGCCACCCTCACCAATCCGGCGGCGGCCCGCTGGACGACCGTACGCGTCCACTACCAGGCCCTGCGGCTGCGCCGCCGGGGTCTGCCCCGGTACCGCCGCCGCACCCACCCCCCGCAGTCCGGGGTCCACCCGCCACGGCCCCCGTCCCCCGACCACGCACCCCAGCACAGGCACAGGCACAGGCACGGAGGTGGCGCCCGATGAGCGTCGAACCCGCGGCGCCGCCCCGCGCGGCCCCCGCCCCGACCGCCGCGACCCTCACCGAGGCGCTGCGGCACACCGCCCGGCACCACCCCGGCGCGGCCACCCACTACCCCGGCACCGGCACCTCCCTCACCGCCGCCCGGCTCGACACCCTGGCCGACCGCTACGCGGCCGACCTCCGCCGCGACGGCGTCGGCCCCGGCGACCTGGTGGGCCTGGTGCACGGCACCGGCCCGGAGTTCCTCGTCTGCCTCTTCGGCGTGCTGCGCACGGGCGCGGCGGCGACGGTCCTGCCGGTGCCGAACCGCTCCTCGGACACCGCGCGGGTGGTGGAGCGGATCGGGCGGATCGTCGCGGCGGCCGGGATCCGGCACCTGATCGTGGACAGCGCGTCGCAGGACCTGGCGACCGCGCTGGCGTCGGCGCGGCCGGGCCCGGCCCTGCTGCGCCCCCGCCCCGGGGAGCCGCACGCGCCCTCCGCCCCGCCGCCCGGGGCGGGGCCCGGCCCCGACGACCTCGCCGTCGTGCAGTTCACCTCCGGCACGACCGGCCGCCCCCGTGGGGTCATGCTCAGTCACCGGGCCGTCCTCGCGGGTCTGCGGGCCATCGTCGGCTCCGCGGAGATGACCCCCGACGACATCCTCGTGCAGTGGATCCCGACCTACCACGACATGGGCCTGTTCGGCCTGCTCAGCCAGGTCCTGAACGGGGCCGCCTCGTACGTCGTCGACCCGCTGGCGTTCCTGCGCGACCCGCTGGGCCTGCTGAGGCTGCTCAGCGAGCACGGCGGCACCCTCACCACCGGCCCGGACTTCGGATACGCGATGCTCGCCGGCGTGGCCGCGCGGCGCGGCACCGAGGGCCTCGGACTCGGCCGGATGCGGCTGGCGTTCAACGGGTCCGAACCCATCCGGGCGTCCGGCCTGGGGCGGTTCCAGGAGAGCCTGGGTCCGGCCGGGTTCCGGCCGCAGGCCATGTTCCCGGTGTACGGCCTGGCCGAGGCCACGCTGGCGGTCGCCTTCCCGCCCCCCGGCACGCCACCCCGGGTCGTGCACGCCGACCGCGACGCGCTCGCCGAGGGCGCCACCGTACGGCCGCTGCCCCCGGACCATCCGCGCGCGAAGGCCCTGGTGTCGGTCGGACGGGCCGTGCACGGCATGGAGCTGCGAATCGCCGTCCCCGGGACCGCCGAACCCGGGACCGCCGACCTCGGGGCCGCCGACCTCGGGGCCGCCCTCGGAAGCGCCTCCGGGGCGGCCGTCGGCGAGATCCAGATCCGGGGTGCGGCGGTGACCAGCGGCTACTACCGCGACCCGGCGGCCACCGAGGCCCTTTTCCAGGACGGCTGGCTGCGCACCGGGGACCTCGGGTTCGTCCTCGGCGGCGACCTCTTCGTCACCGGCCGCCGCACCGAGATGGTGATCGTCCACGGCCGCAACTACTTCCCGGAGGACGCCGAGGACGCCGCCGCGGACGCCCCCGGTGTCCACCGCCGCCGCTGCGCCGCCTTCCGCACGGAGCGGGACGACACCGAGTCCATGGGCATCGCCGTGGAGACCGCACTGCCCGCCGAGCACCATGCCGAGCTGCGCCGGGAGGTGTACCGGCGGGTGCGCGCGGCGCTGGGCCTCGCGGCGATCGATGTCCACCCCGTGCCGCCCGGCTGGATCACCCGCACCACCAGCGGCAAGCCCCAGCGCCTGCTGGCCCGCAGACGCCTGGAGGACACCCCCGCACCCGACCCAGAACCAGCTCCCGACCCCGAACCCGAACCCGCCCTGCCGGGCCCTGTGAGGACCTGATGACCGCACTCCCCGACAGCCCGCCCAGCAACGCGCACTACGACCAGGCCCCGGAGATCTTCGAGGCGTTCCTCGACCGCCGGATGAAGTACACCAGCGGCATCTTCTCCCAGGGCGACGAGTCCCTGGACACGGCCCAGTTGACGAAACTCCGCACGGTCGCCGGTCTGCTCGGGCTGACCGGCGGCGAACGGGTGCTGGACATCGGCTCCGGCTGGGGCAGCATGGTCTGCCATCTCGCGGGCCTGGGCTGCGAGGTCACCGGGGTCACCCCGGCCCCGGCCCAGGCCGCGTACATCCGGGCGCGCGCGGCCCGGGAGGGCGTGGCCGACCGGGTCACCCTCGCCGAGTCCTCCATCTACGCCACCGACCTGGGCGGCGCCCGCTTCGACGCGGTGACCCTCGTCGGGGTGGCCGAGGCGCTGCCCGACCTGGACGCGGTGCTGCGCCTCGTCGCCCGGCATCTGCGGCCGGGCGGCCGGGTGTATCTGTCCGCCGCGTGTTTCCGCAGCCGGGAGCACTTCACCGAGTACACGGACCGTCCGGCGAGCCGCCATGTCGCCGAGACCATCTTCGGCGGGGGAAGCCTGCGCCCGCTGTCCGAACTCGTCGCCTGCTGCGAGGACGCCCGGCTCAGCGTCATCGGCTGCCACGATCTCACCGAGCACTACCGGCGCACGATCGACCACTGGATCGCCCGGGTGTCGGCGGCCCGGGACACGATCGACGCCCTGCGTCCGGGCTACAGCGACGAACTCGTGCGCTACCTGCGCACCTCGAACGCCGGATGGGGCCACACCACCCGCTACTACGGCCTGGTGGCGGCCCGCTCCCGCGACGGCGTGGCGATCCCGGTGGGCTGAGCGCTCCGCGCGCGGCGGGGGCCCTTGGGCGGGGGCCGGGTTCGGTCCCGGCCGGTACGGGCCCCTCGGCGCGGGCCCGCTTCAACCCCGGCCCGGTACCCGGAGGGTGACCCAGTGGCTGTCGCCGAGGTGGGCGTGGGCGCGGCCGGGGGTGGTGTCGGTGTTGAGGAGGCCGACCGGGACGCGCTCGCCGAGGAGGTCGCCGTCGCCCCATTTGCGTGGGGCGAGCAGGGCGCCGCAGCGGTTGCGGCGGACGTGGGTGTGCCAGCCGGGCAGCACGCTGGACAGGCCCTCGTGGTCACCCGCGACGAGCAGACCCCAGCCGTCACCGGCGGTGCCCCGGGCGAGGGCGCCGAGGTCGCCGTCGAGGTCGCTGTCGAGGAGGAGTTCGGCGTCGTCCACGACGACCGCCCCGGCGGGGCTGTCCACCTGGCCGAGCGCGGCCCGAAAGTCGGCCACCGGCACCCGGGCGTCGGTGAACACCCGGACCACACCGGGCGTTCCGGCGAGGTCGCGCAGGGGCGAGGAGCGCGGGGCGACGACGACGATGCCGGTCCCCTGGGCCAGCAGGGAGCGGGCGCCGGTCATCAGGACCGTGCTGCGCCCCGAGCGGGGCGGCCCGGCGATCAGGCAGGACGGGACGCGGGACAGGTCGGGGCCGACGGCGGCCATGTCGTCGCCGCCGACGCCGAGCATCGTCCACAGCGGGGAGACCCCGGCCGGACGGCGTTCCCAGGCGTCCTCGAAGGTGAGGGTGTCGGGCAGGTCGTCCACCCGGAACGGGCGCGCCGCCCGGGGGACATCGGCGTCGCGGGACGCGGTGCGGTCGGCGAGCGCGCGCAGGTCGGCGGCCTGGGCGGCGCCGGAGGGGTCGGGGCCGATCAGGGCGATCTGGGCGGTGTGCCCGCCGCCGGTCACGACGACCCGGCCGGGCGGCATGTGGTCGGGGACGGTACGGGGGGTGAGGCCGAGGAGGGAGTAGTCGCCCCGGTCGTTGAGGCGGGCGACGAGTTTGTGCTCGGTGCTGCCCGCGTACCGGGTCTGGGTGAGCAGCCGGTCGCCGGAGGCGATGACATGGACGCCCGCCGCGGGGCCCTCGCGCAGCAGCAGCGTCAGCTTCTCCAGCACGCTGCCCTGGTCGTAGGCGCTGTAGTCCCGCTCGAACGCCTCGAACCGGTCGATGAACAGGACGAGATGGGCGGGGCGCTGTCCGGCGGGGAGCCGGCGGCGCAGTTCGGTGAGGTCGGCGGCGCCCTCGCGGCCGATGAGGGTGCGGCGGCGGCCGGTCTCGGTGGCGAGCCGGGACAGCAGCCGCACCACCCGGTCGGTCCGGGTGCGGTCCACGACGGCACCGGTGTGCGGCAGCCCGGCGAGGGCCTGGAGGGCGCCGGTGCCGCAGTCCAGGCCGTAGAGGTGGACGTCGGCGGTGCTGTGCGCGGTGGCGAGGGCGGCGCCGAGGGTGCGCAGGGTCTGGGAGCGTCCGGCGCGGGGGGCGCCGATGAGGAAGAGGTGGCCCTGGGTGTCGAGGTCGAGGAGGAGGGGGCGGCGGAGCTGTTCCCCGGGGAGGTCGATCAGTCCGTAGGGCACCGGGGGCAGCCCGCCGGGGACGGGGGCGGTCTCATCGGTCGCGTGGGTCGCATCGGTCTCGTCGGCCAGGTCGGCCAGGTCGGCCAGTTCGGCCAGGGTGAGGAGGTCGGGCAGGGGCGGCAGCCAGGGGCGGCGCGGGGCGGGGAGGTCGGGCAGGGTGGCGGCGGCCTCGCGGACGGCGCCGACCAGGACCGCCAGATCGGTGACGGGCTGCACGGCCGCCGCCGCCGTCGTCATCCGTTCGGTGCCGGGCTCGCGCGGGGGCGGCGGATCGCCCAGGGTGTCCCAGTGGATCTCGGTGAACCGCGGTTCCCGGCGCTCCTGCTGGGGTGCGGTCTCCTCGGTGCGCCTGCCGCCGATGCGGCCGGTCTGGAACGGCAGCAGCGCGGCATGGCCGAGGCGGGCGTAGGCGCGGCCGGGGGTGCGGGGGGAGAGGGTGCCCGCGTCGGGGGCGTCGATGATGTCGCGGCTCTCCCCGGTGTCGGTGGTGCGCAGCGCGATCCGCAGAGTGGTGTTGGCGCGGATGTCGGCAGTGACGGCACCCGAGGGCCGCTGGGTGGCGAGGATCAGATGCAGTCCGAGGGAGCGGCCCCGCTGGGCGATGTCGACCAGCCCCTTCACGAAGCCGGGCAGTTCCCGGACCATCGACGCGAACTCGTCGATGACCAGCACCAGCCGGGGCAGTGGGGCCGGGCCGCCCGGGTCGCGGGTGCGGCGGTCGGTGTAGTCGTCGATGTCCTTGGCCCCGGCGGCGGCCAGCAGGTGTTCGCGGCGCTTGAGTTCGGCGCCCAGGGACACCAGGGCGCGTTCCACGAGATGGGGGTCGAGGTCGGTGACCAGGCCCACGGTGTGCGGCAGGTCGGCGCACTCGGCGAAGGCGCTGCCGCCCTTGTAGTCGACCAGCACGAAGGTGAGTTCGTCGGGCCGGTTGGCGACGGCGAGGGACGCCACCAGGGTCTGGAGCAGCTCGGACTTGCCGGAGCCGGTGGTACCGGCGATCAGGGCGTGCGGCCCGTCGGCGGCGAGGTCGACGGCGAACGGCCCGTCCACGCCCTCCCCGAGGACGGCCCGGGTGGTGCGTCCGCCCCCGGCCCAGCCCGCCGCGACGGCCCCGGCGGTGGGCGGTTCCAGGGCGAGGACGTCCAGCAGCCGGGCGGAGCCGGGCAGCAGGGTCTCCTCGTCGTCGTCACCGACATCGCGGACCGGGGCCACGGCGCGGGCCACCCCGAGCGCCCAGGCGGCGCCGGGGGCGTCGGTGAGGGCCTCCTCGACGGGATCGGCGGCGTCCTGCTCCAGGCGCAGCCGGCCGTGCGGTCCGGCGACGGCGACGGCCCGGCACTCCTCGGGCAGCAGCCGGGCCTCGTCGTCCACGCAGACGAAGTACACCCCCACCGCGGGGCCCTCGCGCAGCAGCGGGATCACCCCGGGCAGGGCGCGCAGCCGCCGGGCCCCGTCCAGGACCACCAGGATGTCGGGTTCACCGGCCGCGCCACCGCGCGCGGCCCGGTTCCCGGGAGCCTCGGTACGGGCCTGGACGAGCGCGGCGAGTTCGGCGATCCGGCGGCCGGTGGACTCGGCGGTGGTGCCCGGTCCGAGGCGGCCGTCGTACGGGGCGGTGTGCGGGAGCCAGTGCGTCCAGGCCCAGCGGTCGGCGTCGCCGGTCCGGTCACGGCTGCCGGACAGCACGCAGATCCGCAGGTCGGCGGGGCTGTGCAGGGCGGCGCACTGGGCGACGGCCCAGCGGGTCAGCGGTACGGCGGGCGCTCCCCCGGCGATGCCGAGGACCCCGGCGGTGCGCAGCGGCACGGTGACGGGGACGGCGTGGGTGGTGCGGGTGATGCGCTGCCGGTGCTCGGGTTCGGCGGGGTCCTGGAGTTCCAGGAACGCGGGGCGGTCCCCGGCGCCGAGGCGCAGCAGCAGGAAGTCGGTGTCGCGCCGGCGGCGTTCCCACAGGCGCTGGCGGGGGCCGGTGGTGATGAGGGTGACGGCGGCGGGGTCGGGGCAGGCGGTGCGGCGCTGCCGCTGTTCGGCGAGGACGGCGGCGGTGACCTCCTCGTCCAGCTCCGCCCTGCGCCGCTCGTACTCCTCCCGTTGCTCCTGGTGGTCGTCCTTGCCGCGGCGTTTGTGGGAGAGCTGGCCGACCAGGGCGATGACCGGGGAGAGCAGTCCGAAGACCAGGTAGCGGGCGTTGTTGAAGACCAGGACTCCGGTGAAGGACATCAGCAGCGGCGCGAAGACGAGGGCGAGCTGGAGGGGGTGCCGGGGCGGTTTCGCGGGGGGCTGGGGCAGCCGGAAGCGGTGGTCGACGGGTGGGGGGAGCAGCCGGGGCGGGCGGTTGTAGTCGAGGGTGCCGTCCTGGGCGGGCTGGACGGCGGCGTCGGGGCGGGTGGGCAGGGCGAGTTCCAGCAGCACGGGTCCGGCGGTGAGGACGCCGCCGACCGGGAAGGGGGTCCAGTCGGCGGCGGGCCGGGCGTCCAGCAGGATGCCGTCCGGGACGAGGGCGCGGGCCTCGGCGGTGCCGTCCGCGGCGATCCGCAGACCGGCGGCGACGGCGGGCATGCCGTCGGCGGTGAGGCGTACGGCGCAGGATGCGGCGGCGCCCGCGGTGTACTCGCCGGGCGGCAGCCGGAACACGGCCCCGGCGCCCGCGCCGCCCACGGCCCGCAGTTCGAGGACGCCCTCGGGTTCGGCGGGCGGCAGCGGCAGGGGCGCGCCCAGACCGAGCACCTCCCCGGTCCGCAGGCCGAGTTCGCCCACGGGCCGGTCGGCGGGGAGCGCGTCGGGGCCCCGGTGGAGGGCGGGGGCGCGGGTGCCGAGACGGTCGCCGAGAGCGGTAGAGATCTCCCCGGCGGGGGTCGCGGGGTCGGCGTCGATCAGGAAGTCCGCGCTCTCACCCCCCGAGGGGTCGATCGCGGTGACGGTGAGACGCATGACGCTCCTCGGGCCTGACGGGGGCGGGGACGGGGTGGGAGTGGACGGCGGCGGGGTGCTGGGCCGGGTGGTCTCCCAGGGAGCGGCGGGGGAGGTGCCGCCCCCCGGGAGACGTACAAGGTGCGGGGGCTACCCCGCGGTGAGGTTGTTGCCCATCGTGCGGTCGAGTTCGCCGAAGCCGTCACCGACGCCCTTGACGTACTGGGCGATGCCCCGCAGGCCCTCCATGGTCTGCTCGCAGCTCTTGTTGAACTGCTGGTAGAAGGGGATGAACTTCTGCTCCGAGGTCTCGGTGCGGTAGCCGGTGGCGACCAGGTTGTCCAGTTCGCGGTTGATCTCCTCCAGCAGGGCCAGGGCCTGCTGGTACTGGTTCATGTTCTTCAGCGAGGTCTGCGCGGTGATCAGGTCGTCGACGAAGTACTGGGCCATGGGGGATCTCCTCCGTGCGAGGTGGTGGCGGTCGGTGGGTGAGGGGCGCGCGCGTGCGCACCAGGTACACGTGGGTGCCGGAGAAGCGGTTCACTCCGGCGGTGACGGGGGTGCCGGGGGTGGCGACGGGTTGAGATTCGCCGTGTCGGCGTTGTTGTTGAGGGCGCCGAGGACCTTGGTGGGGATGGCGGCGAGCGGGGTCTCCAGGCCGTTCGTCTTGAAGCCGTACTGGTTCTCCAGCTTCTTGCCGTACAGGCCCGTACCGAGGCCGTTGAACATGCGGACGAGGGCGTTCTCCAGGGCGTCCGGGGCGTTCATGTTCTGCTGTTCGACCTGGTAGAGGACCGTGAACATGTTTCCGACGGTGTTCTTGAGGAGGCTCGTCACGGCCTCGTAGGCGTACTCCCGCCACGCGCTGGGCGGCAGCGGACCGTTGGTGTGGGCGTCGTAGGCGTGGGACGGCGCGTGCTGTTCGTTGAAGGAGCCGCCGGGGTCGAGTGCGACGGTGGTGCCGGTGCCGTCCGTGACCTTGATGGCGCCGCTGTCGCCGACCGCCACGGTGAAGGTGCCGCCGTTGGGTCCCTGGGTGGTCACGGTGCCCTGTACGCCGTCGCCGCCGACGGTGAGGGTCGTGGTCTGCCGGTCGTTGACGCTCTGGAAGACGGCGCCGCCGTCCGGGGTGTGGGTGACGGTGACCCCGTTGCCCGGGTCGGTGACGGTGGCGGTGCCGCTGTTGTTGCCGAAGGCGACGGTGGTGCCGTTGCCGCCCGGCGGCGGGGTGAAGGCGGCGGGGGTGCCGGGGTCGACGGTGACACCGCCCGGGGCGCCGCCGGTCAGGGTGGCGGCGGGTGGGCTGCCGGAGGTGACCGCGCCGCCGTTGCTGAACGGGTTGCTCTGCGGCAGGGGCCGTCCCTCGGGTCCGGCGGGGCCCTCCGGCCGGACGACACCGGGGCCGGTGAGGGTGCCGTCCTGCTGGACGGTGACCGTGTCCCCGGGGTCGGTGGAGCCGGGCACCGACAGCTCGAAGGAGCCGTCGCCGTTGGCCTTGACCACGATGCCGTCCGCGGTGGTCGTGGCCCCGCCGCCACCCACGGGGAGCTGTACGGTCGGCGCGCCGCCGGGGTTGTGGGTGGGGCCCACCGTGAACACCGGGGGCACCTTGGGCGCGTCCCGGTTGCCGGGGTGGGCGGGGCCGTCCAGGACGGTGGATTTCTGGCCCGGCGTCAGGGCGCTCTCGGCGTGGGGGTCCTGGGTCTTGCCGATGGTGATGTCCCCGGTGTCGACGGTGGAGGGCCCGCCGAAGGCGTTGCTGTGGCCGATGCTCCCGGCGCCGCCGAACGCCGGGACGGTGATCGCGCCCTTGCCGTCGCCGGTGACCGTGCTGACCTGGGTGTCGCCGGGGGCGGTGCCGACCGGGTTGCCGCCGGTGTCGACGGTCTGTCCGCCCACGGTGTTCCCGGACGGCCCGAGTCCCACGGGTCCGCCGGGGGCGAAGGTGCCGGTGGCGGGGCCGTGCCGGACGTCGACGACACCGTCCGGGCCGCCCCGGGGGCCGGGGTGGTGGGTGACGGTGGAGCCGGGGTCGGCGACGGGGTCGCTGCCGGGGGTGGTGACGGTGATGCCGTCCGCGCCGTTGGTGAGGGTGTTGCCGCCGCCGGTCAGGGTGGGGAAGCCGAGGGGGCCGGTGTGCGGCGGGGTGATGACCCGGCCGCCGGTGTGGTCGGCGGTGAGGGGGGCGCCGTGCGGCAGGTTGGTCACGGTGACCGTGCTCGCGCCGCCCCCGGTCACGGTGTGGGTGATGCCGGTGGGGCGGTGGACGGTCGTGGTGGTGGTGCCGTCCGGGCCGGTGGTGAAGGTGGTGACGGTGCCGCGATCGGCGAAGGTGGTGGTGTCGCCGTCGGTGGTGAGGGTGCCGCCCCCGCCGTTGGTGACGGTGGCGGGGCCGGAGGTGGTGCCGCCGCCGTCGGGGTGACCGAGCGGGCCGACGGTGGCGGCGTTGCCGCCGGGGCCCTGCACGGTCAGGGTGCCGTCCGGCGCGGACTGCACGGCGGTGGGGGTGACCCCCTCGTCCACCTTGGGCACGAACACGGCCGCCCCGTCGCCGGGGGTGCTCACCACGACATCGGGGGCGAGCACCCCCTTGGGCGCGACGGAGGTCGGCTCCCCGGTGCCGGGGGTGAGGACGGCGGCCGGGATGCCGCCGGGGATCGTGCCGGGCGCGATGACGGCGTCGTTGCTCTGCACACTCCCCTCCTGGCCGACCCCGAAGTTCCCGTCGTTGCCGTGGACGACGGTGCCGTCCGGGGTGTGCACGGCCGTGGTGTTCGGTCCGGCGGGGGCCTGACTGGTGAGGTCGCCGCCCTCGGCGGTGGCGGACGCGGCCGGGGTGCCGCCCACAGCGGTCCGGGCGCCCGTCCCGGACAGGGTGGAGGTGGTGCCGTCCGAGGTGGTGACGGTGGCGGGGGTGCCCGCGCCGGGCGGGGTGACGGTCAGGGCCGGGTTCCCGGCCTGGGTGCCGATGGGGGTGACCGTGGTGGGTGCGCCCGGTCCGGTGGCGGTCTGGTTGGGCCCCTGGACGGCGGTGGTGCCGCCCTGCGGGACGGTGGTGACGGTGCCCCCGCCGGGCCCGGTGACGGTGGTGGTGACCCCGGCCGGGGTCTGGGTGCTGGTGAAGGGGCCGTTGACGAGGGTCGTCCCGGCCGGGCCCAGGGTGACGGTGGTGTGCTGGCCGGTGACGGTGATGGTGTTGCCGCCGTCCGCACCCACCCCGACGCCGACCGGCCCGAAGGCCACCGGGTGACCGGCGGTCGGCTGGGCCGGATGGGGGACGTCCTGGTTCTCGTGGTTCTGCACGGTCAGCGGCCCGCTCTGAGGGACGGTGATGTCCACCCCGTCCTGCGTCAGCACCGTGCTCCCGTCCGGCCCCGGGGCGTGCACGACGACCGGGTCGGCCGGAGGACCGGCGGTGACCGTGCCGTCGCCGGCCCGGCGGATGTCCCCGGTGTCGAAGGTGCCGTCCGCGCCGAGGGTGACGGGGGGTCCGGCGCCGGGTCCGGGGCGCACCACCTGGCCGTCCGGGCCGAAGCCGACGGCCCCGGCCGGGCCGGTGAGGGTGCCGGTGCCGTCGCCGGTCGCGGTGATGCCGGAGACGGTGACCGCGCCCGTGGGGTCGACGGTGACGGGGGTCGCGGTGCCGGGGGTGACGGTCAGGGTGGTGGCGGCGCCGTCGAACTGGACGGTGGTCGGGTGGGCGGTCCCGGTGTCCACGGTGAACCCGGTGCCGTCCAGGGTGACCGACGGCCCGCCCGGGGTGCTCACCTGGGCGGTGCCGTCGCTGGTGAGGACGGTGGTGGTCGTGGTGTCCACGACGGTGGCGACGACCGGCGGTTCGGCCCCCGGGGCGGGGGGCGGCAGGGCGCCGGGGGCCGCGGGGGTCGGCGGGAGGGTCACCTGCTGGCCGTTGCCGCCGTCGGTGAAGGTGACGGTGCCCTTGCCGTCGACGTCGATCCGATTGCCGTCGAAGGTGACCCGGCCGGGGGTGTGGGCGTCGGCGCTCAGGGTGTGGCCGGGGCCCGGGTCGAGGGTGATGGTGCCGGTCGCCGGGTCGTGACCGGCCAGCGGCGGGCCGTCCGTCCCGCCCCGCTGCGGATCGAACAGGGTGGTCACACCATTGCCGTTGCTGACGACGACGGTGTCGGTGGTGACGGTGTTGGACTCCCCGTCCCCGGCGGCGCTGAGCCCGCCGTCGCCGGTCGTGACGCCGTTGCCTTCGAGGGTGAACCTGATGGGACCGGGTCCGGGACCGGTACCGGGATCAGTACCGGGATCGGGGGCAGGGGTGCCGTCCGGCTGCGCGGGCGGGGCATCGGGGACGGGCGGCGGGGCATCGGGGACGGGCAGGGCACCGGGGACGGGGTCGGGAGCCGGGGGGAGCGTGTCCCCACCGCCCACCACCGGCTCCGGCGGCGCGGGGCGCGGGCCGGTGATGACGGCCGAGTCACCCGCCGCGGTGATCTCCCCGAACGGACCGGATGTGGTGAAGCCGCCGTCCGGGGTGAGGGTGGTGCTCAGGTCGTGTCCGACGCCGACCGGGGTGGTGACCGTGGTCGTCGTACCGTCCGAGACGACCGTGTCGCCGCGCGGGGAGGTGATGGTGTTGGTCCCGCCCGTGGTCTCGGAGGTGAAGCCGTCCGGGGTGGTGGTGGTCGTGGTGGTGACGACCGGCGGGGCCTGCGCCGGGTCCGCGGGCGGTTTGGCCGCCCCCGGGTCGGTCTTCGTCTCCGTCGTCAGCCCGTCCGGGGTCGTCACCACGGTGCTCACCGCTCCGGTTCCGGGGGTGGCGGTCGTGGTGCTTCCCAGGCCGTGGAAGGAGACCTTCTGGGGCAGGCCGGGGCCGTTGACGAAGAAGAGGTTGGTCAGCCCGAAGGAGCCGTCCGGGGCGAAGCCGAAGCTGCCCTTGGAGAACACCTTGTCGATGTTGCTCTTGAACTTGCCGTCGACGGTGAAGGCGTTCTTGATGTTGTTGGCCAGGGTGGTGCTGCCGAACCCGGCGATGCCGCCGCCGATCGCGCCGCCGATGGCCCCGCCGATCGCGGCCCCCTTCACATCGAAGGGCTTCTTCTCGATCGCGGCGGTGATGCCTGCGGCCAGGAACCCCAGGGTGAACTCGGTGGCCGTCTCGATGGCGATCTTGACGGAGGCGGCGCCCAGCGGACTGACCTTCAGCCCCGCGATGCCCTTGCCGAGCGGCGCGAAGAACGTCCGGAACGCCGTACTGCCCTGGAGGATCAGCGCGACGGCCTTGCCGATCAGCCCATTTCCCTTGCCCAGCTTGGACAGGAACGCGGCGGCCGAGGCCAGTTTGGCGGCACCGGCCCCCAGCTTGCCCAGCGCGCCCAGGAACGCGGCACCCGGCAGCAGCGTGAAGACACCGATGAGGAGTTCCCCGATGTCGATCTTCCCGGTGCCCAGCATCCGGATCAGGCTCACCGCGAGCAGCACCGCGCCCAGCAGCAGCCCCAGCGCCGGGATGAACACCGCGATGATGCCGACGACGATCCCGGCGATGATCTCGATCAGCGGATTGTCGGTCAGGAACTCACCGAGCTGTGCCAGCACGTCCCGCGCCGGAATGGCCGCCTCGGCGGCGTCCAGCAGGACCCCCGACGCGTGGGTGGAGGCGCTCTCGCGTACGTCCCGGGCGTCCTGCGCGAGCCGGGTCGCCGCCGCCAGTTCCTGCTGGGCGGCGTCGACGCGGGCCCGCTCCTCGTCGTGGGCGGTGACCTGCTCCGGGGTGGCCTCCGCCGGAAGCGCCGCGACCTGGGTCCTCGCCTGCGCCTCCACCGCAAGCCCCCGGTCGATGGCCTCGTCCAGCATGGACTGGGCCCGCTCCAGTTCCCGGGCGTAATGGTTGTAGGCGTCGGCGGCCATGGTGAAGGAGACCTGGACATGCCCGAGCATCACCGGGACCTCGCCCACCCGTTCCTTGAGGGCGGTCATGGACTGGCCGGTGCCCCGGGCGACGGCGCCGTCCCCGCGCAGCAGGTCGAGCCCTTCCGCGGCCTGTTCGCCGATGTGCCGGTAGGTCCCGGACAGCGTCAGGATGCCGTCCGGGTCGCCGGGGGCGGGGTCCTCCCCGAAGCCCAGGATCTCCCAGCCCGTGGTGTGTCGTCGCGGCATCTGTACGGCCTCCCGGTGTCCGATCTGCTCACCGCGCCAGGCACGTACGGGCACCGTCATCCGGTTCAGCCGGGCACCGGGTGAGCCGGGGTTGAACCGTTTCGACGGTCCGTTCCGGGTGACCCGGGGTTGAACCGTTGCGGCGGTCCGTTCCGTGTGGTCCCCGACGCGCGCCGACGGCGCGCGGGCGCGGCGGGCCGGTGCGGACCGCGCGAGCGTGCGGCCCTGCGGAATCCCCCGGCACACGGCCGCACGGAACCGGCCCGCCGCGCGGACGACGTGCGGAGGAGGCACAGGACGCATGCGCGACGATCCGAGACGGACGCCCGTGACACAGACGCGGGGTGGGACGGGGCCGGGAGCGGCGGCCCGGGGCGGGAAGGGGCCGGGAGCGGCGGCCCGGAGCGGGACGAAGCTGGGAGGAGCGGCCCGGGGTGGGACGAGACCGGGAGCGGCGGCCCGGAGTGGGAAGGGGCCGGCGGCGGCCCGGTGCGGGGCGGCGCTGCTGGCCGCCGCCGTGCTGCTGCTGCCGGTGGAGCGGGCCGCCGCCGCCGGTGCCGGTGCCGCGCCGGAACGGGCGGGCGGTGTGCTGCGGACGGCGGAGCTGACCAAGTTCTATGTGGTCAGGGCGCCGGAGGAGAACGGCGGGAAGGTGGACGGCCTCCAGGACATCGCGGGGCGGGTGCTCGGCGACCCGGACCGCTTCCAGGAGATCCTGGTGCTGAACACGGGCCGGGTGCTGCCGGGCGGTGATGTCTTCGTCAGCGCGGAGCAGTTGGTGCCGGGGTTCGCGCTGCGGCTGCCGACCGACGCGGAGGGCCCCGGGGTGCAGTTCGGGGAGCTCCCCGAGGAGGCGCCGGGCGCGGGACAGCGGTCGTCGGCGGCTGCGCAGCCGCCCTCGGCGAACCGTTCCGGTGGGCCGTTCGGCGGGGGCGGGAAGGTGCCGGTCGGGCTGGTGGCGGGCGGGGTGGCCGGGGTCGCGGCGCTGACCGTGGCGGTGCTGGCGCGTCGCCCCCTGACCCGCTGGCTCCGTGCGCTGGGGCGGGCTGCCGCCCGGGGGGCGCGGGTGCTGCGGCCGAGGCTGCCGCGCCCGCTGGCGGTGGCACTGCGGCGGCGACGCCGGTCCCGGCTGGCGCGGCGGCTCGCGGCGGACACCCGGACGCCCGTCATAGTGCGGTCCGCGCTGGACGAACTGGTCCGCGCGGGCGGGCCCGAGGCGCCGATGCGGGTGTACTCGGTGCGCGCGGACGGCGAGGGACTGCTGGCGTCGGTGTCGGGCGGGACCCGGGCACCGGCCCCGTGGACGGCCCACGCCCCGCACGACTGGCGGCGCACGGGCCTGCCGTCCGCGCCGGGCTGCGAGCCGCGCCGGGAGGGCCCCGGCGGGTCGGCGACGCGGGCCACCGCTCTGGAGGTGCGGGGCGCGGTGGCCGAGTACCGGCCGGAACCGGCACCCGGCGATTCGGACCCCGCGGAGGCACGGCGGCTGACGCTCCCCCATCTGGCGCGGGTCGGGGTGGACGCCCGGGACGCGCAGGTGATGGTGGGGCTGGGGCAGCTCAACGGTGCCCTCAGCGTCCGGGGCGATCTGCGGGTGGCCCGGGACACCCTGACCGCGCTCGCGCACGGACTGCTGGAACTGCCCTGGCAGAACACGGTGGTGGTGGCGGTGGACCCGGACCCCGACAGTCTGCCGGGACTGCACGGCCTGGTCCGGGTCCGTTCCCTGGCCGAGGTGGAGGACCGGGCGCCCGCGCGGGTCTTCGAGGCGGCCGAGGCACTGGGCCTCGGACTCGTCCGCGCGCCCGCGCGCCCGGACCGGATCACCGGCTTCCTGCTGATGATGCGCCCGCCCCGGGACTCCGCCGAGGCCCGCGCCCTCGCCGGACTCGCCGCGCCGGAGGGCGGCTGGAGTGTGCTGTCGGTCGGCGACGTCCCGGGCGCGCACTGGCGCTGGCACGCCGAACCGGAGGGCACGGTAGATCTGGGCGTCCTGGGCCTGCGGGTGACGGTACCGACGGCACCGGCACTCACGGCCGACCGGGTGTGACGAGACGTGCACTCAACTCCCCTTCCCCTTCGGGCAGTTGCCACGAGCCGGTGAACCGGCCCGCGCGGAGGTCCGTGTTGAGGGCAGGACCGGCCACGGACCCGGCGGGCGCGGACGACGACGGCACCCGCCTCGGCCCCGTCCCGGTACCCACCTCGGCCCCGTCCCGGCGGCCGGCGGCCTCCTCCCCGGCCGCCGGGACGGCACCCCGGAGGCCCCGGGGCCGCGCACAGCGGCAGGGGGCCGCGGATCCCCGACCGAGAAGAAGCCCAAGAGGCCCCAAAAGGCCACAAGAGACCCCAGGAGACTTTCAGAGATGAGGACAGTCATGCGGAACTGGCGGAGCGCGGTGTGGACGGCGACCGGTACGGCGGCGGCGCTGGTGCTGCTGACCGCCTGCGGTGGCGAGCAGAGCGGCGGCGCGTCCCCGCAGGGTGCGGGGCAGTCGCCGGTCGTGGCGGCCGGGACGGGTGGGAGCCCGGACGCGAGTGGCAGCCCGGACACGGGTGCCCGGCCCAGTACGGCGGGCAGGCTGAGTGTGTGGGAGAGCGAGAAGCTGGGGCCGGTGGTCACGGACAGCGCGGGCTTCACGCTGTACCGCTTCGACAATGACACCGCCTCCCCGCCCCGGTCGAACTGCGACGGCGACTGCGCGACGGCCTGGCCCCCGGTGCCCGCGGCGGACGTCGAGGCGGCGGCGGGGATGGACGCGGACCTGGTGGGCGAGGTGACCCGCGCGGACGGCTCCCGGCAACTCACCCTGGACGGCTGGCCGCTGTACCGGTTCGCGAAGGACACCCGGCCGAAGCAGACCAAGGGGCAGGGGGTGGGCGGCACCTGGTTCGCGGCGGGCCCGGACGGCGGGAAGGCGCAGCTCGTGGACACGGGGAAGGACGACGGGAAGGAGGATCTGCCGCCGCTGTCGGTGCGGAAGGACGCCGAACTGGGCGAGATCGTCCGGGACGGCGAGGGGCGGACCCTGTACCGCTTCACCAAGGACAGCGCCTGGCCCATGAAGTCGGCGTGCACGGGTGCCTGCCTGGAGAAGTGGAAGCCCGCCGCCATGCTGGACAAGGCCGAGCTGGGGCGGATCGAGGGCATCGACCCGGAGAAGGTCATCGCGTTCGAGCGGCCGGACGGCACCTCCCAGCTCACCCTCGACTGCTGGCCGCTGTACTGGTTCACCGGGGACAAGAAGCCCGGCGACACGGCGGGGCAGGGGGTCGGCGGCACCTGGTTCGCGGTCCGGGCGGACGGCGGGCTGGTCAAGTAGCGCGGCGGCGCGCGGCTGTTCAGCGAGCGGACAACGGAAGGGCGGTTCCCCCGGGGGGAACCGCCCTTCGTCAGCGGAAGACCTGCCCGCGTACGGCGCCCTCGGGGAAGTCGTCGGTGTGCAGGCTGACGTAGAACCCGCCCGGCTCGGCGGCCAGTCGGCGCAGGGTGGCCGGGTCGGTGACGGGGGCGCTGCCGGACAGGGCGATGATCGTGCCGGGCAGTGGGGAGGTGAACAGCGGGACGGCGACCTCACCGTCCTCGCCGAGTTCGCCGCGCTGGACCTGGGCGCGGATCGGCGGGCGCAGATTGACCCAGGCGAGGGAGTAGCCGAGGGCCGTCCCGTCGGGGTCGAGGGAGACATGGGTGACGGCGTCGGGGTCGCCGGCGGTGCCGAGATCGGCCTCCTGCCCGCCGTCGGCGAGGGCGCTGAGGGTGCCGCCGGGGATGACGCCGAGCGGGTCGACGGGGGTGTCGGAGAGGGTGACGGGTCCGCTGAGGGTGCCGCCCGGGGCCCCGGCGGCGGTGAGGACGACGGTGAAGTCGGCGGGGCGGCCCCGCAGGTCCTCGGCGAGGGCGGGGTCGTCGAGGGTGAGCTGCCCGGCGGCGGCACGGGCACTGTCGGGCAGGGGTGACCCGAAGAGCGGGACGGCCGTGCCGGTGCCGCCCTCGGTGCGCTCGATCCGGGCCGCGCCCGGGGCGTCCATGCCGCTCCAGCTCAGGGAGAAGGTGACGCGCCGCCCGGTGACCTTGGCGAGGACGGCGGCACGCGCGCCCCCCGCGCCCGCACCGAGCCGGGCCAGCAGGGACGTGCCGGGACCGCCGGGCTCGGCACCGGGCGAGGCGCTGCCGAGGGCCTCCGGCAGCCCGGTGCCCCGACCGCCGCCCTGCGCGCCGCCCGGCGGACCGGTCCCCCCGGTCGGCGCCCCGCACGCGGCCAGGGCGGCGGTGAGCAGTACGGCTTCGGCACGGATGAGAAGCCTGCGCATGATTGCTGTCCTCACGGTGAACGGTCGGGTGGGGTACGACAACCCGGGTCCGGGCACACGGAGCACGCGCGGCTGGGGGGAGGGGTTCAACGGGAAGGGGGTTCACCGGGGAAGCGGAAGGTGGTTCACCGGGGAAGCAGGAAGGGGTTCAACGGGGAGGCGGAAGGGGGTCCCACGGGGAACGCCCCGACCGCCCGATCGAGGGGATCGATCCCGCCCCTACTTCACCACGACATGGTCCCCGCTCGACGCCTTCGCCCCGGAGGTCGAGTTCCCCCCGTAGTTCCAGCGCCAGGACCCCGACCCGGTGGCCTTCACCGTGGTCTTCAGCGCCCCCGAACCGCTCGACGTCACCTTCTTGACGGTCTTGTACGAGGACGTGCCCGCGGCCTTGAACTGGAGGCTCACCGTGCGGCCCCCGTACCCCTGGTATGTGTGGGTGTCCCAGTTGGCCCGGGTGACCCGGCCGGTCACGGTGATCGTCCTGCCCTTCGCGACCGGCTCCGGCGACACGTTCACTGTCACCCTCGTGGCCCGCTTGATCTGCAACGGGACACCGACATCGTCGATGTCATAGGCGTCACCGACGAAGAAGACGCCGGCGGCGGTCTTCCAGGCGCCCGCGTCCTCGTTTCAGCCTCTGGGCCCGAGCAACGGCCTTGCCCAGGCGCCCAGATCGTCCGGGGAGTCACCGATGACGTCCGCGTGGTAGGTCTCCGAGCCGATGCCGACGGCCAGGACGAGCCCCCGCGACCACAGCAGACGCGTCCGCACGATACGCGCGTCCCCGGTGAAGACCGCGCGCAGGAAGGCGCCGAGATGCCGTTTCCGCACCTCTTCGAAGGTGAAGTCGTCCAGCAGGACGCGGACCCGGTCCCTGCGGGATCCCATGCCGTCCACGACGACGTTGACCCCGTTGCCGCGCACCTCGCCGCTCCAGAACGCGAGAGCGGAGCCGTCCCAGCGCACCTCGATGTCGGGCTCCGGGACGCCCAGGCCCCTCAACGCCGCCCGCAGGTCCGCCACTTCCGGCAGATCGCTCTCGTCGGCCTCGCCCGGCGCTCCCCGGTCTCCCATGGCGCCCCACCGTACTCCCCCGCCCTGAGCGGCGGTGTCCCGGTGGCGGCACCGCGACCGAGTCCGCCCGCCGGGTCGGCGGACCGACCCGGCGCCCTCGCGGGGAGGGTGTGTCCGACGGATCTCCGCCCCCTCAGGCTCCGGGCACCGCCAACCGATGGAGTCTCAGCGCCAGTTGGATCTCCAGTACGCGTGCCGGGCTCTGCCAGTCCTCGCCCAGGAGGCGGCCGACGCGTTCCAGGCGCTGGGAGACGGTGTTGACATGGACGTGGAGGGCGTCCTTGGTGCGGGCCGGGCTCATCGCGGCGGCGAAGTAGGCGTCGAGGGTGGCCAGCAGGTCGGTGCCTCTGCGGTCGTCGTAGGTCACCACGGGGCCGATGGTGCGGCCGACGAAACCGGCGATGTCGCGGTCGCCCGCCAGCAGCAGTCCGAGGAAGCCGAAGTCCTCGGCGGCGGCTCCGTCGCCGGTCCGGCCGAGCAGGCGCAGGGTCTCCAGGCAGCGGCGGCTCTCGGCGTAGGCGGCGGCGACCGTGTCGGGGTGGGCGGCGAGGTCCCGGACGGGGGCGGAGGCCCCCACCGTGACGGCCTCGCGGACGGCGGTGCCCAGCCGTCGGGCGGCGCGGCGGGCGACCCCGGTGGCGGTGTCGCCGTCGGGCAGGGGGAGCAGCAGGACCGTGCCTCCGTCGCGGGCGGCGGCGAGGCCCTGCCGGGTGGCGGCCAGATGGGAGGCGGCGGACCAGAGCCTGCGGCGGGCGGCGGCCTCCTCGTCGGCGTCGCCGCCCGTGCCGTCGAGCCGGGCGGCGAGGACGACATGGGTGGCGTCGAGGTCGGCGCGCAGCCGGGCGGCGCGCTCGCGCAGCAGCCGGGCGTCGCGGTCCCGGGCGTCGAGGAGGTCGTCGAGGAGTTCGCCGCGGACGCGCTGTTCGGCCTCGGCGGCGGAGCGGCGGGCGAGGAGCAGCAGGGAGGTGACCATGGCGGCGCGCTCCAGGGTGCGCTGGTCGACCGGGTCGAGTGCGGGGTGGCCGCGCAGCACGAGGGCGCCGAGCAGTTCGTCACCGGCGGCGACGGCGGCGATCCACTCGTCCCGGTGGCGGACGGCGTGGCCCTGCGCGCGGGAGGTCTCCAGGGGTGCGGCGGGGGTCGCGTCGGCCTCGGCGAAGCGGACGGTGCCCTGGAGGACCTCGGAGACGGCGGCGGCCACGTCGTGCACCCCGCCGCCGCGCAGGACCAGCTCGGCGA
Organism: Streptomyces sp. NPDC093252; assembly: GCF_040683675.1. NCBI lineage: Bacteria > Bacillati > Actinomycetota > Actinomycetes > Kitasatosporales > Streptomycetaceae > Streptomyces > Streptomyces sp. NPDC093252. The sequence continues at coordinate 128,483 of NZ_JBFBEM010000018.1, read as the reverse complement.
GCCGGTCGTGCACCTCGGAGGCGCGTTCGATGACGGCGCTGCGGTCGCGGATGATCTCGTTGGCCCGCTCCAGTCCGGCGAGGGCGGAGCGGGTCTCGGTGAGCAGATGGGCGGTGTCGATGGCGGCGGCGGCGAGCGCGGCGAAGGAGCCGAGGAGGGCGATCTGCTCCCGTTCGAAGACCCGGGCGCGGCGGTCGGCGGCGAACAGCACGCCGATGACCTGCGGCCCGAGGGTGAGGGGGACGCCGAGGATGGCCACCAGGCCCTCGTCGTGGACCCCCGTGTCGATGGCGGTGGTGTGGCGGAAGCGGTCGTCGTGGAAGTAGTCGTCGGTGACATAGGGCCGGGCGGTCTGGGCGACCAGGCCGCCGAGCCCCTCGCCCATCCCCAGCCGCAGTTGCTGGAAGCGGGCCGCGACGGAGCCCTCGGTGACCCGCATATAGGTGTCGCCGCGCTCGGGGTCGTGGAGGCTGAGGTAGGCGACATCGGTGCCGAGCAGGGAGCGGGCGCGCTGCACGATGGCCCGCAGGACGGCGTCCAGATCGCGCGGCCCCGCGAGGTCGTGGGCGGTCTCGAAGAGGGCGGACAGCTCGGCCTCGCGGCGCCTGCGGCCCTCCAGCTCGGTGCGGACGCGCAGGGCGCGCCGTCTGGCGGTCTCCAGCGCGGCCAGTTGCTCGGGCGGGCGGCCCTCGGCGCGGGCCAGCAGCAGGGGCTGCTCGTAGGCGTCGGCGGGGGCGCCACGGGCCAGCAGGTCCAGGAACGGCGCCTCGGCGCCGCCCACCGGTGCTGCGGCGGCGGTGCGCTCGGCGGACTGCGGGTGATCGCGGTGCATGTGCCCAGGATGACCCATCCGCCGCGCGGCCCGTCAGCCCTGTGGAAAACTCCGCGCGACCCCGCCGCCCGGCCTGTGGACAACCGGGGTGTGCGCAGGTCAGTGCGCGGTCCAGCCGCCGTCGACCACCTGGGAGGTGCCGGTGATGGAGGACGCCCACGGCCCGCACAGATGGGCCACGGCCTCGGCGACCTCGTCCGGTTCGATCAGCCGTTTCACCGCGCTGTCGCGGAGCAGCACCTCGGTGAGGACCCGCTCCACGGGGATGCCGTGCAGCTCGGCCTGGTCCGCGAGCTGTTTCTCGACCAGGGGGGTGCGGACATAGCCGGGGTTCACACAGTTCGAGGTGACACCGTGGGGTGCGCCCTCCAGGGCCGCCGTCTTGGACAGTCCCTCCAGTCCGTGCTTGGCGGCGACGTACGCGGATTTGTAGGGGGAGGCGCGCAGTCCGTGGACGGAGGAGATGTTGACGATGCGGCCCCAGCCCTGGCCGTACATGTGGGGCAGGGCGCCGCGGATGAGGCGGAAGGGCGCCTCCAGCATCACGGTGAGCACCGTGTGGAAGACGTCCGGGGGGAAGTCCTCGATGGGCCGGACCAGTTGGAGTCCGGCGTTGTTGACGAGGATGTCGGTGCCCTCGGCGGCCCGCTCGGCGGCGTCGAGGTCGGTGAGGTCAAGGACCTGGGGTGCGACCGGGCCCGGCAGTGCGGCGGCCGTGGCGGTGAGGGCGTCGAGCCCGGCCGCGTCCCGGTCGACGGCCCTCACCTCCGCACCGGCGGCGGCCAGCCGCAGCGCGCAGGCGCGGCCGATCCCACCGGCGGCACCGGTGACCAGGGCGGTCCGGCCGCGCAGGTCGGGCGGGGTGGAGTCGGGATGGGAGCGAGAACGGGGGGCGGGGGTGGCGCCGGGTGGGGTCATGATCCGACCCTAGGGCGCACTCACCCCCGCTCCCATGGGGTCAGCGTCCACACCTCACAGGGAAGTCATGGGGTCGAACCATGTGGGCGCCTCGGCCATGGCCTGCTTGATCCGCAGCACCCCGAACTCATTGAGGTCCGGCAGCGAGTCCACCGCGAACCAGCCGACGTCCAGCGACTCGTCGTCGTTCACCCGGGCCTCGCCGCCCACCGCGCGGCAGTGGAACGTGATGTCCATGTACTGGCAGACGTCCCCGTTGTCGTACCGCACCGGTGACAGGGCCTGGACGACGACCACCCGCTCGGCGACGCAGCGCACCGCGGTCTCCTCCTCCACCTCGCGGACCGCGCAGGCCGCGGGCTGCTCGCCCGGGTCCGGGATGCCGCCGATCAGCGACCACATGCGGTTGTCCGAGCGCCGGTTCAGCAGCACTCTGCCCGCGTCGTCGAAGACGACGGCGGTGACCCCGGGGAGCCAGAGAAGCTGATGACCGGCGGACTCGCGCAGGGTGGTGATGAAGTCAGGGGTAGCCATGGCCCCGACCCTAGCGGCCCGGTTCGCCCGGTCCCGTCCGGTTCAAGGGGCGTACGGCGGTCGTACGGCTACGCGCCACCCGCGCGCCGCCCGCGCACGCCCGAGGTGATCGCCCAGCCGAGGCCGCCCGCGGCGACCAGCAGCAGCGCGATCTCGGGCAGCACGCCGAGCGTGGTGGCGGGCGTCCGGGAGGACCGCAGGGGCACCTCCTGGACCAGGGTGTCGGCGACGAACATGCCGGTCCGCTGGGTGATGGTGCCGTCGGGCAGGATGATCGCGCTGACCCCGCTGGTGACCGGGACGGTGACGGTCCGGCTGTGCTCGACCGCGCGGACCCGGGACATGGCGAGCTGCTGGTAGGTCATCTCACTGCGGTCGAAGGTGGCGTTGTTGCTGGGCACGGAGACCATCTGGGCGCCGTCGAGGACCTCGGAGCGCACCGCCCAGTCGAACGCGGCCTCGTAGCAGGTGACCAGGCCCACGGTGGTGCCGGCCATGCTGAACACCCCGGGTTCGCTGCCCCGGCTGAAGTCCTGGGCGACCATGCTGGTCCACTCGCTGTTGAGGGCGCCGATCAGCGACCGCAGCGGCAGATACTCGCCGAACGGCTGGATCTGCCGTTTGTCGTAGGTGTCGACGGGGCCCCGCTCCGGGTCCCACAGGATCTGCTCGTTGAGGAGCCTGCCGTCGCGCCGGACGACCCCGCCGACCGAGATGGGCACCCCGATCGCCTGAGCGGCCCGGTCGATCACCGCGCGGGCGTCGTCGTTGGCGAAGGGGTCGATGTCGGAGGAGTTCTCGGGCCAGAGCACGAAGTCGGGCTGCGGGACCTCCCCGGCCGCCACCCGGGCGGCGAGGCGCTCGGTCTCCCGGGCGTGGTAGTCGAGCACCGCGCGGCGCTGGGCGTTGAAATCGAGCCCCGCGCGCGGGACGTTGCCCTGGACCACGGCGACGGTCGCGGTGCCGTCCTCGGCGTCGTCGCTGACCAGGGGCCGGGCGGCGACCGCGCCCAGCACCGGGACGGCGACACCGAGCAGGGCCACCGCGGCCGTTCCCCGGCGCACCACGCGCGTACGGCGGGTTTCGAGGGCGACACGCAGGACGTCGTGGAGGCCGAAACCGGCCAGGACGACGGCGAAGCCGAGGACCGGGGTGCCGCCGACCGCGGCGAGCGGCAGGAACACCCCGTCGGCCTGGCCGAAGGCGATCTTGCCCCAGGGGAAGCCGCTGAAGGGGACCCGCGCGCGGGCCGCCTCCCCGGCGATCCACACGGCGGCGGCCCACACCGGCCAGCCGGGCAGCCGGGACACCCCGGCGACGCCCGCGCCGACCAGCGCGACGAAGAGCGCCTCGATCGCGACCAGGGCCAGCCAGGGGCCGGGGCCGACCTCCACACCCGTCCACACCAGCAGGGGCAGCAGGAAGCCGAGGCCGAAGAGGTAGCCGAGGCCTAGGCCCGCCTTCCAGCCGCGTCCGCGCAGCACCCAGCCGAAGCCCGCGAAGGCCGGCAGCGCCAGCCACCACAGGGTGCGGGGCGGGAAGCTGACATAGAGCAGCACTCCGGAGAGGGCCGCGACGGCGGGCGGCACCAGACGCGCGAGCCGGTGGCGCACGACGGGCGCGGGCTGCGGTTCGGCCTGGTCCGATTCGCCGGAGGGGGGCGCGGTGACGGTCACCCGGGGAGTGTACGGCGGCTTCCTGGGCGCCCGACAGGACGGTCCGGGGCGCGGGACCGGGTCGGACCGGCCGGAGTGGGCACGGAGGGGCTTCCCCGGGCAGCGGCGCCGAACCGGCGGGCGTCCGGACGCGGGAGCAGCGACGGCGCCCTCCGCCGGAGAAGGAGCGGGGAGCTGGAGAGGGAGCAGGAGAAACAGCGGCGTACACACTTTCCGCATAGTTCGTCACCGCTCATCCACAAAGCGCCGGTCAGCCGTTACGGTGTGCCGGAGCCCCGGGGCGCGCGGCCGTGATCCGGCGCGGGCGGCCGGGGCCGGGGAGAGGGTCCGGGGGGACGGGTGGGATCCACGAGAAGCGTGTCCGCGATCGGCACGGCGGCGGAGGACGACGGACACGGTGTCTCCGACGCGGCCGGAATGGCCGTCCTGGGCGGCTGCGCGCTCTGGTCGCTGATCACCGCCGCCGTCCAGGGAGGGCGGCCCGAGGGGGCGCTGCTGGCGGTGCTGGCGGTCACCGCCGGGCATGCCGCGGGCCGGATCGGCGGGGCGCTGCTGCCGGTGGCCGCCCCGGGTGCGGCGGCGCTGGCCGGGATCGCGCTCCCGGTGACCCTGCCGCAGCTCGCGCCGGGACCGCGGCCGGGACCGCCGCTGGGCCACCTCGGCGCGACGGCGGCCCTGCTCACCCTGGCCGCCGGCGCGGCCTGCTGCGCCGCCTGGGAGGCGTCCGCGCCCGCCGCCCGGCTGCTGCTGCGGCTGCTGGCCCTCGGCGCGGCGGTCACGGCGGCGGCGCTGGGTTCGGTCACCGGCGCGGTCGCCTGTGCCGTCGTGCTGCTGGCGTCGCTCGCGGCGGGCCGGATGCGGCGGCGCGGCCCCGGCGTCGCGGGGCTGGCGCTGGCGGCGGCCGGAGTCACGGCGACGACCTGGGCGGTGGCGGCGCGGGTGCTGCCGGACGGGCTCGCCCTGTCCCTGGAGGGCCCGCTCACCGCGTACCGCGTGGAGCTGTGGCGGGAGGCGCTGCGGCTGGTGGAGGGGGAACCGCTGCTGGGCGTGGGACCGGGCCGGTTCGGTGAGCTGGGTCCGGCCCCCGACACGCCCCTGGCCGCCGACGGCAAGGCGCACTCGGCGCTGCTCCAGCAGGCGGCGGAGCAGGGGGTGATCGGGGTGGCGCTGCTGGGGGCGGCCTTCGGCTGGGTGCTGCTGGCCCTGTGGCGGACGGCCCGGCCCACTCCGGTGGCGCTCACGGCGGGGGCCGCGCTGACGGCGGTCGCGGCGGTCGCGGCCGTGGGCAACGCGCTGAGCTTCACCGCCGTGACCGTGGGGGCGGGCCTGCTGGCGGGCCTGGCGACCGCCCGCCCGCTACCGGAGCCGCCCGGCACGGCGGACGGCGGGGGCAGCGGGGGGCGGCGGGGGAACCGGGGCGCTCCGGGTGGGCCGTACGGGTGAGCCGGGGTCGGTGGGCTGGGGTCAGCGGAACAGGGTCAGAGGGCCCTGGTCGGTGGGCCGGGATCAGTGGACCGGGTCGGTGAGCCGAGCCGGTGGGCGGTACGGGTGAGCCAGGTCAGTGAGCCAGGTCAGTGAGCCGAGGGCAGTGAACCGCGATCAACGACCCACGTTCAGTGAGTCGAGGGCAGTGAACCGCGTTCAGCGACCCGCGTTCAGGAGCCGCGATCAACGACCCGCGATCAATGAGCCGTGTCCGGGGTGCCCGCGCGCAGCCGGTCGCGGATCACCCGGACGGCCGCCTCCGCGTCGTCCACGGTGATGGTGAAGGTGTGCCCGTCCCACAGCCGCAGGACCAGGCCCTCGCCCTGGCGCACGACGACGGCCGTGCCCTTGTCGGGCCGCCAGCGGTAGCCCCAGCCGCCCCAGTGGCGCGGGGTGACGTGCTCGACGAAGTCGGCGCCGACGACATGGGAGAGCGGGATACGGCGGCGCGGCACGCCGATGTGGCCGCAGCGCACCTCCAGGGAGTCCTGGTCGACCCTCAGGGCCACACTGACGAAGGCCAGGGTGCCGAAGAGGACCAGCAGACCGGCCGCGATGCAGCCGACCACGGACATCACCAGGGGCGCGGAGCCGGACGTCCAGGCCGAGTCGACGGCGAGTTGGACACCGAGCGCCACACAGGCGGCGCCGACCAGCGCCAGCAGCCACTGCACACGGTTGGTGGCACGGCCGGTCCAGACGTCGGGGTGCGCTTCACGCGCGTCCTGGGGGTCGTCCCTCATGCCTTCGAGACTACTCAGATTCCCCTGCGCGGGTACCGGCGCGCACCGTGCGAATGCTCCGGACGGAGTCCACGGAAGTTCCGCGCGAGGGGCCCACCCGGGTCCCGCGGGGGCCCCGCCCGGTACCGGGCTCTATGGGGGGCGGCCCTTTCGGCGTTACCGGGCACCTATGGGCGCCCTCTCGGGGTTACCGGGCCCCTATGAGCGCCCCTTCCGCGTTACCGGGCCCCTGTGTGCGCGCTCTGCGGCAGCCGCGTCGGCGTGCCCGCCACCCCGAGGAGCCGTCCCTCCGCGTAGGCGAGGGCCGCCTGGGGGAGGGTGCCCGCCCGGCCGCTGAGGAGGACGGTCAGGGAGCCGGTGGGGGCCGCGTCGGGGGCGGGGGCGGCACCGATCCGGCGCAGCGCTTGGGCGGCCACCGCCCCGGCGGAGCCGTGCAGGGCCACGGGCGGGGCACCGGGGCGGCGCAGGGCCCCGCGGATCCGCTCGGCGACGAGTTCGTAGTGGGTGCAGCCGAGGACGACGGTGCCCGCCCCGGGCGGGGTGAGGGCGGCGGCGGCGCCGATCGCGGCGTCGATGGCGGCCTCGTCGGCGTGCTCGACCGCCTCGGCCAGCCCCCGGCAGGGCACCTCGGTGACGGTGACCCCGTCGGCGAAGTCGCCGATCAGCCCGCGCTGGTAGGGGCTGCCGGTGGTGGCGGGGGTGGCCCAGATGGCGACGGGGGTGCCACCGGCGGCGGCGGGCTTGATCGCGGGGACCGTGCCGATCACCGGCAGCGCGGGCTCCAGGAGGTCCCGCAGGGTGTCCAGGGCGTGCACGGTCGCGGTGTTGCAGCCGACGATCAGCGCCTCGGGGCGGTGCGCGGCGGCGGCGCGGGCGACGTCCACGGCGCGCCGGGTGAGGTCCTCGGGGGTGCGCGGGCCCCAGGGCATGCCGTCGGGGTCGAGGGAGAGCACGAGATCCGCGTCGGGGCGGAGGCGTCGTACCGCGGCGGTCGCCGCCAGCAGGCCGATGCCGGAGTCCATGAGCGCGATCTTCACCCGGCCACGATAGACGATGGGCCGTGTCGGGCCGGTGCCGTGGGGCAGACTGCGCGGGTGACCGCCTTCGCCTGGATCGCCGCCGGATCACTCGCCGCCTGGCTGTGGCTGCTGCTGTGCCAGGGCTTCTTCTGGCGCACCGACGTCCGGCTGCCGCCCCGCCGGGACCCGGAGACGTGGCCGTACGTGTGTGTCGTGGTCCCGGCGCGGGACGAGGCGGAGGTGCTGCCGCTGAGCCTGCCCTCGCTGCTGGCGCAGGAGTACCCGGGGCGGGCCGAGGTGATCCTGGTGGACGACGGCAGCAGGGACGGCACCGGGGAACTGGCCCGGGAACTCGCCGCGGAGCGGGGCGGACTGGCGCTGACCGTGGACGTGCCGGGCGAGCCGCCCGCGGGCTGGACGGGCAAGCTGTGGGCGGTGCGCCACGGCATGGCACTGGCCCGCGCGCGGGGGCCCGCGTTCCTGCTGCTGACCGACGCGGACATCGCCCATGCGCCGGACAGTCTGCGGGAGCTGGTGGCAGCGGCCCACGGTGGGGGCTACGACCTGGTGTCGCAGATGGCCCGGCTGCGGGTGGCCAGCGGCTGGGAGCGGCTGGTGGTGCCCGCCTTCGTCTACTTCTTCGCGCAGCTCTATCCGTTCCGGTGGATCGGCCGCAAGGGCGCGCGGACGACGGCGGCGGCGGGGGGCTGTGTCCTGCTGAGCGCGGCGGCGGCGCACCGCGCGCGGGTGCCGGACTCCATCCGCCAGGCGGTGATCGACGATGTGGCGCTCGCCCGCGCGGTGCGGCGCGGCGGCGGGCGGGTCTGGCTGGGGCTGGCCGACCGGGTGGACAGTGTCCGGCCGTACCCCCGACTGGGCGATCTGTGGCGCATGGTGTCGCGCAGCGCCTACGCCCAACTGCGCCACCGGCCGACGCTGCTGGCGGGCACGGTCGCCGGACTCGCCCTCGTCTATCTGGTGCCGCCGGTCGCCGCCCTCGCGGGCGCGGCCACCGGCGCCACCGCGACCGCGCTGCTGGGCGGCGCGGCCTGGCTGGTGATGACCGGGACGTACGTCCCGATGCTCCGCTACTACGCGCAGCCCCTGTGGCAGGCACCCCTGCTGCCGTTCACCGCCTTGCTTTATCTGCTGATGACGGTGGACTCGGCGGTGCAGCACTACCGGGGGCGCGGCGCGGCCTGGAAGGGCCGTACCTACGCGCGCCCGGACGCCGTCCCCGAGGAGGGCTGAGCGCCGGAGCGGCTACTTGCGGCCGGGCGTCCAGTTCATGCCCCAGCCGTAGGCGTGGTCGACGGTCCGCTGGGGGCTGACACCGCGCTCGGGCACCAGGTAGCGGGCCTCGCGCCGGACGACGAGATCGCCGCCGTCGCTGCTGATCAGGGCGAGCGCGCACACCGTGGACGGGACCGTGCACTCGTCCAGCGAGAAGTCGATCGGCGCGCCGAACTGCGGGGTCAGGGTGACCGTGGCGTGCAGATCGGCGAAGGAGCGGGCGCCCTCGTAGATGGTGACGAAGACGAGGATGCGGCGGAGATACTGCTGGAAGTCGAGGTTGACGGTGAGGTTCTCGCCGCCGGAGACCGCGCCGGTGCGGTCGTCGCCGTCGAGGTGGATGAACGGCGGCCGGTCCAGCGCCCCGTAGGCGTTGCCGAGGGACTGGACGACGCCCTTGGTGCCGTCGGAGAGTTCGAACAGGGCGCACAGGTCGAGGTCGAGGTCGTTGTGCAGGGCGACGGCGCGGCCGAGTTTGCCGCCCCAGCCCTTGAACTGCTTGCGGACCTCCCAGTTGAGGTTGACCCGCAGCGCGCCCGAGGTGCCGCCCTGCTTGCTGAGGGAGACGGTGGGGGCGGACTTGGTGAGGGTGACCTTGCTGAGGCTCACGGGCCGCGCGGACGCCGCCGGGGCGGGCGGCACGGCGGGTTGCGGCGGGGTCAGGGACCGGCCGGGCTGCGGCGGGGTGACGGACCCGGTGGGGGGCGGCGGGGTCAGGGAGCGGGCAGGCGGCGGTGGGGTCAGGGAGCGGGTGGGGGCCGCGGACTGCGGGCGCGCGGGGGGCGGCGGGGCGGCCTGCTGCTGGGGTTCGTCGACCGTGATGCCGAAGTCCGTGGCGAGGCCCTCCAGCCCGCGGTCGTAGCCCTGGCCGACGGCGCGGAACTTCCAGGCGCCCTGGCGGCGGTAGAACTCGCCGAGCACGAAGGCGGTCTCGACGGTGGCGCCGGTGCTGTCGAAACGGGCGACGACGGCATCCTGGCCGCTCTCGCGGACCTCCACGGCGAGGTCGGGGACCTGGCCGAAGGTGCCGCCATCGGCGGAGGCGGCGAGGACCACGGTCTCCACGGCGGGCTCCACGCGCGTGAGGTCCACGGTCAGGGTGTCGGTGACCCGGCCCCCGGCGGTGCGCTTGCCCTCGTGGCGGACGGCGCCCGAGGCGTGCGCGGCCTGGTTGTAGAAGACGAAGTCGGCGTCCGAGCGGACCTTGCCGCCCACCAGCAGCAGCGCCGAGGCATCCGCGTCGGGCACCCCGGCACCGGCCCGCCACCCCACGTCGATCCGCAGTACCGCCGTCGGCACCGGAACGTTCGACCCTTTCGGCATTGACATGTCCGCCCCCCTCTTGTGCGTGGCGCCGCGCGGCGCTCCGGACGTCGCTGGATGTCGCCGGTTTCCGTGCGACCAACCTATTCCCCGGGGCGGCGGGACGCCCACGGGGCGGACATGAACAGCGGTGGTCAACCGCCGGTAACCGGCCGGGAACTGAGCCTTTACACGATTCGAACGCGCACCGCTGCCCTTTTTCCGCATGTTCGCTCGCATTGGGGATCCGAGGTCACGGCCGACACGGAAAACAACCCTCTTATCGGTCTCCACAACCAGCACATCGTGGGCTTAACTTATGTGCCATGACCTCCCCCCGCTCCACCTATGGCGGCGGCTACTACTCCGCCTCCTTCCCGGACACCCCGATCTACGACTCGCTCGTGGCCGAGCGGGGCACCCCGCAGATCGCCCCGATCCGGGTCCCCGCCGCGTACGACACGGGCAGTCATCTGCCCGCGCTGCCGTCGGCCCTGCCCGCCCTCCCGGCGGGCCCGTCCCAGCCCTCCTACGGCTACCCGCAGGCGCAGCAGCCCGCGCCGCTCCAGCAGGCCCCCGCGGCGTACATCCCGCACCAGGCGACCGCGCCGCGCGGCTACCCGGGCCCGCAGCCGCAGCCGCCCCGCCCCGCCGCTCCCGGCGTCACCGGGTACGAGGCGATGCGCCCGGCCGCTCCCCGGCCCGCCGCCCCGGGCGGTTACCAGGACCCGTACAACAACCAGCAGTACCGCGGCTACTGATCCCCGCCGCCGGTTGTCGGTGCCGCCTGGCACGATGGCCGTATGGGGAACGCGGGGAACGCGCGACTGCTGTCGCTGCACATCCATCCGGTCAAGGCGTTCCGGGGCATATCGCTTCCGGAGTACGCCGTGGAGCCCTGGGGGCCGGCCGGTGACCGACGCTGGGTGCTGATCGACGACGGGGGAAAGGTCGTCACACAGCGGCAGCAGCCACGTCTGGCGCAGGCCGCCGCCGAGCCGCTGCCCGGTGGCGGCGTCCTGCTGTCCGCGCCCGGCCGGGAACCCCTTTCCGTCGCGGTACCGGAGCCGGAGCCGTCGGGGACGGTCACGCTGGAGATCTTCCGGGACAAGGTGGAGGGGGTCCCGGCGGACGGCGCGGCGCACGCCTGGTGCAGCGCCTTCCTCGGCGCCGACGTCCGGCTGGTGCACATGGACGACCCGGCGGTACGCCGTCCGGTGGACCCGGAGTTCGCGCTGCCCGGTGAGACGGTGAGCTTCGCCGACGGCTATCCGCTGCTCCTGACGTCCGCCGCGTCGCTCGACGCCCTCAACGCACTGATCGCCGGGGGGCCGCATGCCGCCGAGGGCCCGCTGCCGATGAACCGCTTCCGGCCCAACGCGGTGGTCTCGGGGACGGATGCCTGGGCCGAGGACGGCTGGTCGCGCCTCGCGATCGGGGAGGTGCGGTTCCGGGTGGCGAAGAAGTGCGGGCGGTGCGTGGTGACGACCACCGACCAGGACACCTCGGCGCGCGGCAAGGAGCCGCTGTTCAGCCTCGGCCGCCATCGCCGGATCGGCGGCAAGCTGGTCTTCGGCCAGAATCTGGTGCCGCTCGACCGCGGCACGATCCGGGTGGGCGACCCGGTCCGGATCCTCGCCTGAGGGCTCCGCCCGAGGCCACCACACCGCCCGTGTACCGCCGCCCGAACGCCGCCGGACGGATACCGCCGGATGCCGCCGGATGCCGCCGGATGCCGCCAGACGGACGTACCGCGCGATCCCGGCGGCGGGCCTCTCTTCAACCCCAGCACGACGCACTTCCGGCACGATTCACCCCCCAGCACCGACGCCCCCCGGCCCAACGCACCGCGCAGCACGACGCCCCCACACAACGCCCAACGCACCGCGCAGCACGACACCCCCGCCCAACGCACAACGCACAACGCACCCCCACCCCAACGCACCCCCGCCGTCGCGGGAACCTCCGCCGGGACTCCGCCCGTTGGACGGGCGAGGGGCTCACGGGGGTGATTTCGCTCTCTCTTGTCCCGGTCCGCACGGCGCCGGGCGCCGAGTCGGGTTATCACGGATCGAGGAAGGGACCGGACGGATCGGGGAAGGGGGTGGCGTACGGTGCGAGCGATCCGAGGGCTCTGGCGCTGGCGGCACAATCCGCTGCGCCGGACGACCGATCTCGTGGAGTGCTGGCTGGCGCTGGCGGCGCTGCTGCTGATCCTGGTGGTGGCGCCCGTGTCCGGCGTCCTGGCGGGGACGGCCGCGCAGGACGCCCTGGACCGGTCGATGCGCGAACAGCGCGACTCCCGGTGGGAGGTGACGGCGACGGTGGTGCGGGAGCTGGACCGCAGCGTGCTGGACATCGACCCCGAGGCCGCCGCCTCGGACACCCGCACCAGAGTCCTCGCCGACTGGACGGCACCCGACGGCGGTGAGCACCGCGGCCCGGCGCTCACCCCACTGGAGTCGCCCGAGCCCGGCGACCGGTTCACGCTGTGGACCGACGAGACCGGCCGGACGGTCGCGCGCCCGCTGGATCCGGCCACGGCCACCACCCACGCCGTGCTCGCCGGGTTCGGCGCCGCGCTGGTGGCCGTCGCCCTGCTGGAGGGCGGCAGACGGCTCGCGCTCCGGCGGCTCGTCAAGGGCCGCCACGCCCGCTGGGACCGGGAGTGGGAGCGCGCGGGCCCCGACTGGGGCCGTACCGGCACGGGCAGTTGACGCCCTCCGGCGGGGCGGCGGCCACCCCCGGCCGGCCTTCCGGCTCTGGTCAACCCACCGCCCGCGCGCACGCTACGGTGGTCCGGCCGAACCCTTCGGCATCAATCCCGCGTACGACGAGGTGGGGGCAGAGCAGCGCCATGGCACAGGGCACGGTCCAGGTGACGCACACCGGCACCTCGCGGTGGCGGCGCCGCACAGGTGAGTACACCTCGCTCGCCGCCGCCCTGGAGGCCGCGGCCGACGGGGACGTTCTCACCGTCGCCCCCGGCACCTACCGGGAGAATCTCGTGGTGCAGCGCGCGGTGACGCTGCGCGGTCCCGAGGGCTCCCCCGGCTCGGTGCGGATCGCCCCGGTCGACGGGGTGCCGCTGACCGTGCGCGCCTCCGCGGTCGTCCAGGATCTGCTGGTCGAGGGCCAGGACGCGGCGGCGCCCGCGCTGCTGGTCGAGGAGGGCACCCCGGAGCTGACGGACCTGCGGGTGGTGACCCGGTCCGCGTCCGGGATCGAGGTGCGCGGCGGCGCCCGGCCGACGGTACGGCGGTGCACGGTCGACAATCCGGCGGGCATCGGCATCGCCGTGCTCGACGGCGGGGGCGGGGTGTTCGAGGAGTGCGAGGTGGTCGCGGCCGGTCAGGCCGGGGTCGCCGTACGGGGCGGCGGGCACCCGCGGCTCGACCGCTGCCGGATCCATCACGCCTCGGGCGCCGGACTGAGCGCGACCGGCGAGAACTCCGCGCTGGAGGCGGTCGGCTGCGAGATCTACGAGGTGCGGGGCAGCGGTGTGCAGATCACCGCCCGCGCCACCGCCCATCTCACCGACTGCGATGTGCACCGCACCACCGCCGACGGCGTCACCCTGGACACCGACGCCGTCCTGACCCTGGCGGACTGCCGGATCCACGACATCCCGGAGAACGCGGTCGATCTGCGCTCCCGCTCCGTGCTGACGCTGACCCGGACCAGTGTCCGGCAGTTCGGCCGCAACGGACTGTCGGTGTGGGACCCGGGCACGCGGGTGGACGCCAACCAGTGCGAGATCTTCGACTCCACCGGCGACTACCCGGCGGTGTGGGTCAGCGACGGCGCCACCGCCGTACTGGACTCCTGCCGGGTGCACGACGTGCCGGACGCGCTGTTCGTGCTGGACCGGGGCTCGCGCGCGGATGTCGTGGACAGCGACCTCTCCCAGGTGCGCAATACGGCGGTCTCGGTGAGCGACGGCGCCACCGCGCAGCTCGACGACTGCCGGATCCGGGACGCGGCGACCGGCGCCTGGTTCCGCGACCACGGCAGCGGCGGCACGCTCAGCAACTGCACGGTCACCGGCACCCAGACCGGGGTGATCGTCACCAAGGGCGCCGACCCCACCGTCGAGCGCTGCACGGTCGACTCCCCCGCCGAGGCCGGTTTCTATGTGTCCGCGGGCGGCCGGGGCACCTTCACCGGCTGCCGGGTGACCGGCAGCGGCGGCTACGGCTTCCATGTCATAGACGGCTGCCGTACGACCCTGCGCAAGTGCCGTACGGAGCGGTGCGCGCGCGGCGGGTACGAGTTCGCGGACGCCGGGACGGACGGCGCGGGCGCGGGGCCGGTGGTCGAGGACTGCACCAGTGACGAGAGCGGCGGCATACGGGCCCCGGCGGCGGCCGAGCCGGTGGTCCGGCAGTCGGCGGCGCACACCCCCGGGCTGCTGGGGGCGATCCCCGGCCAGCGCACCGCCGAGCCCGAGCCGTCCCCGGCGCTCGCGCCGCCCGCCGGGCCGGAGCCGCCCTCCCGCACCTCCCAGGCCGTCCTCGGTGAACTGGACGGGCTGGTCGGCCTGGACAGCGTCAAGCGCGAGGTGCGGGCGCTCACCGACATGATCGAGGTCGGGCGGCGCCGTCAGCAGGCCGGTCTCAAGGCGGCCTCCGTCAAGCGGCATCTGGTCTTCACCGGTTCCCCCGGCACCGGCAAGACCACGGTCGCCCGGCTCTACGGCGAGATCCTCGCCTCCCTCGGGGTGCTGGAGAAGGGGCATCTGGTCGAGGTGTCCCGGGTCGATCTGGTCGGCGAGCACATCGGGTCGACGGCGATCCGCACCCAGGAGGCGTTCCAACGCGCGCGGGGCGGGGTGCTGTTCATCGACGAGGCGTACGCGCTGTCGCCGGAGGACGCGGGCCGGGACTTCGGCAAGGAGGCCATCGACACGCTGGTGAAGCTGATGGAGGACCAGCGGGACGCGGTCGTGGTGATCGTCGCGGGCTACACGGCGGAGATGGAGCGGTTCCTGTCGGTCAACCCGGGTGTGGCGTCCCGTTTCTCGCGGACCATCACCTTCGGCGACTACAACCCCGACGAACTGCTGCGGATCGTGGACCAGCAGGCCGAGGAGCACGAGTACCGGCTCGCCGAGGGGGCGCCGGAGGCGCTGCGGACGTACTTCGCCCGGATCCCCAAGGGCCCGGCCTTCGGCAACGGGCGCACCGCCCGGCAGACCTTCGAGGCGATGGTCGAGCGGCACGCGAGCCGGGTGGCGCAGCTCGCCGAGCCCAGCACGGACGATCTGTCGCTGCTGTTCGCGGAGGACCTGCCGGAGCTGCCGTGACGTTCACCGCCGGAGGGGGACCGGTGGACGGAGCGTGAGGTGGCGGGCGGGCGCGGGCGGTACTTGACTGGGATGAGGCCCAGGGCGTGTCCGACGGATCTGCGCGGCGCCGCGACGCCCGGCACGCCCTGGAGGCACCGCCCCGCCGGGAGGCTCCCATGTCCGCGCCCACCGCCCCCTTCGACCCCACCCGCGTGGCACATCTCGGCGGCCGGTTCGCCCCGGTCACCGAGGAGGTCGACGCGGTCGACCTGGAGGTCACCGGGAGCCTGCCCCGCGCGCTGGACGGCGTCTATCTGCGCAACGGCCCCAACCCCCGCTTCACCCCCATCGGCAGCTATCTCTACCCCCTCGACGGCGACGGCATGGTCCACGGGGTGTGGCTGTCCGAGGGCCGCGCCCGCTACCGCAACCGCTTCGTCCGCACCCCCGCGATGCGCGCCGAGGAGCGCGCCGGACACGCCCTGTGGGGCGGCCTGGAGTCCCTGATCACCCCGGACGCCGACGAGGTCGGCGAGGACCTCGCCCACTCCTTCAAGCCGCTGCCCGACATCAATGTCGTCCGGCACGCCGGGCGGCTGCTGGCGCTCGCCGAGTCGGACTGCCCGTTCAAGCTGGGTCCGGACCTGGACACCCTGGGCCGGGAGACGTTCGGCGACCGCCTGCCCGCCGGGATCACCGCCCACCCCAAGACCGACCCGGTGACCGGGGAGATGGCGGTGTTCTGCTACGCGCTGGAGCCGCCGTATCTGACCTGGTCGCTGCTCGGTCCGGACGGCGGGGTGCGGCGCGGTCCCACGGCGGTGCCCGGGGCGGACGAGCCGCAGATGATCCACGACATGGCGCTCACCGAGCGGTATCTGGTCCTGGTGCTCGCCCCGGCCTACTTCGACCTGGACGCCGCCCTGAGCGGGGGCTCCCTCCTCGCCTGGCGGCCCGAGCGCGGCACCCGGGTCGCCCTGATCCCCCGGGACGGCGGCCCGGTGCGCTGGGCGACGGACGAGGCGTTCTGGGTCTGGCACACGGTCAACGCCTATGACGACCCCGCGGGCGGCGGACAGGTCGTCCTGGACTACGTCCAGTGGCCGTCCCTGTCCCTCGGCGACGGGGACGACGGCGGGAGCGGCGGGGCGGGCCGGGCGACGGCCACCGCCCATCACGGGCTGACCCGCGCGGTCCTCGACCCGGCCGCCGGGACCGTACGGCGGACGCAGTTGGACGACTCGCGGGTGGAGTTCCCCCGCGTCGACGACCGGACGCTGTCGCGACCGCACCGGTGGCTGGCGGTCGCCGCGGACAGCGGGCGGGGCCTGGATCTGCTGCCGGGCGAGTTCGACGCCCTGCGCTGGTACGACGTCGGCGGCTCCGGAACCTCGACGCGGCGGTGGAGCGCCGGGGATCTGTCCGTGGGCGAGCCGGTGTTCGCGCCGGTGCCGGGCGCCACGGACGCCGGACACGGCTACTGGCTGACGTTCGCCACCGACCGCACCGACGGCAGCAGCAGACTGCTGATCCTGGACGCCGAGGACCCGACACAGGGCCCGGTCGCCCAGATCCGCATCCCGGTCCGGGTCCCCCTGGGCCTGCACGGGGCGTGGCTGCCCACGGAGGAGTGAGGCAGGGTGGGTCTCTACCGGGCGCCGGGTGGGCCGTAGCGAGCGGCGGGTGGGCCTTAGCGGGCCCGCGGGTGGGACGCAGCGGCCCCGCGGGTGGACCGTAGCGCCCGACGGGTGGGCGGCACCGGCCTGTGAGTGGGCTGCACCGGCCCGCGGGAGGGCCGTAGCGCGCCGGGCGAGCGGCACCGCGCACCAGGGTGCGTCACCCCGCCCGACGGGCGAGCCGCATCGCCCACCGCACGTGCCACCCCGCCCCCCGAGCGCGCCGTACCGCCCATCGGGCGAGCCGCACCCCTCCCGACACGAACCGCACCGCACACCGGACCGGCCACACCCCTCCCGAGACGAACCGCACCGCACACCGGGTGAGCCGCACCGTTCCCGAGGCGAACCGCACCGCACACCGGACCGGCCACACCCCTCCCGAGACGAACCGCACCGCACACCGGGTGAGCCGTAGAACCCGCCGGGCGAGCCGGGAAGCCCGCCGGGTGAGCCGCCCCGCCCGACAAGCGAGCCCCACCCACCGCTGGGCGAGCCCCAGCCCACCCCACGCTTGGCGAGCCCCAGCCCACGCCGGGCGGAGCCCCACCCCGCTCCCACCGGGCCGCCCCGGCCGTCCGGTGGGCCGGTCGGGCGGTCCCGGAGCGGTCGCTGGTGCGGCGGGGCGCGGAGGGCGTGGTCGGGCGGCAGCATGGCCCGGCAGGTCCGGACCGCCGACGCCGCCGACCATCCCTGGGGGACGCTGATGCCGAAGGCGCCGTCACGGCCCGAGGTCACGGGGGCGGTCCGGCGCGCGGTGCGGGTCACGGTCGCGGCGACGGCCGGGTTCTACCCCGCCCAGCATCTGCTGGACCAGCCGGTCGTCGCGGTCTACGCGCTGTTCTCGGCCATCGCCTTCGGCGCGCTCTCGCCGCTGCCCGGCTCCGGCCGTACCCGTGCCCGGACGGTGCTGCGGGCGGTGCCGGCCGCCGTCGCGCTGGTCGTCCTCGGGACGGTGCTGGCGGTGGCGACCTGGGCCGCCGTGGCGGGCATGCTGGCCGTGGCGTTCGTGCTGACGTTCGGCGCGGCGTGCGCGCCCCGGTTCGCGGCCGTCGTGCCCGGCCTCCAGCTCTGCTACATCCTGGCCTGCTTCCCGCCGTACGCGCCCGGCACCGTCCCCGAGCGGCTGGCCGGGCTCGCGGTGGGGGTCGCCGCGCTGGCGCTGTGCGAGGCGCTGCTGCTGCCCGCGCCCCCGCAGCCGTCGTACGCCGACCGGCTGGCCGAGTCGCTGGATCTCGCGGCGCGGGCGGCGCGGCGGCTGACCGGGGCGCCGGGCGCCGACCGGGAGGCGGCGGCGCGGCTGCGGGCCGAGGGCCGGGAGCTGCGGTTCTCGCGGCAGCCCGGGGGGAGCCGCCCCACGGGAGCGGGGCGCCGGGACCGCGCGCTGGCGCAGGCCGGTTCGGCGACCCGGCGACTGCTGGACCAGCTCGCCGCGCTCACCGAACTCCCGCCCGGCCCCGTGGACGTCGCCGCGCAGAGCCTGCTCCGGGGCACGGCCGCGACCTGCGCGGACACGGCGGGGCTGCTGCGGGGGCGGCGCCCGGCGGCGGGGCCGGAGGTGATCGTCGAGATGACGGACCGGTTCCTGGTGGAGCGGGCGCGGCTCGGGCGCTGCCCCGAGGGTGCCCTGCACGCCCTGCTGCGGCGGCGGTCGACGGTGCTGTCCGTCGCCGTCTCGGCGGTGACGGTACGGACCGCCGCCTCCCTCGCGAGCGGGGGCCGCCGCGCGGTGCCGGGGCTGCCGCACGAGCAGTTCTGGTACGCAGCGCTGCCCGCGCGCCGGCTGTGGCTGGTCCGGATCGCCGGGAACCTGACCCGGAACTCGGTGGTGTTCCAGAACGCCGTCCGGACGATGCTGGGGCTGGCGCTGGCCCGGCTGGTGGCGGGGTCGTTCGAGCTGACGCACGGCTTCTGGGTGCTGCTGGCCGTGCTCACCCTGGGGCGCACCACGGCGGGCGCCACCTGGTCCGCCGTCCGCTCGGCGGCCCTCGGCACCCTGCTGGGCGCGGTCGCGGCGGGCGTCCTGGTGATCGGCGCCGGGAACGCGACGGCGGTCTACGCGGTGCTGCTGGTGCCGACGATGCTGCTCGCGTTCTCGGTCGGGCCGGTGGGCGGACCGGCGTGGGCGCAGGGCCTGTTCACGCTGGTGGTGTCGATGGCGTTCGCGCAGCTCGCGCCGGTGACCTGGCGGCTGGCGGAGGCACGGCTGGTGGATGTGCTGACGGGCAGCGCGATCGGGCTGCTGTGCGGGCTGCTGGCCTGGCCGTCGGGGGCGCGGGCGGAGATCCGGCGGGGGGTGGCGGCGCTGCTGCGGACCGCGGGGCCCCTGGTGCGGGCCACGGCGGACGCGGTGACCGGCGCGGGCGGGCGGCGCGGAGAGGTCGCGGCGGGGATGCTGTGGCTGACCCTGCACCGGCTCCAGATCGCCGAGGCGGCGTACGCCCAGTACCGGGCGGAGCCGGTCTCGCACCCGGGTGACGACGACGGCGACGGCCCCGACTGGCTCGCCGCGCTCAACTACGGCTCCCGGGTGCTGATCGGCGCGTACTGGCTGCCGCAGGAGCGGGGCGGCGGTCCCCGGGGGTTCCCGCCGGGGGTGCGGGAGTGGGCGCACGAGACGGCCGGGCGGATCGCGGCGGCGGGGGAACGCGCGGCGGACCACCCGGAGCCGAGGGGGGAGCCGCGGCTGACCCCGCCCCCGCTCCCGTGGTCCGAGGCCCGCGAGGGCCCGGCGACGGCCCTCTCCCAACTGGTCGACATGGAGGTCTGGCTGCACGCCCTGGCGAGGGACCTGGAGACGGCGGGGGCGGGTGCCGGGGGTGGGGCCGGGGGATCGACCGGGGTGGACACCGGGCGCCTGGAGGGCGGGAGACCGCAGGACGGCGGACCGGACGACGCGCAGCCGGACGACGGAAAACCGGCCTGAGGGGGCACGACAGCGGGTTCCGGCCGCGTTCGTGCGCTCATGAGGGCCGCGTTCGTGCGCTCATGAGGGCTGCCCGCGTGCGCTCATGAGGGCTGCTCGACCACGGCGGCGGCCACCACCAGGTCCTGCCATGACATGCCCACACTCTTGAAAAGCCTTGGCCGCAGGGGCTTGACGTGCACCGCTCCGCGTACCAGCTCGGACAAGTTGCCTGCGATCGCCTCGGCACCGATGGCGCCGGAACGCAGAGGGATCAGGATGTCGCCCGCTTCGCTCAGCGCCGCGGCACGGGCGTCGACGACCACTGTGGCCCGGGCGACGAGTCCGGTGTCCACCTCTCGGGCCGTCGGTTCGTGCGACCCGATGGCCGCGACCACCGTGTGGGATGCGATGGCCGCGGCCGGGAACAGGGGCGTACGCGAGGTCGTGCAGCAGGCCACGATGTCGGCGGTCGCGACGGCTTCCGGGGGCACCGCCTCCGCGTCCAGGCCGGTCTTCCGGCAACGCTCGACCAGCTCCGCCGCCCGCTCCGGGCGAGGCGCGACGACACCGACCGAGAGAATGCGGCGCACGGCCCGGATCGCCTCCACGTGACCCCATGCCTGTGGTCCGGCCCCGAAGACGACGAGCCGCTCCGCGTCCGGGACCGCCAGATGGTCCACGGCCACGGCGGACACCGCGGGGGTGCGCAGCAGGGTCAGGGCGGAGCCGTCGATCAGGGCTGTCGGGCGAAGCGTGGCCGCGTCCATCAGGAGATAGGAGGCGATGATGCGCGGCTGCCCGCGGGCGGGGTTGCGGGGGACGACTCCAGCGATCTTCACTCCGGTGTACGAGGCTGTCGTGGAGGGCATCAGCAGCAACTGGCCCGCGTCGACGTCGAGCACGGTGCGGGGGATGTCCGCTTCGGGGTCCAGCCCCGCGCGCAGGGCTTGTTCCACTGCGCGGACGGCTTGGGGCATGGGCAGTCGGCGCGCCAGTTCGTCGGCGTCGATCAGCGGCAGTGCTGTGGGGTTCACGCGCTCAGTTCCTTCAGCACGTGTGAGGTCTTCTCCAGGGCGGCTGCCAGGTGGGCCGGTTCCTGCCCGTAGGTGAACCGCAGGTGGTGCTCGGTGCCGAAGTGGGCGCCGGCGCCGACCAGCACGCCACCGCGGGCGTGCAGTGCCTCGGCGACCTCGGTACTGGACAGGTCCAGGCGGTAGCGGACGAAGGCCAAGGAGGTCGCCTCGGGCGGCACGGCCGACAGCAACTGGTCATGGGAGGCGATCCACTGCTGCATCTGGGTCCAGCTCTCGCGGAGGAAGCCGCGGTAGCGGTTCAGCAGCCGAGTGCGGGTGACGGGAGTGAGCGCCAGTTCCGCGAGGGCCATGGCCGGTCCGGCCGCGGAGACCGTGGTGTACTCGTGCCGTTGGCGGAGCTTCGGCATGAGCGCGGGTGGTGCGATCAGCCAGCCGAGACGCAGACCTGGCATGCCGAATGCCTTGGAGAGGCTGCCGACGCACACGACCCGGTCGTACCGCCCCCAGAACGTGGGGCTGGCCTCCTCGGTGTGGAGTTCGGTGCCGCGGTGCACTTCGTCGGAGAGGATCCAGGCGCCCGAACGGTCCGCGAGGGAGACGATCGCCCGTATCTCCTCCTCGGTGAGGACGGTGCCCGTCGGATTACTGGGGGTGGTCACCGAGATGGCCCGGGTGTCCGGGCGGACCATGTCCGCCAGCGCGTCGATGTCGGGTCGCCAGCCCTGCCGCGGATCCAGTGGGAATTCCTCGACGACGGCGCCCTGGTTGAGGGCGGCACCCCAGACCTGACGGTAGCCGGGTGACATCGTCACCACATGGTCCCCGGGCCGGATGAGGGTCTCCACGGCGACCGTGTTGGCCTCCGCCGCCCCGACCGTGACGATGACCTCCGGGGCGTGGTCCGGGCTCCCGGTGTGCCACTGCGCTATCAGCGCGCGCAACGGGTCGGTGCCGCGGGTGGGGGGGTAGCTCAGCTCGCTGTCGAGAAGCCGGTTCAGGGACTGTTCACTGTCCACGAGATCGCGCAGCCGGATCGGCCGGCAGCCGCTGTCGGCCAGACTGTAGGCGGCCGTGGGTCCCAGTCGCCCCTGCCATTCCAGCAGTTCGAACGGGGTGAAGGTCATGGATGTCCTCACGGATCGAGCGGAATGGAGCGGAATCGAGCGGACTGGAGCGGACTGGAGTGGAATGGAGACGACGCGGGCGCGGCTACTCGGCGCTGTCCACCTTGGCCGGATCACGCTCGACGACCGGGCCGAGGACGGAGTCGATGCGACGCATCAGCGCCGGCTCGATACGGACACCGGCCGCCTTCGCGCTCTCGCCGATCTGCTCCGGCCGGGAGGCTCCCACGATGGCCGCGGCGACGTTCGGGTTCTGGAGCGTCCAGGCGAGGGCGAGCTGTGCCTGGCTCAGGCCCAGTTCCCGGGCGATCGGGGCGAGTTGCTGCACCCGCTCCAGCACCTCGTCCCGCAGGAAGGTCCTCACCCAGCCGGCACCCACCTCGTCCGTGGCCCGCGATCCCGTCGGCGGAGGATGCCCGGGCCGGTACTTGCCGGTGAGCACCCCTTGGGCGAGCGGCGACCAGACGATCTGGCTGAGCCCCTCGCGTGCGCACAGGGGCACGATCTCCTCGTCGATGACACGCCAGAGCATCGAGTACTGGGGCTGGTTGGACACGAACCGGTCCAGGCCCAGTTCGCCGGCGAGTTTCACGGCCTCTGCGATCTGGTCCGCGGTCCACTCCGAGACGCCGATGTAGAGGACCTTGCCCTGCCGGATGAGGTCGTCGAAGGTCTTGAGGGTCTCCTCCAGCGGTGTCCGGTGGTCGAAGCGGTGCGCTTGGTACAGGTCGACGTAGTCGGTGCCGAGCCTCGTCAGCGAGCCGTTGACGGCCTCGGTGATGTGCTTGCGGGACAGGCCGCCGTCGTTCGGTCCGGGGCCGGTCGGGAAGAACACCTTGGTGGAGATCACCAGGGACTCGCGACGCAGGCCGTTCAGTGCCTTGCCGAGTACGGCCTCGGCGGCGGTGCCCGCGTAGACGTCGGCCGTGTCGAACGTGGTGATTCCGGCGTCCAGCGCCGCGTGGACGCACTGGACGGCCCGGTCGTCGTCGATCTGGGCGCCGTGCGTGAGCCAGTTGCCGTAGGCGATCTCGCTGACCTGGAGTCCGCTACGACCCAGTTGCCTGAATTTCATCCGTAGTCCTCATCCTTACTGCCGGCATCCTCACTGCCGGCATCCTCACCGCTGTCGTCCCCGCGCGGAGGCAGGAGTGTGATCCGCACACGGTTGTCGTGGAAGACCGCTCCGCCGCCCATGTCCGCGTCCCGCTCGTCGACCGTGGCGTTCGGGCCGGAGCCGCCGGTCAGCTTGGGCCAGTGGCCCTTGGTCGTCATGGCGACGCCCGGGCGTACGACATCGTCGATCCTGGCCAGAGCCTCGAAGGCGCCCCGGCTGTTGGCCACCTGGACGCGGTCGCCGCTCGCGATGCCGCTCACCACGGCGTCCTTCGGGTGCAGCACGACATACGGCGGTCCGGCCCGGCGGCGCAGCGCGGGCTTGTTCCCGAAGACGGTGTTGAGGAAGAAGTGGTTCGCCACGGAGAGCAGGACGAAGGGGAACGACTGTGCCCGTCGGGTGTCGTGCGGCTCGGTCGCCGGAACGTATCCGGCCACGGCGTCGAAGCCGTCCGCCCGGGCGGTCTCCGACAGGAACTCCAGTTTCCCGCTGGGGGTGGGGAATCCGTCCGCGAAGGGCACATGACCCTTCGGGTAGGAGAGCCGCGCCCATCCTCGGTCGCGCAGTGTGTCCACGGTGATGCCGGCCAGGGACGGGTGCCGGGAGTCGAGGAGCGCGCTCGCCAGTTCCTCGTCGCTGGCGTACAGCGCCGGTTCCGTCAGTTCCATGGCACGGGCCAGGCGCCGGAAGGTCTCGGTCGTGGACAGGCACTCCCCGGGCGGGGCGACCGCCGGTTCGTTCCAGGTGAGGTACAGATGGCCGTAGCCGTCGTGCACGTCCAGGTGCTCGGGCTGCATGGTGGCGGGCAGCACCAGGTCCGCGTAGTCGGCGGTGTCGGTCCGGAAGTGGTCCATGACCACGGTGAAGAGGTCCTCGCGGGCCAGGCCCTGGCGGATGCGGTTCTGGTCCGGGGAACTGGCCACCGGGTTGGCGCCGTAGACGATCAGTGCCTCCACCGGCGGATCGGCCGTCTCCAGCAGCCCTTCGGCCAGCCGCGTCATGGAGAGGCTCCGCACGGGACGGCTCAGCAGGTCGTCCCGGTGGAGGGCCTCGCGGTTGCCGCCGAAGTAGCCGTCGGTCGAGTAGAGCAGACCGCCGCCGGGACGCTGCCAGTCGCCGGTCACGGCGGGCAGGCAGGCCAGCGCCCGCAGTGCCGCGCCACCCCCGGCGTGACGCTGGATGCCCTGCGACACCCGGATGGCGGTGGGCCTGCTGCCGGCGATGCGCCGTCCGAGCCGGACGATCTCCTCCTCGGTCAGCCCCGTCTCCCGTGCCGTGCGCTGCGGGCTGAACTCCAGCACTCTTCTCCGGAACGCTTCCCATCCCACGGTGCGGGTGTCCAGGTACGCCTGGTCCTCGGCACCCTCCTGGAGGACCACGTGCATGAGGCCCAGGGCGAGGGCCGCGTCCGAACCCGGAAGGGGCGCGAGGTGCTCGTCGGCCTGGGCCGCCGTACGGCTGCGGACCGGGTCGATGACGACGACATGCGCACCGTCGCGCCGCGCGCGCTGGATCACCTTCCACAGGTGGTGGTGCGTGGTGAGGGGATTGCTCCCCCACAGCAGGATCAGCCGCGAGTACTCCAGATTCTCCGGGTCGATCCCGGTACTGGTGCCGAGGGTGTACCGGAGTCCGGCGAGACCGGCGATCGAGCAGATCGTCATGTCGTGGCGCGAGGCGCCCAGTACGTTCCAGAGCCTGCTGCCGGCCCGCCCCTGAAGGCCCTGGAGAAACCCGAGGGTTCCGGTGCCCTGGTACGGCCAGATCGCCTCGCCGCCATGGCGTTCGATGGTCTCCGTCAGCCGCCGCGCGATCTCATCGAGGGCACTGTCCCAGCTCACGCGCTCGAACCGGCCCTCGCCCTTGCGGCCGACGCGCCGCAGCGGGTGCAGCAGGCGGTCGGGCGCGCGGGTGTGCTCCAGGAACTGGTTGACCTTCACGCACAAGGTGCCCCGGGTGTAGGGATGGTCGGGGGTGCCGCGCAGCGCGATGGCCTCGCCGTCCTGGACCGTCACTTGCCAGCTACAGCCGTCCGGGCAGTCCAGCGGGCACGCTCCGGGGACCTGCGTGAGACTCATGGGCCCTCCCGTCCGGACGGCCCCGGCGCCGGGCGCAGGGCGGCCAGTTCCGTGCGCAGCGAGGACGAGAGAACGCCCCGCATCACCTCCCGCGCGGTGCCGGTCAGGCTGACCCGGCCGTCCCCCGCCACACTCACCTCGACCTCACCCCCGGGCATACGGACCCTCACCTCCCTGCCGACGAGGCCGCGCGCATGGGCCACGGCCGCCGCGGCGCAGGCGCCGCTCCCCGAAGCGGGCACCCGGCCGGCGGCCCGCTCCCAGACCACCGCCTCCAGTGTGCCGTCGCCGGGTACGCGGACGAACTCCACGTTGGTGCCCTCGGGATAGCGGGCATGCCAGGCCAGAGCGGGGCCCAGGCGCTGAGCGAGTTCCCCGTCGACCCGGTCCCTGAACACGACGGTGTGCGGAACGCCGAGGTGCAGATCGGTGACGGTGACCACCGTGTCCGGCCCCTCACCGGCGAGAGCGAGGGGGACGGCGACGCTGCCGGCGCCGCTGTGTCCGTCGCCCTCCACGGTGGTGAACCGCGGCAGCCCCATGCCCACGCGCACCAGGCCGCCGGCGAAGTCCACGATCCGGACCTCCGCGTCGCCGCCCTTTGTCCGCACCGCGAACGGCTTGCCCGCACGCCACTCCTCGACGTGGTGCTCGGCGAGGTACAGGGCGAACATGCGCAGTCCGTTGCCGCTCATCCCGCATTCGCTGCCGTCCGCGTTGAAGACGCGCAGCGGTACCGGGGTGTCGGGCCCGGGGGGTTCCAGCGGCCCGAGGAGCAGCCCGTCGGCCCCTGCTCCGTAGTGCCGGTCGCAGAGCAGGCGGACGGCCTCGGGGGCGGGCTCGGCGCCGAGGACCGTCTCGCCGCGTCCGGGGTCGACGAGCAGATAGTCGTTGCCCAGCGCCTGGTACTTCACGAAGTCGCCCATGAGCCGACGGCCGCGGCGGGTCAGTTCTTCGGGCGGTTGGCGAGGGCCGCCTCGTCGTGCTCGTCGCCGTACCACTTGTCCTTCCAGCGGGAGAAGGCGACGATCACGATGTCCCGGTGGCCGGGCCCGCCGTCGGCGGAGGTCACGTCCGTGACGTCGTGCTGGAGCGCCCGGTCGTCCAGGAGGACGGCCCGCCCGGCGGCCAGCGTGCCCGTCCAGAACGGCGCGTCGGCGCCCGGCTTCCACAGCCTGGTCTCGCTTCCCCCGACGTTGTTCCGCCGCAGCACGGCGATCATGACGTACTCGTGTCCGTCGTGGTGCACACCCTCCGGAGTCAGCGGTCCGGGGCGCTCGCCGTCGGCCCGTGTGCGGTTCTGATGGACGTTGATCTGCCAGTCCTCACCGCGGTCCAGCTCCATCGCGTCCGCACCGAGTGTGATCACCGGGGTGAAGTCGGCGAGGATGGTCTCGTAGGTGCGGCGCATACCACCGCCCACGTTGTTGAACTTCTTGTACGTGGTGTAGTCGCGCTGGGGCAGCTTCTCGTAGAGCCAGCCCTTGTCGCGTCCGGGTTCCGGCGTGAGCCGGTACTGGGCGAACCGCTTGAACCGGGTGCCGTTGCCCATGTACGGGTCGAGCGGGAGGTCTTCGTAGCTCTGGAGTGTCTCCGGTGTGGCCGGAGGGAGATCGATGATCGAGAATCCTTGCGGGCCGAGCGCCATGACGCGGAGCCTTTCCTGTCGGACCGGTCAGTGAGCGACGAGATCGGGCATGCGTTCGTCGAGGTAGCGGGCGGAGGAGTTGAGCCGCCACAGTGTTCCTCGGGTGATCGCGCGCCGCATGCGCTCCGACTCGGCGGCCGGGACGACCACGTTGTGGAACCAGCCGGCCGCGTGCCGGGAGTCGATGGTGATGTGCAGCTTGTGGTACACGATGCCGACATCGGGCAGTCCGAGCCGCTCCCAGGCGTGCACGACCTGCACGAAACGGTCGGGCGCCAGCCACTCGGTCATTCCCAGGAATCCGACGGCCTCCGGGTAGAGCTGCCGGTAGCGGCAGAGAAGCACGGCGAGATTTCCGGACAGCAGCGCGTTGGCGGTGAGTGACCGCTCCAGTTCGTCGGCGGGAATGTCGAAGACGCGGAAGATCTGGTTGAAGAGATGGGTGTGGACCTGTGACGGGTCCCCGTTTCCCATCTCGTCCCAGAAGTTCTCGGCTATCTCCAGCTTCGCGGCGCCACTGGTACCGACCTGCATCATGGCGAGAAGATCGTCGAATCGCCCGTCGACGACCGATTCCTGGATCACATAGTTCCGCAGGTCGTCTTCGGTTGCCTGATTCCGGATGAACTCCCGGTAGTACGGGTGCTTGTAGACCCGGTGTTCACGGGCGAGTCTCTTCAGCCACGAGAGGAACGCGGAGGGTTCCGTCGGCGCGGCGTCGAGTGTGCCGGGCTCCAGCATGGCGTCCTCGGTGGCCATGGTGGCCTGTTCGAGCAGCCGGAGTACCTCTTGAACGACGACGGAACCCTCGGCGGTGGGCGCCTCGGAGAGTTGCGTCGAGAGCCCGTAGAGACGGGAGAGCAGCAGTTGCTGACCGTAGAAGGCTCCCTGATCACCCGCTGTGGAGTGAGCGTTGAGTTCGCTGACGGCTTTCCGGAGATCCGCCCGCTCATCAGGAGTGAGTGAGGCGTCGAGATCCTGCGCGGAACGATTCAGCAGCGCGGATATCTCCTCAACCACCGGATAGACCTCAACGCGCGGACAGACCTCAACGCCCTTTTTCTGATCCGGTAAGTGCGCTCCTGTGCTCACACCGCCTCCTGTCGTGTACCGACTCTCCATGCCAGGCGGCATGACCGGCAGGACTGCCTGCGGAACGCTAACTTTTCCGTTGTCAAGGAGCTACATCACAACGGAAGGTTGACGTGATGAGAGGTCTTGACACTGCTGGTAGGAAGTCGCGTGGCCGCTGAACACCGATGGCGTGATACGCGTCGTCCGCCACCGGTTGTCAGGGCGGGTGGCGGCCCCGCAGCGGCCCGCCACCCGCCCTGTGCGTGGTGCTCGGGCGTCAGTCCTTCGTCGGCATGGCCGGGCGCGACCGGCGCCGGCCGTGGACGGCATCCGGGTCGGCCGTCCCCCGGGAAGCCGCCCGGCCCACTCCCTCGTCGGCGACGAGGAAGAAGACCGCGCACAGCAGCAGGGCCGTGCCGGTCAGAACGATCGCGTTGAGCCGCTCGTCGAAGACCAGGATGCCGATGACCGCCGCGGTGAGCGGCTCGACCAGGGCGACCACGGACGCCGTGGTCGCCCGTACGGCGCGCAGGCCGGCGAAGAACAGCGTGTACGCCAGGGCCGTGGGCGCGGCTCCCAGGTAGAGGATCAGGGCCAGGGTCCATGCCGGTCGCTCCATGGCGGGCGGCAGGCCCTCCAGCAGAGCCATCGGCAGCAGGCAGACCGTGCCGACCGCGAAGCCGGTGACGGTGGACTCGAACGCCCCACCGGCGTTCTCCCGGCCGGAGAAGCGGCCCAGCAGCGTCACGCCCGCGTACCCGGCGGCGGAGAGCAGCGCGTATCCGATGCCCAGGAGCGGAGCCGGGCCGGTGCTCCCGTCAGCGCCCCCCATCAGCAGCACCAGGCCGGCGATG
Source organism: Streptomyces sp. NPDC093252 (assembly GCF_040683675.1). NCBI lineage: Bacteria > Bacillati > Actinomycetota > Actinomycetes > Kitasatosporales > Streptomycetaceae > Streptomyces > Streptomyces sp. NPDC093252. Next base: position 99,881 of record NZ_JBFBEM010000018.1, on the reverse strand, counting down.
CCGCTCGCCACCGCGGCGGTTCCGGCGAGGCCGGTGCGCTCGCCCAGCGTGAGCCGGGCTCCGACCGCGACCAGGACCGGGCCCGAGCCCAGGGTCACCACCGTGGCCACGGTCAGCCCCGCCTGCTGCACGGCGGCGAAGTAGGCCGTCTGGTACACCGCCAGCCCGAAGCCGGTGATCAGGGCCCGCCGCGGGTTCGCGGCGAACGTCGCGCGCAGCGACAGCGCCGTCTCCGGCCGCCGGGACCGTCGCACCAGGTGAGCTGCCACCAGCAGCCCGAGTCCGGTCAGGAACCTCCAGAAGGAAACGGAAACGGGGCCGATTCCGCCGACGTCGTACAGTTCGGCGGCCACTGCACCGCCGGTGCCCCATGCTGTGGCCGCGATCGCGACGTAGAGAACACCCTGCCGAACGGACAGGGCGGAAGAGGACTGCACCTGAGGTCTCCTCGATTGATTGCCGGCACGATGTCCGCGTGGGCAACCCGCACGGCCACCCCGGTAACCCATGGATGGCTCGGCTTGTCTGCCCGCCTCAGGCGGCGGGCGGCGGAGGCGTCAGAAACGGCGGCATCCGATCACCTTACCCACGTTGTCCCTGCCGTGCGGGCTGAGCGAGGCGATCTCGTCGCCGCTCAACTCCCGGCCCTGTGCGGCCGTCCGGCGCGGTGTGTGTCGGTCGTGCCGACGGTGGTGGAGAGGATGATGCCGCCCGCCATCGGGGCGCGTAACTCACCCTGCTTCTCACGGAGTTCGGGAGCGCGGGGTGCCGTCTCCGCCGAGGTGCGGCCACTGAGTGAGGTGAGCCGCTCGCGCCGCCGAACGGTGAACCCACTCGCGGCAGCGGGGAGGCGGGCCGGCCGGCAGCGGCCCGCCGGACCGGCAGCCCCGGCAGCCCCGGCAGCCCCGGCAGTTCACGGGAACGGACACCCGGCCAGGAGCCGGGACCGGCGACCGACACCAACGGGCCACACCCCCAGGAAAAGCCCCCCACCCCGCCCGGAGGGCTACCGCTGCGGCCGTTGCCCCGGTACCTCCGGGCGCAGCCGGGCCAGGAGGCGGGCGCGTTCCTCGGCGAAGGCCGGGTCCGCCTGGTAGTCGGAGTGGCCGAGGATCGGGGCGGGAAGGGGGTGCAGATCGGTGCGGCCGTAGGCGAGCGGGTCGGCGAGGGCGGCGCGGTCGACCTCGGGGCCGCAGTCGCCGGGCAGCCGGATGGGGCCGCCGATCGGGTCGGTGACCCGGTACAGATTGCGCCAGCAGTCGACGTCCTCGTGCAGCGCGCCCAGCGCGGCGGAACCGAAGTACGCGGGGAACCAGCGCCCGTACAGCCGCTCCAGCGGGGAGCCGTAGGTCAGCAGGGCGACCCGGTGACGTACCTCCGGGGTGAGCTGCCAGGCCGCGGCGGAGGCGAGGACGCTGCCCTGGGAGTGGCCGGAGATGACCAGGCGCCCGCCGGTGACCTCGGTCCAGGTCGCCATCCGCCAGGTGAGGTCGGGGACGGCCCGCTCGGCGTAGCAGGGCGGGGCGAAAGGGTGGGCGGCGCGCGGCCAGAAGGTGCCGACGTCCCACAGGATGCCGATGGTGCGCCGCGCGGAGGGGTCCTTGTAGGCGCGGCGGCCGGAGGCGACGAACAGTATGAAGCCGAGCCCTATCAGCCAGGACCCGAGCGCCTGGGCGGTCTCGGCGGCGCCCTGCACGAACGGGTGGACACCGGCCGCCGCCTGGGCCGGGGTCTCGTCGGTGGCCAGCGCCCCGGCCAGCGCGCCCGCGCCGAGCACCAGGGTCACCAGCGCGGTCACGGCGACGAGCATGGGGGCCCGGTCGGTGAGCGTGGCCATCGCGCGCGTACGGGCGATCCGGCGGGTGCGGCCGTCGTCCGCGGTCTCCTTCGGGTAGTCGTCGGCCACCCCGGACTCCTCGGCGCGGGCCAGCCGCAGGGTGCCCCGGGCCAGCCGGAGCACGACGAGGAGCAGGACCAGCAGCAGCGGCGGGATCACGGACGCCTGCCAGGTGAGCAGGACGGGCGGGCCGGGGATGATCGCGCCCGTGCCGTCCAGCCAGTCGGCGACGCGCTGGGAGATGCCGCCGGAGAACACCCCGCCGAGCGCGCAGGCCAGCAGGGCGACGGCCGGGCCGCCGAAGCCGCGCATGGCGCTGCGGGGTTCGGGACGGGCCCGGTGCAGGAGGTGCGCGACGACGCACAGGGCGAGCGCCAGCAGCCCCTGGAGCAGGGTGAGCGCGCCGAACACGGTGTCGCCGGGCAGGCCCCGGGCGGACTGCCAGCCGGGGCGCGCCCAGCCCGCGTGGAGCACGGCGAGGAGGAGCAGGGCGACCGCGGCGAGCGGCAGCCGGCGCACCAGGTGGGCGTCGAGTTCGCGGTCGATGCGGCGCTCGCTGCGCCCCCGGCGGCAGACCACCCACAGCACGGCGGCGAACCCCGCCGTCAGGGCGGCGCCGAGCAGGATGCCGAGCAGATCGAGGACGACGGGGCCGCCGGTCCCCCGGTCGTGCCGCAGGGTGGTCCCGACGAGGGCGGCGGCCACGGTGAGCAGTCCGGCGGCGGTGTGGGCGGCCCGCAGCCGGGCGACGAGGCGCCGCCCGAACCAGAAGCCGGGCCGCCCCAGCGCGGTGGTGGCGCTCTCGGCGGGGATCCGGGGCCGGTGCGGGGACACCGACGGCTCACCCGGCCCGGCCGCGTCCGCTTCCTCGGCCTTCTCGTCCTCCTCGGCCGCCGCGTCCGGTGATCCGGTGTGCCTCGGGCGCGCCGACTCGTACGCGCTCCAGGTGCGGTGGGAGAGGTACCACAGGAGCCCGACCAGGGCGGCCGGGACGACGGCGGCCAGGGCGAGGCGGCGCCCCGGCAGGCTCCACCAGCCGTCCCCGGAGAGGTCCGGGGAGAGGAAGCCGAGCCAGGAGTTGCGCTCGGCGCAGGCGCGGGTGCCCGCGCACTGCCAGGCGGCGAGATCGAGGGCGACCTCGCAGGCCGCGGCGGCCATCAGCACCGTCAGGGAGAGCCCGGTGAGCCGCACGAGGAGCCCGTACAGGCGGACCGTGCGGGTGTGGCCGCGGGTGGGCGGGCGCATCCAGTGGGCGAGGTTGGCGACCATGAAGGGGAGCAGCAGCAGCCACAGGGCGCGGGCGCCGTTGCCGGAGGTGAGGTTGGACCAGACGTACGCCTCCTGGACGGGCTCGCCCGGGGGCCGGTCGGTGCGGTGTTCGGCGTCGAGGTCGCCGGTGCGGCGGAAGACGGCGGCGATGTCGTCGCCGGTGACCCGTTCGGTGCGCGGGTCGTTCAGCATCTTCTCCGGCGTCGCCCCGCCCACTCCGTGGACCAGGAGTTCCAGGGCGATGGCGGTCCCGCCGCCCGTCACCGCGGTCCCGCCGCCCGTCACCGCGGTCGCGGCGGTCGCCGCCGCCCGTTCCTGTGCGCGTTCCACTGCTGTGTTTCCCCCGAGCTGTGCCGTGGCGGTGCCGTCCGGCGGGTGGGTGGGTGCGGGGCTCAGGATCTCCGGGGAGCCGTCCGCGCGCCCCTGTCGTCACCGAATCTCCCCGATCATTGTGACGGACCGACCACGGCCCGGACACGGAGTGGACACCCGGTGTCGCCGCCCGGCCGGGGCGCCGGTCGGTGGCGCCGGGGCGGACGACCCGTGCGAGGATGGAACGCCCCACGCCCCTGACCGGTGTCCCTGGCGTCGCAGCAGGTGCGAGGGGGTGTCCGAGGGACCGGCGGCGAAAGGACCGGAGCGTACGTGAGTGAGAATCAGAACCTCCTCGCGGAGCAGCGGCGTGCCCTGATCCTGGACGAGGTGCGGCGCCGGGGCGGCGTCCGGGTGAACGAACTGACCCGCAGGCTCGGGGTCTCCGACATGACCGTGCGCCGGGATCTGGACGCGCTGGCCCGGCAGGGCGTGCTGGAGAAGGTGCACGGCGGCGCGGTCCCCGTGGTGGAGGCCAGCACCCATGAGCCCGGTTTCGAGGCGAAGTCGGGTCTTGAGCTGAGCGCCAAGGAGGACATCGCGCGCGTCGCCGCCGACCTGGTGGCCCCGGGCGCGGCCATCGCCCTGTCGGGCGGTACGACGACCTACGCGCTGGCGCAGCGACTGCTGGACGTGGCCGATCTGACCGTGGTGACCAACTCGGTGCGGGTCGCGGATGTCTTCCACGCGGCGCAGCGGTCCTCGGGACCCCGCCCGGGCGCGGCGACGGTGGTGCTGACCGGCGGGGTGCGGACCCCGTCCGACTCGCTGGTGGGTCCGGTCGCCGACCAGGCCATCGCGACGCTCCACTTCGACGTCCTGTTCCTCGGGGTGCACGGGATAGCGCCGGAGGCGGGGCTGTCGACGCCGAATCTCGCGGAGGCGGAGACCAACCGGCGGCTGGTGCAGTCGGCGCGGCGGGTCGTGGTGGTGGCCGACCACACCAAGTGGGGGACGGTGGGGCTGAGCTCGTTCGCCTCCCTGGCGCAGGTCGACACGCTGGTCACGGACGCGGGGATGGGGCCGGAGGCGCGCGCCGAGATCGGGGAGCACCTGCGGCTGGTGGTGGCCGGGGAGGCGGACCCGCCCGGCGGGGCGGACATCTGACGGGCCGCCCACGTATGCCTGCCGGGTGGACGTCACCCATGTGCCGGGCGCCCGCGCGCCGGCCGAGGAGCGGCGGCTGGAGCCGGTGCCGGGCGGCGGGAACACCTGCCGGCACCCCTCCCGGTAACGCCCCTCACCCCACCCACTCCCCCGTCCGCAGCACCCTCTCGATCACCGTCGTGTACGGCGCGATGTCCAGCCCCTGTTCGGCGAGCCAGGTGTCCGAGTAGTACTTGTCGAGATACCGGTCCCCCGGGTCGCACAGCAGGGTGACGACGCTGCCCCGGCGCCCCTCCGCGACCATCTCGGCGACGATCTTCAGCGCGCCCCACAGCCCGGTCCCGGTGGAGCCGCCCGCCTTGCGGCCGACGGCCCGCTCCAGGGCGCGGACGGCGGCCAAGCTCGCCGCGTCCGGCACCTTCATCATCCGGTCGATGGCACCGGGCACGAAGCTCGGCTCCATCCGGGGGCGCCCGATGCCCTCGATCCGGGACCCGGAGTCGCAGGTGACGCCCAAGTCGCCGGTGGTCCAGCCCTCGAAGAAGCAGGAGTTGTCGGGGTCGGCGACACAGATCCGGGTGTCGTACTGCATGTAGTGCACATAGCGGGCGATGGTCGCCGAGGTGCCGCCGGTACCGGCGGTGGCGACGATCCAGGCGGGTTCCGGATGGCGCTCCCGCTCCAGTTGGCGGAAGACGGACTCGGCGATGTTGTTGTTGCCGCGCCAGTCGGTGGCGCGTTCGGCGTAGGTGAACTGGTCCATGTAGTGGCCGCCGGTCTCCGCCGCGAGCCGGGCGGACTCCTCGTACACCGTACGGGGGTCGTCCACGAAGTGGCACCGGCCGCCGTGGAACTCGATGAGGCGGCACTTCTCGGCGCTGGTCGTACGGGGCATCACCGCGATGAAGGGGATGCCGATCAGCGCGGCGAAGTACGCCTCGGAGACGGCGGTGGAGCCGCTGGACGCCTCGATGACCGGGCGGCCGGGCCGGATCCAGCCGTTGCACAGGCCGTAGAGGAAGAGGGAGCGGGCGAGGCGGTGCTTGAGGCTGCCGGTGGGGTGGGTGGACTCGTCCTTGAGGTAGAGGTCGATGCCCCAGGGCTCGGGGAGCGGGAAGCGGAGCAGATGGGTGTCGGCCGAACGGTTGGCGTCGGCGTGGACCTTGCGGACGGCTTCTTTGAGCCAGTCGCGGTAGCCGGGGTCGGTGCGGTCGACGTCGAGGGTCGCTCCGGGCCGGGTCTGCTCAGGGGTGCTCACGGCGGGCTCCTTACGTTGCGCGCCGACGCTCTGCCGCGCGGGCGGCACTTCGATCATAGGCATGCCCGGCAGCGCTTCTCACCTGCATAAACGCATCTTTGGGGGGCTCAAAGCGATGGCTGGGGCCGCTGTGGCACGGGGCCGGGGGCCGGCCGGCGGGGGCGCATTCGGCCCAGTGCTGCGGCCGGCGGGCGGGAAGCCGCCGTACGCACTGGTGCGCGAGGGCGGGCGGGGGCAGACTGCACCGCGCGGGATCGGCTCGTACGGCCGTACGGTCGGTGCGGGGCACGCCGTACCGTGGAAGCGGTGGTCCCGTGGGCCCCGGCCGGGCGGTCGGCGGGGGCGTGGGGAGCGAGGGGGCGACGGGAATGGCGGAGCCGGAGTTCACGGCGAGCGGGGTGCGGATAGGCAGGCGGCTGCGGTCGCTCACCCGGGCCGGTCAGGTCCGGATCCGGGGCGGCAGGCTGGAGTTGCTGACCAGCTACGGCAGCGAGATCGACAGCGCGCCGGTCCAGGCGGTACGGGCGTCCCGGCCGTGGTTCGCGCCCGGGGACCGCGCGCTGGCGGATCTCAACGGCACCCGCTATCTGCTGACCCTCGGCGACCACGATCCGGCCCCGGGACAGCCGGGCCCCCCGGCGGCAGGCCGGTTCATCGAGGCGGTACGGCGGGCAGCGGGGCGTGACCGCTGAGTCACCGCCGGGTCACCATGAGTTGCGGTACCGCAGGTGCCGGGTCACGCTTGACTCACCTCACTCAGGGTTTTCCGGCGACAGCGCTGCGAGCCAGCCCGCCGGGCACCACAGCAGGCGGGTCGCCGCGCGACGGCGGTCCGCCGGCTCCGAACTCCGTGTTCTTCCGGGCCTCAACGTCGGGGAGTCGCAGCCGTGATCAGTCACCCGAGCAGACACTGCGCAGTGGAGCTCCAAGCCCTGCCGGCGCGGATCGGCCAGGTCCGCAGAATCGTTTCAGCGCAATTGCGCTACTGGCATCTCGACCCGCTGATAGACCGTGCCTCGCTCGGTGTCACCGAGCTGCTGAGCAATGTCCACCGGCACGCCCAGCCCGACAAGACCTGCACCGTGGAGATCGAGCTGCGGCTCGACCGGCTGACGGTCTCGGTGCACGACCACGATCCCCGGCTGCCCGAGCTGGCCGAGGCCGATCCGCTGGCCACCTGCGGCCGGGGCCTCGCCATGGTGGCCGCCGTCAGCGAGAGCTGGGGCGCCCAGTTGGACGGTGAGCGCGGCAAGGTCGTCTGGTTCACCCTGCCCACCCCCGCCCGCGCGGTGACCGGGCCCGCACACCCCGCCCACCGCCCGGTCGCCGAACCGGCGGCCCTCTTCGCGGAGGTGCTCGCGGAGGTCTTCGGGGACGCCGAACCCGCCGACCTCACCACCGACGCCCACGCCCCCGGACACGCCCCCGCCCACTTGGCGGTTCCCGGCTGATCCGACGGGGGCACCGGCCGGTTACTGGGGCGATCCCGGCGCCGGGGGCGGTCCCGGTCCCCGGGGCGGGTCCGTGGCGCGGGGCGGGTTCCGGACACGGGGCGGGTCCGGGGCAAGGGGCAGTCCGGGGCACGGGTCAGTCCAGGGCACGGCGCAATCCGGGGCGCGGGCGTGGATGACGCGGCCGACCGCGAGGTGCCTGCGCCGCATCGGGACAGGGACGGGGACGGGCGTGGGGACCGGCACCAGAGGACTTGCACGGGCGCGGGGACCGGCACGGGCAGAGGGACCTGCACGGGGCACCCGCACGAGGACGGGCACAGGCACAGGCACAGGCACGGACACGGGGAGCGGCACAGGCATCCCGTGCCCCTGGCACCGACGGCGGGTGCCCGCCCGCCAAGGGGCCCCTGAACGCCGGGCACCAACCGCAGGGCAACGCCCGCCACACCCCCTCCCCCCTCCACCCCTCCCCCCGCGTCTCGCGCCCCGCTCCGCCGTGAGACACTCCCCTCGGGTCGGGTCCCCCGTATGCCCCTTCCCCCCTCTCACCTGCCCTTTCGTGCGTACCGGATGCCCCTTGGGGCCCACTTCCCGCCGGGTGGGGCAGGACCCCGCACGTCTCCCCCGCACCTTATGTTTTCCTGACATTCAGAGTTGGTTCGTCAGCGTTTTGCTCTTTGTTCACCTGGCAGGTACCGGCCAAGTGCCGTACGAGGCAGGCCACTTGTGGGCCGGGATCTAACCGAACGCGGGGGCTGTCCCTACTATCGGGTCCCCCCACAACGTCCCGCACGACACCCTCAAACCCTCAGGAGTCACCATGCTCAAAACGGCGTCCCGCGCCGCCCCACCCCCCTTGGTGGTGGGCAGCCGGGACCACGACCCCGAGCACGGGGACCGCCCCGTTCCCGCGCCCAAGTCCGGCCGCAAGGCCAAGGAACGGGAGCGGGCCCGGCTGACAGCGGCGTACGCGGAGCTGCTCCAGGAGATCCGGGTGGCCCAGACCGGGGTACAGGTGCTGCTCGCCTTCCTGCTCACCCTGGCCTTCACCCCCCGGTTCGCCATCATCACGCCCATGCAGCGGTATCTGTACGTGGCCGATCTGCTGCTCACCTCCGTCGCCGCCTCGCTGCTCATCGCCCCGGCGCCCTTCCACCGGCTGGTGCACGGGCGGGAGTTGCGCAAGCAGTTGCTGGACACCTCGGCCAAGCTGGCGTTCTGGGGACTGATCGCGCTGATGCTGGCGATGGTCACGTCCCTGCTGCTGATCCTGGACGTCGTCCTCGGTCTGCATCTGGCGACCTGCCTGGCCGGGATCACCCTGACCTGGTTCGCCGTGTTCTGGTGCGGACTGCCGTACTGGAGCCGCCGCCGCGCGCGGCCCCGCGCGGCACCCGCCCCGCAGGTGAAGATCCCACGGCAGTCCCCCCGCAACACCGTGGATGAAGTGCCCGCGCGACACTCCGCCTAGGCGGACCCAGGATGCCCCGGGCGGCGCCGGCCCGGCTCGCGACCTCCGCAACACCCCGGCGAATCCCCCACACCCCACACTCCGCTTCCCGGCACCGCACGACGGAACCGGAACCGCTTCCCGGTACGGCTCGACAGGACCGGGACCGCTTCCCGGTACGGCTCGACAGGACCGGGACCGCTTCCCGGCACGGCTCGACGGGAACGGCACGGACCGCGTATCGCGCACCGCGCCCTCCGGCAAGCTCGCCAGGAGCCGCACAGCCCGCGCACTCCGCAGCCGCACCCCTCCGCTTGGGGGTGCCACGGAGCCTCCGGACCCAGGCCCCACCACCACCGCCACCGCTCCCAGGGCACCCGGCGCCCACGCCCCACGCACGCGAACGCAGTCACCGCCGCCGGACCCCCTGCGCCCCCCCCGGAGACATCCCCCTACTCCGTCCCGATGGCCCGCAGCACATCCAGCCGTGCCGCCCGCGCCGCGGGCCGTACGCCCGCCAGTGCCCCGGCCGCCAGCCCCACCACCACGACCGCCGTCAGGTGCAGCGGCGGCACCGCGAAGGTGAAGGCGCTGTCGCCGCCGCCGTCGGAGGCGCGGACCAGGACCCAGCCGAGGAAGGTGCCCAGGGCGAGGCCCCCGGCCGTGCCGAAGGCGGCGATCAGGACGGACTCCCAGCGGACCATGGCCCGCAGTTGGGCCCGGGTCTGGCCGACCGCGCGGAGCAGGCCGAGTTCGCGGGTGCGTTCGTGGATGGCCAGGGTGAGGGTGTTGGCGATGCCCAGCAGGGCGATCAGTACCGCGAGCGCCAGCAGGGCGTAGACCAGGGTGAGCATCATGTCGATGCCGCTCGCCGAGGACCGGGCGTACTCGTCGCGGGTCTGCGCGTCGGGGCCGCCGAAGCGGTCGGCGGTGCGCTCCACGGCGGCGGTGGCGGTGGCCGGGTCGACACCGTCGGCGAAGGAGACGGCGACGAGGGTGTCGGCGTCCTGCGTGCGGTGCGGGGCCCAGGCGTCGCGGGTGATGACGTAGTCCCCGGCGAGTGCGGACGCACCGTAGACCGCGCGGACCGTGAAGGGCCGCCGGGTGCCGTCGGTGAAGGCGAGGCGGAGGGTGTCGCCGGTCGTGACGTTGTGGCGGTCGGCCTCCGTCGCGGTGAGGGCGATGCCGTCGGTGCCGAGCCCGGAGAGGTCGCCGCGGACCGTGCCGAGGTCGAGGACCCGGGCGAGGGCGGCCGGGTCGGTGACGGTCAGCGCGCGTCCGTCGCCGTTCACCTCGGCGACCCCCCGGCCGAGCCCCACGGCGGTGTCCACCTCGGGCAGCCGGGCGATCTCCGGGGCGAGCCGGGGGCTCAGCCCGCTGCCGCCCGCGCCGAACCCGGGGGTGCCGATCGCCACGTCCCCGGCGAAGGAGCGGGAGACGGTCCGGTCCATGGTCGCCTTCAGCGAGGCCCCGAACACCGTGAACAGCGACACCACCGCCACGCCGATCATCAGCGCGCTCGCGGTGGCGGCCGTCCGCCGGGGGCTGCGCAGGGCGTTGCGGCGGGCGAGTGTGCCGGTCACCCCGCGCAGTCGGGCGGCCGGAGCGCCGAGGATCCGCACGGCCGCGCCGGAGGCGACCGGTCCGAGGACGACGAAGGCGGCCAGGGTCAGGACGGCACCGGTACCGGCGAGCACGAGGGACGGGGTGGCCAGGACGCCGGTCAGGGTGGTGGCCGCCGCGACGGCGAGCAGGGCGCCCCCGGCGAGGGCACGCGGGCGGGAGGCACCCGAGGTGTCGACGGCGGTGTCGCGCAGCGCGGCCAGCGGCGCGGTGCGGCCCGCGCGGACGGCCGGGAGCAGGGCGGAGCCCACGCAGACCACGACGCCGACCGCGAGGGGCAGGGCGAGCGAGAGCGCGCCGATCACCAACTCGCCCTCGGGGAAGGGGAATCCGATCGCCGGGAACAGCGCCTGGAGTCCGGCGGCGATACCGGCGCCGCCCGCGAGTCCGGCCAGGGAGGCGGCGACGGCGACGGCGGTGGCCTCGGTCAGGGTCATGACGGTGATCTGGCGGCGGGCGGCGCCGAGCGCGCGCAGCAGGGCGTTCTCGCGGGTGCGCTGGGCGACCACGATCGCGAAGGTGTTGTGGATAGAGAAGGTCGCGACCAGCAGGGCCACGCCGGAGAAGACCAGCAGGAAGGTGGTGAAGAGGCTCAGGAACCGGCCGGAGACCATCTCGGTGTTCTCCTCGGCCAGTTGTGTGCCGGTGATCGCCTCGGTGCCGGACGGCAGCACCTCGGTGAGCCGCTCCACCAGGGCGTCCTGGCTCACCCCGGCGGCGGCCCGGACGCGGATGTCGGTCGCCTCGCCCGGCCGTGCGGTGAGATACCGCCCGGCGTCGGCGAGGGTCATACCGGTGTAGGTGACCTGGGCCATGCCGTCCGCGCCGCCGAAGGTGGCCAGGCCGACGACGGTGACCTCGACGGGGTCGGGGGTGCGCAGCACGGTCCGGTCGCCGAGGGTGAGTCCGCCGCGGTCGGCGGTGGCCTCGTTCACCACGACCTCGCCGGTCCGCTCGGGGGCCCGTCCCGCGGTCAGCCGGTAGGGGTTCAGGCGGGGGTCGGTGATCCAGTTCCCGGCCAGGGTCGGGGGGCCGTCGCCGCCGATGGGTTCGCCGTCGGCGCCGAGGAGCTGGCCCGCGCCCTCGACGCTGGGTACGGCGGCGGCCACGCCGGGCACCCGCTCGACGGCGGTCGCCAGGTCGGCCGGGACCGGCCGCCGGACGCCCTGACTCCCGCCCGGGGCGGTGATGGCGTCGGCGCCGCGGACCACGGCGTCGGTGCCGCGGGTGGCGTTGCCGAACATGGTGTCGAAGCTCGCTCTGAGCGTGTCGCCCATGACGAGGGTCCCGGCGAGGAAGGACACACCGAGGAGGACGGCGAGGAAGGTGCCCGCGAAGCGCCGTCCGTGGGCGCGCAGGGAGGAGCGGCCGAGCCGCAGCAGGATCGTCATGACGGCACCTCGAAGGCTTTCATCCGGTCCAGGACCCGGTCCGCGCTCGGTGCCCGCATCCGGTCGACGAGCCGTCCGTCCGCGAGGAAGACGACCTCGTCGGCGTGGGCGGCGGCGACCGGGTCGTGGGTGACCATGACGACGGTCCGGCCCATGGTGCGGACGGCCGCGCCGAGCAGGGCGAGCACCTCCCCGCCGGAGCGGGAGTCGAGGTTGCCGGTCGGTTCGTCGGCGAAGACGACGTCCGGGCGGGCGGCGAACGCCCGTGCCACGGCGACCCGTTGCTGCTGTCCGCCGGAGAGTTCGGCGGGCCGGTGCCGGAGCCGGTCGCGCAGCCCGACGACATCGATCAGCGCGTCGATCCACTCGGGGTCGCCGGACCGCCCGGCGAGGTCCAGGGGCAGGGTGATGTTCTCGGCGACGGTCAGGGTGGGCACCAGGTTGAACGCCTGGAACACGAACCCGATCCGGTCCCGGCGCAGCAGGGTCAGCCGCCGGTCGTCCAGGGCGCCCAGTTCCGTGTCGCCGATCCAGGCGGCGCCGGAGCCGAGGGTGTCGAGTCCGGCGGCGCAGTGCATCAGCGTGGACTTGCCGGAGCCCGAGGGGCCCATGATCGCGGTGAAGCGCCCGGCCGGGAAGCCGACGCTCACCCCGTCCAGGGCCCGCACCTCGGTGTCGCCTCGCCCGTACACCTTCACGGCGTCGACGACCCGGGCGGCGGTCGCGGTGGTCGTCCCGGTCGTCGTCACCGGCCGCCCCTGTCCGTCGCCGTCCGGCCGAACTGCTCGTCCAGGACGCACAGCCGCCGCCCGTACTCGTCCTCGTCGATCTCGCCCGCCGCGAACCGGCGGCCGAGAACGGCGATCGGGGAGTCCCCGGCGGGCCGGGTGTCCTGACGGCCCTCCCCCCACGCTGTGCGCCGCAGCACGCCCACCGCGCCGATCACAACGGCCGCCCAGATCAGCGGGAACAGCAGGATCCAGGGGCCGGGCCCGCCACCGCCCCAGTCTGCGAGGGTCTGCATCTCAGGTCATCTCCCAGGTCGATTGGTCACCGATGCCCTGAGCCTCGCTCCGCGGGGGGTGCCGGGGCGTCGTACGGCCAGCGGCCGTGCGGCTACCTCCCGGGGAGTACGCGGGGCCCGCCGGGCTGCTTCCCCGGGCTGTGCCGCCGGAGACGGGGGCTCACCGAGGAGACCCGGGCTGGCGAGGCACGCGCCGACCCGGCCGCCGACCTGACGTACCTATGACCACTGCTACCTACTCAACCCCTCCTTTAATTGACCGATCGTTCTTGTATCGCCTAAGGTCGTCCCCATGGCCAGGACCAAGGAATTCGACCCCGACGCCGCCCTCCAGTCCGCCCTGGAACTCTTCTGGCGCAAGGGCTACGAGGCCACCTCCATGGCCGACCTCGTCGAGCATCTCGGCATCGGCCGCGCCTCCCTCTACGCCACCTACGGCAACAAGCGCGACCTCTACCTCAAGGCCCTGGACCGCTACAGCGAGGCGCGCGCCCCCGGCCTCACCCGCGAGCTGTCCCGGCCGGGCCCGGCGCTGCCCGCCGTACGGGCGCTGGTGCGCCGGTTCGCCGAGGAGAGCGCGGACGAGGCGTACCGCCCGCGCGGCTGCCTGGTCACCAACACGGCGGCGGAGCTGGCCCCGCACGACCCCGGGGCGGCCCGGCGGGTCGAGCTGAGCTGGGGGCACACCGAGACCCTGCTGCACGCGGCACTGCTCCGCGCCCAGGCACAGGGCGAGCTGGCCGGGGACCGCGATCCGCGCGCCCTCGCCCGGATGCTGCTGGTGCTGATGCAGGGGCTGCGGGTGGTGGGCAAGGCGTCCGACGACCCGGCCCGGGTCCGCGACGCGGCCGAACAGGCACTGGCGCTGCTGGACTGAATCCCGGCCCGCACCCCGCTTCCGGGGTAGTGGCTGCTGCCCTTATATTGGACCGATCATTCTTGAAAGAAGGTCGTATGCGCGCCCCCATCGGCGCGGTCGCGCCGGACCGGCAGCGGCCCGGCGCCGCCCGAGTGTTCCCGCTCCTCGGCTCCCTCCAGGTCACCCTGATCTTCACGCTCGCCGCCCTCGCCGTCCCGCTGCCCGAGATAGGCCGCCGATTCGCCCTCGGCCGGGACGAGTTGATCCTGCTCAGCGCGGCCTACGGACTGACCTTCGCCGGTCTGCTGCTGTTCGGCGGACGGCTCGCCGACCGGTACGGGGGACGGCCCGCGCTGACCGGCGGGCTGTGGCTGTTCGCCGTCGCGTCCGTCGCCGCACCGCTCGCCCCCGGCTACGAGGCGCTGCTCGCGGCGCGCTTCGCGCAGGGCGCCGGCGCCGCGGTGATCGCCCCCGCCGCGCTGGCCGTGCTGCGCACCCTGCACCCCCGCCCGGCCGACCACCGCCGGGCGATGGCCACCTGGGGCGGTCTGTCGGTGCTCGGCGCGACGGCGGGCCATGTGCTCTCCGGGGTCGTCTCCGCGCTCTCGTCCTGGCGCTGGGCGCTGGTGGTGCCCGCGGTGGTGGCGATGGCGGGGCTGGTCCTGGTGCCCCGGATCCTGCCCCCGGGCGCCGGAACCCCGCGCCCCGGCGGGCTCGATGTGCGCGGCGCGGTGCTCGCCACCGGCGGGCTGGTCGCGGCCAGTTACGGACTGGTCGTCACCGACGCCCGGCCCTGGGGGTCGGCACAGGTACTGGTGCCGCTCGCGGTCGGGGCGGTCCTGCTGGCGCTCTTCGCAGTCGCCGAACGCCGGGCGCGCGATCCGCTGCTGCCGCCGGGGTTCCTGCGCGACGGGCGGCGCGGGCCGGGTCTGCTGGCCACCGCGCTCACCGCGGCCGGGACCAGCACGGTGTTCCTCCTGTTCTCCCTGTACCTCCAGGAGGAGCGGGGCTGGTCGGCACTGCGCACCTCGGCCGCGTTCGTCCCGTTCGCCCTCGCCCTGCTCGTCTCCGGGCGCGCGGCCGGACGCCTGGTCGCGCGGTACGGGCCGGGTCCGGTCACCGGGGGCGGACTGGCCCTCGCCGCCCTGGGACTCGCCCTGCTCGCCGCCACCGGCCTCGACCCCGGCATCCCGTACGGCTACGGCGTGCTGCCCGGCTTCGTGCTGCTGCCGGCCGGGGCCGCCGCCTCCTTCGCGGGGGCCGCCGTACTCGCCACCGACCGGGTGCCCCCGGAACGGGCCGGGCTGGCCGGGGGTGTGCACAACACCGCGATGGAGACCGGTCCGACCGTCGTCTTCGCGGTCCTGCTCGCGGCCGGGAGCGACACGGTCAGCCTCGCGGTCGCGGCGGTGGTGTTCGCGGTCGCGGCGGCGGCGCTCCGCTTCGGGGCGGGGGCGCTCCGCTTCGGAGCGGGATGACCTCACGCCCCGTTCCTCTCTCCACATCACTCGACATCACTCGACATCAGTTGACATCAGTTGACATCACTTCACGAAAGGCAGTTCACCCATGTCTCAGCATCGTTTCGGCGGGCGGTCCGTGCTGGTCACCGGAGGGGGTTCCGGGATCGGGCGGGCCATCGCGCTGGCGTTCGCCGCCGAGGGGGCGAAGGTCGTGGTGGCCGGGCGGGGCCGGGCCGCGCTGGACGAGACCGTCGCCCTGGTGCGGGCGGGCGGCGGCACGGCGGTCGCGCAGGTCGCCGATGTGTCCCGGCACGCCGAGGTGGAGGCGCTGACCGACGCGGTGACCGAGCGGTTCGGGTCGCTCGACGTGGCCGTGAACAACGCGGGCGTCTTCCAGGGCGGCCCCGTCACCGAACTGTCCGAGGCGGACTGGCGGCAGGTCCTCGACATCAATGTGACCGGCGTGCTGTTCTCGATGGCCGCGCAGATACGGCGGATGCGGGACCAGCCCGGCGGCGGGGCCATCGTCAACGTCTCCTCCAACCTCGGACGGCACCGGCAGTGGCCCGGCACCACCCCCTACGCGGCCACCAAGGCGGCCGTCACCTCGCTGACCCGGGGCGCGGCGCTGGAGCACATCGCCGAGGGCGTGCGGATCAACGGGGTGAGCCCCGGCGCGTCCGACACCACGATGTCGCTGCACGGCGGGGAGTCGGAGGATGACCGGGCGGCCCGGATGAAGGAGGAGTCGCCGCTGGGCCGGATCTCGACCACGCCGGAGGTGGCGGCGGCGGTGCTGTATCTGGCTTCGGACGCCGCCGCGTCGGTGGTCGGCGCGGATCTGGTGATCGACGGCGGGGTGTCCCTGTAGGGGTCCGGCGGGGCGACCGTTCAGGCCGCTGCCGCGAGGGCGCCGAGCGGGTCGTCCAGGACCGGCTGCCAGGCCAGTTCGGCGGCGCCGACCAGGCTGTTGTGGTCCAGGGTGCAGGGCAGGATCGGCACCACCCCGCTGCGGCCCCACAGGCTGCGGTCGGCGACCACCGCGCGCAGCCGCTCGGGGTGGGCGTCCAGCAGGGTGCGGTGGAGTCCGCCGAGGATGATCCGGTCGGGGTTGAGGATGTTGACCAGCCCCGCGAGGCCGAGGCCCAGCCGCTCGACCAGGGTCTCGACGGCCGCCCGGACCCCGGGGTCGTCGGACTCGTGCAGGATCAGGTCGTTGGCCTGCTGGAGCAGCGACACCACGGGGCCGGGGCGGCGGCCCGCGGTGGTGAGCAGGGCCAGCGGGTCGGCCTCGACGTCCAGGCAGCCGCGGCTGCCGCAGTGGCAGGGGCGGCCCTCGGGGTTGACGGTGAGATGGCCGACTTCGAGGGCCAGGCCCGCGCTGCCGGTGTGCAGGCGTCCGTCCAGCACCAGCGCGCCGCCCACCCCTCGGTGTCCGGTGGCCACGCACAGCAGATCGCGCGAGCCGCGCCCGGCTCCGTGCCGGTGTTCGGCGAGCGCGGCGAGATTGACGTCGTTGGCGGCGAAGGCGGGCCCGGTGATCCCGGCGGCCCGCACCTGATCGGCGAAGATCTCCCGGACCGGGGACCCGGCGGGCCAGGCCAGGTGCAGGGGGTTGAGGGCGAGGCCCTCGGGCTCGGCGACGGCGGAGGGGACGGCGAGCCCGGCGCCGACACAGTGCCGGCCGGTCTCCCGGAGCAGCGCGGCGCCCGCCTCCACGACCTGGCCCAGCACCTTCGCCGGGTCGGCGGCGACGGCCTCACAGCCGGGGGCGGTGGCGACGATCCGGCCGCCGAGTCCGACCAGCGCGGCCCGGAAGCCGTCGGCGTGCACCTGGGCGGCGAGCGCGACCGGGCCGTCCTCGGCGAGGGCGAGGCGGTGCGAGGGGCGGCCCTGGGAACCGGCGGCGGCCGTCGGGCGGGCGTCGACCCGGATCAGGCCGAGCGCCTCCAGTTCGGCGGCGACGGCTCCGGCGGTGGCGCGGGTGACGCCGAGTTCGGCGGTGAGCACCGCGCGGGTGGGTGCCCGTCCGGTGTGCACCAGCTCCAGCGCGGGGCCGAGCGCGCCGCGCCCCCGGTCCAGCCGCGTTCTCGACGTGGTCCCTTCCCCCGGCCGCCGGGGGTCCGCCTTGCCGCTCATGACGGCGAGTCTGCCATGATCCGCCGACCGACCGGAGCGGGGCGGCGATCCGCCGTGGCACGGGGTGGCGCCGGGGTGGCCGGGGGAACGCCCTGCGGGCGGGGCGCCGTCGGAGGGGGGACGCCAGGGCGCCCGGGGCGAACGCCCTGCGGGCGGGCCACCGGAGCACCCGCACCGAACACCCGACAGGCGGGCCACCGGCCCACGGAACCACACCGGGACATGCCCCCCTCGGCAACCGGACCACCGCAACGACCGGGACGCTCGCCGGGCGGGCAGACCACCGCAACAACCAG
Organism: Streptomyces sp. NPDC093252; assembly: GCF_040683675.1. NCBI lineage: Bacteria > Bacillati > Actinomycetota > Actinomycetes > Kitasatosporales > Streptomycetaceae > Streptomyces > Streptomyces sp. NPDC093252. Next base: position 82,339 of record NZ_JBFBEM010000018.1, on the reverse strand, counting down.
GACGCCCGCCCGGCAGGCAGACCACCCCAGCAACCACGACGCCCACCCCAAGCGACCAGCGCACTCACCCGGCAACCGGGCCACCGAGGTGACCGGCCGGAGGCCCCTCCCTCCCCCCAACCCCCTGAGCTGCGGTTCCGCTAGCCTTGGCGGCGATGAGCGACCGTATGACGACCCCGTGGGGCGCGTTCGAGCTGTCCCGGTTTCCCGAGGACCCGCGTGACCGGCTGCGTGCCTGGGACGCCGCCGACGCCTATCTGCTGCGGCATCTGGCGGCCCGGGAGACCGGCCCGGCCGGCGAGGTCGTGGTGGCCGGCGACCGCTGGGGCGCCCTGGTCACCGCCCTCGCCCAGTTCGGGCCGACCCAGATCACGGACTCGTTCCTCGGCCAGGAGGCGACCCGGGCCAACCTCGCCCGCGCCGGGGTGCAGCCGGGCACGGTCCGGCTGCTGACCACGCAGGATCCGCCGCCGGAGCGGATCGACCTGCTGCTGGTGCGGGTGCCGAAGAGCCTGGCGCTGCTGGAGGACCTGCTGCTGCGCCTCGCGCCCGCGCTGCACGAGGGCACGGTGGTGATCGGCACCGGGATGGTCAAGGAGATCCACACCTCCACGCTCACCCTGTTCGAGCGGATCCTCGGACCGACCCGCACCTCCCTCGCCGAACAGAAGGCCCGGCTGATCCACTGCACCCCGGAACCCGGCCGGGTGCCGCCCGCCAACCCGTGGCCGTACCGCTACGCCCTGCCGGACGGGGTCGGACCGGCCTCCGGGCACACCGTCGTCAACCACGCGGGCGTCTTCTGCGCCGACCGGCTGGACATCGGCACCCGGTTCTTCCTCACCCACCTCCCGGACGTCCGGGGCCTGCGCCGGGTGGTGGACCTGGGCTGCGGCAACGGTGTGGTGGGGACGTCGGTGGCGCTGGCGAACCCGGACGCCGAGGTGCTGTTCGTGGACGAGTCGTACCAGGCGGTGGCGTCGGCGGAGGCCACGTACAAGGCGAACGGGGTGCCGGGGCACGCCGAGTTCCGGGTCGGGGACGGGGTCGCCGGGGTGGCCTCCGGGAGCGTGGACGTGGTGCTGAACAATCCGCCCTTCCACGCCCATGCCGCGACCACCGACGCCACCGCCTGGCGGATGTTCACCGGGGCGCGACGGGTGCTGCGGCCGGGCGGGGCGCTGTATGTGGTGGGCAACCGGCATCTCGGGTACCACGCGAAGCTGAAGCGGGTGTTCGGCAACAGCGCGGTGGTGGCGAGCGACCCGAAGTTCGTGGTGCTGCGCGCGGTCCGGCGCTAGCCGACCGGGGTTTCAGGCGCCGGGCGCCGGGTCCAGTACGGCGATGAGCGACGCCACCGTCCGCGCCATCGCCTCCCGGCCGACCGCCAGATAGGTGCGGGAGTCGACGGCCCGGGGGTGGGCGGCGAGGTACTCCCGGATCGCGGCGGTCATCGCGGCGTTGAGGGCCGTGCCGACATTGACCTTGCTGATGCCGCCCGCGACGGCGGCGGTCAGTTCGCCGTCCGGGACGCCGGAGGAGCCGTGCAGCACGAGCGGGATGCCGAGCGTGCCGGACAGGCGCTTCAGCAGGGCGTGGTCGAGGGCGGCGGTGCGCTCGGTCATGGCGTGGGTGGTGCCGACGGCGACGGCGAGGGCGTCCACCCCGGAGTCGGCGACGAAGGCGCACGCCTGGCGGGGGTCGGTGCGGGCGCCGGGGGCGTGGGCGTCCAGCGGGGGGCGGCCGTCCTTGCCGCCGACCTCGCCCAACTCGGCCTCCACCCACAGCCCCTGGGCGTGCGCCCAGTCCGCGGCGGCGCAGGTGGCGGCGAGGTTGTCGGCGTAGGGCAGCCGTGCGGCGTCGTACATCACCGAGCTGAAACCGGCGTCCGGGGCCTGGCGGAGCAGCCGGTCGCTGATCACATGGTCGAGATGCAGGGCGACCGGCACGCTGGACCGCTCGGCGGCGGCGACGGCGGCGCGGGCCAGCGGCAGCAGCCGTCCGTAGCGGAACTCGACGGTGTTCTCGCTGATCTGGAGGACGACGGGGCGGCCGGCCAGTTCGGCGCCGGCGATCACGGCCTCGATGTGCTCCAGGGTGATGACATTGAAGGCGCCGACGGCACCGCGGGCCGCGGCGGCGCGGCCGACGAGGTCGCCGGTGGTGGTCAGGGGCACGGCGGAATCCCTTCCGGGCGGGAGCGGGGCGGGCCGGTCAGGGGGTTCAGGGGGTGAGGATCACCGAGCGGGTGAGGTGGCGGGGGCTGTCCGGGTCCAGGCCGTGCGCGGCGGCGACGGCGACGGCGAGGCGCTGCGCGCGGACCAGTTCGGCGAGCGGGTCGAGGCGGTCGCCGGGCACCCAGCGTCCGCCGGTGGCCCGGACCTGGTCGGCGAGTCCGTCGGGGGCCGGGCCGAACATCCAGGTCGCGCCACCCTCGGTGGTGATGCTGATGGGGCCGTGGCGGTACTCCATCGCCGGGTACGCCTCGGTCCAGGACAGGGACGCCTCGCGCATCTTGAGGGCGGCCTCGTTGGCCAGGCCGACGGTCCAGCCCCGGCCGAGGAAGGTGAACTGGCGGCAGCCGGTGAGCCCTTCGGGGAGGTCCTCGCCGAGCGCGGTGCGGCAGTCGGCGACCGCGGTGGCGGGGTGGGCGCCGAGGTGGGCGCGGAGCAGGGTGAGGGCGGTGGTGGCGAACCGGGTCTGGACGACGGAGCGTTCGTCGGCGAAGTCCAGGACGACGAGGTCGTCGGCGGCGGTCCGCACCGTGGTGGCGGGGTCGGCGGTGACGGCGGTGGTGCGGGTCCGGCCGCGCAGGGCGGTGAGGAGGTCGAGGACCTCGGTGGTGGTGCCGGAGCGGGTGAGGGCGAGGACCCGGTCGTAGGGGCGGGCGGTGGGGAACTCGGAGGCGGCGAAGGCGTCCGTCTCCCCGGCGCCGGACGCCTCGCGCAGGGCGGCGACGGCCTGGGCCATGAAGTAGGAGGTGCCGCAGCCGACCACCGCGACGCGTTCGCCGGGGGCGGGCAGGGCGTCCCGGTGCCGGGGGGCCTGTTCCGCGGCGCGCTGCCAGCACTCCGGCTGGCTGCTCAGCTCGTCCTCGACATGGCTCATGCCCGAACCTCCTGTGTGTCGCGGCGACCTCAAGGAAAGGCTTGTCCTGCGGAATACCGACCAATACCGACCCCGCGAAATGCTTGTTCATGCAAGATAGCGTGCGCTTTCAATCAGCATCAAGCATTCGGACGGGTTGGTGACAGGGTTCTGCGCTAGGGTCGCCGGAAGATCCCGGAACAGCGGGGCACGGCCGGTGGGAGGTGCGGATGTCGCGTGACGCCCGCTGGAAGGCGCTGCTGGAACTCCTGGTCGAGCGGGGCCGGCTGGATGTCGAGGAGGCCGCCTCGGCGCTGGAGGTGTCCGCCGCCACCATCCGCCGTGACTTCGACCAGCTCGCCGAGCAGCAGATGCTGGTCCGCACCCGAGGCGGCGCGGTGGTGCACGGGGTGTCGTACGAGCTGCCGCTGCGGTACAAGACCGCCCGGCGCGCCCCGGAGAAGCAGCGGATCGCCAAGGCGGTCGCGGAACTCGTCGCACCCGGCGAGGCGGTGGGTCTGACCGGCGGTACCACCACCACGGAGGTGGCCCGCGCGCTCGCGGTGCGCGGCGATCTGGCCTCCGGATCCCCGGCGCTGACGGTGGTCACCAACGCGCTGAACATCGCCAATGAGCTGGCGGTGCGCCCGCAGTTCAAGATCGTGGTGACCGGCGGGGTCGCGCGGGCCCAGTCGTACGAGCTGATCGGGCCGCTGACCGACGGGGTGCTGTCCCAGGTGACGCTGGATGTGGCGGTGCTCGGGGTGGTCGCCTTCGACGCGGCGCACGGGGCGGCGGCGCACGACGAGGCGGAGGCGGCGGTCAACCGGCTGCTGTGCGAGCGGGCCGAGCGGGTGGTGGTCGCGGCCGACTCCAGCAAGCTGGGCCGCCGCGCCTTCGCCCGGATCTGCGCCGCGGAGGCGGTGGACACCCTGGTCACGGACACGGCGGCGGACGAGGAGACGGTACGGCGGTTCGAGGACGCCGGGGTGACGGTGATCGCGGTCTGACGGGCCTGGCGGGGCCCGCTCCCCGGGTCTCCTGGGGCTCGGCGCCGCGGGTCTCGGGGGCCCGCACCCCGGGTCTCGGGGGGGCTCGACGCCGCGAGCCTCGGGGCCCGCACCCCGGGTCTCGGATCTCGGTACCCCGGTCTCGGCGCCCCGGTCTCGGGCCCACTCGGGCCACGCCGACCTCACCGGGCCCCCGGGACCGGGTCCACAGGAGCCACCCGACCTCACCGACCCCCCGGGGCCCAGGGCCCCCGGGGCCACCCCGACCTCACCGGCCACCCGGGGCCGGGGTCCGCAGAGGGCCGCACCGACCTCACCGGCCACCCGGGGCCCGGTCCCCCACAGCCCCTCCGACCGGCCCGGACCCTCCGGCAGGGCCTAAGCTGGAACAGCCGTTCCCCTCCGGTCCCCGCGGGAACAGCGCTTCGTCACCCGTCGAGGGAGAGGGAGGCCGCGATGGCTGGTACAGCGCCCGGACCGGCGTCGGACGACAGGGCCGGGCACGGCAGCACCGGGAACGGAACCTCCGGCACCGCACCCGCAGGGCACGGCACCCCCGGCAGCGCACCCGCAGGAAACGACACCCCCGCCAGCGCACCTGCACCCGCAGGGAACGGCACCACCCAAGCGCCTCCGCCCGACGCCAGCGCCGACACCGACGCCGACGCGGACTCCCGCTACGTACCGATCTCCGAGCACGGCCTGATCGGAGATCTCCGCAGTGTCGCCCTGGTCGGCACCGACGGCACCATCGACTGGTACTGCTGCCCCGCCTTCGACGCGCCCAGTGTCTTCGCCGCGATCCTGGACCGGGACCGGGGCGGCTGCTTCGAGCTGGCGGCGCTCGGCGCGACCCGGACCAAGCAGTTCTACTTCCCCGACACCAATGTCCTGATCACCCGCTTCTTCAGCGAGGACGGCGTGGGCGAGGTGCAGGACTTCATGCCGGTCGGCGGGGAACCGGCGGAGGCCGACCGGCACCGGCTGCTGCGACGGGTGATCTGTGTGCGGGGCACGGTCGCCTTCCGCACCCTGGTCGCCCCCCGCTTCGACTACGGGGCCCGGCCGCACACCCTGCGCATGGAGGACGGCACGGCGGTCTTCGCCTGCGAACCCCTGTCGCTGGCGCTCACCTCCACGGTGCCGCTGGAGGAGGACGGCACCGATGTGCGCGCCGAGTTCAAGCTGGCCGAGGGCGAGTCGGCGGTGCTCGCGCTGGACCAGCTCGGCGCCGGGCTGCCGCCGAGGCACTGCGCGAGCAGCGAGGCCGAGGCGCAGTTCGAGACGACGGTGGCGTACTGGCGGCGCTGGCTGTCGGCGTCGAAGTACCGGGGCCGCTGGCGGGAGATGGTGCACCGCTCGGCGCTCACCCTGAAGCTGCTCACCTACGCCCCGACCGGCGCCATCGTCGCCGCCCCCACCACCAGCCTGCCCGAGCAGATCGGCGGCGAGCGCAACTGGGACTACCGCTATGTATGGGTGCGGGACGCGGCGTTCTGCGTCTACGCGCTGCTGCGGCTGGGGTTCGCGGAGGAGGCGGGGGCGTTCATGGAGTTCGTCACCCGGCACATCACCCCCGGTGACGGCCGCACCTCGGGCCCGCTCCAGATCCTGTACGGCATCGACGGCCGCACCGATCTCCCCGAGCGGGAACTGGGCCATCTGGAGGGCCATCGCGGCTCGGCGCCGGTCCGGATCGGCAACGCGGCGGCCGAGCAGCTCCAGCTCGACATCTACGGCGCGCTCATCGACTCGGTCTACCTCTACGACAAGTGGGCCACCCCGATCTCCAGCGCCCAGTGGGACGATGTGTGCGCGCTGGTGGACTGGGTGTGCGCGCACTGGGACCAGCCGGACGAGGGCATCTGGGAGACCCGGGGCGGTCGCAAGAACTTCCTCTACTCCCGGCTGATGTGCTGGGTGGCGATCGAGCGGGCGATCCGGATGGCCACCAAGCGCGGGCTGCCCGCCGATCACGCGCGCTGGCAGGAGGTCCGGGACACCATCTACCGCCGGATCATGGAGCGCGGCTGGTCGGAGCGGCGGCAGGCGTTCGTGCAGCACGAGGGCGGGGAGGTGCTGGACGCGTCGGTGCTGATGATGCCGTTGGCCAAGTTCATCGCCCCCACCGACCCCAAGTGGCTCTCCACCCTGGACGCCCTCACCCACGACCTGGTCTCCGACTCCCTGGTCTACCGCTACGACCCGGTGGCCAGCCCGGACGGCATGCGCGGCGACGAGGGCACGTTCTCCATCTGCTCGTTCTGGTACGTGGAGGCGCTGGTGAAGGCGGGGCGGGTGGACGAGGCCCAGCTCGCCTTCGAGAAGATGCTGACCTACGCCAACCATCTCGGCCTGTACGCGGAGGAGATCAGCCACACCGGTGAGCAGCAGGGCAACTTCCCGCAGGCGTTCACCCACTTCGCCCTGATCAGCGCCGCGTTCAACCTCGATCGCGCCCTCGGCTGAACCCGTCCGTCCCACCCTGTTCCGCCCCGCCCCGCCCCGTCGTCCCACCCCGTTCCGCCCCGCCGACCACCACTGGAGCCCCCGTTGCCCACCTCCCTCACCCTCACCCGTGCCCGGCTGGGTTCCGGCGGACCGCTCGGCGGGCTGCGGATCACGGACGGCCGGATCACCGCGCTCGGTCCGGACGTCACCGGCGGGGACGGCCCCGTACGGGATCTGGACGGGCGGACCGTGCTGCCGGGGCTGTGGGACGCGCATGTGCATCTGGGGCAGTGGGCGAAGGTCCGGCACCAACTGGACCTGGCCGGGGCGGCGTCCGCGCGGGAGGCCGCCGAGGCGGTGCGGGCGTACGCGGCTGCGACGGCGGGGGCGGGGGCGGGGGCGGGCCCGGTCGTCGGGTACGGCTTCCGGGACGGGCTGTGGCCCGACACACCGGAGAAGTCGCTGCTGGACGCGGTGTGCCCGGACCGGGCGGTGGCGCTGGTCAGCGGGGATCTGCACGCCGCCTGGTTCAACTCGGCGGGGCTGACGCTGGTCGGCCGGGCGGGGCATCCGACGGGGCTGCTGCGCGAGGGGGACGCGTTCCGGGCGGTGTCGGCGCTGCCCGACGTGCCGTCCGGGGTGCTGGACGGATGGGTCGCCGACGCCTGCGGGGCCGCCGCGGCGCGCGGGGTGTGCGGGGTCGTGGACTTCCACATCGCCGACAACGTGGGCGACTGGACCCGGCGCGCGGCACGGGCCCGCCCCGGGGTCCGGGTGGACGCGGCCGTCTACCCGCCGTACCTGGACGAGGTCCTGGCGCGCGGGCTGCGCACCGGGGACGCCCTGCCCGGCACCGGGGGCCTGGTCCGGATCGGCCCGCTGAAGCTGTTCACCGACGGCTCCCTGAACACCCGTACCGCTCTGTGCCGCGACCCCTATCCGGGGCTGGAGGGCACCCCGGGGGAGTACGGGGTGGAGGAGACGCCGTACGAGGAACTCGTGCGGCTGATGCGGCGGGCGGCGGAGCACGGGATCATGCCCGCCGTGCACGCGATCGGCGACCGGGCCAACACCCGCGCCCTGGACGCGTTCGCGGAGGTGGGCCGCGCGGGCCGGATCGAGCACGCGCAACTGCTGTCGCCGGACGATGTGGCGCGGTTCGCGGCGCTGGGGGTGACGGCCGGGGTGCAGCCGGCGCACGCCACGGACGACCGGGACGTGGCGGACCGGCACTGGGCGGGCCGCACCGGCCGGGCCTTCGCCTACGGCGATCTGCTCGCGGCGGGCGCCCAACTGGAGTTCGGCTCGGACGCGCCGGTGTCGCCGCTGGACCCGTGGATCGGGATCGCGGCGGCGGTGCACCGCACGGCCGACGAACGCCCCGCCTGGCACCCCGAGCAGCGGATGGCGGTGGGGGACGCGCTGACGGCGTCGGCCCGGGGGCGGGCGGCGCTCGCGGTGGGCGACGCGGCGGACCTGGTGGTGGTGGACGTGGACCCGCTGAAGGCGGACGCGGCGACCCTGCGGGCGATGCCGGTGCACGCGACGTTGACGGACGGACGGTTCACGCACGGCCCGGTGTGACACGTCCGCCGTCCGGTGCGATCCGCCGTGCCGTCCGGTGTGAACCGGCCCACGGCCCGGTGTGATCCGGCGTACTCCCCCCGAACCCTCCCGGGCGGCTAAGGTAAGCCTAACCTTGGAATGTCGCACCGGCGTTCGCCGCGCCGGAGGGGAGAACACGTCATGCGTGTCGCCATGTTCGGGTACCAGACCTGGGGTCACCGCACCCTCCAGGCCCTGCTGGACTCGGGCCACGAGACCGTCCTCGTCGTCACCCACCCCAAGAGCGAGCACGCCTACGAGAAGATCTGGGACGACTCGGTCGCCGAACTCGCCGAGAAGCACGGCATACCGGTCCTGCTGCGCAACCGCCCCGACGACCCCGAGCTGCTCGACGCGCTGCGCGCGGCCCGCCCGGACATCATCGTCGCCAACAACTGGCGCACCCATCTGCCCGAGGAGATCTTCGCCCTGCCACCGCACGGCACCCTGAACGTCCATGACTCGCTGCTGCCGTCCTACGCCGGGTTCTCCCCGCTGATCTGGGCGCTGATCAACGGCGACGACCGGGTCGGGGTGACCACGCACCGGATGAACGGCGAACTCGACGCCGGGGACATCCTGGTGCAGCGGTCGGTGCCGGTCGGACCGGCGGACACCGCCACCGACCTCTTCCACCGGACCGTCGATCTGATCGGCCCGCTGGTGCGCGAGTCCCTCGATCTGATCGCCTCCGGCCGGGACGCCGGGCGCTGGGTACCGCAGGACCGCACCCGGGCCAGCTTCTTCCACAAGCGGTCCGCCGAGGACAGCCGGATCGACTGGACCTGGCCCGCCGAGCGGCTGGAACGCCTGGTCCGCGCCCAGTCCGACCCCTACCCGAACGCCTACGCCTTCCACCGGGGCCAGCGGCTGCGGATCGTCTCCGCGGCGGTCTCCGAGGGCCGGTACGGCGGCACCCCGGGCCGGATCTTCATCCGGGAGGGCGACGGCGTGGTGATCGTCGCGGGCGCCGAGGCGTACTCCGGCCGGCTGCCGGGCCTGCTGGTGCGCCGGGTGCGCACGGACGACGGCACGGAGTACGCGGCGGGGGACTACTTCCGCGCGATGGGCGGGTATCTCACCTCCCGCCCCTGAGGCGGCCCGGCGGCCACAGGGGGGACTGAAGGGGGCATCCAGTGTCGCCCCCCAGACCGGAGGGCTACATCCGTAGTACTCTGCCCGTAGTGATTCAACCGTGGTCGCCGCCGCCGGTCTCCGTCCGTCCGTCCGCGCCGGGGACCGCTCGACGGCCGGAGTGCCCCATGGTGCGCAGCAATCCCCAGCGGCGGGCGGCGCTCGTCGACGCCGCGATCGAGGTACTGGCCCGCGAGGGGGCCCGGGGGCTGACCTTCCGGTCGGTGGACGCCGAGGCGGCCGTCCCGCCGGGCACCGCCTCCAACTACTTCGCCAATCGCGACGAGTTGCTCACCCAGGCCGGTGCCCGGGTCTACGAGCGGCTGGTGCCGGACGAGCAGACCCTCGCCGAGCAGCGCGCCGCGGGCCGGGACCGGGAGACGTACGCCCGGCTGATGCGGGATCTGGTGGGCCGGGTCAGCGGGTTCCGCAGCGGGTATCTGGCGCTGCTGGAACTGCGCCTGGAGTCCACCCGGCGCCCGGCCCTGCGTGCGATCCTCACCGAGCGGGTGCGCGCCGACCTCGACGCCAACATCGGCTACCACCTGGAGTCCGGCCTGCCCGGCGACGCCACCTCCGTGGAGTTGCTCTACCTCGCCCTGAACTGGCTGATCGTCGAACAGCTCACCCTGCCGGACGTCCTGTCCCCGGCGGAGCGCGAACGGCTGGTGACGGCGGCGGTGGAACGGATCGTCCGGGAGTGAGCGGGACACGGTCGGCGTGGGGGCCCGGCGCGGTGGCTCCGGGTGCCGCTACGGCCGCTTCCGGTCCCGGCCGCGACGGTGGTACGCCGGGGTGCCCAGCAGGGCCACGGCGGCGGCCAGCAGCAGGGTGCCGGGCAGGGAACGGGCCGCCGTCGCCCCGGCGACCGCGGCGCCCAGGGCGAAGCCGGTGAGCTTCAGGCTGGCGCCCGTGGTGAAGACCTGGCCGCGCAGCCGCTCCGGCGCCTCCCGGTGCCTTATCGCGAACAACGCCGTCAACTGCGGGCCTTCGCCGAGGCCGATCAGCAGGGCGGCGGTGATCAGCAGGGCCGGGTGACCGGTGGCGGCGAGGGCCAGGGCGAGGGCCTGGACCAGGGCGGCGGCCCGGACGAGGGCGGCGGGGGCGAGGGCGAGGGGCGCGCGGGCGAGGACGGCGTTGGCGGCGAGCGCGGACAGCGCCGTGCAGGCCAGCAGGAACGCCCCCTGCCCGGCCCCGCCGAACGCCCGCTCCCCGAGCAGGGGAACGCAGGCCGTCAGCATGCCCTGCGCGGCACAGCAGACGACGGAGGCGAAGGTCGCGCGGGCCAGCGCCGGGGTGCGCAGCACACAGCGGGCGCCCGCGAGGAGGTCGGCGGGCAGCCGCCTCGGCCCCCGGTCGTCGCCCTCCGCCCGGCCCACCGCCTCCGGCAACCGCCACGCCGCCGGGGCCGCCAGCGCGATCAGGGCCGCCGACACCACCACCGCCGTCGGCGCGTTCAGCGCTCCGGCCGTCAGACCGGCGAGGGCGGGGCCCGCGAGCGCGGCCGTGCCGAAGGTCATCGCGTCCAGGGCGTTGGCCCGGGGCAGCGCGGTGGCCGGGGCCACCCGGGGCAGTTGGGCCGTCCAGCCGCCGGAGAGGGCGGGGGCCAGGAGCCCGGCGGCGACGGCGGTCAGCACGACGGCGGACAGCGGCACCCGGCCGAGCCCGGCCAGGACGAGCAGCAGCCCGGCGCCGTACAGGGCGAGCGCGCAGCCCAGCAGACGGCCGGGGCGGGCGGCGCGGTCGAGGAGGGCGCCCAGCACGGGGCCCCCGACGGCCGCCGCGACAGTACTGCCCGCGAGCAGCAGCGACGCCTGCGACGAGGACCCGGTGACGGCGAACCCGGCGAGCAGCAGCGCCGGGCCGGACATCTCGTCACCGGTCCTGGCGGCCACCGCGCCCGCGAAGTAGCCCCCGAGGGCGTCACGCGATCTCATGCGCGAGACGGTACGGAGGTAACGGAAAACCTCGCAATATGCGTTACATTGCAGAGGTGTCCTCCCCCGCCGCGAACACCGTCCGTGCCGCCGACTGGTCCACCCGGCACTCCGTGCTGGCCATGGCCCGCCGCAGCGCCGCCCTGCTCAATGTCCTCGGCGCGCCCGCCGACGCACCGCCCGCCCCGGACGCGGTGGCCGCCGTGCTGCGCGACCACGGCGAGGAAGGGCCCCTCGCCTTGACGGCCGGGGAGGTCGAGGAGATGCGGTCGGCCGCCGGGCTGCTGCGGGAGGTGTTCGCGGCGCGGGACGTGGACGAGGGGGCGGCCGTCCTGAACCGGCTGCTGCGGGAGCACACCGGCCCGCTCCGGCTCACCGCGCACGGCGGGGGCACGCCCTGGCACCCGCATCTCGACCGGGACGACGACGGCCCCTTCGGCGCCTGGCTGCTCGCCTCGTCCTGTCTGGCGCTGACCGTGCTGCTCTGGGACCACCAGCGGCTGCCGGGCCGGGTCTGCGCCTCACCGGCCTGCACCGATGTGTTCATCACCCACGGCAGCGGCCCGGAACGCCGCTACTGCTCCCGCCGCTGCGCCACCCGCGAACGCGTCGCCGCGCACCGCCGGGACCGGGCGGCGGCGGCATCACGGTAGCCGCCGCGCGACCGGGCGGCGGCGGCACCCGATGGCCACCCGGCACCGCCACGCCGGACCATCACCCGCCCGGCACCATCACTCCGCACCGCCATCCGCCCGGCACCGCGCCTCCTGCGCCGCCACCACCGCGTCCCCGTGCTCGAACGCCCACTCCCCCACGGCCCCGATGGGGGCCAGCAGGGACTGTCCGAGGCCGGTGAGCCGGTACTCCACACGCGGTGGCGCCCCGCCCAGCGCGTGCCGGGACACCAGGCCGTTGAACTCCAGGCGCCGCAGCGTCTCGGTGAGGACCTTGGGGCTGATGCCCCCGATCCGCGCGCGCAGTTCGACCGGCCGCCTCGGACCGTCCCGGAGCGCCCACAGCACGACGGCGTTCCAGGTGTTCGCGAGCAGGTCGAAGGCGAGCCGGGCACGGCAGTCGGCGAGAAAGGCGTCGCTCGTCACGCACCACATGGTGCCCGACGGCCCGCCTAGCGTCTCCCTGCGGAGCGTTCGACCGAGCGCGCGGAGAGAGGGGTTCCACGATGAGGATCGGCGTTCTGGGCACGGGCGGTATGGCGGACGCCCTCGCCGCCCACTGGGTCCGGGCGGGTCATGAGGTGGTCGTCGGCGGCCGGGACCCGGACCGGGCGGCGCGGCTGGCGGCCCGGATCGGGGGCGGTGCGCACGGCGCGGGACCGGCGGCGGCTGCCGGGTTCGGTCAGGTGGTGCTGGCGGCGCTGCCGTTCGGCGCGGGCGCCGGTGTCGTGGGGGAGCTACGGGCGGAACTGGCGGGCAGGGTGCTGGTGGACTGCTCGAATCCGGTCGGGCCGGGGTTCCGGCTGCTGACGGGGGCGGGGCCGTCGGCGGCGGAGCGGCTGGCGTCGGCGGCACCGGGGGCGCGGGTGGTGAAGGCGTTCAACCTCTGCCACGAGGGGGTGTGGCGGATGCGGCCCCCGGTGTTCGACGGACGCCCCCTGACGGTTCCGCTGTGCGGGGACGACCCCGAGGCACTGGAGCTGACGGGGCGACTGGTGCGGGACACGGGGTGCGTCCCCGTCTCCGCGGGCGGGCTGGAACGGGCGGGGCTGCTGGAGGCGACCGCCGCGCTGTTCATCGGGCTGTGGGTGGGCGAGGGCGCGGACGTCCAGGCGATGGCGCCCCCGCGGGCGTACGCGAGCGGGGACGGGGCCGAGGCCGTGGCCGGGGACGGTGGTTGACGCCCCCGGCGGTTCCAGTACCGCCCCTGTCGGCTCCACTGTCGCCCCCGTCGGCCCCTCTACCACCACCCCCCGTCACCTCTCCCCGTCACCTCTCCCCTTCACTGCCCGAGAACGACGACGATCGGGCCGTCCGTGTCGCCGCCCGTGCGGTCCAGGGTCTGGACGGCGCCCCGGACTCCGTGGGCGGTGTGCGGGAGGGTGAGGTCGGCGACCGCGGCGGCCGTGCGCACGCCCGTGCCCGGCCGGGCCACCACGGCGAGCCGGGTGTCCGAGCCCGCGCGCAGATACCGCCCCACGCCCGCCGCCACGGCACCGTCCCGCATCACGATCCACGCCGCCGGTGTCTGGGCCAGGATCTCCGCGCCGAGCCCGTAGGGGCCGGACCAGTCCAGCGCGTCGGGGAGCCGGTGGCGGTGGTCCAGGAAGTGGCCGCCCGCCCGCTCGGCCAGTTCCCTCGCCGACTCCCGCGCCCCGAGGGCCGCTTCGGGGGTACGGCAGTGCCCGCCGCGCCGCTCGATCGCCCGTACCTCGGCCGGGTCGGCCGGGGAGGCGAGGACGGTGGTGCAGTCCAGGCCGAGCAGCCGGGCGAAGTACGCCTGAGCGACCGCCATACCGCCGCCGGCCGCGTCGAACAGCGAGGTGTGCCGGTCGATCCGGCCCTCGCGCAAGGCGTCCAGCAGCAGATCGCGGGCGGGGCCGTGCGCGGCGCTGCCGCTGGGGCGGCGGGACTCGTCCTTCAGCCGGACCCGTACGTCCGGCCGTCCCCGGAGGGGGATGTGGTCCAGGGGTGTGGGCGGTTCGCAGGCCCGGTCGGTCAGCAGGAGTTCGATCGCCCGGCGCGCCCAGGCGCCCGGTGACTTCCCACCGTGTTCATGTGCCATTCCCGATCCCTTCATCCGGCTCCCGATGCTAAGGGGAGGAAAGGGGGGAATCTCCTTGATTCACTGGGAAGTTGGGTGTTCGGGGATGAACTGACGTACAGATGTCCGGAGGGGCGGGGAAGATCGAGAGGAGGACGGGCGGGATCAGAGCAGGGGCACCCTCGCGAACCGGGACGCGATGTGCAGGTCCGCCTCGATGGCGGTGGCGGTGGCGCGGAGCGCGGGGAGGAGGTCGGTGACGCACTGGGCGGGGGTGCGACGGCTGCTGTGCAGGGTGATGTTGATCGCGGCGAGCACGGTGCCGTGACGGTCGTGCAGGGGGACCGCGAGGGAGCGCAGGCCCGCCTCCAACTCCTCGTCGACCAGGGCGAACCCGTCGGCGCGGGTGCGGTCGAGGACGGCGGCGAGGTCGGCGGGGCGGGTGACCGTGCGGGCGGTGAGCGGGTCGCGGGCGGCCGGGCCGAGCCGGGCGGCGCGTTCACCGGGCGGCAGGGCGGCGAGCAGGACCCGGCCGGTGGAGGTGGCGTACGCGGGCAGCCGGGAGCCGACCGCGATGTCGACGTCCATGATCCGGCCGGTGGTGGACCGGGCGGTGTACTGGACCTCGTCGCCGGTGAGCACGGCGAGGGCGGTGGAGTCCTGGACGCTCCGGCCGAGCGCGGCGAGATGCGGGCGGGCGATCCGGGTGACGGTGGTCCGCGACAGGGGCGGGAAGCCCAGGGCGAGGACACGCGGGGTGAGACGGAAGCCGCGGCCGTGCGGGGTGACATAGCCGAGGTGGGCGAGGGTGATCAGGGCGCGGCGGGCGGTGGCGCGGGCGAGTCCGGTGGCCTCGGCGACGGCGGTGAGGGTGAGTTCGGGGCGGCCCTCGCCGAAGGCGGTGACGACGGTGAGGCCGCGGGCCAGCGATTCCACGAACTCCCGGCCGAGTTCCTGCTTGGAGGCACCGGTCCACCCGGCGAGCCCGGACGGCCGGTCGGCGGGCTCGGCGGGCGGGGCGGTGGCGAGGGTGCGTTCCATCGCGGCGACGGCCGAGCGCAGTGGGGGCAGCAGGATGGTGCGCAGGGAGTCCGCGCTGTGCCGGCTGGTGTGGCTGACGACGCTGGCCACGCACGCGATCCGTCCGTCGGCGCCGCGCACGGGCACCGAGAGGGCGACCAGGCCGGGCTCGATGAGCTGGTCGTCCAGCGCCCACCCGTCCGCGCGGGCCCGCTCGACCGCCGTCTCGAAGGCGGGGCCGGACAGGGTTCGCGACCGGGGCGGCACGGCGGGGAAGGCCCGGTCGCCGGGGTCGGCGGCGCGGCGCCGGTGCCAGCGGTGCCAGTCCTCGGCGCTCCACTCGCCGGCGAGCAGCGGGCCGGGCGCGGTGCGTTCGGCGGGCAGCAGGTCGCCGATGCGGAAGCTGAGGGAGAGGGCACGGCGCCGGGTGGCCTGGTGGAGGAAGCGGATGCCGTCGCCGTCGGCCACGGCGAGGGACACCGATTCGTCGAGGGCGTCGGCGAGGGCGTCGGCGTGACCGGCGAGCAGGGCGGGCAGGCGCAGGGCGGCGAGATAGGCGTTGCCGAGTTCCATCAGCCGCGGCGCGAGCACCACGTCACGGCCGTCCAGCCGTACGTATCCCATCCGGGCGAGGGTGGCGACGACGCGGTCGACGGTGGAGCGGGCGAGGCCGGTGGCGCGTTCCAGGTCGCCGAGCGCGGCCGTGCCGTCGGTGTCGGTGAGGCGGCGCAGGACGGCGATGCCCCGGACCAGGGGGGCGACGGCCTCCGGCGGCGGCGCGGTGTCCGGCGCGGGGGCCGGGGGCGGGGGGAGGGGGCGGCTGGTCGTCATGGGCTCGTGGGCTCTTCCGTGGCGGATGTCCGGGCCACCGTAGTCGGCGGGACCGGGGGCGGTGGGCGGAGGGACCAGGGAACGGGAAGGGGACCGTTGACAGGGCCGGGGGCCCGGCGCACACTCACACCAAGCATTGTGAACTATTTTTCACCAGACGAACAATCGAACCGGCAACGGAACCGGCGCACACCCGAACCGGCGAGCGGACGAACACACGGCCAGACGGCGAGACGCCCGGACGACCGACAACCGGGCGACCGGGCGACCGGGCGACCGGGCGGCCAGAGCATCCACAGGCCGGTTCGACGACGAGGAGACGCTCATGCACACCACGGTCGGGATCATCGGCGGCGGCCCCTCGGGGCTGCTGCTCGCCCGTCTGCTGCACAACGCCGGGATCGACAGCGTGGTCCTGGAGCGCCGCGACCGGGCCTATGTCGAGCAGCGGCAGCGGGCCGGGATCCTGGAGCAGGCCACGGCGGACGTCCTGATCGCGGCCGGGGCCGGGGCCCGGCTCCAGCGGGAGGGCATACCGCACGACGGCATCGAACTGCGCTTCGGGCGGCGCGCCCACCGTCTCGACTTCCCCGCCCTCACCGGCGGCCGTCGGGTCTGGGTGTACGCGCAGACCGAGGTGGTCAAGGACCTCGTCGCGCTGCACCTCGCCGAGGGCGGGCCGCTGCTGTTCGAGGCCGAGGTGCGCGCGGTCGAGGGCGCCGACACCGAGCGCCCGCTGATCCGCTACACCCACGAGGGCCGCGAGCAGACCCTGACCTGCGACTACGTCATCGGCTGCGACGGCTACCACGGGGTGGCCCGCACCGCCCTGCCCGAGCAGGTCCGCACCACGTACGAGCGCGTCTACCCGTACTCCTGGCTGGGCATCCTCGCCGAGGCCGCGCCGGTCTACGACGAGTTGATCTACGCCCACTCCGAGCGCGGCTTCGCGCTGGCCAGCATGCGCTCGCCCACGGTCAGCCGGCTCTACCTCCAGGTGCCCAACGGCACCGACCCGGCCGACTGGCCGGACGAGCGCATCTGGGACGAGCTGGACACCCGGTTCGCGATCGACGCGGAGCCGGGGTGGCGGCTGAAGCGGGGGCCGGTCACGGGCAAGGCGGTGCTGCCGATGCGCAGTTCGGTGACGGAGCCGATGTGCCACGGGCGGCTGTTCCTGGCCGGGGACGCGGCGCACATCGTGCCGCCGACCGGCGCCAAGGGGCTGAACCTGGCCGCGACCGATGTGATCGTGCTGGCGCGCGCCTTCGCCCACTTGAAGGAGACGGGTTCGACCGCTTTGCTGGAGGCGTACTCCGACACCTGTCTGCGGCGGGTGTGGCGGGCCGAGCACTTCTCCTGGTTCATGACGACGACCCTGCACACCGACCCGCACCAGAGCCCGTTCGAGACCCGGCTCCAGCTCTCCCAGCTCGACCGGGTGGCGTCATCACCCCACGCCGCCGCCGAACTGGCCGAGAACTACACGGGGTTGCCGCTGGACCCGGCCCCGGCGTCCGTCTAGCCGTCCCCTCCCGCTCCGCCCGGTGCCGGGCCCGGCAGCGGGCGCCTGAGAGGATGGCGGGCGACCGCTCCCGGGGGCCCGACCGAGCCCCCGGCCAGAAGGGGGAACCCCATGGTGATACTCGTTCTGTCCGTGCTCGTCGTCCTCGCCGTCGCCGGGTGCGCGTGCGTGGTCTGGGCCTCGCGCGGCGGCGCTCCGCGCTGGGTGCGCGGGGTGGCCTCGGCGACACTGGTGGCGGGCGAGCTGGTGAGCAAGTCGAAGCGCGGTCAGAAGGGGTCGGGCAACTCGGGGGCCGCGGACGGCTGACGGGACCCGGAACCCGGGACCCGGGAGATGAGACCCCGGGGGGGTGAAGCCCCGGGGCATGGGCCCCAGGGCGTGAGACCCCGGGACACAGGGGCCCAACGCTTGGGCCCCCAGCACATGGGGGCCCGGCACATGGGCCCCGGCGCATGAGAGCCGACGCATGGACCCCGGCACACGGGCCCGACCCATGGGATCCCGGCACATGGGGGCCCGACCCATGAGGCCCCGATACATGAGGGCCCCCGACACACCGAGGCCCGACACACCGGGGCCCGACACACACATGGCCCCCCAGGTGTCTCACCCGAGGGTCACCGGATCGCAGCAACCCTCCTGACGCATCCGCTCCCCCACCGCCGACCACCGGTCGGCGTCCGCGCCCCGGGCGCCCACCTCGCCGTCCCGGCCGAACTCCGCCACCAGATCGGCCTGTTCGAAGACCGTCCCGCCGCGCAGCACGGCCACCGTCCGGACCAGCGTGGTGAAGTCGGTGAACGGGTCGCCGTCGACGATCGTCAGGTCCGCGAGCTTGCCCTCCTCCAGGCTGCCCAGGTCGGCGTCGGCGCCGAAGACCCGGGCGGGCAGCAGGGTGGCCGTGCGCAGCGCCTGTGCCGGGGACAGCCCCGCCCGGTGCAGGGCGCGCAGCCCCAGATGGAGGCTGAGGCCGACCGCGACGAGCGGCTGGTCCGTGCCGAGGGCCACCAGGCCGCCCGCCTCCAGCACCCGCCGGTAGATCCCGGTCTCGCGGCCGAGCGTGGCGAGCTGGTCCGGCGTCGGCGGAGTGGCGGCCTGCTGCCGGACCAGGGCGATGTCCCAGGGCGGCATCAGCGCGGCCACCCGCGGGTCGTCCGCGAGCGCCGGGTCGGCGCCGAGCAGCGGCGCGGAGGTGAACGGGGTGGCGATGAGATGGAAGGCGGTGCCGGAGTAGATCTCGGTGACGTCCTGGTAGGCGTGGCCGCCCGCCGAGGTGGCGTGGCCGAACTCCAGGCGCTGGGTGGCCTGGAGGTGGGTCGTCAGATCCTGGCCGAGCTGGACGCCGGGGCTGCACAGATGGCTGCCGCTGCGCACCCCGAGCTTCTCGTGCCCGAAGGCGGCGGCCTCCCGCATCAGCCAGCCGGGGGCCCGTACATAGGTCTTGACGAAGTCCCAGTCCAGGGCCTGGGCGCGGGTCAGGGTGCGCTGGAGGCCCTCGCGGGTGCGGTGGGCGCGGCCCATGCTGTAGGCGACACGGGCGCCGTCGAGGAGTTCGCCGGTGGTGAGGAGCCGGGGGCCGGTGAGGGCTCCGGCGGCGACGGCCTCGCGCAGCCGGGCCTGTTCGTAGGCGAAGCCGCCGAGGGAGACGGCGGTGGTGATGCCGTACGCGATCTGGAGGGCGGTCTGACGGCCGCCGTAGGTGGACTGCCAGGGGTGGGTGTGGGCATCCCACAGTCCCGGGATCACGGTTCGGGTGCTCGCGTCGACCCGGCGGTCGGCGGCGCGGTGGGCGCGGTGCGGGGCGATCTCGGTGATCCGCCCGTCCCGGATCACCACGTCGACGTCGTCCCGCACCTCGTCCCCGGTGCCGTCCCAGAGGCGGCCCGCGTGGACGACGGTGTCGGCGGGGCGGGGGCGGCGGTGGTCGAGCGGGACCCGGACGGTGCGGGCCCTGCCGGTGGCGAGGTCGAGCAGGCGCAGCCGGGCCGCGGAGAGATAGAGGAGGCTCCGGCCGTCGGCGGACCAGGAGGGGTGGTCGGCGGCCTCGGTGGTGAGGCGGCGCGGCGCGCCGTCCGGGGTGCCGTCGGCGCGGACCGGGAGCAGCCACAGCGCGGACTCGGCGACGACGGCCATCCAGCGGCCGTCCGGCGACCAGACCGGCCCGGAGTCGTAGCGGTCGGAGAGGGAGGTGTGCGGGGCGAGGGCGTGCAGGGTGGCGGAGCCGTCGGTGGTGTCGACGACCCGGATGAGGTTGTAGCCCTCGCGGAAGCGCCGGTTGAGCCGGTTCCGGTCGCACAGGGCCACGTACCGGCCGTCCGGGGACCAGCTCGGCCGGCCGGGGAGTCCGCCGGGGCCGAGGGGGGCGGCGACGACGCGTTCGGCCCCGTCGGGCAGGTCGCGCACGACCAGATTGCCGGCCAGGTCGAGGCAGGCCAGCCGGGTGCCGTCGGGCGACAGCGCGGGGAAGACGCGCCCCCCGGCGGCGAGTACGGTCTCGTCGCCGGTGGCGAGGTCGCGGTGGCGTACGGCGAACAGTCCGTCGCGGTCGTCGGCGAAGACCAGGCCCCTGCCGTCGGGTGTCCAGACCGGCGCCAGCACATAGCGGGTGGCGGGAACCTGAAGGACCTTGCGGACCTGGGGGACCTGTCCGGCGCTCCGGGACGCCTGGTCTCCCCCGGTCCCGGTGGTCCACAGCGCGTTGAGCGCGGCGAACGCGACGGACCGGCCGTCGGGCGAGAGCGCGGGCAGATGCAGCGCCCGCACCGGGCGGACCCCGCCGCCCTCGAAGTCGTAGGTCTTGGTGCGGTAGCGGGGCCGGTCGACGGGGAGCGGGGCGGTGAACGCGATGTCCTCCGGCCGGTCGCCGGGTGCGTCCGGGTCGACGAGGCGGAACCGGCCGTCGACGGTGAGCAGCAGCCGCCCGCCCTCGCTCCAGCGGGGCGGGGCGGGCAGGACGTCGCCGTCGACGGCGACCGGGCGGCCGTCCACCACCAGGACGCAGGACGCGGCGGGCGCGGGGGTGGTCCGCAGATGGGCCAGGCGTCCGGCGGGCGAGACGGCGGGGGTCATCACCTGGGCGCCGGAGGTGTCGGTGTGCTCGGCGGTGACCGGCCCGGAGCCGTCGGCGGCCACGGCGGCGACGGTGTCGGCGCGCAGGGCGCCGGTCGCGGTGACGGTGGCACGGACGAACAGGACGCGTGATCCGTCGGGCGACCAGGTGGGGTCGTAGTCCTCCCACTCGCCGCTCTGCGCCGGCCCGTCCTGGCCGGGCCGCCCGGTGAGCCGGGTCAGTTCCCCGGTGCGCACATCGACGGTCCAGACGCGGTACGGGGAGCCGGTCACCGGGTCGCCGCCGCGCTCGGAGGCGAACGCGACGCGGGTGCCGTCCGGCGACCAGGCGGGCCCGCGGTCGTCGTACGGGCCGTCGGTGAGCTGCCGCAGCTCCGAGCCGTCGGGGCGCAGGGTCCAGAGGTGGTAGCCGCCGCCGTGGTACGCGCAGACGACGAGGGTCCCGCCGTCGGGCGCGAACTGCGGGCGGGTCGGTTCGAGTCCCGCCGGGGTGAGCGGCACGGCGGTGCCGCCCGCGCGGGGCACCGACCACAGCACGCTCTGGATCTCGGCGATCAGCCGGTCCCCGGCGGGCGCCAGGGTGGCGGAACCGCCGGTGGCGCGGGTGAAGGTGAGGGTGGTGGGGGTGGCCGCTTCGGCGGCCGCCGCCGGGGTGCCGACAGCGGCGGGACCGCCCGCGCCGGCCAGCGCGGTGGCGGCTGCGGTGACCTGGAGGAATCTGCGACGGGAGAGGGGCCACGGAGCGAGCGGGTCGGGGCCGGTGGCCGGGCTGATGTCCGAACGGGCTGCGAAGTCCAAGAGTGCTCCTGATGCACGGGGCCGAGGTGCCGGAGAAGAGCCACTGGGGAAACGTACGAGGGTGGGGGCGGTCACGGGTGGGGAGGCGGCGGTTCTCGGCCGATGTTCGGGCCCGCGGGACGCCATCAGGGGATGGAGAGGGGGCGAGGAGGGGACGTCGTTCCGCGGCCATTCACGGCGGCATCATCTCGGCGCGGTCGCACCCGCCCTCGGCCGAATTACGGTCATGGGGTCCCCTAACTTCCCGCTGTTTCCCCCTGCTTCCCGCTACTTCTCGCTGCTGCCCCGAATGAGGTGCCGATGTCCGTACGACGAGTCCTGGCCGGTCTGGCCCTGGCGCCGGTGCTCCTGGCGTCCGCCCTGCCCACCACCGCGCAGGCGGCGGACAACGGAAACGGTGGCGGCGGCCACCACGGCGGAGTGCCGCCGCGCAAGACCTCCTTCGACCTCCAGGCGCACCGCGGCGGCCTCGGCCTGACGACGGAGTCGACGCTCGCGGGGTTCGCCAAGGCACTGCGGCTCGGGGTGTCCACCCTGGAACTCGACACCCAGGTCACCAGGGACCGGAGGGTCGTCGTCACCCACGATCGCCAGGTCAGCGCCACCAAGTGCCGGGACACCGGCCCGGTGGCGGCGGGCGACCCGGTGTACCCGTACGTCGGGAAGTACATCAAGGATCTGACGCTGGCCCAGATCAGGACCATGGACTGCGGCTACCGCCAGTTGCCGGGCCACCCGGACCAGGAGGTCGTCACCGGCGCCCGGATGGCCGAGCTGAAGGACGTACTGAACCTCGTCAAGAGCTACCGCGCGCACCGGGTCACGCTGAACATCGAGACCAAGGTCGAGGCGGGCGCCCCCGAGCAGACCGCCCCGCGCGAGCTGTTCGTCCGCCGGGTGTACGAGGAGATCCGCGCGTCCGGCCTCCAGAACCAGGTCACGATCCAGTCCTTCGACTGGGGCGCGCTGAAGGCGATGCACGGGCTGGCCCCGAAGTGGCCGCTGGTCGCCCTCACCAACTACGACTTCCTCCAGGTCGGCAAGCCCGGCGCCTCCCCGTGGCTCGGCGGCATCGACGCCGACGACCACGACGGCGACTTCGTGAAGGCGGCCTCCACCATCGAGGGCGTCAAGGCCCTCTCCCCCAACTACGGCTTCCCGCAGAACGGCAGGATCGGTGACCCGGGCTTCCGGTTCTACCCGGACGAGCGGATGATCGCCGACGCCCACGCCAAGGGCCTGAAGGTCATTCCCTGGACCTGTGACGACCCGGCGACCATCGAGGCGCTCATGGACCTCGGCGTCGACGGCATCATCACCGACTACCCGGACCGGGTCCGCGAGATCATGTCCGACCGCGGGATGCGCCTGCCGAAGTCCTACGGCCCGCGCCGGACGTGACCATCGATCCGACCCGGACGGGATCACCCGCCCGTACGGGTCGGATGACCGATTCGTTCAAGACCGGGCCGGTGGGCGACGGCTAGCGTCACGGTCATGGCACCAACGGCACAGACACCCCGACAGACCCCCGAGTCCCCCGAGTCACCCAAGTCGCCCAAGACCTCCCAGCACCCCGGGACCCCCGGGACCCCCGAGCGCCCCGAGACCCCGCACAGCGTGCACCTGAGCATCCGCGTCGACCGCTCCGCGGCGGACGTCTACGCCTTCGCGTCGGTCCCGTCCCATGTGCCCGCGTGGGCCGCGGGACTGGGCCGCGCGATGGAGCACACCGACGGCCGCTGGATCGCCGACTCCCCCATGGGCCGCGTCGAGGTCGCCTTCGTCCCGGTGAACGAGTACGGCGTCCTCGACCACGACGTCACCCTGCCGTCCGGCGAGGTGGTGCACAACCCGGTACGGGTGATCCCGGACGGCCCCGACGCGTCCGAGGTGATCTTCACGCTGCGCCGCCGCGACGGCATGACGGAGGAGCAGTTCCGGGCGGACGCGGCGGCGGTGGGGCGGGATCTGGCGACGCTGAAGGGGGTGATGGAGGGCGGGTGAGGGGGGCGCCCCGGAGGGGGGTGCTCCAGTGGGGGGTGACCCGGAGGGGCCGCCTCCCGCGGATCGCGGTGACCCTACCCCCGCTGCGCCGCCTCCCGTACCGGCGCGCTGCTGCGCCCCCGTCGACGGCCGCTCAGTTCGGCGTCCAGCGTCTCCTGGGCCACGCGCATGCCCTCGGCGTAGACGGGCTCCTGGAGTCGCTGCCACATCTCGTCCTCGGTGAGTTCCCGGACCGGCGAGCTGACCCACCAGATGCCGCCGAAGGGGTCCCTGATCCGGCCCCCGCGCCACCCGAAGGCATCGTCCGCGACCTCGGTGACGATCCGCCCACCGGCCGCGAGGGCCCGCTCGACGACCTTGTCGGCGTCCGGGACGTACACATTGAGCAGGCTGGGCAGTTCGGGCCAGTCGGGGCGGCGGTCGAAGGCGAGGACCACGGTGTCGCCGATCCGGATCTCGGCATGGCCGATCATGCCGTCCTCGGTGGTGACCCGCCCCCGCTCCACCCCCTCGAACACCCGGGTGACGAAGTCGAGGAAGGCGCCGGTGTCGTCGGTGACGACCCAAGGGGAGACGGTGGTGCGGTCGGACGGGGTCGCGGAGGGGGTCTGCTCGGTCATGGCTCGTCCTTGCGGTCGGTACGCCGGTGTCGGCGGGCTGGTACGGAGCAGGACGGTAGGGGGGATATAGGTCGGGCGCTGGCCTAGCGGAGCCGCCGTCGCCTTCGGGTCGCCGCCGGCTCGCCCTCGGGGCGCCGTTCGTGTGCCGGTCGTGTGCCGGTCGTGGGAGGGTCGTGCGCGGGTCGTGCGCCGCACCCCGGGATGATTGCGGGGGTGGGGTGAATCGATTCAGCACCGCCCTTGTCCCTGCCCGGCCTCCCCCCTAGCCTGCCTTTGTGCCGCTCATAAACAAACTCCGGACCCACAACGCCGTGGCCGGATCCAGGTCCACCGATCCGGTCCGGCTCCGCGCCGCCCTGACCGTCTTCTTCGCCATGGACGGCTTCCTCTTCGCCGGCTGGGTCGTCCGCATCCCCGACATCAAGCAGCAGACCGGCGCGTCGGCCAGTTCCCTCGGTCTCGCGCTGCTCGGCGTCTCCGCGGGCGCGGTCGTCACCATGACGCTCACCGGCCGCCTCTGCCGCCGCTTCGGCAACCACCGGGTCACCGTCGCCTGCGCCGTACTGCTCTCGCTGAGCATCGTCCTGCCGCCGCTGACCCACTCTGCGGTGGCCCTGGGCCTGGTCCTGCTGGTCTTCGGCGCCGCCTACGGCAGTATCAACGTGGCCTTCAACAGCGCCGCCGTCGATCTCGTCACCGCCCTGCGGCGGCCGATCATGCCGAGCTTCCACGCGGCGTACAGCCTGGGCGGCATGGTCGGCGCCCTGCTCGGCGGGCTGATCGCCGGGGTCCTCTCCCCCACCCGGCATCTGCTGGTCCTCGCCGCGGTCGGGCTGGTGGTGACCGTGTTCGCCGGGCGGGTGCTGCTGCGGACCGGGCCCGCACGCCCGGCGGAGCCCGCGCCGGACGCCGGGCGGGCGCCCGGACACCGCCCCATGGACCGCCGTACGCGCCGCCTGGTGCTGGTCTTCGGGCTGATCGCGGCCTGCACGGCGTACGGGGAGGGGGCGATGGCCGACTGGGGCGCCCTCCATCTCGACCAGGACCTGGGCGCCTCGGCCGGACTCGCCGCCGTCGGCTACGCCTGCTTCGCGCTGGCCATGACGATCGGCAGGCTCAGCGGGACCGCGCTGCTGGAGCGGCTCGGGCACACCCGGACGGTCGTCGCCGGGAGCGCCACCGCCGCGTTCGGGATGCTGCTCGGCTCCCTGGCCCCGTCCGTGGGACTCGCGCTGGCGGGTTACGCCATCACCGGGCTCGGCCTGGCCAACCTCTTCCCGGTCGCCGTCGAGCGCGCGGGGGCGCTGGCGGGTCCCGGCGGAGTCGCCGCGGCCTCGACGTTCGGCTACACCGGCATGCTGCTGGGTCCGCCCGCGATCGGCTTCATGGCCGACTGGTTCTCCCTGACCACCGCCCTCACCAGCGTCGCGCTCCTCGCGTCGGTCGCCGGGGTGATCGGCTTCCTGACGCGGCGGACGATGGGCGGGGCGAGCGGGGCGGGGGCGACCGGGATGGGTGAGATACCGGCGCCGGAGGGGGCGGGGAGGGGTGAGCGGCTCGCGCCGGAGGGGGCGCGGGGTGAGGGGTGAGTTGCGCGCGCGTGAGGGGGCTGGGTGACGCGTGAGCGGCTCACGCCGGGGGCGTCGGAGTGAAGGGCGAGTGCGCGGGAGCGGGGATGCGCTGACCCCGCTCAGTCCACCCCGTCCTCCCCGTCCACGCCGTCCACCAGCACCCCCCGAGCGATCAGCCGGGTGAGCGCCTCGACGGCGGCGTCCTCGTCGACGCCGATGGCACCCCGGCCACCGGGACGCGCCACCCCGCCCGAACCCCCACCACCCCGTACCGGCACCGCGATCTGGCAGAAGCGCTCCACCATGGCGACGATCGCCAGCGCGGTCAGTTCCGTCTCCCGGTCGGGCGCCGGGAGGCGGCGCGCCTCGGCGACATGGTCCGTCCAGATCTCCACCTGCCGGTCGCGCACCCGCTCCCAGTATCCGGCGAACTCCGCGCTGACCAGCGCCGCCTCGAAGATGCCGGTCATCTCGGCGTGATGGTCGCGGCACAGTTCCCAGTAGACCCGGACATGGCGGCGGATGTCGTCGGCGCCGTCGAGGGTGTGGGCGTGGCCGGAGGTCTCGGCGATCCGTTCGCGCAGGGTCGTGGTGAAGTCGTCGGCGACGGAGCGGAGGAGGTCCTCCTTGTCGGTGAAGTAGCGGTAGAAGACGCCCGCGGACTTGCCCGCCTCGGCGGTGATCTCGGCGACCTTGGCCGCGAGATAGCCCTGCCGGGCGATCACCCGCAGGGCCGCCGCCTTCAGTTCGGCGGCGGAGCGCTGCCCCTTGGTCGGTACGGCGTCGGGCACGGGCCCGCTCCCTCCCTCACGGCAAAAAAGTGAAGAGCGCTTCACTTCTCCGGGCGCTTCATTTTCTTGACGCGGACCACTGGCGTCAAACCCCGTCGCACGGTGCGATCCGGCCACGTCCGCCCCACCGGGGCCCGCCGAAGCCCGCCAGGACCCTGCACGACCCGGCACGACCCGGCATGACCCGCCAGGACCGCGCCCCGGTGCTTGACACCCCCCTTCCCCATAAGTGAAGCTGAATTCACCTTCACTTTTCATCCTCGCTCTTCATCCGCACATCGATCGGGAGGCGTCATGCCCTCGCAGTCCCAGCCCCAGCCCGTCCGCGCGCCGGGCGGCACCGCGTACGCGGGCCCCGACCGGTCCAGCCCGGCACTCGTGGACCTCTTCACCACCTACACCGCCGCCCCCGACAGCATCGGCGCCCGGCTCACCGCCGTGGCCGCGCGGGAGCGGGCGGACGATCCGCTGATCGTGGCCACCGCGCGGGACTTCGCCCTCTACCCCGGCGGCGGCCGGCCCCCCATGGTCGAGGGCTTCCGCCTCAGCACCCGCGGCTTCAAGGAAATCGCCGGGATCTCCCATCTGGGCCCCGCCCTGGCCACCCTCGTCGAACTCGCCGAGAAGTACGGCGACAGCGCCTGGCGCCCGGCCGCCGAACGGCTGCTCGTCCAGGTCGAGGCAGCCCGCGCGGCCAACGGCGTCGAGCTGTGGCGGGACGTCATCGCCGTGGAGGCGTTCGAGGGACGGGAGGCGGCCATCGCCGCGATGGTCGACTACTCCTGCGCCGTGACCGCCCGCTATCTGCGCACCGCGCTGACCGACCCGGACTACCTCGGCGGCCACACCCTGCGCGCCGACTATCTGGAGGGCGGCGGCACCGCACCCCTGCCGGTGCCGGTCAACCGCATGATGATCGCCACGTTCTTCCTGGCCGGGCTGGACATCGCCCACCGCGTCCTGCGCTGGTTCGGCGCGCAGCGCATCGACTGGTCCCGCGCCATGGTGCTGGTCGCCGGCCAGCAGGGCCGCCCCACCGCCGGAGTCACCTGGAACACCTCCAGCGTCGCCGCGATGCTGCTCGGCGCCTCCCGCTACGAACTCCCCCTGGAACGCCTCTACATGGCGCCCCACGCCCCCACCTTCGCCACCCCCGCCGACGGTGACCTCACGGAGGTGGCCGCGCTGGAGGAGCCGCTGCGCCGCGTCTGGAGCAACACCCGGGCCACGGTGGAACTGGGCGAACTGATGTTCACCGGCCACCCCCGCTACTCCCCCGGTGGCTCCGCGAGCGCCCCCGACCTCAACGCCCCCGACCTCAGCCCCGGCGGCCTCACCGAGGTGGGCGAGATGCCCGTCATCCACGGCCCGGACGACTGGCGGTCCCTGGTGACCCGGCTGCGCGTGGTGCTGGAGGACCCTCGCCAGTTGCTGTCCGGCTGCGTCACCGACTACGCCGTCGGACAACTCGTGGCCGCCGGCAACCACCCCGCCAAGGTCGTCGTCCCCGGCCTGGACGGCGTGGACTACCCGACCGGCCTTTGACGTGCTCCCTGGCCTAATGTCCAGGGATTCCGGCCTGGGTCGTCTGACCCTTCCGGGGGCTTCCTGCTTCACCGCGCTGTGCGGGCACGTGTGCCCGTCTTACCGGCACTCCACAGGCGTTTGGCGTCTCCGCCCGTCCGGCGGCGACGATACGGCGTCCTTCGAACAGGACGTTGCGGGCTGCGTTGTGGTCGCGGTCGTGCACGGTGCCGCACGCGCTGCATGCCCACTCCCGGACGTGCAGGGGCTTGGGGCCGTCCCGGAATCCGCAGGCCGAGCAGACCTGCGAGGACGGGAAAGCACGGTCCACCTTGGCGAAGGTGCGGCCGTGCAGAGCCGCTTTGTACTCCAGCATGCCGACGAACGCGGACCATCCCGCGTCATGCACGGACTTGGCGAGCCGGGTACGGCCGAGGCCGGACACCGCGAGGTCTTCCACATACACCGCTTGGCTGTCGCGGATGATCTGTGTGGATGCCTTGTGGTGGAAGTCCCGGCGCCGGTCCGCCACACGCGCGTGCTGGCGTGCAACCCTGGTACGGGCCCTGGCCCGGTTCTTCGATCCTTTGATTTTGCGGGACAGCTCCCGCTGAAGACGCCTGAGTTTCTTCTCCGCCCTGCGCAGGAAACGGGGGTTGTCGATCTTCCGTCCGTCGGACAGGACGGCGAAGGCGGACAGGCCGAGATCGATACCGGTGTCGGTCTCCGTTTCCGGGAGGATGTCCGGCTCGGTGTCCACGACGAAGCTGAGGAAGTACCGGCCACAGCGGTCTTTGGTGACGGTCAGGGACGTAGGCGCGGCCGGAAGGCGGCGGGACCACTTGACCCTGAGACCACCGACCTTGGCCACGTACACGGTGCCGTCGCCCTGGAGGGAGAAGGCGTTGGTGTTGAGGCGGACCGACTGCCGGGTGTCCTTCCTCGACTTGTACCGGGGAGGGCCGACTCTGCGGCCCTGCCGCTTGCCCTTGATCGAGTCGAAGAAGTTCTTGTAGGCGGTGTCCAGGTCCCGGAGGGACTGCTGCAGGACGACGGCTGACACATCGGCGAGCCAGGCGCGTTCTGCGGTGCGCTTGGCCTGGGTGATGCGAAGCCGGGACAGCTCGGCCGACTTCACGTACGGCAGCCCGGCCGCGTGAGCTTCCCTGCGGTCGCGCAGGCAGTCGTTCCACACCACGCGGGCGCACCCGAACGCACTCGCCAGCGCACGGCGCTGCACAGCGTCCGGGTAGGCCCGGTAGTTGTAGCGGAGCTGCACAGCCAAGATCCTACTACGATTGGTCTCATGGGCGGAGAGAACGACTACAGGCGTGGAAGACACGTCGTTTCGGCGATGCATGTGCACTTGGTCTTTGTGACGAATTACCGGCGCGGGGTGTTCAACGACGAGATGCTGACCCGCTGCGAGGAGATCATGCGCAAGGTGTGCGAGGACTTCGAAGCGGAGCTGAAGGAGTTCAACGGCGAACGCGATCACGTCCACCTCCTGGTGCACTACCCGCCCAAGGTCGCCGTCTCGAAGCTGGTCAACAGCCTCAAGGGCGTCTCCGCCCGCCGGATACGGCAGGAGTTCACCGGCCGGACCAACCACGCCATCATGCACGGACAACTGTGGTCGCCCTCGTACTTCTCGGCCTCGTGCGGCGGAGCACCATTGGCGACCGTCCACCAGTACATCGAGCAGCAACAACGACCGCTCTGAAGTGCACGTCAGAGCAGCCCTGAGATGAATTCATCCCCGGCATGAACGCCGAGGCTTTCTGCAAGAGACCCGGTAACCCGACCCCGACCCCGACTCCGACTCCGGTTCCCCTGACTCCGGCTCCCCCGGCCCCTCCGACCGCGAGGCGCCGCGCCGCAGCCTCCCGTGCCGCCACCCCGTCCGGCAGACTCCCCCCATGGACACCACCCGCTTCCTCACCACCCTCGCCGACGAAGGCGAAACCCTGGCCGTGGCGGCCGAACGGGCGGGGACCGACGCCCCGGTTCCGACCTGCCCGGACTGGCGGGTGCGGGATCTGCTGCTGCACACCGGCACCGTCCACCGCTGGGCGGCCCGCTGCGTCGCCGAGGGCCTCCGCGAGCCGCACCGGCCCGCCACCCCTCCCGAGCTGGACGGTACGGAGCTGGTGGACTGGTTCCGGGACGGCCACCGCGCGCTGGTCGGGACGCTGACCCGGGCCGCGCCGGACACCGACTGCTGGACCTTTCTGCCCGCGCCCTCCCCGCTGGCGTTCTGGCGACGGCGTCAGGCCCATGAGACGACCGTGCACCGGTTCGACGCCGAATCGGCGCTGGGCACCACCCCCTCCCCCATCGACACCGGCTTCGCGGTGGACGGCATCGATGAGCTGCTGCGCGGTTTCCACGCCCGCAAGCGCAGCCGGGTGCGGACGCCGGAACCCCGGGCGCTGCGGATCCGCGCCTCGGACGCCGATGACGCCGACGACGCCGTATGGACCGTACGACTGTCGCAGGAACCGCCGGTCGCGACGAGGGGCGAGGGGACGGCGGAGGCGGCCGTGGAGTGCGAGTTGTCGGGGCCAGCCGCCCGGCTGTATCTGGCGCTGTGGAACCGGGTGCCGGTGCCGGCGATCTCCGGTGACACCTCACTGGCCCGGCTGTGGCGGGAGACGTCCGGGATCTGAACGGGCAGCGGGGGGACGGGGATTCTCGCGGCGAGCGGTCAGGACGGACTCAAGCGCGGACCGAGCCCGGTCCGCCCGCCCACCTCCCTCTCCCCCTCCTCCCCCTCCCCCGGTCCCGCCCCGGAAGGGATCCTCACCCCCCGTTCAGCATCCGCGCCAGCACCGCCCGTTGCACCGGCAGCACCGCCGCGTGCAGGGCGCGGCCCCTGCCGGTGAGGACGACCCGGACGCCCCGCCGGTCCTCGGGGCACATCGCGCGCTCCACCAGGCCGTCCCGTTCCAGGCGGGCGATCAGCCGGGACAGGGCGCTCTGGCTGAGGTGGATGCGGTGGGAGATCTCCTGGACGCGGAAGGAGCACTCGCCGTCCGGGGTGGCCGCGTCGGCGAGGACGTCGAGCACCTCGAAGTCGCTGGCGCCCAGGCCGTGGGTGTGCAGGGCGCGGTCCAGTTCGCACTGGGTGCGGGCGTGCAGGGCGAGCATGTCGCGCCACTGACCGACGAGCGCCCGCTCGCCCACGGCCACCCCGGCACCGGGACCCATGCCTGCGCCCATACCCGTACCCGTTGCTGTCCCGCCCCGTGCCCCGTCGCTCGTCACCGGCATAGACCGCACCGTAGCAGAGAAACGGGTTTTGTTGCACCTGAATTAAATGCTCTTGCAATCAATGCATGCGCATGTAGTGTTCTCGTCCATGACCACTCCGCTCGCCGCTCCCGTGTCCTCCGGACGCTGGACTCCCCGCCTGTGGGGCACCCTGCTGGTGCTCTGCGCCGCGATGTTCCTCGACGCTCTGGATGTGTCGATGGTCGGCGTCGCCCTGCCGTCCATCGGCGCCGACCTCGGCCTGTCCACCTCGACCCTGCAATGGATCGTCAGCGGCTACATCCTCGGCTACGGCGGTCTGCTGCTGCTCGGCGGACGCGCCGCCGACCTGCTCGGCCGCCGTCAGGTCTTCCTGATCGCGCTCGGTGTCTTCGCCGTCGCCTCGCTGCTCGGCGGGCTGGTCGACTCCGGTCCGCTGCTGATCGCCAGCCGCTTCATCAAGGGCCTGAGCGCGGCGTTCACCGCGCCCGCCGGACTGTCGATCATCACGACCACCTTCCCCGAGGGCCCGCTGCGCAACCGGGCCCTGTCCATCTACACCACCTGCGCCGCCACCGGCTTCTCCATGGGCCTGGTGCTGTCCGGACTGCTCACCGAGGCGAGCTGGCGGCTGACCATGCTGCTCCCCGCCCCCATTGCCCTGATCGCGCTGATCGCGGGCCTGAAGCTGCTCCCGCGCAGCCCCCGCGAACGCGGCCACCAGGGCTACGACATCCCCGGCGCGGTCCTCGGCACCGCCTCGATGCTGCTGCTGGTCTTCACCGTCGTCCAGGCACCCGAGGCCGGCTGGACGAGCGCCCGCACCCTGCTGTCCTTCGCCGCCGTCGTCGCCCTGCTGACCGCGTTCGTCACCGTCGAGCGCCGCTCGCCGAGCCCGCTGATCCGGCTGGGGGTGCTGCGCTCCGGACACCAACTGCGCGCCCAGTTCGGGGCGATGACGCTGTTCGGCTCCTACATCGGGTTCCAGTTCCTGGTCACGCTCTACATGCAGGATCTGCTCGGCTGGTCGGCGCTGCACACCGCGCTGGCGTTCCTGCCGTCCGGCGCCGTCGTGGCGCTCTCGGCGACCAAGGTGGGGTCGATCGTCGACCGGTTCGGCACCCCCCGGCTGCTCGTGGTGGGCTTCGCGCTGATGGCCACCGGCTACGCCCTGTTCCTCGGGATCGACCTCGACCCCGTCTACGCCGCCGCGATCCTGCCCAGCATGCTGCTGATCGGCTCCGCCTTCGCCCTGGCCTTCCCCTCCCTCAACATCCAGGCCACCAACGGCGTCGACGACCACGAACAAGGCATGGTCTCCGGTCTGCTCAACACCTCCGTCCAGGTCGGCGGCGCGATCTTCCTGGCCGTGGTGACCGCGGTGGTGACCGCGGGCGCCCCCGACAACCCCGAGAACGCCACCCCGCAGGCGATCCTCGACAGCTATCGCCCGGGGCTGTACGTCGTCACGGGCATCGCTCTCACCGGACTCCTGCTGTCCCTGCCCGGCCTGAGGACCCGCCGCCGCGGTGGGTCCCTCGTGGTCACCAAGTCCACCACCCGGGAGGCGGAAGCGGAGCGCATCGCGGTCCGCGACTGAGTTCGGGGGACCGCCTCCAGGTGTGCCCGGCGGGATCGCTTCTCCCGCCGGGCACACACCTGCGCTCCCCCCTCCGTGCACTCACCTGTACTCCCCCTTGTGCACACATATGCGCTCCCCCTGTGCACACACCTGTGCGAAACTGCCGCAATGAGCGGGCACGGGGGCGGGCACGGGGACGGACACCACTCACTGAGCGACCGCGACGCCCTCACCGTCGAGATCGGATACGCGCTGGTGAGCGGGGTGTTCGCGGCGGCCCTGCTGTTCGGCGCGGTGGCCGGTCCGGCGCTGCTGTTCGACCTCCCCGGCCCTCTGGAACGGCTGTTGCGGCTCGCTGGGACGGTCCTGGCGCCGGTGGTGTTCCTGGTGCGGGTGGCGAGTGTGCTGTACGCCTTCCGGCGGAGCAGGGGCGGCG
Organism: Streptomyces sp. NPDC093252; assembly: GCF_040683675.1. Taxonomy (NCBI): domain Bacteria; kingdom Bacillati; phylum Actinomycetota; class Actinomycetes; order Kitasatosporales; family Streptomycetaceae; genus Streptomyces; species Streptomyces sp. NPDC093252. The sequence goes on along the minus strand of NZ_JBFBEM010000018.1, from coordinate 49,371 downwards.
GCTCGGCGTCCTGACCCGATGCCCGGCACCCGGGGTGCCGTCGACCCAGTACCCGATACCCGGCGCCCGGCACGCCCGGGACCCAGTACCCGGGACCCCGGGTGCCCGGGACCCAGTACCCGGTACCGGGGACACCCGCGACCCAGTACCCGGTACCCGGCGCCCGGCATTCAGCCGCACCCCCTCCGGTACCCGGCGGCCCGGCGTCCGCGCCTCCGTCCTCCGCTCCTCCGTCCTCCGCTCCCCCGCCCTCCCCTCACCCCAGCCAGCCCGGCCGGACCAGGCCCGACTCGTACGCCAGCACCACCAGTTGCGCCCGGTCGCGGACGCCGAGCTTGACCATGGTGCGGCTGACGTGGGTCTTCGCGGTGAGCGGGCTGACGACCAGGCGGCGGGCGATCTCGTCGTTGGACAGACCGATCCCCACCAGCGCCATCACCTCCCGCTCCCGCTCGGTCAGCTCCCCGAGCCCACCGGTCGCCGCCGGTTCCTTGGAGCGGGCGGCGAACTCGGCGATCAGCCGTCGGGTCACCCCGGGCGACAGCAGCGCGTCACCGGCCACCACCGCCCGGACCGCGCGCACCAGTTCCTCCGGTTCGGTGTCCTTCACCAGGAAGCCCGACGCGCCGGAACGGATCGCCTCGAAGACATACTCGTCGAGTTCGAAGGTGGTCAGCATGACCACCCGCACCTCGCCCAGTTCCTCGTCCCCGGTGATCCGGCGGGTCGCGGCGAGTCCGTCGAGGACCGGCATACGGATGTCCATCAGGACCACGTCCGGCCGCAGTTCGCGCACCGCGCGCACCGCGTCCTCGCCGTCGGACGCCTCCGCCACCACCTCGATGTCCGGCTGCGCGTCCAGCAGGGCACGGAAACCGGCCCGCACCAGGGACTGGTCGTCGGCGAGCAGTACGCGGATCACGGGTTCGGCTCCCTCTCGTTCGGTCCGTCCGGCTCGGGCGCCGTCAGGGGCAGTTCGGCCAGCACCCGGAAACCGCCGTCGGGGCGTGGGCCGGCCTCGATGGTGCCACCGAGCGCGGCGGCCCGCTCCCGCATCCCGGCGAGCCCGTTGCCGCTGCCTCCGGCGTCGGCGCCGGTCGCGGGCCCGTCGTCGTCGATCCGCAGCCGCAGCGCGGACCCGTCGTGCGCGAGCCGCACCCGCGCCCGCCGGGACCCGGAGTGCCGTACGACGTTGGTGAGCGCCTCCTGCACGATCCGGAACGCGGCGAGATCGGTACCGGGCGGCAGCCGGGGCGGGCGTCCCTCGACCCGGACGGCGAGCCCGGCGGAGGCCGCCTGCTCGACCAGTTCGGGGAGCCGGTCGAGGCCGGGCGCGGGGGCGCGGGGCGCGTCACCGGGGGCGCGCAGGGTGTCGAGGACCTGGCGGACCTCGCCGAGCGCCTCCTTGCTGGCCGCCTTGATGGTGGTCAGCGCGGCGCGGGCCTGCTCGGGGTCGGAGTCCAGCAGGGCGAGTCCGACCCCGGCCTGGACATTGATCACGGAGATGCTGTGGGCGAGGACATCGTGCAGTTCCTGGGCGATGCGCAGCCGCTCCCGGTCGGCGCGGCGCCGGGCGGCCTGCGCGCGCTCGGCCCGCTCCCGGTCCCACTGCTCGCGCCGGACCCGGGTCAGTTCGGCCGCCGCGACGATCGCCGCCACCCAGGCCGCGACGACGAGTTCCTGCCCCCAGGGCGCCGGTGCGTCCCCGGCGGGCGGCAGCCAGCGGTACAGCCAGTGCGCGACGAGGACGTGCCCGCCCCACAGCAGCAGTAGAGCGGCCCAGGCGGCCCGGCGCCGACCGGCGGCCAGCGCGCTGAAGAACCCCAGCGCGACGACCAGGAACACCGGCCCGTACGGGTACCCGGCACCCAGATAGACCATCGCGGCCAGCGCCGTACCGAAGGCGACCGGGACCGGGTGGCGCCTGCGGAGGAGCAGCAGGGCGCAGCCGGCGAGCAGGAGGGCGCGGGCGAAGGGGTCGAGCGGGGCGCGCTCGCCCTCCTGCGCGTGCGCGGCGAACGTGGAGCCGACCATGACGACGACGGTCACCAGGAGGGTGGAACGCCAGGGCCAGCGGCGGGTGTCGGCGGTCTCGTCCCAGCGGTTCCACCAGGTCGGCCCCTGTCGCCACCAGGTCGGCGGGCCGCCCCGGCGCCCGCGCTGCCTGTCGCCGCCCGCCGCCACATCCATGCCCGCCACGCTAGACGCCCCCGGCGACCTGTGCCGTCAGCCGGACGGGGTGGGTGCGGGTACTTCCTGGGGAGTACGCGGCCCGGGGTGGCGGCGCCGCGCGGACACAGTTCGGGCAGACTGCCCTTGAGTTCGTTTGATCAGTTTTAAGCGTGTTGTGCGAAGTTGTACGAATGTGCAGCTCTAGGAGTCATCATGTCCCCTCATGTGCAGCAGCCCGGCTGGTTCACCGTCCATGTCCTCAACCGGTCCGTCGCCTGGCTGACCGCGCGCGGGGTGAGTGTCTGGGGTTCGCGGGTGCTGGCGGTACGGGGCCGCACGAGCGGCGAGTGGCGGACCACGCCGGTGAATCTGCTGACCCTCGACGGGCGCTACTACCTGGTCGCCCCGCGCGGCCATGTGCAGTGGACGCGGAACCTGCGGGCGGCGGGCGGGGGTGAGCTGCGGCTCGGCCGGAACAGGGACCGGTTCACCGCGACCGAGGTCTCCGAGGACGACAAGCCGCCGGTGCTGCGGGCCTATCTGAGGCGCTGGAAGGCGGAGGTGGGGGCGTTCTTCCGGGGCGTCGGCCCCGAGTCATCGGACCTCGAACTGCGGCGGATCGCTCCTGATCATCCGGTCTTCCGGATCACTTTTGTGAAGTGATGTGATCATCGGATCCGATGGATGAGCTGCCGCGCTTGTCAGCCGCCCTGTCCATGAGCTGCTGCCATGCCCCCTCCTGGGCCCGGGTCGGGCCGGGCCGGGCCGGGACCCGGCACCGTTCCCCACCCGGCACCGGACCAGTGCTCCACCCGATCACCCGATCACCCGATCACCCAGCCACCCAGCCACCCAGCCACCCAGCCACCCAGCCACCCAGCCACTGCCATCATCAGCCGCGCGGCTGCTCCTCCCCCGCCTCCGGCTCGGTGTCCGCCTTCGGGTCCGCCTTCAGGTCCGGCTCCGGCTCCGGGTCCGGCTCCGGCGGCATCCGGCGGTCCAGCATGGCCAGCGCGCGCTGGGCGATCGGACGGCTGCGGACCAGCTCGCCCAGCGAGGTCGCGCCCCGGGTGATGTCCATGAACGCCTTCCAGGCCGGGCGGACGCCCGTCAGCGCCGCGTGGAACAGCCCCGGCCGGCGCTCGAAGATCCGCAGCATCCGCTTGCCGACGGCCATCTCCACACCCAGCCCGGCCTTGATCGCGAAGGCGTAGTTGAGGGCCTGGCGGCGGGTGTCCACCGCGTCGTGCGCCTCCGCGATCCGGACCGCCCACTCGCCCGCGAGGCGCCCGGAGCGCAGGGCGAAGGAGATGCCCTCGCGCGTCCACGGCTCCAGCAGACCGGCCGCGTCGCCGCAGACCAGCACGCGCCCGCGCGAGAGCGGCGAGTCGTCGGCCCGGCAGCGGGTCAAGTGCCCGGAGGAGATGCTCGGTTCGAACCCGGCGAGGCCGAGCCGCCCCACGAAGTCCTCCAAGTAACGCTTGGTGGCGGCGCCTTCGCCGCGCGCGGAGATCACCCCGACCGTGAGCGTGTCGCCCTTGGGGAAGACCCAGCCGTAACTGCCGGGCATCGGACCCCAGTCGATCAGGACCCGGCCCTTCCAGTCCTCCGCCACCGTCTCCGGGACCGGGATCTCCGATTCCAGCCCCAGGTCCACCTGGTCCAGCTTGACGCCGACATGGGCTCCTATCCGGCTGGCGCTGCCGTCCGCGCCCACCACCGCGCGCGCGAGCAGGGTCTCACCGCCCTGGAGGACGACGGCGACCGTGCGCCGGTCCGGGACGGCGGAGCCGTGCTGCTCGACCCGCGACACCGTGGCCCCGGTCCGCAGCTCGGCGCCCGCCTTCTGGGCGTGCTCGACGAGCTGCTGATCGAATTCCGGTCGGTTGATCAGACCGAACAGCATCTGCTTGGACCGGCGTGTGCGCGTGTAGCGCCCGTTGTGGGAGAAGGTGACCGCGTGCACCCGGTCGCGCAGCGGCAGTTCGAAGCCGGGTGGCAGCGCGTCGCGCGAGGGGCCGATGATGCCTCCCCCGCAGGTCTTGTACCGGGGCAGATCGGCTTTCTCCAGCACCAGCACGCGGCGCCCGGCGACCGCCGCCGCATACGCGGCCGAGGCGCCCGCCGGCCCCGCGCCCACCACGACGACGTCCCACACCTGCCGCACGTCGTCCGCCGAAGAGTTCTCGCTGCTCACGATGGTCTACTGCTCCCGATCCGCCGCCTGCCGACTGTCCCCCGCATCCTACGGCCGTGCCGCCGCAGGCCACTGTGGGAGGATCTGCTGCGTATGCGCCCCGCACAAGGGCGCGCCTACACTCGCGCGGTCACCGGCCGCCCATCAGCACCGCCGGTCCGTACACGCGAGCGTGCGGGGACCAGCAGCGGTGCTTCCGGGCGCCCGCCGACCGCGCGGACCCGTTCACCGAGTACAACGTCGCACCTACGAGGAGCGTGCCCATGTCGTCGAATCCGGTCGCCGAGACCGTCGCCTCGCTGATGCCCAGGGCGAAGGCGGAGCTCACCGAGCTGGTGGCCTTCAAGTCGGTGGCGGACTTCGACCAGTTCCCCCAGGGCGAGAGCGAGGGCGCCGCCCGCTGGGTCGCGGACGCGCTGACCGCCGAGGGCTTCGAGGACGTCGCCCTGCTCGACACGCCGGACGGCACCCAGTCGGTCTACGGCCTCCTGCCCGGCCCCGAGGGCGCCCGCACCGTCCTGCTCTACGCGCACTACGACGTGCAGCCGCCGCTGGACGAGGCCGCCTGGACCACTCCGCCGTTCGAGCTGACCGAGCGCGACGGCCGCTGGTACGGGCGCGGTGCCGCCGACTGCAAGGGCGGCGTGATCATGCACCTGCTGGCACTGCGGGCGCTCAAGGCGAACGGCGGCGTGCCGGTGCACATCAAGGTGATCGCCGAGGGCTCGGAGGAGATGGGCACGGGCGGCCTGGAGCGGTACGCCGAGGCGCACCCCGACCTGCTCACCGCCGACACGATCGTCATCGGCGACGCCGGGAACTTCCGGGTCGGCCTGCCGACGGTCACCACCACCCTGCGCGGTATGACCATGGTCCGGGTCTCGGTGGACACCCTCGAAGGCAATCTGCACTCCGGTCAGTTCGGCGGCGCCGCCCCGGACGCACTGGCCGCGCTGATCCGCGTCCTCGACTCGCTGCGCGCCGAGGACGGCTCGACCACGGTCGACGGCCTGCCCACCGGCTCCGGCTGGGAGGGCCTCCAGTACGACGAGTCCCAGTTCCGTACGGACGCCAAGGTGCTGGACGGGGTGGAGCTGATCGGGTCGGGCACGGTCGCCGACCGGATCTGGGCGCGCCCGGCGGTGACGGTCCTCGGCATCGACTGCCCGCCGGTCGTCGGCGCCACCCCGTCGGTGCAGGCGGGCGCCCGCGCGCTGGTGAGCCTGCGGGTGCCGCCGGGTGTGGACGCGGCCGAGGCGACGAAGCTGCTCCAGGCACACCTGGAGGCGCACACGCCGTGGGGCGCCCGGGTGACCACCGCGCAGGTCGGCCAGGGGCAGCCATTCCGCGCCGACCCGACCAGCCCCGCGTACCGGGCCATGGCCGAGGCGATGGCGGTCGCCTACCCGGGCCAGGAGATGCAGTACGCGGGCCAGGGCGGCTCGATCCCGCTGTGCAACACCCTGGCCTCGCTCTATCCCGGGGCCGAGATCCTGCTCATCGGCCTGAGCGAGCCGGAGGCCCAGATTCACGCGGTCGACGAGAGCGTGTCCCCGCAGGAGCTGGAGCGGCTCTCGGTGGCGGAGGCCCTGTTCCTGCGCAACTACGCGGCGAGCTGAGGCGGGTTCCCTGGAACGCCCGGGCGAGGGCGGGAATCCCGGGGCGCAGGGACCGTGACAGGACCCGGGGCGCCAGGACGGTGGCAGGGAGCCAGGGGCACCGGACCCGGGCGGGAGTCCAGGGCACCCTGTTCGCGCGAGGTGGCGTCCGGCCCCCGGCACCTCGATCGGTGCCCGGGATCGAGTTGCGCACGAGTACGCGAATCACGATCCAAGGGACCCCGGTAAGTCACCGGGGTCCCTTGTGCGGTTTCCGGGGCGGAAGGTGGCCCACGGCCGGAGTCCTGAGGCGGCACCGGCCACTGGCGGCCGTCGCCCTGATACGACGGCGCCCAAGGGCGCCATTCGGGGCCCTGACCCGGCCCCCCTCCTCGCCCCCCGCCACCGTCTTCCTACCCATCCCCCCCCTCAGCCCCGCCACCGTCCTCCTCAGCCGCCCCCGCCGCCCCCTTCCTGCCCGCCCCCTCCCACCGGCACCCCCGCCTCCAGGTACAGCACCGAGCCGCGCTCACGGGCGCGCAGGGCCCATCTGAGGCGCTCGTAGCGCACGGGTGGCAGCAGCCGCGCGGCCTCGCTCTCGGTGACGAAGCGGCAGTCACGGAGTTCGGGGCCGGGCAGCCGCAGCCGCGCGGCCCGGCCGGAGTCGAGCCGGCCGCCGTCGAAGAGCAGGCGCAGTCCGCCGTAGCGGGGCGGTACGGGGGGTTCCCAGTCGACCACGAGCAGCCGGGGCACCTCTTCGAGCCGGACGCCGGTCTCCTCGGTGACCTCGCGCATCCCGGCGCGGGCAGGGGCCTCGCCGGGTTCCACGACACCGCCGGGGAACTCCCAGCCGGGCTTGTAGGTCGGGTCGACCAGCAGGACCCGGTCCCGCTCGTCGAAGAGGAGCACCCCGGAGGCGACCGTCTCGGCGGTGGGTTCCGGGCTCTGCACGATGTCGCACGGCGGGACGTGCCCCGCGCCGACGGCGTCGGTGATCCGGGCGGCGGTCTGCCGGGGAGTGAGCGAACCGTTGTCGATCGGATGCGCGTCCCCGCCGAGCCATGAGCCGAAAGCGGTCTTGAACGGTTCTATCTGATCGAACGACCATTGCCGGACGCGTATCTCACCGTCCGGAAGGTCGGGCGGGACCTCCCGGTGGGCGATCCGTTCGCGCAGGATCGTTTCGGCCGGGGTGAGCACCAGATGCCGGACGGCGATCCGGCGGGCGGCGAGGCCGCCGAAGATCTCGTCGCGGTGGTCCTGGCGCAGCAGCGTCATGGGCACCACGAGCGTTCCGCCGAGTTCGGCGAGCATCGCGGCGGCGCTGTCGATCACCAGGCGGCGCCAGATCGGCAGATCCTGGAAGTCGCCGGCCTCGGCCAGGTGTTTGGCCGGCAGTAGCTGTGCGAGCGCGGCGCCGATGACCTCGGGGTCGAAGAGCGTGCAGTTCGGGATCAGCTCGATCAGTTCCCGTGCGGTGGTGGTCTTTCCCGCACCGAACGCACCGTTGATCCAGACGACGGTCACGTTTCCCCCTCTTCTGTTGGCCCCTGTGGCTTGCCCGCTCCACCCTGCCACGGAAACCAGCCCCAGTTGAGGGCGGGTGACGGCGAGGGGGACGGCGGGGGAAACACCATGGCGCCGGTCCCCGTCGTACGGGGTCCGGCGCCATGGCGCTGGGGCGGGGAACCGCCGGTCACTCCTGGTGGCCGCCACCGCCCAGGGCGTTCTCCTCGACGGCCAGGCTGTCGCTGGCGATGGTGTGGTCGACGGCGCTCAGGGTGCCGTTCACATCGATGTCGGTCAGCGCGTCGCCGAGCCCGTGGGACGGGGTCACGGCGGCGACGACGAATCCGGTGGCGAGGGAGGCGATGGCCAGCATGCTGCGCTTCTTCATGCCCCCCTCAACTCCCCGAGCGGTACGCGGGTCACGGCCATGGTCCGGACGGGTGCACAGCACGACACTCGGAACAGGCGCACTGAACAGGAGCACAGCACATGCGCACAGCGCGGCTCCAGCGCCCCGACCGCCCCTCACACCGGACCTCAACCGGCACACAGGGGGCCGATATCCGGTCCGGGGCGCCGACCGGAGGACCGACCGCCCCCGATCCGGCCGACGGTCTGGCCCCCCACCCCTCCGATGGGTCCCAACAACTGGTCCGGAGCTCGGCATCTGCACCAGCACCAGGACCTGCGACTCCACCGGTTTCCCCGGCGCCCTCGGCCATGGGTACAGCGACGCCCGCCAGTTCGCGGACTGTGGCGTGGACTACCTCAGATACGACAACTGCAACGACCAGGGCGTGGAGGCGATCCAGCGCTACACCACCATGCGGGACGCGCTCCGGGCCGCCACCGAGGAGACCGGGCACCCCATCGTCCACAGCATCTGCGAGTGGGGCGAGAACAGGCCCTGGGAGTGGGCCGAGGGCGTCGGCCCACTGTGGCGCACCAGGGGGGACATCAGCGACGACTGGGGCTCGGTGCTCCCGATCATGAAGCGCAGTCTGCCGCTCGCCCAGTACGCCGGACCCGGCCACTGGAACGACCCGGACATGCTGGAGGTCGGCAACGGCGACATGACCGACACCGAGTACCGCACCCGCTTCTCGATGTGGTCGGTCATGGCCGCGCCGCTGCTCATCGGCAGCGCTCTGCGGGAGGCGCCCGAGGCCACCTTCGAGATCCTCGGCAACCGCGAGGTCATCGCCGTCGACCAGGAGCCGCTCGGCGAGCAGGGCAGGGGTGTCTCGTCCGACGGCGGTCGCCGGGTGGCCGCCAAGGAGATGCGGGACGGGAGCCGCATGGTGGCCCTGTTCAGCGAGTCCTCCAGCCCGCAGCGCGTCGCCACGACCACCCGAACCGTCGGTCTGTTCGCCGCAGCCGGGTACACCAGCCGGGACCTGTGGGAGCACCGCACCTGCAACACGGCGGGCACCCTCGCCGCGGCCGTCCCCGCCCACGGCACCGTGCTGCTGCGGGTCCGGGCCGACTTCCGCTGGGCCCATAACCCGCCCGCCGTCGAGTACGGCCCCGACAGCCGCTCCCTGGTCGAGGCCGGCCGCCCCGCCCCGCTCGACACCCACCTGACGACGCTCGGCCGCACCCCGATCCCCATCAAGGGCAGGGCGTACGAGAAGGTCCTCGGCGTCCATGCCGAGAGCAAGATCGAGTACCGCACCGGCGGCCACTGCTCGGCCATCACCGCCGAGGTTGTCGTCGACGACAAGGAAGGCGCCTGGGGCACGGTCGCGTTCCAGAGCCGGCGGACGACCGGCTCACCGCCGCCACCGGCGTCCTCACCACCTCGGCGCCCGCACAGGCGCTCCGCGCGGACGTGACCGGCGCGAGCACCGTCCGCCCGCTCGTCATCGACGGCGGCGACGGCATCACCTCCGACCACGGCGACTGGGCGGACGCCCGCCTGAACTGCCGACCGCGACACGCCCACGCCGACGCAGCCCGCTGGACCACGGCAACAGCAGCGGGAACGGCGACCGGGAGCGGGGCCGTGCATGAGCGATCTCAGCCAGAGCGATCACTCATTCAAACGATCGCTCATGCACAGCAAAACGAACACGATCCGCCCCAAGCCCCCCGCCCCCACCCACACTTCCGCCCCGCCTACACCCCCGCCACCGTCGGGTCCGACCGCCGCGCCAGTACCGCCGCTGCCGCGCCCACCAGCCCCGCGTCCGTCCCCATCTGGGCCGGCACCACCGTCAGCCGCTGGACGAAGGAGAGGGTGGCGTACGTGGCGAGCGCCTTGCGCAGCGGATCGAAGAGGACCGCCCCCGCCTTGCCGACCCCGCCGCCGACCACGGCGATGTCGATCTCGACCAGGGTCGCGGTGGCCGCGATCCCGGCGGCGAGGGCCTGCGCGGCGCGCTCGAAGGAGGCGACGGCCACCGGATCGCCCGCGCGGGCGGCGGCGGCCACCGCGGCGGCGGAGGTGTCGCCGTCCGGGCCGGGCCGCCAGCCGCCCTCCCGGGCCCGCCGGGCGATGTTGGGACCGCTGGCGATGCGCTCGACGCACCCGCGCGAACCGCACGGGCAGGGGTCGCCGTCGAGTTCGACGCTGATGTGGCCGATGTGCCCGGCGTTCCCGGTCGGTCCCGGATGCAGCCGTCCGCCCAGGACCAGCCCGCCGCCGACGCCGGTGGAGACGACCATGCACAGGGCGTTGTCGTGGCCCCGCGCGGCGCCCTGCCAGTGTTCGGCGGCGGTGATGGCGACACCGTCGCCGATCAGTTCGACCGGCAGTCCGCCGACCGCTTCCCGGACCCGGTGGACCAGGGGATAGCCGCGCCAGCCGGGGACGTTCACCGGGCTCACGGTCCCCGCGGTGGCGTCCACCGGGCCCGCGCTGCCGATGCCGACGGCGTCCGCGCGGACCCAGTGGGGCGAGGCGGCGAGGTCCCGGAGCACCTCCTCCACGGCTCCCATCACCGTGTCGCCGTGTTCCTGCGCGGGCGTCGCGCGCTGCGCCCGCGCCACGATCGTGCCGTGGCCGTCCACCAGCGCCCCGGCGATCTTGGTACCGCCGATGTCGAGAGCTGCCACGAGGTCGGTGTGCATCAGAGTCGGATCTCCCCGTCAACCAAGGTCGGTCTCCCCGCGGTGCTGCGGGGAATGGGCAGGCCGGTCCAGCGGTGGGGCGCGCGGGCCGAAGATTGCGGTGGACAGTCTCTCCTGCCTCTGACAACGTTGTCCAGGCCCTATGCTCGACGCCACATCCTCATTTGCCCCGATGCGCCGACGCATCACCGCGGACCACAGGAACAGGACACCACATCGTGCCCGACACGCACCGCCGAGCAGACGGCCTCCCGACCACCCGTTACGGCAATCGGCCGACCATGAAGGACGTGGCCGCACGAGCCGGGGTCGGTCTGAAGACGGTCTCGCGGGTCGTCAACGGGGAGCCGGGGGTCACGCCGGAGACCGAGCGGCGGGTGCAGGAGGCGATCGACGCGCTGGGGTTCCGGCGCAACGACAGCGCGCGGGTGCTGCGCAAGGGCCGTACCGCGAGCATCGGGCTGGTCCTGGAGGATCTCGCCGACCCGTTCTACGGGCCCCTGAGCCGAGCGGTGGAGGAGGTGGCCCGCGCGCACGGGGCGCTGCTCATCAACGGTTCCAGCGCGGAGGACCCGGAGCGTGAGCAGGAACTCGCGCTGGCCCTGTGCGCCCGCCGGGTGGACGGCCTCGTGGTGATCCCGGCCGGGGACGACCACCGCTATCTGGAGCCGGAGATCCGCGCGGGGGTGGCCACGGTGTTCGTGGACCGTCCGGCCGGTCGGATCGACGCCGACGCGGTGCTCTCGGACAGCTTCGGCGGGGCCCGGGACGGGGTGGCGCACCTGATCGCGGGCGGTCACCGCAGGATCGGCTTCATCGGCGACCGGCCCCGGATCCACACCGCCGCCGAGCGGTTGCGCGGCTACCGGGCCGCCATGGAGAACGCCGGGACGGAGATCGCCGACGCCTGGATATCCCTCGGGGTGACGGACCCGGAGCGGGTCCGGCGGGCGGCCGAGGAGATGCTCACGGGCCCCGATCCGGTCACCGCGATCTTCGCGGGCAACAACCGGGTGACGGTCACCGTGATCCGGGTCCTCGCCGAGCAGCGGCGCCGGGTGGCCCTGGTCGGCTTCGACGACATCGAGCTGGGCGATCTGCTCCAGCCGGGTGTCACGGTGGTCGCCCAAGACGCTGCGGCCCTCGGCCGGACGGCCGCCGAGCGGCTGTTCCGGCAGCTCGACGGCACTCTGATCACACCGGAGCGGATCGAACTGCCGACCCGGCTCATCAAGCGCGGCTCGGGCGAGTTGCCGCCGCAGGACTGAGGAACGGCGCGATGCACGAGGCGACGGACGGACACGGCGGGGGCGCCGGGCCACGTACAGGGCCTGCGCCCACCACCCCCGCGTACCCGGGCACGTTCGGCGACGGCGAGGGCACGCCGGGGCCCACCTCTGCGACCACCCCAGCAGCCTCGCCCGCGCCTACTCCTCGCGACGGCCCCTTCCAAGCCCCCGGCCCAGGTCCCGGCCCCACCCTGGAGGCCCTGGGCCTGGACGTCGTCCCCCGCGACGACCCGCTGACCTACCCGGGCGCCCGGCCCGACGACTCCGCGCTCCTCGCCGGGGACCGGCTGCTGCCGCTGACCCGGCTGGTCCACGAGGACCGCGTACCCGTGCTCGCCGTGGGCTCCAACGCCAGTCCCGCCCAGCTCCGCGCCAAGCTCGCGGAGTGCGCGATCACGACGCCGCTCCCCCTGGTCAAGGCACGGGTCACCGGGCTCGACATCGGCGTGTCGGCGCACGTCAGCCGGATGGGATACATCAGCGCGTCCCCCTTCGCGGCGCCGGGCACGGTTCGGGAGCTGTTCCTCACCTGGCTCGACGCCGGGCAACTGGCCGCCGTCGACGCCAGCGAGGGCGTACCCCTGCCGGACGGCAACTACCGCCGGGGCTGGCTGCCCGCGCCGGACGTCCGGATCGACCTGGCGGACGGACGGACCCTCCCGGGCGCGTACGCCTACGTCAATCGCCGGGGCGTGCTGCACGACGGCCACGGCACGCGTCTGCGCCACGGCGACCAGCGGGCCCTGCTCACCGGGCTGCTGGCCGCGCACCCCTGGCTCCGGGAGCTGTGCGGGACGACTCCGGAGGAGTTCTGCGCACGGGTGCGCGCCGATCCGTCGGTCGGCGCCCGCGGCACCGAACTGTTCGCGGAACAAGGACTGGTCATGGCCTCCGGCCTGGAGAGGTTCGTACGGCGGGGTCGGGCGACCGGGAGTCCGGGCACCGGGGAGCCGTGGGCATCCCTGTGATCGTCCACAGCCTACGGACCGCCACTGACAGCGGGTGTCCGCGCGGACGGCGGTGACGGAACCGGCCGCTGCACGGGCACCGGCGGCTCGCCGGAGTCACGGCCTGTCGCTTCCCGGGCACAGTCCCCCTACCGGGGTGACGACCCGCCGCTTCCCGGATACAGACCCCCAACCGAACCGGGACGGCAGCCCTGCGCCTCCCGGATACAGGCCCCCCCGGGGGGGCACTGCCCACCGCCTCCTCCCCGGCGCAGGCCCCCGCGGGGGCACCGCCCCCGCGATGTCCGGGACGATCAGAGGGACGCCGCCCCCGTGAGGTCTCCCCGCCGGGGTGTCGCGAAGTTCTCCAGGTCGGTGCGGGACAGTCCGGTCAGGCCGGTGACCTCGGCGCTGTCGAGGGCGCCGCAGTCCAGGCCGCGCAGCAGATAGCCGCTGAGGGCCTTGGCGGTGGCGGGCTCGTCCATGACGTCGCCGGAGGTGTGCCCGGCGTAGCGGGCGAGGCGGGTGGCGGCGGCCTCGAAGCCCTCGCGGTAGAAGGCGAAGACGGCGGCGTAGCGGGTGGGGAGATGCCCGGGGTGCATGTCCCAGCCCTGGTAGTAGGCGCGGGCCAGGGCGCGCCGGGTGAGGCGGTAGTGGAGCCGCCAGGCGTCGTGGACCCGGTCGGTGGGGCCGACCGGCAGGACGTTGGTGGAGCCGTCGGAGAGGCGTACGCCGGTGCCCGCGGCGGCGACCTGCATGACGGCCTTGGCATGGTCGGCGGCGGGGTGGTCGCTGGCCTGGTGGGCGGCGGAGACACCGAGGCAGGCACTGTAGTCGAAGGTGCCGTAGTGCAGGCCGGTGGCGCGGCCCTCGGCGGCCTGGATCAGGCGGGCGACGGTGGCGGTGCCGTCGGCGCCCAGGATGGACTGGCTGGTCTCGATCTGGATCTCGAAGCCGAGCCGGCCGGGCTCCAGGGCATGTGCCTTCTCGAAGGCGTCCAGGAGCCGGACCATGGCGGTGACCTGTTCGGGATAGGTCACCTTGGGCAGCGTCAGGACAAGCCCGCCGGGCAGCCCGCCCGCCTCGACGAGTCCGGTCAGGAAGATGTCCAGGGTGCGGATGCCCCGGTCGCGGACCGGCGCCTCCATGCACTTCATACGGATGCCCGTGCAGGGGGCCGCGGTGCCCTCGGCGTACGCCTCGGCGACGAGCCGGGCGGCGCGGGCGGCGGCCTCGTCCTCCTCGGCGTCGGGGCGGGGCCCGTAGCCGTCCTCGAAGTCGACGCGCAGGTCCTCGACCGGCTCCTGGGCGAGTTTGGCGCGCACGCGCGCGTGGACGGGTTCGGCGAGGGCGTCGTCCAGTCCGAGGACGGCGGCGAAGGAGGCGGCGTCGGGGGCGTGTTCGTCCAGGGCGGCGAGGGCCCGGTCGCCCCAGGAGCGGACGGTGCCGGCGGTGAAGGCGTCGCCGGGGACGTAGACGGTGTGGACGGGCTGGCGGGTGCCGGGGTCTCCCGGGTAGCGGCGCTCCAGTTCGGCGTCGACGGGGGCGAGGGAGGCGCTGATCTCCTCGCTGACGGCGCCCGCGAGGCTCGTCCGCACCCGCTCCTGCTGGCCCTGGCCCATGCCACACCCTCCGCTTTTCCGCTTCATGGAATCAACAATCCGTTGAATGAAGCTATCCGCCGGTCCACCCCGGGTCAACACCCCTTCCGCACCGGGACACTCCTGCATTTCGGCATGTTCACACCCAACTCATACGGCGGTAGAACACTTCGGTACACATTCGATTCATACCTCGATCCATATCTCGGCCCACACCTCGGTCCACACTTCGGTTCACACACCCCGCACGGCGCCCGTCCGGCCGCCGTGCACCCCGCGAAGGAGCCCCCGTGCCCAACCGCAGCCGTGTCACCCGCCGTACGGGCCTCAAGAGCGCGCTCGCCGCCACGGTCGCCGTGCCCCTGTCGGGCGCCGCCCTGACCGCCGCCGCGTCCGCCGACGAACGCCCCGGGAACCGGCTGGAGGTCATGTCCTTCAACCTGCGCTACGCGAGCACCGCCGAGCCGAACAGTTGGAGCGTCCGCAGACCGGTCATGCGCGCGCTGCTGCGCCGGGAGCGGCCCCATCTGATCGGCACCCAGGAGGGCCTGTACCAGCAGGTGCGGGACATCGAGAGCGACCTCGGGCCGCACCACGACTGGATCGGCACCGGCCGCGCGGGCGGCAGCCGGGACGAGTTCATGGCGATCCTGTACGACACCCGGCGGCTCACACCGCTGGAGTTCGACCACTTCTGGCTGTCCGACACGCCGGACGTGATCGGATCGAACACCTGGGGCGGCGGTTCCCTCCGGATGGTCACCTGGGTCCGGTTCCGCGACCGGGGCGACGACGGCCGGGAGTTCATCGCGCTCAACACCCATCTGGACAACAGCAGCGCGTACGCGCGCACCCGGGCCACCGAGCTGATCGTGCGGCGGATCGCCGCCCTGGATCCCGCCCTGCCGCTGGTGGTCACCGGCGACTTCAACGAGGCCGCCCACCGGAGCCCCGTCCACGACACGCTGCTGGCCGCCGGACTCACCGACACCTGGGACACCGCCGCCGAGCGCGGCCCCCTGTACGCCACCTTCCACGGCTACCGCCCGCTGACCCCGGACGGCGACCGCATCGACTGGATCCTCACCACACCCGGGGTGACCACCCACCGCGCGGAGATCAACACCTTCGCCCTGGAGGGCCGGTTCCCGAGCGACCATCTGCCGGTGCAGGCGACCCTCACACTCGGCTGACCGCCACCACGCTGCCAGCGGAACGGCAGCGCACCCACGCCCGGCTGAACGCCGCCGCGCCCACGACACGCCCGAGGCCCCCGCGCCCGCCACAAGAGCGGTCACAGGGGCCTCGCACAGCGTCGGCAGCGTCCCGCAAGGAACCCGCGGGGGCCTCGTACAGCTTCCGCAGGGGTCCACAGGGAGCCCGCGGGGGTCTCGTAGGGCACCCGGGGAGGCACCCTAGGGGGATCGGCCGGGGAACGATCAGCCCTTGCGGGTCTTGATCTCCTCGGTGAGCTGCGGCACGACGTCGAAGAGGTCGCCGACGATGCCGTAGTCGACCAGGTCGAAGATCGGGGCCTCGGCGTCCTTGTTGACCGCCACGATGGTCTTGGAGGTCTGCATGCCCGCGCGGTGCTGGATCGCGCCGGAGATGCCGGCCGCGATGTAGAGCTGCGGCGAGACGGACTTGCCGGTCTGGCCGACCTGGTTGGTGTGCGGGTACCAGCCGGCGTCCACGGCGGCGCGCGAGGCGCCCACGGCCGCGCCCAGCTCGTCGGCGAGGGCCTCGATGACGGCGAAGTTCTCGGCGCCGTTGACCCCGCGACCGCCGGAGACCACGATCGCGGCCTCGGTCAGCTCCGGACGGCCGGTCGACTCGCGCGGCGTGCGGGACGTGACCCGGGTCGAGGTGGCCAGGTCGGAGAAGGTCACGGAGAGGGCCTCGACGGCACCGTCGGCCGGCGCGGGCTCGACCGCGGCCGAGTTCGGCTTGACCGTGATGACCGGGGTGCCCTTGGCGACGCGGGACTTGGTGGTGAAGGCGGCGGCGAACACCGACTGGGTCGCGACCGGACCCTCGTCACCGGCCTCCACGTCGATGGCGTCGGTGATGATGCCGGCGTGGACCCGCAGGGCGAGCCGGGCGGCGATCTCCTTGCCCTCGGCGGAGGACGGCACCAGCACGGCGGCCGGGGAGACGGCCCCGTGGGCGGCCTGGAGGGCGTCGACCTTGGGGACGACCAGGTAGTCGTCGTACTCGGCGGCGTCGTGGGTGAGGACCTTCACGGCGCCGTGCTCGGCGAGGACGGCGGCGGTGTCGGCGGCGCCGTTGCCCAGGGCGACGGCGACCGGGTCGCCGAGCCGGCGGGCGAGGGTGAGCAGCTCCAGGGTGGGCTTGCGGACGGCGCCGTCCACGTGGTCGACGTAGACGAGAACTTCAGCCATGGGACTTCTTCTCTCCTGCGGTGCGAAGGGGGCGGGGCGGCCGGCGCCTCAGAGTCGTGCGGCGCGCCGGGCGGCGGGGCGGGGTGCCCTCGGCCGCGGGCGGGCGCCGGTCGAGCCGCCGTGCGGCGGGCTCGGAACGCCGGGCGGCGGACTCAGACGAACTTCTGGCTCGCGAGGAATGCGGCGAGCTGCTTGCCGCCCTCGCCCTCGTCCTTGACGATCGTGCCGGCGGTGCGGGCCGGGCGCTCGGTGGCGGAGTCGACGACCGTGTAGGCGTTCTCCAGGCCGACCTCGTCGTCGTCCAGGTCCAGGTCGGACAGGTCCCAGGACTGCACCGGCTTCTTCTTGGCCGCCATGATGCCCTTGAAGGACGGGTAACGGGCCTCGCCCGACTGGTCGGTGACCGAGACCACGGCCGGCAGGGAGGCTTCGAGCTGCTCGGAGGCGGCGTCGCCGTCCCGGCGGCCGGTGACCTTGCCGTCCGCGACGGACACCTCGGAGAGCAGCGTGACCTGCGGCACCCGCAGCCGCTCGGCGAGCAGCGCCGGGACGATGCCCATGGTGCCGTCGGTGGAGGCCATGCCGGAGACGACCAGGTCGTAGCCGGCCTTCTCGATCGCGGCGGCGAGCACCAGGGAGGTGCCGATGGCGTCGGTGCCGTGCAGGTCGTCGTCCTCGACGTGGATCGCCTTGTCGGCGCCCATGGAGAGGGCCTTGCGCAGCGCGTCCTTGGCGTCCTCGGGGCCGACCGTCAGCACGGTGACCTCGACGTCGTCGTCGGAGTTCTCGGAGATCTGGAGGGCTTGTTCGACCGCGTACTCGTCCAGTTCGGAGAGCAGTCCGTCGACGTCGTCGCGGTCGACGGTCAGGTCATCGGCGAAGTGCCGGTCGCCAGTGGCGTCGGGCACGTACTTCACAGTGACAACGATCCTCAAGCTCACGCCGGCTCTCCTACTGCAATCGTCATTTCTCGGCTGCCTTCCAGCAGGCAGCATAGGCGCCCCTGGCGGCCGGTCCCGGCCGGGGCGACCTGCGCTCCGGCCAAGATATTACTCGTCAGTACACTCAACCCATGCCCGCTGAGCAAGCGCTTTGAACTGTGACCTTTGCAACGCAGCGTAACCGGAACTGGACGGTCCCGCAGTCGCGGGGCCACGTGATCAATCCCGCAGGCCGGTGAAGTCCCCCCGGTGGTACAGCAGGGGTCGTCCGGACCCCGTGGGGTCGCCCCGGACGACCTCGGCGATCACGATCCGATGGTCACCCGCGGGCACGCGCGCGTGCACCCGGCACACCGCCCAGGCGAGCACCCCCGCCAGCAGGGGCACCCCCTCGGGGCCCTCCGTCCACCGGGTGGGCGGCCCGAACCGGTCGGCCCCGCTGCGCGCGAAGGTGTCCGCCAGCTCCCGCTGACGCTCCGCCAGCAGATGCACCCCGACGTACTCCGCCGCCTCGACCGCGGGCCAGCTCGATGCCCCCGTGGCGATCCCGAAGGACAGCAGCGGGGGTTCGGCCGCGACCGACGCCAGGGACGTGGCCGTGAAACCGGCCGGACCCCGGGCACCGCGCGCGGTGATCACCGCGACCCCCGCCGCGTGCCGCCGGAAGAACGACCGCAGCAGTTCGGGCGAGCCGGGCCGGACCCCACCCGGGGCGGACTCCAGATCCGGTACGGCCGTCATGGGGCGATCCCGCGCATACGACCAGGCTCCCGACGCCCGGCGGCCCCGGTCAAGTACGCCGGGGCACATGGGACCTGATTCACCGCCGGTGAGTGACCCGTCCGACGCTCCGCCGCCTCCCGGCTCACACGGCCTCACCCAGCGCCGCGATCACATCCGCCCGGCGCGGCTGCCCGGTCGCCCGCCGTACGATCCGCCCGTCCGCGTCGAGCACCAGCACGGTCGGCGTCTTGAGGATGTCCAGCGCGCGGACGAGGTCCAGGCGCGCCTCGGCGTCGATCTCCACATGGGCGACGCCCGGCACCATCGCGGCGACCTCGCCCAGGATCCGGCGGGTCGCCCGGCACGGGGCGCAGAAGGCGCTGGAGAACTGCACCAGGGTGGCCCGCTCCCCCAGCGCGCCGCCCAGTTCGGCCGCGCCGAGCCGTTTGCCGTCGTCCCGCCCGCGCACCCGTACCCTCCCGCTCCGCCGCTTGTGCAGCACTCCATAGGCGCTCGCCGCCGCGAGCACCGCCAGGCACACCATCAGTCCGGTCATCGACGGGTGCAGCGTTCATCAGACTGCAAAGATTCCCGGCCCGTGGAGGCGTCCGGGCTACGGAATAGTTGATTCATGGACATCGATGTGAGGGGACCCCGGTTCGGGGCCACCGTGACCGCCGCGGTCCTGGCGGCCGTACTGGTCACCGGGAGCGCCTGGTTGCTGGCCTGGCAGACGCTGGCGTTCGCGCTCGGCGCGGTGGGCGGAGTGGGCCGCTCGCCGTACGGCTGGGTCTTCCGTCGGCTGGTACGGCCCCGGATCGGGCCGCCGACGGTGTTCGAGCCGCCCCAGCCGCCCCGCTTCGCGCAGGCCGTGGGGCTCGCCTTCGCGCTGGTCGGTCTCGCCGGGTATGTGCTCGGCCCGCAGTGGCTGGGCCTCGCGGCCACCGGGGCGGCCCTCGCGGCGGCCTTCCTGAACGCCGCGTTCGGGTACTGCCTGGGATGCGAGATGTACGTGCTGGCACGGCGGGTGGCGGTGCGGCCGAGGTAGCGCGGAGGGGTGGGAAGCGGGCTCCTGGAGCGGCCCCGGGAACGCCCTCCGGAACGGCGGTCCCGCGCGCGGGGCGCCGCCGATGGCAGGGGACGCGACAAAGTGGATCATGGGACGTGACGAGGATTACGCCGGTCGCGGGCACCAGGGGTGGCCCCCTGTTCGTTCTTCGGGCACCATCTGCGAGATGCCGTAAACCTACGGCCGCGTAACTTTCCGCCGGGAGTCCCTTCCCAGGCAGAGCAGGAAGGGCCTGTCCCGCCCATGGCAGAGCTTGTGTACCGCCCGGTGATCGGTTTCGCCCGCACGCTGTTCAAGGTGTGGGATCTGAAGATCGACTGCCAGGGTTCGGAGAACATCCCGCGGTCGGGCGGTGCCGTGCTGGTCAGCAATCACATCAGCTATCTGGACTTCGTGTTCAACGGTCTGGCGGCCCTGCCCCAGAAGCGGCTGGTCCGTTTCATGGCCAAGGAGTCGGTCTTCCGGCACAAGGTGTCCGGTCCCCTGATGCGCGGCATGAAGCACATCCCGGTGGACCGCAAGCAGGGCGAGACCGCCTACCGGCACGCGCTGGAGTCGCTGCGCTCCGGCGAGGTGATCGGGGTCTTCCCCGAGGCCACCATCTCGGAGTCGTTCACGCTGAAGAGCTTCAAGTCGGGCGCGGCCCGGCTGGCGCAGGACGCGGGCGTGCCGCTCGTCCCGATGGCCGTGTGGGGCACCCAGCGGCTGTGGACCAAGGGCCACCCGCGCAACTTCAAGCGCAGCCACATCCCGGTCACCGTCCGGGTCGGCGAGGCGATGGAGGCGAGCCGCGACGAGTACGCGGGCGCCCTCACCCGGCGACTGCGCGGCCGGGTGCAGGAGTTGCTGGAGGCCGCCCAGCGCGCGTACCCGGTCCGCCCCAAGGGCACCGACGACACCTGGTGGATACCGGCCCACCTGGGCGGCACGGCACCGACACCGGAGGCGGTCAAGGCGGCGGAGGCGCGCTGAGGCGCTGCGGCGCTGCGGCGCGCAGGGTGGCGGCCTGATCCCGCAGCCGCCGCTGTGCCGGATACGCGGAGACGCTCCCGCGCGTGGGGCGGCGTCCGGGGTTCTCGGTTGGTGACCGGGAACCTGGGAAGCGCTCGCGGGCGCGTGGGGCGGCGATCGAGACTGCACGACCGGCATCGCCTCGCTGGAGGCGCTCCCGCGTGTGTGGGACGGCGGGCCAGGGCGTGCGCCGCCCCCTGGCTGATTGCCGCCGCCCCCGCCCGTACGCCCCCGCAGGGCCCCGCGGAGGCGTCACGGCACCGTCGGCACCCCCGGGCCGGTCGTCGCCCCGCCGAGGGTGATCTCCGCCCCGGGGCTGAACTTCTCCAGCAGTTCGGCGAGTTCCGTCGCGGCGGTCCGCACCTCCGCGACGGGCATCGGGTCGAGGCTCTCCAGCAGGAAGATGGCGGAGACGGTGTCCTCGTCGAGCCGGGTGCGCGGGCCCTGGCGCCAGTTCCAGCGGCGGCAGGTGACGCCGAGATCGTCGCGCCACACCACCTCGCCGGGCTCCGGGTGCTCGACCGTCTCCTCGCCCCCGGCGGTGGTCACGAAGTCCTCGTCGCCACGCGCCCGCACGAGCCGCATCCCGCCCTCGATCCGGTCGATGTCCTCCCCGCCGACCGGGATCAGATGGGCCACGCTGACGGCGTTGTAGAGGTCCACCAGGAGGTTGATCCGGGGCAGTCCGGCATCGGTCAGCGCGCGCCGGGCCAGGGCCTCCGCGGAGTTGCGGGTGCGGGAGGGCTTGGCGCCGAAAGCGGCGTACGCCGTACGCCAGGCGGCCATGTGGGGGTCCTCGTGGGGTGCCCGTCCGGCCAGGCGTTCGGCGAGTCGGCGGGTGGCGTCGTCCAGGAGGGCCGCGCCGGCGTCGGTGCTGGGTCCGCCCACGAGTCCATGGGCCTCGACGGTGACATGGGTGAAGCCGGGCGCGAGGGCGCGGACCTCGTCGGAGACGGTCAGGGAGAACGTCATGGCTGCCTCGGGAGTGCGGTGGGGAGCGTCTGCCACAGATGGGCCCGGTCGGTGGCCGCCTTGAGGACGTCCAGGACGACCGGGTGCGGTTCAGCGTACAGGACCGGATAGTCCACCTCACTGGACTCGTCACCCGGTCCACCACTGGTCACCGGGAAGGCCAGCCGCTCACCGGTCAGCGAGAACCGCGCGTCCACCCCGGGTTTGTTGCCGCGCGGGTCCTGCCGGTGCCAGGCACCATGGAACCGGACGGCGGTCAGTCCGTGCACCACATAGCCGCCGCCCACATCCTCCCCGTCGCCCCCGTCGTGCCGAAGGCGCTGGTAGCAGAGTGCGGCCGGGATGTCCTCGGCGCGCAGCAGGGCGGCCAGCACATGGGCCTTGGCGTAGCAGATGCCCGTCCGCTGCTCCAGAACGTCCGAGGCCCGCCAGGTGACCCGCGGATCGCCGCTGTCGGCGGAGTGCGGGACGGTGTCGCGGATGAACTCGAAGGCAGCCCGCGCATAGTCATACGAGTCGGTGACGTTCCGCGCGAGCCGGGCGGCGGTCCGCCGCACCAGCGGATGGTGGTGATCGATGACCTCGTCGGCGGCCAGATAGGCGGACAGGTCGGGGGTGTGCTGGATGAGCCGCATGCCCGCAGAGCATAGGAAAGCGATCACCCGAGAGTCAATGACTTTTCAGATCACCGCATACCTATGCACTCAGTGCTTCATGCCTGCACGCCTTCACGGCTGCACGCCCTCTTGCCTTTATGACCTCACGCCTTCATGGCCCCGTGGCCTCATGACGGCGAGGCAGCGCGGCTCAGCGGGCCATCTCCTCCTTGAGGGCCGCGACGAAGGTGTCCACGTCCTCCTCGGTGGTGTCGAACGCGCACATCCAGCGCACATCCCCGGCCGCCTCGTCCCAGAAGTAGAAGCGGAACCGCTTCTGGAGGCGGACGGTCACCTCGTGCGGGAGCCGCGCGAAGACGGCGTTGGACTGGACCGGATAGAGCAGTTCCACCCCGTGCACCGCGCGGACGCCCTCGGCGAGCCGCTGGGCCATCTCATTGGCGTGCCGGGCGTTGCGCAGCCACAGGTCACGGGCGAGCAGGGCCTCCAGTTGCACGGACACGAACCGCATCTTGGAGGCGAGCTGCATGGACAGCTTGCGCAGATGCTTCATATGGCTGACCGCGTCCTGGTTGAGCACGACGACGGCCTCGCCGAACAGCGCCCCGTTCTTCGTGGCGCCCAGGGAGAGCAGATCGACGCCCGCCGCATTGGTGAACGCCCGCATCGGGACGTCCAGGGAGGCCGCCGCATTGGCGAGCCGCGAACCGTCGAGATGGACCCGCATACCGAGCGCGTGGGCATGGTCGCACAGGGCACGGAGTTCGTCCGGGGTGTAGACGGTCCCCAGCTCGGTGCTCTGCGCTATGGACACCACCTGCGGCATCGCCCGGTGCTCGTCGTCCCAGCCGTACGCCTGCCGGTCGATCAGCTCGGGGGTGAGCTTGCCGTCGGGCGTGGGTACGGTGAGCAGCTTCAGCCCGCCGACCCGCTCGGGCGCGCCGCACTCGTCGACATGGATGTGCGCGCTCTCGGCGCAGATCACCGCGCCCCAGCGGTCGGTGACGGCCTGGAGGGCGACCACATTGGCGCCGGTGCCGTTGAAGACCGGGAAGGCTTCCGCTGTCGCTCCGAAGTGGCTGCGGACCACACTCTGGAGATGCGCGGTGTAGTCGTCCTCGCCATAGGCGACCTGGTGGCCGCCGTTGGCGAGCGCGAGGGCGGCGAGGATCTCCGGGTGGACGCCGGCGTAGTTGTCGCTGGCGAAACCGCGGACCTCCGGGTCGTGGTGACGGCGCGCGTCGGTCTTCGGGGGGTTCACGGCTTCTCGGTCAGCCACAGACGTCGTCCATTCACTTCGGCGGCGGGCTTGTCCCAGACACCGACGACCGCCTCGGCCAGGTCCGTGACATCGGTGAAGCCCGCGAACTTCGCGTTGGGTCGCTCGGCGCGCATCGCGTCGTGCACCAGCGCCTTGACGACCAGGATGGCAGCCGCCGCGTGCGGGCCGCCCTCGCCCCCCGCCTTGCGGAAGTAGTCGCCGAGGGCCAGGGTCCACGCCTCCGCGGCGGCCTTGGCGGCGGCGTAGGCGGCGTTGCCCGCGGTGGGGCTGCTGGCGCCGGCCGCGCTGATCAGCACGTAACGGCCGCGGTCGCTGCGCTGGAGGGCCTCGTGGAAGGCGAGCGAGGTGTGCTGGACCGTGCGGATCAGCAGCAGCTCCAGGAAGTCCCAGTCGTCGAGCCTGGTCTTGGTGAAGGTCTCGCTGCCGCGCCAGCCGCCGACGAGATGGACCAGGCCGTCCACCCGGCCGAAGTCCTTCTCGATACGGTCCGCCCATTCCTGGGCCGACTCCCGGTTCAGCAGGTCCACCGTGTCACCGACGACGGTGGCGCCGCCGTGCGCGTATCCGGCCGCGTCCACGGCCTCGGCCAGCCGCTCCGGATCGTTGTCGGCGCCGATGACGGTCGCCCCGGCCTCCGCCAGCCGCAGCACGGCGGCCCGGCCCGCAGGCCCGCCCGCGCCGGCCACCGCGATCACCGCGCCACTGAGCGCCCCGTTCCCCATGGTCCTCGCCTCCTGAGCAGCGTTCTCGTTGCGTTCGTCGCTCACGCGGCGACGCGCTCGGCGGTGTCCGCCGTGATGCCCCGGGTCGAGGCGATCACCTTCTTCAGCTTCTTGGACAGCGCCTCATAGAACATGCTCAGCGGAAACTCGTCCGGAAGCACGTCATCGACGAGTTTCCGGGGCGGCAACGACAGATCCAGCGCCTCGGGGCCCTTCGCCCACTTCGATCCCGGGTGCGGGGAGAGATAGGCGGCGACCAGCTCGTACCCCTTGAACCAGTGGACGAGCTTGGGGCGGTCGATGCCGTCCCGGTAGAGGGTCTCGATCTCGGCGCAGAGCTGGTTGGTGACCCGCGGGGCGCGTTCCCAGTCGATCGACAGCTTGTTGTCGGTCCAGCGCAGGACGTCGTGCCGGTGGAGGTAGGCGAAGAGGAGCTGGCCGCCGAGCCCGTCGTAGTTGCGGACCCGCTCACCGGTGACCGGGAAGCGGAACATCCGGTCGAACAGTACGGCGTACTGCACGTCACGGGCCTGCGGAACGCCCTCCCCGGCGAGCTTCACGGCCTCCTTGAAGGCGGTCAGGTCGCAGCGCAGCTCCTCCAGGCCGTACATCCAGAACGGCTGGCGCTGCTTGATCATGAACGGGTCGAACGGCAGATCGCCATGGCTGTGCGTGCGGTCGTGGACCATGTCCCAGAGCACGAACGCCTCTTCGCTGCGCTTCTGGTCGTGCACCATCGCGGCGATGTCCTCGGGCAGTTCGAGGCCGAGCAGATCCACGGCGGCGGCGGTGACCCGGCGGAAGCGAGCGGCCTCGCGGTCGCAGAAGATCCCACCCCAGGAGAAACGTTCAGGCGCCTCGCGTACGGCGATGGTCTCCGGGAACAGGACGGCCGAGTTGGTGTCGTACCCGGCGGTGAAGTCCTCGAAGGTGATCCCGCAGAACAGCGGGTTGTCGTAGCGCGTGCGCTCCAGCTCCGCCAGCCAGTCCGGCCAGACCATCCTCAGCACGACCGCTTCGAGATTGCGGTCCGGATTGCCGTTCTGCGTGTACATCGCGAAGACCACGAGGTGCTGGAGGCCGTCCCGGCGGTCGGCGGCGGGCTGGAACGCCAGCAGCGAGTCGAGGAAGTCCGGCACCCGGAAACCCCCGTCCGACCAGCGGCGCAGGTCCTCGACCAGGGCACCGTGGTAGGCGGCGTCGTGGGGGAGGAGGGGGGAGAGGGTCTGTACGGCCTCGATGATCTGGGTGATGGCTTGGGTGGCGAGGGTGGGGGTGGGGGTGGGCTCTGCCGCCGGGGTGGGCATTGTGGCCGGGGTGGGCCGGGCGGTCGGGGCAGAACCGGCGGTCGGGGTGCGCTCGGCGGGCTCGGCGGCCGAGCTGCCCTCCGGAGCCGGGGTGCGATCGGTGGTGAAGTCGATGGAGCCGTCCGGGGACTGCCAGCCCCGGATCCGCTCGACGGCGCCCTTCAGCAGGGGCCACGCCGGGTGCTCGACCACCCGGGGCGCAGCAGAAACCTGCCCATCGGTCGTCGGGTGATCAAGAATTTCCGTCATGTCCCATCCTCCACGGGAGAACCTTGCGTATGGACACCGTATGCGTACGACCTTTCTTCCAGCAAGGGGAGTCGCCGCAGATCCTCCTGCGCTTACCGGCGGTTCACCGGATTATTTCCTGCTGGATGGGGAAGCGGGGGTGAGTTTGGCGGGTCGGGACGGGGGGCGGGGTGGGGGTGCGAGGGGCGGTTCGGGGCGAGGCTGCGGGCTGCGGGCTGCGGGCTGCGGGCTGCGGGCTGCGGGCTGCGGGCTGCGGGCTGCGGGCTGCGGGCTGCGGGCTGCGGGCTGCGGGCTGCGGGCTGC